>JBBSTD010000019.1:0-68476 GCA_038236215.1 Cytophagales bacterium | reverse complement strand
GGGTTTTAACTTATTCCGCCATGCTTGTAAGTTTATTGAATCTAGGCTGGCTCTCTTCGAGCACTATCTGAGTTGGTTAGGTAGAGACCCAACCATAAAATTCGCCTGAACCTTGTTTTTAAGTTTCATCATGTAGAGTAAGTATGTACTACGTACTTTTCCGAAGTAGACTGTAAACGACAAAAAGCGTGCCCGTGGTTTCTTCATCCGCCAACAACCCACTCACGCTGGCCCAAAGCCGCCCGTTACGGTACGGTGTCTTTTTCTACCTGTATGTCATGCAGGGCATTCCATCCGGGTTCTACCTGACAGCATTAGCCAACTACTTTACAGCCGAAGGTGTTGGGCCAGACGTGGTTGGGTCATTTATCGCCATTATCGGTTTACCCTGGGCTTTTCAATTTATTTGGGGGCCGTTAATTGACCGCTTTCAGGGCTCACCTATGGGCCGGCGAAAACCGTGGGTGGTAGGCTCTCAACTAATGACGTTACTGGCCTCTGCCGTGCTGCTTTTCGTCCGAAATCCCGTTGCCCAGATAAGTACGCTGGCCTGGTTGTTTTGCCTGCGAAGTCTCTTTGCCGCCATTCAGGATGCCAGCGTGGATGCTATGGCCATCACCGTGATACCGGATGACGAACGCGGACGAGTAAATGCGTTTATGCGGGCGGGTTATCTGGTCGGTACGGGCATTGGAGCAGCCGTATTCGCGACTATCCTCCGCCGGTACGGATTCCACGAGGCAGCACTCGCACAGATGGGTTTCTTACTAACGGGTGTACTGTTGATGGCCTTTATCCGGGAGAAGCCCGGCGATAAATTATGGCCCACTTTCTCCCGGATATTACCAGACAGGCAGCCTCATCCTGTAAAAGACGACCAGCCTTATGAACCTGTACCCAATTTTCGATGGCTGTTCACCGAGCTGTTTCGCGGCCTGTTTACTCGGCGAAGTCTATTTCTTTTTGGGGCCATTTTACTGGCCTATACCAGCAATTCCCTGTTTCTACGGGCGTACAATTACCACCTGATTAATGAACTCGGCTGGCTCGATACGGACGTATCAGTACTGACGGGGACATACGGCATGCTTCTGGCAACGGTAGTTGCCTTAACAGGGGGCTATATAGCCGACAAGTTTGGAGCGCAACGGCTATTAGTCATTATGCTGGGCTTTATTGCCGTTTACCTACTCGGGTTCAATATGAGCTCGGCCTTTTGGGTTCAGCATTCGGTAGCCCAAAACGGGCTGGTTGCGCTTTATTTTCTGGACCCGGCCGTGAGTGCCGCAGCCATGCCGGTGCTGATGAGTATTTGTCGAAAAGGGGTAGAGGGTTCTCAGTTTACTACCTACATGGCCCTAGTTAATCTGTGCGATATTGGCGGTACGTATTTCGCGGGCCGCGCCCTGCTTTTTGTCAAAGCACCCACCATTGGTCTCTTTGCTGGTGCCCTGGTTCTTGTTGCGGTGGTCATTGCCTGGGTAACCATACGGCATTACCGAGGAATTCGGCCGGACGGTGAATCGGCTGCTCTATCTTAATCGGGCACGTCCGGTAGGACTAGTTTAGGTTTTGGTGAGTAGCTTGCATCATCGCCCTACGACTCCAATCTGCCATGCTGCATCTACGCAAACTCCTGTACCGTATACTCGAAACATCTGCCGGTAAACGCCGGGGCATCAGTCTGGTTTTCAATCTGGTACTCATTACGATTATTACTCTGAATGCCATTGCTATTGTGCTCCATACCGTGCCAGAATACAATAGGCGGTACGCACAACTTTTCATCGACTTCGAGCTATTTTCTGTCCTTTTTTTCTCCATCGAATACCTAGTGCGGGTGTGGGTTTGCGTAGAGAATGAAAAATACCATCATCCCATTTTAGGAAGACTACGTTATATCGTCTCGGCCTCGGCCATCATTGATTTCCTGGCTATTTTCCCGTTTTATTTCTCGTTGTTTGCTACCGACCTGGGCGTGGTTCGAATTTTACGGCTCTTTCGTATTTTCCGCTTATTCCGCATATCCCGTTACTCCCAGGCGTTCCGAATGATTCAGCGCGTGGTGGAAGAAAAAAAGGAGGAACTTGTGCTAAGTCTCTCATTCGTGGTATTTATGCTCATCATCCTTTCCAGCGTAATGTATTTCGTTGAGCACCCGGCCCAGCCCGATAAATTCACCAGTATTCCGGCCACCATGTGGTGGGGAATAAGTGCCATGACTACCGTCGGCTACGGTGACATTCTTCCTATTACACCCCTTGGTAAGCTACTGGGGGGCATTTCGGCCATCGTTGGCATCGGTCTTTTTGCCTTACCAACGGGTATTCTGGTATCCGGTTTCACCGAGCAGATTCGTACGCAAAAAGACCCCTCAAAGCGGGTGTGTCCGCACTGTGGTCACGTGATTTAGGAAAACGAATGACCGTTCATACATAATCCCTTTACCTTAGTCACTCCATCAAATCCATTTGAAATCCGACCCGCCCGTGCTAACTTGCGGTATGGAAAATTTTGTGGTTTCGGCCCGCAAGTACCGCCCAGCTACCTTCGATACGGTGGTGGGGCAAGAGCACATTACGACTACGCTTAAGAATGCCATCAAGACCAATCACTTAGCATCGGCGTTCCTGTTCTGCGGGCCTCGCGGAGTAGGCAAAACCACTTGTGCCCGTATCCTTGCCAAAACCATTAATTGCCAAAACCTGACCGCAGCGCCGGACCGTCCCGAAGGAGAAGCCTGCGATACTTGTGAGTCATGCGTAAGCTTTAATCAGAATGCATCCTTTAATATTCACGAACTGGATGCCGCTTCCAACAACTCGGTAGAGGACATTCGGAATCTGATTGATCAGGTACGATATCCGCCCCAGTCAGGAAAATACAAGATTTATATTATTGACGAGGTACACATGCTCTCGTCGGCGGCTTTTAACGCGTTTTTAAAAACGCTGGAAGAGCCACCGGCCTACGCTATTTTCATTCTGGCCACGACGGAGAAGCATAAGATTCTGCCTACCATTCTGTCACGGTGTCAGATTTTCGATTTCAACCGGATTCAGCCGGGGCACATTGCCAGCCATTTAGCAACCATTTCGGAGAAAGAAGGCATTACCGCCGAGCCCGAAGCTCTCGACCTCATTGCTCAGAAAGCCGATGGTGGCCTGCGCGATGCCCTGTCCATGTTCGACCTGAACGTGACCTTTGCCGCCGACCGGGTTATTCGGTACAAGGAAGTGCTGGATAACCTGCATATCCTGGATTATGATTATTATTTCAAACTAACCGACTTACTGCTGGCCGGTAGCCTGCCCCAAAGCCTGCTGACGGTTGATGAGATTTTACGCAAGGGTTTCGATGGGCACCAGTTTGTGGTGGGTCTGTGTCGGCACTTTCGTGATTTGCTGGTTTGCAAGGATGCCGCTACGGTGCAGTTACTTCAGGTAACCGAAAACGTTCGTCGGCAGTACCTCGATCAGTCGGCGCGGGCACCGATGTCGTTTTTACTATCGGCGCTCAGTCTGGGCGGGCAGTGCGACATAAATTATAAACAGGCCAAAGACCAGCGGCTACATACGGAGCTGTGGCTGATGAAACTGGCCAATCTTCGTAACCTGCTCAACTGGGAAACCTTATCTGACCTTCCGCTGAATGGTGCTCATGGTAAAGAATCTGGTGCTGTCGAGTTGGTCAGTCCCGAAAAAAAAAACGCCAATCCGAAACTCAGCTCTCCCCAGCCTGATCCTGGCTCCAAATTAACCGAGAGCCACCCTATCACCAGTGAACCGGTTAACGGCTACGCAGTCGCTACCCCATTATTGGTTGAAGCCCCCGCAGAAGCGTCTCCGGTAACTGAAAATAGCTATCCAGATGCCGCCAGTGTGAAAGACATAATGGCCTCGTCGGGTGCGATTACAACGCAGGATCCAGCCACCAAGCCAAAGATTACCCCGTTGCAACGCCCGGCAACCAGCAAACTGCGCTCGACAGTACCGCTGACGTCGGGAGCCATAAAGCCGACGGCTCAGGCAGATGATACTCCGGCGGTAATTATCCCGGCGCGCCCTGACAAACCGTTTGATTTAGAGCAATTGCAGGATATATGGGTATCGTTTGCCAAAATTCGGCAACAGCAGAATGATTCCGCTACGGAGCAACTGGTACTCAACCGGGAACTGGTGCTGGAAGGAGCAATCATCCGTATCAACCTCGATAATACCTTACAGGTAGGCTACCTGACCGAATTGAAGCCGGAATTGCTGGGGTACTTGCGGAACGAACTACAGAACGGCCAGATTCAGCTGGAGCACACCGTGACGCAGCAGGATGTGAAGAAAATGATTTACAGTTCGCAGGATAAGTACAACTTCCTGGCTGAGAAAAACCCCGCCCTACATGAGCTTCGGAAAGTGCTAAACCTGGATGTGGATTATTAAGCAGCTATCAACGCTTTTTTCACCTTTTCGTAAAAGACCGGTACTTTTTGGCGCGGGTCACCCTTGCCAAGTGTTTCGATTGGCAGATAGCCCCGATAGCTGGATTCGCGCACGATCTTCACAATTTTGTCTAAATCGGTTTCGACTTCTTTGCCATCAACGAACATATTTTCTTTGATTTGCCAAGTAGCGGCATGTGGGGCCACACGGGCAATCTGTTCGTACGGGTCGCCGATTCGGAAACTGCCAATATCGAGGTTAACGGCCAGCCATTCGGAGTTGACCCGTTGCAGAATGTCCAGAATATGGTCAGCCGTCTGGATAAAATCAGCGTGGTTTTGTAGCACAATCAGTACCCCTCGTTTAGCGGCATAATCCGTGCATTCCCGAATGGCTTCGACTACCCATCCCGTTACTTCTTCCCGATTGTAGCCCACCGGCAGTTCTTTACCCGTACCGGCAAAAACCCGGATAACGGGTGCCCCCAGTTTAGCGGCCAGGTCCGTCCATTTTGTCACTAATCCAACTTCGGTCTTTCGGCGGGCTGCATCGGGAAGCGTAAAATCATTGCGGACACCCGTTCCGCTGATGTCGAGACCCAGACGAAACGCCTTTCGCTTGATTTGATACACGTAATTATCATCCGGGATGGTTGGGTAGTTAGGGAAGTAATAGCCGGTCGGGTCAACGGCATCGAATCCAATTTCGGAGCAGAGTTTGATTACTTCCTCCAGCGTCATTTGCCCACTCATCAGGGATTCATTGAACGAAAACAGGTTGCAGCTTAACCGGAGATGGTCTGGTTTTTCAAGTTTTCCTGTCCTGCCCGATACAGGTAATTTATCTACACCGGCTACCAGCGGCAAACTAGCTAAAGCCGTTTTAAAAAAGGCCCGTCGATTGGGTTGCGAACTGTCCATTATAGAAGTAATTGTAAGGCTATAAAGTAAAATCGGCTTTTCAGTTGACTACCGCAATGTAGTGATAGTCAACTGAAAAGCCGATTTTGAAAGATAAGCTAATCGGATCAATACCCGTCATTCTGCATCAGATACCCCGGCAGGTTAGACGCGCCGTCGATGGCGGTTTGGGGGATGGGGAATATGCGCTTCTTGACGTCGGCGTTGGTTTTTTCGGTCCAGGTACCTTCGTATTTGCCGAAGCGAATCAGGTCCGTCCGGCGCTGGCTTTCCCAGTAGAACTCAAACCCGCGCTCGCGCAGGAGCAAGTCCAGATTCATCGTCGTCAGGGCGATTGGAGCAGGTTGACGAGCGGTACGGCTGGCCCGAACGGTGTTCACGTCGGCGAGGGCAGCGGCCGCGTCGCCCCCTTTACGGAGTTTGGCTTCGGCCCGCATCAAATACGCGTCGGCTGCCCGGAAAATTACGATGTCGGCATCGCCGAGGTTACGTCCGCTGGTCGATTTTTTGCTGAACTCGTACTTCTCCACCCGGTAACCCGTGTTGTAATCGCTGCCCGGCACGGTGTAGTCGATCTGCTCCGTAAAATTAACCGCCAGCGTGGGTCGGTTGCGGGTCACGTTGAAGAGCTTACCAACCTTATAGTTGCCGTTGGCACACTTCACAAACGCGCCGTTCACGCGCAATAAACCGTACTGCTGCCCGCGCAAAATGCCCCGGTTGATATTGAAATCACTGGCCGACACGCACGAATCACCCGGATTAGAGTAAACCGACAGGTTCTGCTTGTAAAAACGCGGGTCTGTCGCCGGGTCTTTGGTGCCATTAGCCGCTACCCACGAGCGGTAGAAATCCGATGTGATGGCCGGTCCGTCGGTGCCGTTGGCGGCTGGGAAAGCAGGCAGCGGAAACTGGTCGCCGGAGAGCGAGAAATAAGCCAGGCGGTTGTGCCCGTTCAGTTCGGCCCGTTGGTCGACGGAAAACACGATTTCTTTATTGGTGTGGTTGTCCGAATCGAAGAGCGAGAAATACTCGGGAGCCAGCTGGTACTGCCCGGAGTTGATAATCTTGTCGGTGTATTCGACTACCTTATCCATATCTTCCGGCTTGAACGTAAGCGTCGTAGCGTAGCGATCACGGTACACGGCAGCATTCAAGTACAGCCGGGCCAGCAGACCATAGACCGCGTTTTTACTCAACCGACCGGGATCGGTAACGTTGGTTAAATCCGGTTCGATAGCCAGCAATTCTTTTTTGATGTACTCAACAGCGTCGTTGCCCCGCAGAATGGCAGAGGTCGCGTTCACGTCTTCTTTCACAAACGCCAGGCCGAACATATCCAGCAGCATCATGTTGTAAAACGCCCGCATCCCCCGCGCTTCGGCCATGTACGGTTTCGTACTTGGGTCATTAAGCGTGGGCAGCGTGGTGAGAGCCGTAATGCTCCGCGAAATTCCCTGCAACGCCAGTAGCCAGGCACTCCTGACGTTGGGGTCGGTACTGGTTGTGGTATGCTGATGCAGCGACAGGTAAATGCCGTTATCACCCCAGTCGGTGCCACCCCGGTACGGCAGAATGGCCTCGTCGGTCGAGATTTCCTGCAAGGCAAAATACGTCGTATGGTTATACAAATCCGGTAATCGGGCATATACCGGAGCCAGGATGCCATCGGCCGCCTGCCGATCCGACAGACCCGATACCGATGATTCGTCCAGTACTTTTTCGGCTAAGTTTGTGCAACTGCCGAGGGACAATAAGCCAGCCAGAGCCAGCGTGGAAGTCAGTTTCGTTTTCATTAAAATGTCAAGTTTAACCCCAGTACAAACGTGCGGGGTTTGGGATAACTTAGGTAGTCGATGCCGTAAGATGAGATACCGTTTACGGTGCGGTCGGTGCTGACTTCGGGGTCGAAACCGTCGTATTTCGTAATCACGAATAGATTTTGTCCCGTTGCCGACAGCCGGATGCCCTGAATCCAGCGACCCATACCAATGATTTTTGGATTGAGGCTGTAACCCAGCGTGGCATTATTGAGTCGAAAGAACGAACCGTTCTTCAGGTAACGGCTCGACACCGGAGCCGAGTTATTGACCGACTCATTGGCGTACTGAATGGCTTCGGTTGTCGTATTCAGCCCTTTCGAGAGCCTCAGTTTGTAAAAGTTGGCGTTTGCCGTGTTATCGTAAATCTTGTTGCCCGACACGCCATTGAAGTTCAGCGATAGATCGAAGCCTTTCCAGGACGTACTAGTGTTGATGTTAAACTGCTTGGTGGGCAGGGCCGAGCCAACCGCAACCCGGTCTTTGTCCGTCACAATGCCGTCGCCGTCCGTATCGCGGTAGGTGCTGATGCCTTTCTCATCGAACCCCGTAAACTCCTTCAGGAAAAACGTACCGATGGGCTGTCCGTTGATGTACCCGTTGATGGTTGCCGACGTAAGCCCCGACCCCGAAGCCGACCCCGACTGAATAACCGAATACGGAGAGTTACGGACGATGTTGTCGATGAATGTCATGTTGCCCCCAATATCGAAGCGGAAGCCGCTCAGGCTGGCGTAGCGGTAGTTCAGCGTCAGTTCGACACCCTGGTTCGTGATGGTCATGTCTGGCACGTTGGTCCAGAACGTGCTGGCCGGTTGCACGGGGTCGGCCGGGATAACTTCGAGCAGAATGTTGTTCGACACTTTGCGGAAATAATCGACCGAGCCAGAGAATGCACCTTTAAACAGCCCAAAATCAAGTCCAATGTTGGTTTGGTTCGATACTTCCCACTGAATATCGGGGTTGGCCAGCCGGGTGTAGGACGTACCGGCGGGGTAGGTTGTACCGTTGTCGAGCGGGTAACTGGTGGTGGGACCAACCTGTGAAGTAAACAGAGCCTGCGTAATTTTCGCCGGAATTTCCTGATTACCGGTACGCCCATAACCCGCGCGGAGTTTCAGGTCGGTGAAGGGACCGTTTTTCAGGAATGCTTCTTCCGAAATCCGCCAGCCGAGTGAGAACGACGGGAACACGCCATATTTGTTATTAGACCCGAATTTACTCGAGCCATCGGCCCGGACAGTGGCCGTAGCGAGGTATTTATCGTGGTATTGGTAGTTGACCCGGCCAAAAAACGACTGGAGTTCATTCTGGATGGCAAAACCGGTGGGTTTGTTATTAGCCAGCGATAAATCCTGTCCCAGACCGGGGTTATAAATCGGCTCGATGGGCGAAATAGGAAACTTGTTGATGCTGAAGTCCCGGCCCTGAATGAAAAACTTCTGGTACGAATGTCCCACCAACACCGTCAGGTTATGATTGGTCCGGTTCAGGGTGTAGGTCAGGTAGTTTTCCACCAGCGTGTTGCGGTTAACGGACGACACCGTTTCAAACCGGCCATCCTGCTGCGGCACCGCACTCGCCAGCGACTGTAAATCCTGCGTAGCCGTCGAATAGTCGGCACCGAGGTTCAGCTTATAAACCAGCCCGTCGATGATTTTGAACGATGGACTGATATTGGCGATAATCCGGGTCGTCGAGGTGACGTCTTTTTGCAGAGCCAGCGTCGTAAGCGGGTTACCACTCTGGTATTTGAACGGCGTACCGTCGGCATCGTAGGCCGGGTAGGTCGGATTAGCCGCGAGGGCACCACCTACCAGGCTGCCCGGACTACCCGGTGCTGAGCCGCCCGACGAGTTGTCGATGGGTGGGCGTTGGTTATCCGTATAGGCTGCGTTCAGGTTAACATCTAACGTTAGCCGGTCTTCGAGCAGCTTCTGCGACACATTGATGCGGCCCGTGTAGCGGTCGAGGTTACTGTTTCTGAGGATACCTTCCTGCCGCTGAACACCTACCGAGCCGTAGTACGTCGTTTTTTCACTTCCCCCGCCAAATGACAGGTTGTAATTTTTGGTGTAGGCCGTCCGGGTAATTTCCTTCTGCCAGTCGGTGTTAGCTCCTTTGTCGTCCAGCACCCCACCCAGGGCTACTACCTGCTTACGGTACTCGTCGGCGGTGAACAACCCCAGCGGACGGCTCAGGTTCGAAATGCCGATACTGGCCGACGCATTAAGTGTTGCCTTTCCCGATTTACCCCGTTTGGTCGTAATCAGAATAACTCCATTGGCCCCGCGCGACCCATAAATAGCCGTTGCCGATGCATCTTTCAGTACGTCGATGCTCTCGATGTCCTGCGGATTCAGGAAAGTAAGCGGATTGGTTGAGCCGCCCGTACTGGAGTTGTCGAGGGCCAGCCCGTCGAGCACGAACAACGGCGTACTCCCCGTGCGAACGCCACCGGGGCCCCGCACCGTAATCCGCTGCTGGGCACCCGGTTCGCCACTGGCCGAGGTTACGTTTACCCCGGCAACTTTACCCTGAATAAGCTGCTCCGGTGAGTTGATAACGCCCCGGTTGAACTCCGTGCTTTTAATGGATGCAACGGCACCAGTAATGTCTCTCTTTGCCGTGCTGCCATATCCTACCACCACCACCTGTGCCAGATCGGAGGACGACGCAACAAGGGATACATTGACGGTACTGCGATTACCGATGACGACCTCCTGGGACACAAATCCGATAAAGCCAACCACCAGTACCGCATTACCATCGGGTACTACGATTTTGTACTCGCCGTTAGAATCAGTCGTTGTACCACGCTGCGTTCCTTTCAGCACCACACTGGCACCGGCAAGTCCTTCATTTGTTGTCGCGTCGGTAACGCGCCCGCTCACGGTTAGATCAGCCAGCGAGGTGGCAGAGGATAGACCAGACGGGCGCATCTTCAGGGGCTTTGCTGTTCCTGACAGAGCAATAAGCATCAAGAGGCAGCAGGCGATTATTTTTCCACTGCGAATGCGTGGAGGTAACAGGTAGTGTAGTATCATAATTGTACTAGTTAGTTGAGGGTAGCAAAATTGATTTCATTTGTTGAATCTAGTTGAATAATACACAAAACATAAAGAAAAGATAAACTACTTACAACGAACTATAAGCGCCCAAACCTCTCCATCAAATGCGTTCATAGTAGGGTCTGACAGCCGCTAATCTACTGGCTGTCAATTAGTATATCCATAACTTGGCACGCCAGCAGAAAACCAGTCAGACGTATGAGTGATAGAGTGACGGGAGAGCATCGCCAGTTGCGTTCTTCGCTGCACTTTACAAAAAGTTAATGTTGTGTCAGATCAAAATTATTGGTCAGGTAACGCAGTTGACTGTAACTTGCTCATTCAATAGCAACGTAAGCCCTGATGAAACTCCTCCCTTTCCTGCTCATAGCCCTCGCCATTACGGCTTTTTCGATCCCTGATCTAGACTCTAAAAAAATAAATCAGGTTCAGGTCATTGGTTCGCACAACAGTTATAAGCAAGCCATCGACCCGGCCCTTTTCACGATGCTTACCCGGACGGATTCCGTTCGTTTCAAAGCCATTGAGTACAGCCATATTAGCCTAACGGAGCAACTCGACCTCGGTTTGCGGGGGTTGGAAATTGACGTGTATGCCGATCAGAAAGGCGGCAAATATGCCCAGCCACTTGGCCTCAAATTAGCCAAAGGCCAGCCGCCCTACGATTCTAAGGGCGAGATGAATGCGCCCGGCTTCAAGGTGCTACACATTCAGGACATCGACTTCCGAAGCAACTGCCCCGCCTTCTCAGACTGCTTAACCGAACTCAAACGCTGGTCGGATGCGCACCCGGACCACTACCCGGTTTTCGTAACGATGAACGCCAAAGACGATACCATCAAACGACCCGGCTTTGTGGTTCCCGAAGCATTCACGGCCGCCGTGCTGAATCAGTTGGATAGCGTTGTGACGCAGGGTCTGGGCCGCAACAAACTAATTACGCCCGATGATGTGCGGGGGAAGATCGAAACGCTCGAAGCTGCTGTGCTGGCGGGGAACTGGCCAACGGTGAAAAAAGCGAAGGGTAAATTTCTGTTCGTGCTGGATGAGGTCGGCAGCAAACGGGCGTCTTACATCAATGGTCATCCGTCTTTGAAAGGCCGGACGTTGTTCACCAACTCGGAGCCGGGAACGCCCGAAGCCGCCTTTGTTATTCTCAACAATCCCACCACCGACGAATCCCTGATTACTAACCTGGTCAAAAAAGGGTATCTGGTGCGGACCCGCGCCGATGGCGACACGAAACAGGCCCGCCAGAATGACTACCGGGATTTTGAGATTGCCCAGCGATCGGGTGCGCAGATTATCACGACGGACTACTATCGACCCAGCACCCACTTCAAATCGGATTACGTGATTCAGTTTAACGACAAGAGCTACACTCGGCTCGACCCTGTACAGCAGTAACGGTCAATACGCCTTCGCTTCGCGGATTAGCGATTTATATTGAGCAATAGAAAGTACTTTCTTGTAATACATGTCAGCTTTCTTTCGGTCATTGGCACGGGCAGAAATACGCGCCAGACCAGCGTAGGCGAAGGCCTGATACTCCTTTGTGTAAGGCACATTGACGGGTAATCGCAGAGCGGCTTCGTAAAAATCAGCGGCTTCTTTATCTTTTTTGTCGGCCATCTCGGCCAGCAGTCCGGAAAATGCACTGACCGCCAAAGGCAACAGTTTGCCGGGCATCTGCTTGAGCCGCTGCACGTAAGGACGGGCTTCGTTATAGCGACCCGAAAGCAACAGAGCTTCTGTATAAGTCATGGTAAAGAGTGGATTGGCCGGAAATTTATCACTCAGGTATTTGGCGTATCCAACCGCTTTGGCGGGGTTACTCTCGTACTTCAGCAGTATGTGAGTGAGGTAATAATTGGCCACCGCTCGCATGAACAAGCCCCGCTGGGCGGCTACGTCCATCTGTTGTAGTCCCTTCGCCATGTTGCCATCCGCAAAAAAGAACATGAACGGCTTCACAATTGGGTGATCAATCGGGTAGCGTTCGACGTAGTAGTTGTAGAGCCCGGTGGTAAAGTAAAAATCGGTGTTTTTATCGACCAGTTTGATGCCATCCCTTATATAATCATACGCCTTTTTAGACTCTCCAACAGCCTTTAGCGATTCGCCCTGATTATTATACAGCGATGCCAGATAACTGTGGCAGGTCAGCATAAAAAACACTGCTTCCGGGTCATTCTCGTTTTTATCAAGCATGCGTCTGGCCAGCTGCATGCCCTGTTCAACGGCCTGCGCGAATTGCGCCGTAGCGGCTTTATTGTCCGACAGGGGGAGGTTCTGTTGCTCAATCTGCGTAGCCCGCAAAACCGGACCAACGGGGTGCTGCGGATAGCGAACCTGAAGTTGTTTAATCAGACCATCAGCTTCCGAAAATTCCAGGTTATAGATATGGTCGAGGATTGTTAGAACCAACTTTTGAGAAGCCGGGTCATTCATTACCTGCGCCGGAGCAAATAATGGAAACAAAAGCCCAAGTAAAGCGGGGAAGATTCGTTTCAGAATGAACAAAGTAAGTGACGAGTTTCGCCGTTTGATTCTATACCGTCGGAACTGTACTTTTGTTCGTGGCGTATTATCTAACGAGGGCTTCACGCAAAAGTTTTATTCATGATTCATTACGAGAAATTTGTTTTAGATAATGGCCTACAGGTGTTTGTTCATGAGGACGCGTCTACGCCCATCGCTGCCGTTAATATTTTATACAACGTTGGTTCCCGCGATGAAGATCCTGCTCAAACGGGTTTTGCCCATTTGTTTGAACACCTGATGTTTGGTGGCTCAAAAAACATTCCGAACTACGACGAACCTTTGCAGAAAGTAGGGGGCGAGAATAACGCCTTCACCAGCCCCGACATCACTAATTATTACATCACCCTCCCCGCGGCTAATCTGGAAACGGCTTTCTGGCTCGAATCAGACCGGATGCTTAGCCTCTCCTTCGATCCGCAGGTGCTTGATGTGCAACAGAAAGTAGTGATTGAGGAGTTTAAACAGCGTTATCTGAACCAGCCCTACGGAGACATTTGGCTCAAACTTCGCCCATTGGCCTATCAGCAACACCCTTACCGCTGGGCCACTATTGGAAAAGATATAAGTCACATAGAGGAAGCTACGCTCGATGATGTGAAGTCATTCTTTTTTAAGTACTACTTACCTAACAACGCCATTCTGGTGGTTGCGGGAAACGTAACGGTAGAGCAGGTAAAACAGCTGTGTGACAAATGGTTTGCGCTTATACCGGCGGGCGATGCGTACGTTCGCCAACTCCCGCTGGAGCCGGTGCAAACCGAGGCCCGAAAACTGGAAATGTCGGCTAATGTTCCGCTAAACGGGTTATACAAAGCGTACCATATGCCCGGCCGTTTCGATGCTGGTTTCCCAGCTGCCGACCTCCTGGGAGACATGCTGGGTCGAAGTAAATCGTCCCGACTCTATCAGCGGTTGCTGCGGGACAATCCTTTGTTCAGCATCATTAACGCCTACATTACGGCCTCCATTGAGCCGGGACTACTGGTTGTGCAGGGCAAACTCAACGAAGGTGTGTCACTCGAAGAAGCCGATGCGGCCGTGGAAGCCCTCCTCCAGGAGTTTATCGACCAGCTAGTGCCAGAAGAGGAATTGGCTAAAGTAAAAAATCAGGCCGAAGCCACGCTGGCCTTTTCTGAAGTGGAATTGTTAAACCGGGCCATGAACCTTGCGTTTGCAGCCAACGCGGGTGACCCGGACCTGGTAAATAAGGAATCGGAACTTATTCAGGCTGTAACGGCGGATGATGTGCAGACTATGGCCCGCCAGATACTCCGCAAGGACAATTGCTCCACGTTGTATTATCGACGGGCAGTCGAAACGGCGGCATAACCAAAATAACAGGCAATATGAACATTACCTACGACCCTAAACCCCTCACAGCTAATCAGCTACAAACGCTGTCGCAGGAAGTGAAGCAGGCCTTGGCCGAACTTTACGGGGAGCGGCTGGATCAGGTGGTTCTATATGGCTCCTACGCTTGGGGTGATTTCCACGCCGAGTCGGATGTCGATTACCTGGTGGTGTTGCGGGATGAAGTAAGACGAATGGCACCGATAATTGGCCCGTTGGCATTGAAGTATGCTGTATAAGTATCTATATTTCCAGTAGGTACGGGTAAATATCTGTCAGGTTACACACCTTTCTATCAGGCTGTACAATTGGAAGGAACACTGGTATGAGCGACAAGAACCGTGTTACAAGTCATCTGTTAAAGGCAGAAAACGATTTGGCAGAAGCTACTATTCTACTGGAAGCTAACTATCCCGATGGAACCTGTAACCGTGCTTTTTACGCATGGTTCGACTGTCTACTGGCACTTCTATACGCAACGGATGGGCCAATTTCCAAAACCCATACGGGCGCTCACACCGAATTTAGAAAACAGTTCATCCTGACGGGTTATTTCAAGCGTATGTACAGCGATACGATTACTGAATTATTCAATCTTCGGCAGGGTGGCGATTACGAAATCGACTTTGATATTTCACTGGAAGATGCGCAGGAGGCCGTTGAGAAAGCACCAGAATTTCTTAGTATAACGAAAGCCTACCTTCACGAAAATGATTTAGCATCATGAAAATTCGCGTAGGGCAAGGCTACGATGTGCATCGGCTCGAAGCAGGCCGCCCGTTCTGGCTGGGAGGCATTCAGATTCCGTGCGAGTTTGGGCCCATGGGTCATTCGGACGCCGACGTAGTGTGTCACGTGTTGTGCGATGCCCTGCTGGGAGCAGCCAATATGCGGAATATCGGTTACCATTTTTCGGATAAAGACGCGCGCTGGAAAGGGGTTGACAGTAAGATTCTGCTGGCCGAAGTACTCCGCATGGTTCGGGAGGCTGGTTACGAAATTTCGAATGTGGATGTAACAGTGGTGTTGCAGGAGCCAAAACTCAACCCGCACATACCGGCCATGAAAACCTGTCTCGCTGGGGTGATGGACATTCCGGAGGAAGATATTTCTATTAAAGCCACCACCTCTGAACACATCGGCTTTGTGGGTCGGGGCGAAGGCATTGCCGCTCACTGCGTAGCCCTTATTTACCGTTAACTTTTAGCAGGATAACGAAGGAAGCATCTTCGTTAAATGTCTAGTACTGTGTATAATTAAACCGCTGTTAGCGAAGATGCTTCCTCCCGCGCCGACGTACCGGTCAGCATAACAAAAACCTGCTTGTGAAGCATCTGATTTACGCTTTCGTCCTGATACTACCCGGTTTGGTAGCCTGCGGTCAATCGGCACCCGCCAATAAACCCGCCGATATGCCTTTGGGCTTCGAAGAATACGATCCCGTGTCCACGCTGAAAGTACCGGAGCACAAACTGACACGGTCCAAATATCCATTCATTGACGTGCATAACCACCAATATCAGATGGATAAAGGCGATTTGAGCAAGCTCCTCACCGATATGGACGCAATGAATATGGGGCTGATGATTAACTTAAGTGGTCGTGGTTTTAGCAGTAATACGGGCGAAGCGACTACCTTTTTCGATAATGCGCTGACTAATATTCAGAAGACTGACCCAAAGCGGCTAGCCTTGTTTACGAACATCAATTTCTCCGGTGTAAATGATAAAGGATGGACGGCAGAGGCCGTAAAAACGCTGGAAGACGATGTAAAGAAGGGAGCCAAAGGGTTAAAAATCTACAAGAGCCTGGGCTTCAGCGTTAAAGACGACAAGGGAAATCGTGTTCAGGTGGATGACGCGCGCCTTGACCCGATCTGGGCCAAATGTGGTGAACTGGGCATACCTGTCCTGATTCACACCGCCGACCCCAAGCCTTTCTGGGACCCGATGGACCGTTATAACGAACGGTGGCTCGAGCTCAAACTGCACGGTGGCCGCAAGCGCTCTCCTACCGATCCCGTGCCCTGGGATAAACTCATTGCCGAGCAGCATAATGTGTTCCGAAAGCATCCTAAAACGACGTTTATTGCTGCGCACATGGGCTGGTATCCAAACGACCTCAGTAAACTGGACAGCCTGATGCAGGTTTTCCCAAACATGAACGTTGAAATTGGGGCAGTAATTGCCGAATTGGGTCGGCAACCGAGGGCTAGCCGGAAGTTTTTCGAGAAGTATCAGGACCGGATTCTGTTTGGTAAAGACAGTTGGGTTCCTGCCGAATACGCGACTTACTTCCGCGTGCTGGAAACCGATGACGAGTATTTTCCTTACCACAAAAAATACCACGCGTTCTGGCGGATGTACGGTATGGGCTTACCCGATGAGGTACTAAAAAAAGTATACTACAAAAACGCGCTACGCATTATTCCAGGACTGGATAAAAGCCAGTTCCCAAACTGATTCAATCATGAAAATAGCCATTTTATCCTTTGCCCTGCCCTTCTGTCTGTCAGCCGTATCAGCGCAGGTACTACCAGCCGAGGCATTTGACCAGCAACTCCGGCAAACGGCCAAACCCCAACTGCTTGATGTCCGGACACCGGGTGAGTTTGGTGGGGGGCATCTGCCCAACGCTCAAAACATTGATTATCGGAATGCGGCTTTCCGCGATAGCCTGACGCGTCTGGACAAAGCCCAACCCGTGTTTGTGTATTGCCTGTCGGGTGGGCGTTCGGCACAGGCGGCCGAAGTACTACGGAAGGATGGATTTTCTCAGGTCTACGAACTTCAGGGCGGCTACCTGAAATGGACGGGCCAACAGAAGCCGGTTGAGGGCGTACCCGCAAAATCGTCGGTCAAGGCTACAGCTATGACCTTAAATGAGCTGACAAAGGTACTAGCTGCCAACCAATTAGTACTAGTCGACTTTTATGCGTCCTGGTGTGCTCCCTGCCAGAAGATGTTGCCTATTATGGCGCAGCTAGAAACGAAGTATGCAGGCAAGGTGACCATCGTAAAAGTTGATGCTGATGCCAGTAAGGAACTGATGCAGGCGTATCAGGTTGACGAAATCCCGACATTGCTTTTTATAAAGAAAGGCAATGTAGCAAATCGGTTCATTGGCTTCCAAACGCAGGAAACCTTGTCAAGCCTATTTGATGAGAATCTGGTTCAGAAATAGAGGCTGACCATAGGCTGGAACACGTAGCTACTGGCTGCTATCACCTATTCACTCCTGTTGCTACCGTTTATTATCTCCCTGTACCTGAACCATGAAAATTACGTCCATTAAACTTTACCGTTACGACATTCCGCTCAAAGCCCCTGTTACCATCTCGCTGGGCAGCATCGAGCATGCCCGGAATATACTGGTTGAGATTCAAACGGATGAACACATTACGGGTTGGGGGGAAGGCTCTCCGTTCTGGATGATTGTGGGCGAGACACAAGCATCGGGTCTGGCCGCAGCCGAGGATATGGCAAGGCTACTGATTGGGGAAAACCCACTCGCCATCGAACAATGCCTGCATACGCTTATCCGTTATCTTCCCGGACATCCTACCACGCGCTCGGCCTTCGACATGGCCTTGTATGATATTGCCGCCAAAGCTGCTCAAATGCCCCTTTACCAGTTTCTGGGAGGAACCCGACGCACCCTTATCACCGACGAAACGATTTATATCAATACGCCCGAACGAATGGCCGAAGATGCCCTGCGGATTCAGGCGAAGGGTGCCGAAGCTATAAAGGTAAAACTGGGTACGAACGTCCGGGATGATATGGCCCGCGTAAAGGCCATTCGAGACGCTATAGGCCACGAAACGCCCATCCGCACCGATGCTAATCAGGGCTGGGATGTTGTAACGGCATCGGCCGTATTGCGCGCCTTGGGCGATTACAATGTCCAGTACTGCGAACAACCTATTAAACGCCACGATATTGCCGGTTTGCGACATCTCCGCCAGCATTCACCCGTGCCCATCATGGCCGATGAGAGCCTGTTCGATGCCAGCGATGCCCTCCGGCTCGTACGCGAAGAAGCAGTCGATTATTTCAACATCAAGCTCTCCAAAAGTGGGGGAATTTTTGAAGCAATAGCCATCAACGCCATCGCAGAAGCCGCTGGTGTTCCCTGCATGATTGGGTGCATGTCAGAGTCGCGACTGGGCTTAACGGCCAATGCCCATTTCGCAGCAGCCCGACAAAATGTACGTTTTTGTGATTTAGATGCCTGTTTTGAACATGCTAATGATCCTGTTCACGGGGGTATTCTATACAACGACTATCACATCGAACTACCCAGGATGCCTGGTATCGGGGCGGAAATAGATCCAGTCTTTCTAAAAAACATGCCAGTGAAGACCATTGCCTGACATTATGCTCCCCATTACTACCGTTCAATCCGAAGCCGATGTACTCGGTATTCTCACGCTGCAACAGGCTAATCTTCGTAAAATGTACCAGCTCACGTTCAGGTCGAGCAGGTTTTTTTACCAGTGGAGCATGACCCGCAGGTGCTGAGTCGAATGAATCAGGCGGCACCGAGTATTATTGCCAAAGATGGTGATACCGTAGTTGGTTATGCGCTGACCATGCTTCCTGAGTTTGGAGCCGATGTCTCTGAGCTGCTACCTCTCTTCGCCCTAATTCATTCCCTGACTTATCAGGAAAAACCAATTCGTCACTACCCCTGGTATGTGATGAGACAGGTCTGTGTCGCTGAAGGATACCGGGGTCAGCAGGTATTCGACCGGATGTTTCAACACCATAAAGAAGTGTATAGCAACCGTTTCCAATTACTCATAACGGATATTTCCGCTAACAACGCCCGCTCGTTGCGAGCACACAAACGGGTAGGGTTTGAGCTAGTTCATCCGTTTCATGACCCGGCTATCGGCGAAACCTGGGTGATTGTTCTGTGAAACTGGAAGAAAGGATTTTAGCCTAGCATTGTGCCTACAGAGGGGACAATGGCAATGTTTCTGAAACCACTTCCGTTTCTGTAATTGACCGATAGGCCCGGCGGTTGAAAAGTCTATAAAGCAAAAATCCTCTAATTCGCGGTGAATTAGAGGATTTTTGCTTTTTGTGTTGGCGGTCCGGACGGGACTCGAACCCGCGACCCCCTGCGTGACAGGCAGGTATTCTAACCAACTGAACTACCGAACCAACTTTCGAAAAAACGTTGCCGTTTTCTTTAATCGTGGCACAAAAGTATGGTTTCGCATTCTTCTTTGCAAGCAGGTGTCGAAAAAAATCTGTGTATCATATCAAATGAGTGCAGTTTTATGGGGTCGGGCAGTTTCAAGAATGCATTACCCTGCCCGCATTTTCGTACTTTGCAAGTAGACTTGGAACGTCTAAGTACATAATGTTATGAAGCTACGCTTTTTTTTTCTTGCTTATCTTTTTTCTTGCTCTTTGCCTTCTTTCGCCCAGCAGCAGCTTCGGCTAAGCGTTGTTGTGCGTGATGGTGTGACGAAAAAGCCCATCTCTGGTGCTAGTTTATTCATTGCCGAAACAAAATCCGGGGCACGGGCCGATAGCGCCGGGGTTATTTCAATTAGTCATCCACCAGGAGTGTTAACGCTGTATGTTTCGGCTGTGGGGTACATTCGGGGACGCGAAACGATTACGCTTGACTTCAACAAACGGGTCGACTATTTATTGCAGCCCCGCTCAACCGATCTTGATGAGGTGGATGTAAGGGCTACCCGCGAAGATAAAAATATAAAAGCAGTTCAGATGGGCGAAATTCAACTGAGTATGCCCGAACTGAAGCGGATGCCAGTGGTACTCGGCGAACCGGATATTCTGAAAGCTCTTTCCCTACAGGCAGGCGTAACGACGGCGGGAGAAGGAGCTGGTGGATTTAACGTTCGGGGTGGCCGGGCCGACCAGAATTTAGTACTGCTTGATGGAGCACCTCTGTTTAACACATCGCACTTACTTGGCTTTTATACTAACATCAACCCTGATTTGGTACAGGATGTGAGCCTGAGCAAGGGAGCTTTTTCGGCGCAATACGGGGGCCGGGTTTCCTCGCTTTTACTGATGAGTAGCCGAAATGGCAACAAAGAAGGATGGCGCGTATCGGGCGGGGTGAGCCCGGTGAGTGCTCGCGTAGTGGTAGATGGACCAATTAGCAAGAAATTAACGCTGCTCGCTGCCGGTCGTGTAGCTTTCCCCAATTATTTGCTGAAACTTTTTCCGACCGCAAGTGTAAAAAACAGTCGAGCGTTTTTTTACGATGGTAGTCTGAAACTGACTTACACGCCTGATGAACGAAACACAATCTCTCTGTCGAGCTACCGTAGTCAGGATAATTTTCGGTTCCCTGGTGATACGCTTTACGGCTGGAAAACGGATGTGTTAACGGGTCACTGGAGTTATCTGATCCGGTCCAACCTGCAGCTAAATTTAACAGCACTTTATAGCGGTTACCACTTAAATGTAGATGGTATAACCCCAGGCCTGACATTTCGCTTTGGATCATACATTGAGCAGCGTGAAGGGAAAGCGGATCTATTTTATACCCCAAATCAGAAGCATAAAATTCAGATGGGCGTCAGTGCCATTCGATACGACATCCAAACAGGAAATGTGCAGCCAACGGGCGACAATTCCAGCATAAACGCTAAACAAATCAACCCCGAACGGGGCCGGGAATTAGGGGCTTACATCAATACGGAATGGGAGTTGACGCCTAAAATCAGTTTACAGGCTGGACTCCGGTATTCGGCTTTCGCTTCCGTGGGGCCAAAAACGGTGTACCGCTATGCCGAAAACGTACCCACCTCACCGGAAGCTATAGTTGATTCAATGCGTTACGGAAAGGGGCAAACAGCGCAGACGTATGGTGGACTGGAGCCCAGGCTGGCGTTGCGCGTACAACTGGCAAAAAGTACGGCTTTGAAGGCAAGTGCAGGCCGTACCCGTCAGTACGTCAATCTCATTTCCAACACAACAGCCATTACTCCGCTTGATTTCTGGAAACTAAGTGATCGCTATATTCCTCCTCAAATTGCCGATCAGGTTTCAATGGGTTTATTCCAAAATCTTCGGGATAATATGTACGAGTTGAGCGTGGAAGGCTATTATAAACGACTACAAAATCAGATTGAATACAGATACGGGGCAAATCTAATTCTGAATCCAATGATTGAAACCGCCCTGGTACCGGCTGCCGGCCGGGCTTATGGGGTGGAGTTTGGTATTAGTAAGAACAAAGGACGACTGACAGGCCAGGTCAATTATACCTACGCCCGCTCACTCATTGCCGTGCAGACTCCCTTCGATGAATTGCGTATTAATGGAGGAGCCTATTACCCCTCCTACATAGATCGACCCAATACGCTTAATGCTCAGGTTAGGATGGTCCTTTCCCATAACTGGACGTTTTCTACCAACTTTGTTTATTATACTGGCGTGCCTGCTACCTATCCTGACGGACAATATACCTACAATGGCGAACCAGTACAGGATTACTCCCGGCGCAATGCCGACCGTATTCCCGATTACCATCGTCTGGATATAGCCTTCTCGAAAGATACCCGCTACAACAAAGCCCAAAAACGG
This sequence comes from Cytophagales bacterium, assembly GCA_038236215.1. Lineage (GTDB taxonomy): Bacteria > Bacteroidota > Bacteroidia > Cytophagales > Spirosomataceae > Spirosoma. The sequence goes on along the minus strand of JBBSTD010000019.1, from coordinate 46,755 downwards.
TATGGAATCTGGACACTGGGTATCTATAACGTATATGCCCATAAAAACCCTTATTCCGTTTATTTTACACGCTACAACCAGCGGACAGAATCATACAGGTTATCGGTATTTGGCACCCTGATTCCGTCCATTGCCTATAACTTCTACTTCTGATATGTACAGGTTCATTATTACACTACTTGTTATAGCATCGGTGGTTGCCTGCATCGATCAGGTGGATTTACCTATTCGTACCGAAGAGCCGCGTTTGGTTGTAGAGGGACAGATAACCAATGAAGCACCTCCTTATACCATTCGACTAACGTATACCGGGAAGTATGGTGGTGAGAATGGGCAGAATATCAATGATCAATACGTACAACAGGCGCAGGTAACGCTAGCAGATGATCAGGGCCGATCAGTAAATTTCCTGCCAGTTGGGCAGGGTATGTATCGCACAAGAGACACCACTTTTCGGGGTCAGGTTGGACGGGCCTATAGTTTGTCCATCACATTGACTAACGGAAAACGGTACATAACCAAGCCCGAACGAATGCCCGCTGTACCGGCTATCGACAGCATATCGCCAAAGCTGATAAAAACAGGTAATCTGTCTAAACCCTACGCTTTTGTTTATTCCGTTAATACATCCGATCCCGCTTCCGAAAAAAACTATTATCGGTGGACTGGTTATGGCTACACAACACGGCTTTCGGTAGGCGTACCCTGTAGTTTGGGAAGCCCAAATCTCTGTAATTATCGTTGCTGGACATCAATTTCTACTGACGCAGTCAATGTATATAGCGATGAGGCTATTAACGGAAATCCACTTCGCGGACGGGAGGTTTTGCAAATACCCGTTTACGCTGTCGGGCCGCAACTGATAGAAATACAACAGTATAGCATTACGCAGACCAATTACCAGTTCTGGAAACTGTATCTACAACAGAATGCCCGAACGGGCAGCATTTTTGATCCATTACCTGCGCCCGTTGTCGGGAATGTAGTTAATGCCGGTGACCCTGCCGATGCCGCACGGGGGTATTTTGCTGTTACCTCCATTACCAGAAGGCGACTTCGACAGCAAAACCTGCAAAATGTTGTTTTCTATCAGGCTTTAGTTGGGTTCATCAGTAGTCAGATTCTCCCACCCGGCGACTGTCGGAATACGTACGGATATTCCACGCCAATTCTTGAGCCTGAAGGGTGGTAGTCATTTTCACTGCATTATAGTTTTTTTGGCAAGGCATTTATTCCTTCAACCTGAATATTTCGATAGAATACCTCTGCTCCTTCTGACTGAATCTGAATTTTCCCTTTGGTGAGGGGTACTACTTTCCCATCGACAAGATGGCGGGTATTGGTTACCTTCATGTTGACCTTATCATTGAGCATATGCACACAGGTACCACCCAGGCAATAAAGGTCAAGGGTGTTCCACTGGCCCGATGTCCTTTCACTGTCTGGACTTTTGATGCACCAACGTCCAATTGGTGTTTTATCCTGAAACGTTACGGGTGTAGCATCGGGGCGGTACACATAATTCCCTTTCTCACCTTTCTGCGCGGTAATGTCAGCTATTACATTCATCACCCCCCAATAATCGCCCGTGTCGCCCTCCTGAATCTGAAATTCAAACGATTCCATCCAGAGCATAGGGGTTCCGTGCGGGCCAACACTGTGATAAAGCAAGCCACTGTCGCGGGGACGGTCGAGCTTGGGTGGCCATTTCTTAGTACCCCATTTGAATTCGAACCGGAGGTGATAATTTTCAAAATCAGCCAGGGTATTGATACCCCCGAATGTTTCGCCCGATACACGCAGGGCAGGTTTACCATCTTCCTGAACGACTGAAAAGACATGATTAGGGTCGTTATTCAACCCCAGGGGCGCTCCTTTTGGCTGGTCATCTTTCGCATACGGTCGATCAAGGTACGTCTCCCAACCGGTAAAATCTTTCCCATTGAAAAGCGATTGCCATCTGGTCGACTGCCCAAAAATGGAGCAGATAGACAATAGCCAAACACAGGCCGTAAAAAGTAATGGCTTCATGACAAATGGGCTTTAAAAAGTAAACCAGGGGCCTTTACAACAATTTAAAGAACACTCAGTTACGACTGAACAAACAATACACTCAACGTAAACTAATGAAACAATTTATTATACCCATTCTACTTGGGTTGGGTCTGGCTGCTGGTTGTCAGAAAAAAGAGAACGCCAAAGGTGTTGACACCGGTAATCTAGATAGCGCTCAAGAGTCCGTGTCTACTATTGGTGACCCTAAACTGCTGTATACGCTATCTGATAAGTACAACACACCCGATGGACTGGCTCTAGCCCCCGATGGGTCAGTTTATCTGTCGGTGCCGAATCTGGCTGATAACAGCTATCCCGGCGTAATCGTGAAATTCGCTCCTGATTCAGTTCAATTTTTCACCAGCTTACCCGCGCACCCCGATACGAAACACGCTTGCCCAATGGATTTAGCGTTCGGGCCTGACGGTAATTTGTACTACGCCGATAATCAGTATGAAAACGACAAAAATTACAAGTCGCGGCTTATGCGGATTACCATAAAAAACGGCAAGGCAGCTGGTACAGAGGCAGTGGTGACGGGGTTTGGCTTATCGAATGCTGTCGTATGGAAAGGCAATACTATTTATGTTACAGACAGCCAGTGGGATATGCCTGATAACGATAAAGGCAGCGCGGTTTTTCACTTCACGCTCGATGAACTAAATAAAGGTCCAGTTGTATTGAAACCCAAGACGATGGACCCACACGTTTTAGCCACGTTCACGACTGAAGTAAACGAAACGGGTGTCGACAATGGTGCCGACGGACTAGATTACGACAGTAAGGGGAATTTTTATACGGGCTCATTTGGCGATGGAACACTCTACAAACTAACCCTCACATCCGACGGTAAGCTTGCATCAAAAGAGGCAGTAAACGTCAGCGAAAAGATACTATGCGTAGATGGACTTATCATCGACCGAAAAACGGATATGCTATACCTCTGCAACTCACGTATGAATGCCATCATGACGGTTACCCCCGATGGTAAAGTCAGTACAATAGTCCAGAATGGTGATACGGACGGAAAAGACGGTCGAATAGACCAACCGGCCGAAGTGTTGTTGAAAGGCAATCGGCTGTACATAACCGATTATGATAACCCCAACAAGAAATTCGTCAACACTAAAGCAGATAAGGTTCATACCATGTCTTATATTGATTTGGCTAACTAAAAAATCTCTCTAAACAAAAGGGGGCGAATCGCAGTGATTCGCCCCCTTTTGTTTAGAGAGATTGTAGTTTAAAGTTTCGCCACCGCACTTTAATGCCCCCCCCGTCGTGAATTTGCAGGGCAATAGAGCCATCGCCCTTACCAATCTTCTCGTCGTGCATATCCACCATTTCAGTACCGTTGAGGTACGTTTGTACATGATCTCCTTCTACCCGAATTCGAAGCGTATTCCAATCGTCGGGTTTTAAAATGGTTTCTTTTTCATCGGGAATCTGTACAAGCCATCCCCGTCCGTACGATTCGTAAACACCACCCGTATCATGATTAGGTGGAGCAACTTCCACTTGCCAGCCACTTACTTTGGTCCCTTCGATAGTTGAGCGGAAAAATACGCCACTGTTACCATTGGCCTCCTCCTTGAATTCCATCGTTAGATCGAAGTTTTTGTAGAATTTTTCGGTTGCTAAATACCCGTACTTCTTATCAGGGCCACTTTCGCAGATGAGTTCGCCGTTCTCGACGTACCATTTTTCGGTACCGTAAATTTTCCATCCCTTCAGGTTTTTACCATTAAACAGGTTAATGGTTTTGGTTGGAGCGACGAAGGCCAAGGCGCTGATTACAAGAAAAAAAGCAATGCAGTATTTCATTAACTGTGCGTATTTAGGGGTGTCGAGATTATTGAAAATTACAGGTTTGGCATAATGATGCAAACGGCAGCAGGCACCTTTACGGATTGACCGGTATAAGTTAGTTTACCCGTTTTCTTGTCACGCTTGAAAATAGTGATCGTATCAGATTCCTGATTGGCCACAAATATAAACTCCCCCCTGGGGTCAATCAGGAAATTGCGGGGCGTTTTTCCCTCTGTCGGCTGATCACCTACTTTGGTTAATTTGCCGTCGTTCCCGATGGCAAAAATAGTCAGCGCATTGTATCCCCGATTCGATTGGTAGAGAAACTTACCTGACGGGTCAATATGAATATCGGCACTTGTATTTTGACCGCTAAAATCAGCGGGCAAAGTTTTTACATTGTCCTCTATCATTGTTAGCGCCCCCGTTTTGGCATTACGTGAAAACACGGCCACTGCCGATGTTATTTCCTCTACCAGATACGCATATTTACCGTTTGGATGGAAGGTAAGATGGCGCGGTCCCGAACCGGGTTTCACAGTAGCATAGGGCATTTGCGCTGGTTTTATCGTGCTCGCCTTAGCATTAACGGCGAATATATTGAGCCGGTCAAGACCCAGATCTGCCACGTAGACGAACCGGTTATCGGGTGCCAGCGTAGCCGAGTGAACGTGCGGTTTTTCCTGCCGCTCTGCGTTCTGCCCACGGCCTACATATTGCACAGTGTCCGTTGCTGCACTTAACGTACCATCGGCTTTAATGGGCAGTACCGTCAAGCTACCGCCCCCGTAATTAGAAACGAAGGCAGTTTTACCGGTATGATCTACGCTTATATGACAGGGGCCTGCCCCCATTGACGATTGACTGTTCAGGTATGTTAGTTTCCCCGTTTTCCGATCAATGGTGTAGGAACTCACTCCGCCCGTTTTATCGGCCCCCTCATTGACGGAATACAAATAACTACCCGATGGGTGAACCGCCAGGAATGACGGACTTTTGGCATTTGAAACGGCCTGTACCTGATGCATAGTGCCCGCTTTCCGGTCAAACTCGAACACGTAGATACCCTCGCTACCCCGAATAGAATAGGTGCCGACATACATGATCTCTTTAGCAGGCTGAGCCATGGCACTTAGGCTCACATTTAACAAAAGAATAGCAATTGTTTTATTCATAAAACGCGGATGAGTTAGCCTGATAAGGCAAAAACAGTTTAAAACTAATGGGCGAAGGTCTCGTTTTCTGCCCCGAAAATCTGTAAAAATTTAAAGTTTTTTCAAAAAAATAAAGAAATAATGCTATCATAATCGTTATATATGAATGGTAATAGCAAAACGGTTCGCCAGAATCCCTTAATTTTGCAGTACGATTCAGTACGTTTTGTGCTACAAAACGTCTGTTAACCTAACTTTTTCAGTACACGTTATTTTTCCCAAATCAGTATGAAACAAATTTTGATTGTTATTGCCGCTGTAACTATGCTGGCTTCCTGCAATAGTAAAAAGCGCCTGGCCGAAATTAAAACCCTACAGGAAGCCCGTGATAAAGCCGTTGCTTCACTGAACGATTGCGATCAGCGCACAGCTGATCTTCGTACGCAATTAACGGCAAAAGATACCGACCTGCAAAGCAAGGCCAAACAGGCTACCGATTTGCAGGCCCAGATTGACTACCTCAAAAAGACCAATACGAATCTTCTTGACAGGATGTCGGATTTGTCGATTGTGAGTAAGTCAGGTGCCGAGAGTATCAAGAAGTCATTGGAAACGTTAAACGAGCAAACCAAGTACACAAATAATCTTAACGCTTCTATTCAGCGCAAAGATTCGATGAACCTGGCGTTGGTGATGAGTCTGAAACGGTCGCTAGATGATATCAATGACCAGGACGTGCAGGTTGAGGTGAAGAAGGGTGTCGTTTATGTTTCTCTATCAGATAAAATGCTGTTCAAATCGGGAAGCTACGAGGTACTGCCTGCCGCCGAAATCGTGCTGGAGAAAGTAGCGAAAGTAGTCAATGACCACAAAGAGCTCGATATTCTGGTAGAAGGTCATACGGATGCAGTTCCCATCTCTACTGCGTCAATCAAAGACAACTGGGACTTGAGTGCATTGCGTGCTACATCGGTTGTGCGAACAATGCAAAACAAATTTGGCGTTGCTCCTGGGCGTTTAACGGCTGGTGGACGGTCGGAGTTTGCTCCGAAAGATGATAATACAACCTCAACCGGTCGTCAGCAAAACCGCAGGACTGAGATTATCATCACGCCGAAAATGGATCAGTTTTTCAACTTGTTATCAAGTGGTCAGGCTGGTAGTAGCAAATAGTATCGAAGAAATCGTTTAAACGAAGAGGGCCAATCTATATCAGATTGGCCCTCTTCGTTTAGGTACTCAATAATTTATTCCGTAGTCTTCTCTTCATTGGTTAAGTCCGGTTCTGATACAATAGGATGTTCTTCGTCTGTATGTACCTGGGCTTCCGTTTGATTATCAGTTTGATTAATAGGCTGAGGTTCTTCAGTAATGAAATCAGTAGCAGGTAATACAGATACCTCTACTGGGTCTGAGCCAGAAACGGGCAGCATGCCGTCCTCAACAGACTGATCACCAAAAAAACGACGCTGAAAAAAGAGAATAAGGCAGACGCCAATAAAAATGCAGGAGTCGGCAATATTGAAAATTGGTGTCGAATAGTATTGACCTCCCCAGAGTGGCACCCAGTCAGGAATAAACCCCTCCCAAACGTCCACAAAAATCATGTCGATTACCTGCCCGTGAAACCAGGGCGTTGGCGACCCGTAAGGTGCATTATTCAGAAAAACTCCGTAAAACGTACTGTCGATTACGTTTCCAACCGCACCCGCCAGAATCATCGCCATTGCCCACAACAGGCCATTAGGGGCTCCCCGGTGGGCAAGCATTATCAAATAATAACCGATACCGACCATGGCAAACAGTCGGAACACGCTCAACAGCAACTTCCCATACTCATGACCCAGCTGCATACCAAAAGCCATACCCGGATTTAATACGTAGTGCAGTTTAAGCCAGTCGCCAGCGATTTTGACCTGACCCGCAAAGCCGGGAGCCATATAAGAATGAACGGCCAGTTTTACACTTTGATCAAGTGCGATTAAAACCAGGGTTAGCAGGAAAAATTTGAAGGGACTTTTCTGAATCATGGTGAAAAAAACGGCACAGCGTAGGGTCCGTTCCGGTATTCCGGTGGTTGTCCGGTCTGCTGTGCCAGTAAAGAGTATTTGCCAGTTACACGTAAGGTTTGCTTACCAGCCGCAACCTGATTTTATTTACAAACGCTTATTTCGACCGACAAGTCTTCCGACGTTTCAATTCGTCACTAACCAAATTAAACTCACGGCTGCTCTGTCCGGCAATGGACTTGTTCTCATCAGCTCGCCGAAACAAGTAAGGCATCACGGTATCAACCGGCCCATAAGGCACATATTTAGCTACGTTGTAGCCTGCATTAGCCAGATTGTACGAGATATTATCGCTCATACCCAGTAACTGAGCAAAGTAAATGTGCGAGTCAGCTGGTTCAACGCCCAACTCCTTCATATGTTCCATACAATACTCACAGCTTTCTTCATTGTGCGTCCCCAAGCACATCGAAATAATGTCCCGATGTTCTAAACAGAAATCAATGGCCATATTGAAGTCGCGGTCGGTATCTTCTTTCGTAGCCTGAATAGGGTCCTGATACTCTTCCTCGTGCGCTCGCATCCGTTCTTTTTCCAGGTAGGCACCCCGAACAAGTTTCACACCTAAGTAATAACCTTTGGCCTGGGCTTCGGCTGTGTCGCGCTGCAGATGAGCAAAACTTTCCCAGCGGTACATTTGATACGTGTTATACACAACAGGTCGCTCATGGTTATAACGATCCATCATTTCATACGCCAGTGTATCAATGGTATCCTGAATCCAGCTTTCTTCGGCATCAATAAAAATACGAACCTTCCGCTCATAAGCACGTCGACACAATGTGTCAACCCGATGCATAACCCGGTCAAATTCAGCCTTCTGTTCTTTGTTTAGTGAATCGCCAATCTGTATGGCTTCCAGCAATTTCGTTGAAGCAATACCCGTTACTTTAAAAACGGAAAACGGAATATCCTGGGATTCACTGGCACGCTCTATGGTGCGGAGAATTTCGAGCGTGGTTTCATCGAAGCTCTTTTCGGTATCTTCTCCTTCTACCGAGTAATCCAGAATTGTACCGACATGAACATCGTGCAGATTCCGAATCGTTTTTTCACAATCGCGGATACTTTCTCCCCCGCAGAACTGGTCAAAAATCGTATTCTTGATGAGCGATTTGATGGGAAGATGCAGTCGTAAGGCAATCTTTATGAAAAAAGTACCTAATTTTACAACCCATCCCTTATTCATCAACGCAAATAACCAGTAGGTCTTTCGGAGTTTGAAATCCGACTGGCTTGAAAAAGCAATCGAAGTGTCCTCAAATGAAACGGGTTTTACGGTAGTAAATCCTTGGACTGCCTCCGGCATTAGATTACTTCGGTTCGACATATCAGTGCTCCGTTTGGGCGGTGCTATGTATATAGCGTAAATTTGTGTCGGCAAAGACGACCGAAAGATAGAATGAAAATCCGGTCTGACGATTAATTTACCGCCACAGCTTATTTTAGTAAACTAAAAACTGTTTTAGATAAAATAGGGAACCGGCTTGAAAAACAGCCAATTCCCTCTGCAAATATACCATAATTTTAACTTGAAAGTTCCCCATAGAGTAGTAGGATTACTCGCAGAATAAGTATCTAATATATGAAAGTCGAATTAGCTGTAGAGCCGCTTGGGTCTTGGATTGACACCAACGGCAAACCCCTGATCATTGCCGGCCCCTGTAGTGCCGAAACGGAAGATCAGTTGGTAGAAACTGCCCGGCAGTTGAAAGACCTGGGAGCCGTGCATGTGATACGGGCGGGTGTGTGGAAACCCCGCACCCGGCCCGGCAGCTTTGAGGGTATGGGCGAAGCGGCTTTGCCTTGGATTCAGCGCGCGAAGGCCGAAACTGGTTTGCCCTTCGCGGTTGAAGTAGCCACGCCGGAGCATATCGAACTGGCCCTAAAATACGGCGTGGATATTTTATGGATAGGTGCCCGCACCACCGTTAACCCATTCAATGTGCAGGAAATTGCCGATGCCCTGCGTGGCGTAGATGTGCCGGTACTGATCAAAAACCCGGTTAACCCCGATCTTGCCCTATGGGTGGGTGCCTTTGAGCGTATAGCAGGTGCTGGCATCAACAAGTTGGGAGCTATTCACCGTGGGTTTGCTACGGGCGAAGCCAGTAAGTACCGCAACGTACCGATGTGGCAGATGGCTATTGAGTTGAAGTCTATCTTCCCTCAATTACCCATCATTGGCGACCCCAGCCACATGGCAGGTAAGCGTGCCTACCTGAACGAACTGTCGCAGATGGCGATGGACCTCAACTACGATGGTCTGATTGTTGAATCGCACATTGACCCCGACAATGCCTGGAGTGATGCGGCTCAGCAGCTAACGCCTGCCGCATTCGGTGAAATGCTCGACCACCTGGAAATTCGTCAGGTCGAATCATCGAACCGCGAGTTCCAGACGTTCATGGAGCAGTCTCGTCGTAACATTGACAATGTTGACCGGCAGCTTATTGAAATGCTGGGCGCACGGATGGCTTTGGTAGAGCGGCTGGCCGAATACAAGCGGGACAACAATGTAACGCTGTTTCAACCCGACCGCTGGAAGGAGATTCTAGAAACCCGCACCAACATGGGCAAGAAATTGGGTTTGTACCCTGAATTAGTGGAAGAAATTTACAAAATCATCCATATGGAGTCGATTCGGAAACAGACCGAAATTATCCATAGCGCACCACAAAACGTGTAGCCTCGATAGTTGGCAGAAAATAGCAAACCGGGTGAGTTGACGTCATATCTTGACGTCAACTCACCCGGTTTCATTTCAGCACCTTCGTCAAAATGGCGTTGTTGTAACCAGCAAAGCACCCCAATCCACCCATTATATTGCTGGGAATCAGCACCGGTTCGGCGAAAGGGTTGTTCCGAGACCGGCGTTGCCGGATGGTAGCTTCCTGAAATCGATAATAAGCCTGGTCAATGCTCATTAGGTTGACCGTTACAACAGCAGTTTTGTATTGATTGAAAAAACTTGATTGCTGGCTGCTTGTTGAGGAAGTAGCAATAAATGCACGACCTGATGGACCTGACGGCATCACCGTACCATCGAGACCAGCGTCGGTGAACAGACCCCGAGCGTCATCATCGAACGCAAGTCCATTATATTTTTCTTCTATAGCTGCCGCAGAAGTGGTATATCGAAAAATACCAGCAACCTGATAATAATTGGCTTGATTTGCCGGGTCCTGCCATTTGCTTTTCACAAAATACCGGCGCACCTTCGTCCGGTTCTGGGTATCATCAAGTGAGTCAAATGTAATAGCCGTTGGCAAAACAGGTACCGGTATCGTACAGGTGCTACTAGCCCGCTGGCCGTTGGGGGTTATTACCGTAAGTATATACGTTTGCCCCGTAAGAATAGGCAGCAATCGGGCACTGATGCTGTAATAAGGCTGCACTTTAGTACTGTCAGCAGGGCGATTGTCATACCGCAGCGTAACAGACCGGTCACCCTGAGCAAGCGTTACCGTAGCATTCGTTACATTATTACCCGTTTGCAATAGGCTGATGCTATCGCCCACTACCGTATTGGAGCGGGTTACTTTCACCGCCAGCGTAGCATCCTGTGGGGAGAGAAAGCAGGTAACGACCATTTTGGGTGGCTCTATACCCAGAAAGCCGGGAGAAATCTCATTTCGCAGGTTAGTGCATCCCCAAAAGAGAAGTACCCCAATCAAGGCAAAAAATGTATAGTTAATTCGTACGAGTATAGGCATCAGAATTTAAAATTATAGCTGAACGCTGGTACAATCGGGAACACGGAATAGCGAAACAGAGCCGTACGCGTTGGCTCGGTTGCTGTAGCGGCTACGGACTCAAGCCGGTAGAAAAAAGGATTTCGCCGGTTGTACAGATTATAAAAACTAATTTCCCAGGTTCGTTCGTGGTGCTTTTTCTGTTTATGAAACTGAATGCCGAAATCGAAGCGGTGATAAGCTTCGGCCCGGAAACTGTTTTTTTGCGTACCATAATCATCCGTTGTTCGGGAATTCTGGAAAAAGGTTTGCATGATGCCCGGGCTTCCACCGTACACCAGCGTATTGCTGGCCCGGTAGGTATCGTAGCGCCCCGATGGAATAGTTAGGGCGTTGCCCGTACCATACACCCAAACGGCTGATAGTGTAATACGCTTGTTCAGTTCATAAATACCTACCAAGGAAATGTCGTGCCGACGGTCGTAGCGGGGGTAGTAGGGTTGGCCACCGTTCAACTCGGCGAACTGCCATTGGGTCCACGATAGCGTATAACCTGCCCAGCCCGAAAAACGCCCGACTTTCTTTTGCAGGAAAAACTCCGCCCCGTACGACCAGCCCCGACCCGCCGTTACGTTGTCTTCCCAGCGTACGCTGTTGGCCGATGTTGGGTCATTTATAAGCAGAAAACTGGCTCCCTCTTTATAGTTGATAATGTTACTCATCGTTTTATAGTAGCCTTCTACCGTTAGGGTCAGCCCTTTGTCGGTGTAGTCTTTAGCAATCCCAATAGCTACCTGCTGCGACTGCTGCGGCTTCACCCGGTCGGTGGTGGGTACCCAAAGGTCGGTGGGAAGACCGATGCCCGTGTTCGAGAGTAAATGAACGTACTGATTCATCATAGCATACGACGCTTTAACAGATAGGTCAGGCTTGAGCGTGAAGGCGGCAGAAATCCGGGGTTCGGGCCGAACGTAACTCACCGCTTTATGTTGAAAATAACTCAGTCTCAACCCCGCATTGACGCGCAGGCGGCTGGATGGTCGCCAGGTATCTTCAGCATAAATACCAGACTCCAGCACATCGATGTTATCGACGTTGTTTATTGCCTGATTGATTCCCGCATTTTGCAACACCACGGCACTCGGCGTAAACCGGTGGTAGGTACTCTGAACCCCCGCCCGAACGGAATGCTGGGGCGATGGGTAATAATCCACATCATACTTCAACGAGAAATCCCGAATGCCGGAGTTGTATTGAAGCGAATAGGTATCAACACCCAGCGTACTCTTCTCAACGGCAGAAATCTGGAACTTATAGTCGCTGAAAATCAGGGATAGGTTCGCAAATAGCTTCTGGTTGAATAGATGGTTCCAGCGGAGCGTTCCGGTAGCATTGCCCCAACTCAATCCCGTATCCGTGTTCTGACTCTTGTCTGACGCGTAAAACCGGTCCCGGCCGAAATAGCCACTCAGGTATAATTTATCTTTGGGGCTAAAATCGTAATTCGCTTTAGCATTCAGGTCGTAAAAATAGTACCCGGCGCTTGTCGTTCCGCCCGACTGGGCCCGTATCAGGGGAGCCGCCAGCACATCTAGATAGGTTCGTCGACCACTTATCAGGAAGGAGGCTTTTTTATTTTTTGTTAGTGGTCCTTCCAGCCTAAGCCGGGAAGCAATCAAACCGATCCCACCTTCGCCGTGCAGCTTCTCCCGGTTTCCGTCTTTCATGTTCAGGTCAATGACAGAAGAAAGGCGCCCGCCATACCGGGCTGGAAAGCCCCCTTTAATCAACTCCACGCTCTTTATAGCATCCCCATTGAAAACCGAGAAGAAACCAAACAGGTGATTGGCATTGTACACCACGGCATCATCCAGAATAATCAGATTCTGGTCGGGACCACCACCGCGCACATAAATTCCCGTTTGCCCTTCAGAGCCTTTCTGCACACCCGGCATAAGCTGAAGCACTTTCAGGACATCTTTTTCCCCCAGAAAAGCCGGTATTTTCTTAATCTGACTGACCGGAATATCAATGGTACTCATCCGGACACTCTCGCTGACTTTCTCCACGGTGGGTCCGGCTTTCACATCCACTTCCGTTAGCAGTCGACCGGGCGTGAGCAATACATTCCGGGTTTGGTTGTCTCGGAGCGAAATGGTTCGGGCTGTCGTTTCGTAACCGACAAATGAATACGCCAGTTTAATACTGTCCTGAACCGGTAAGGTCAGGGAATAGAAGCCGTACGTGTTAGTCGTTGTACCGGTTGTAGTACCCGGCAGATAGACGTTTACCCCAATCAACGCTTCCTGACTACCCGCTTCCCGAACGTAACCACTGACGGTGACTTTGGCAGATGGGCTCTGCGCATTGATCGGACTGATTGAGAAAATGAATGAAAGTACTAACAGTACAAGTTTCTGCATGGGGTAAGCAATAAGCAGCTGGACAAAGTGCGAAGAGGGCAAAAACAGTTACCAAGAGAGAAAGCTTATAACGAAACGATGAAATCGCTAAACCATTGCCTGTTCCATGGTCTGAAATTTGAACAAAACGACTGATTAGTAGGTACTATAGTTGAGAATTAACGGTGCATGTAATGCTCTTATAACTATGCTTCAATTCGATAAACTTTCGCTCAATATACCCGATACAACCAAACCCCGCGTCGTTATCATTGGGGGTGGATTTGGTGGTATGAATCTGGTAAAAGCGCTGCGCGACGTAGATGTGCAAGTGGTGCTTTTCGATAAACAGAACTACAACGGTTTTTGGCCATTACTATATCAGGTTGGTACGGCCGGTCTGGAACCCGATGCCATTGCCGAGCCTTTCCGGAAAATGTTCGATGGGTATAAGGATTTCTTCTACCGCATGGTGCGGGTAAATAAAATTGACCCGGAGACAAAGATGATTTCCTCCGTCATTGGGGAGTTGCATTATGATTATTTGGTGATTGCTACGGGTTCAAAAACCAACTTTTTTGGGAACGAGCAGATTCAGAAATACGCTTTCCCGCTCAAAACGATTCCTGAAGCCCTCAACGTACGCAGTCAGTTTTTACAGTGTTTCGAGCAGGCCAGCATTACCACCGACCCTGATGAGCGACAGAGTTTGCTCAACTTTGTCATTGCCGGTGCTGGCCCAACCGGCGTCGAGATGGCAGGTTCGCTGGCCGAAATGCGCAAGTATGTGCTGCCGAATGACTATCCCGGTATGGATTTCAGCTTAATGAATATTTATGTGGTGGAAGGGGTAGGCAAGGTTTTACCACCTATGTCGGACGAGTCCGGGCAGCGGGCAGAACGTTACCTTACCGATTTAGGCGTTATCATCAAGCTCAACACCATGGTTGAGTCGTACGATGGCGAAACGGTGACGTTTAAAGGGGGCGAACAAATCAGGGCGCAAACCCTGGTTTGGGGCGCCGGGGTAACGGGCGCTATGGTTGACGGCATTCCGCCCAATTCCGTGGAGAAAGGACGTATACTCGTTGACCCTATCAATCAGATTCAGGGCTTAACCGATGTCTTTGCCATTGGCGACATTGCTTTTATGAAACTGCCGGATTACCCAAAAGGGCATCCTGGCGTGGCGCAGCCCGCTATTCAGCAGGGGAAACACCTGGCCAAAAACATCAGCCGGATGCTTAAAAATGAGCCGACCAAGCCGTTTGACTATTTCGACAAAGGCTCATTGGCCATCGTGGGGCGCAGTCGGGCCGTTGCCGATTTACCCGGGAATTTTCACCTTGGCGGGTTTATTGCCTGGATGGCCTGGCTTTTTGTTCACATCTCGTTTCTGGTAGGCTTCCGCAGTAAACTGTCGGTATTTACAAACTGGGTATATCGTCTGTTCACTTACCAGCGCAGTACCCGACTCATTATACGTCCATTCGTGCGGGTAGATGACAAAGTAGGTAAGGAAATTGCCGCGCAAAACGAAATAGCATAGAGGGGTGCCGAAGACTGGCTTAGCTGGTTTCCTATAGTTTCCTGAGTGGATAGTTGAACCCGAAAGCTAAACTGTATTGCAGCGAGTAAAAATGATGCGTTGCCAGCCCCTGATGGTCGGCCCCAAGTTTGGTATTGGTGTAATCGACCCAGGCACCCTGTAGGTCCGTTTGCAGGAAAAAATAGGTGAGCAGGTCAAGTTTCAGGCCCGCACTCACGCCTGCTACTACGCCGTGGTAGTGAAAATAACCTTCGTCATTGTTACCCAAAATACTGGATATGGTGTACGAAATCAGCGGCCCACCCCCTACTTTGCCAATGGCACTCAACCGCATCTTTTTATACTCCCAGAGTTTTTGACGCTTTGTCAGGTTTAGCATCAGGTAGTTATTACCGTTCGTATGTTGTAAATGCACGAAGTCGGGGGTTACCAGCGTGTCTTTATCAATCTGATGCCCTCTCACCTGACCCTGTACGTGAATAACCTGGTTATCTGTGACAATGTATTTAAGGTGATTCCAGCCGATTTCGATACCAAGATCCCGTTTATCATCGAAAAAATACCCGATGTTAAAGTCATACTGCGGAATGGTTAGACTGGTTATTTTATAAAAGTCCTGCATATCAGGGCGATCATGCGCTTTGGCATCGATAAACGTAAAGTCATAATTATCCGTCGTTGTGTTACGAAAGTGAATCGTGCTTTTCGTGTACCAGTCCCGATTGTAGCCCCAGTTGAAATACAGGGCACCGTGCGTTTTGCCCACTTTTACGGCGTTATTCGAAAGGGTTTGTTGGGCAGATACAGACTGAGAAAGGCAACAGACTAGCCATACAGCCAGTAGAGATTTACGATTCATATAGGTTATGTTCGCGTTGGTGGTAAAAAGTAAGCAGGTACCAATTGATGGATGAAGTGTATTTCTGTTGGTAGAGTTCCGGGCTATTGGCGTACGGGTAAAACGTTTGCCGTATTTTCACGTTTTAGATTCGTTCCATTCTAATTCTGTCTGTTTCATGCGTCCTACGAAAATTCACGCCTTCCTGTTGATAGGGGCTTTTCTGGCATTACAAGTCGGGGTATCTCCCGCCCAACCTATAGCCGATACGACCAAAGGCGGGCCGCTCGATTTGGGCAAGATGTGGACATTCGACAATCCACCGAAAGCCTTTTTCCAGAAAACATATAATTTTAGTGCCGATGAAAAGTGGTTTGATGAAGCCCGGCTGGCATCCCTGCGTTTTGCCGATTATTGCTCTGCCTCATTCGTGTCGGCCAACGGGCTTGTGATGACGAATCACCACTGTGCCCGGGAGTCGGGAACGGGTGTTACTCGCAAAGGCGAAGACCTGAACGCGACGGGCTTTTTTGCCAAAACCCCCGCCGAAGAGCGGAAAGTTGATGGGTTGTTCGTGGACCAGCTGGTTAAGATTGAGGACATTACGAAACGCGTACAGGATGCTATGAACGGTGGCACCTCCGAGCAAGCTCAACTGCAAGCCCGTGAGCAGGCTTTTGCGGCCATAAAGCAGGAATACGGCTTAAAGGAAGGCTGGAAAGGACTGGAATTACAAACCATTGTCTTTTACAACGGTGGCCGGTATTCGCTGTACGGATTCAAACGCTATACCGACGTGAGGCTGGTATTTATGCCCGAACTACAGCTTGGTTTTTTCGGTGGTGATTACGATAATTTCACCTATCCCCGCTACGCCCTCGACTGTTCATTTTTCCGGGTTTACGACAACGGTAAACCCTTACAGACCACGCACTTTTTCAAATTCAACCCCGATGGCATCCGCGACGGCGAACCCATTTTCGTGATTGGTAACCCCGGTCATACCGAACGACTCAAAACCGTGGCCGAACTAGAATTTGATCGTGATCTACAGACCCCCGCCACCATTCAACTCCTAAAAAACCGTTCCGCAGCCTTGCAGGCCTATAATGTTACGGCCAAGAGCGACAGCGTGATGAATGAAATTTTCAGCTACGAGAACAGCCTGAAAGCATACGGCGGTCAACTGGAAGGGCTACGAGATGCCAGTCTGATAGCTCGCAAGGCGGTTTTCGAGAATCAGTTCAAGGCAGCCGCCAAAGCGAAAAACCTTCCTGTCGAACAGCTTAAGACCTGGGACGAAATTGCAGCCAACACGGCGGAGTTACGAACCATCTTTAAGGATGCCAATTACCTTGCCCCCAGCGAACGCACGATGGGCGAATTGATGACATTCGCCAATATTGCTACGCAGTTCAGCGATTTGCTGGCCAGCCGCCCTCAGGACGCCGAGCGCGCCAAAGAACTCATGGTGCCACCAACGGTAAAGAACATGGTGTTAGAGGAAGCTTATCTGGCGGCTCACTTAGCCGAAGCCCAGGCAGCCCTTGGTAATGATGACCCTTACGTGAAAGCAGCGTTAACGGGTCCGGATGGAAAAATCCGACTGCCAAAAGAAGCGGCCGCTTACCTGGTCAAAAATACCAAATTGACCGACCCTGCTTTTGTAAGCGAATTGACGACCCGGCCGAATACTGCCAGCGCATCGAACGACCCGATGCTGGCACTGGCTAAAATTGGTTTCCCCCGGTATTTGACTGCTGCCCGTCAGGCCCGGCAACTGAGCCAGAAACAGGAGGTTCTGCGGGGACAGTTGGGCCGGATGTTATATGATGTGTACGGAACGGCGGTGCCCCCCGACGCTACGTTTTCGCTTCGAATCAACGATGGTGTCGTGAAATCGTACGCCTATAATGGTACGGTAGCACCCATCAAAACTACGTTCGCTGGTTTGTACGACCGGAATTACTCGTTCAACGACAAATTTCCCTGGAGCCTGCCCGCCCGTTGGAAAAATCCGCCAATGGCTTTATTGAAAGAACCGATGTGCTTCATTTCGTCTAATGATATCATTGGTGGTAATTCGGGCAGTCCGATGATCAATAAAAATCTGGAGGCAGTTGGTTTGGCATTCGATGGCAATATGGAAAGCCTGCCCGGAGAGTTCATTTTTGTTCCCGATAAGAATCGGACCATCTCCGTACATACCGGCGGAATCATTGCCGCCATGCGGTATATTTACAAAGCCGACCGGCTGGTTAATGAGTTGGTAGGGGTGAAGAAATAGGTTTGTGATTTGTCAGTTGTGCGGTTCAGGCCAACTTGAAGACTGCTTTGCGCAACGACAAACCACAAACGTCGAACATCAAACAAAACAAAAATGACAAAATCCGAAATTCCGGTAATGCCGCAGTTTTTCGACCGCTATATCAATCAGGTCGATAATGTATTCCTTATGGATGCACTACGGCAAACGCCCACCTTCGATCAGTACATTCCTGCGTCAACCCTCGAAGCTATTGGCGACCTTCGATACGCGCCCAACAAGTGGATGGTGAAGGATATTTTACAGCACGTTATCGATACCGAACGGATACTGTCGTACCGGGCACTACGCTTTGCCCGGAGTGATAAAACAGAATTACCCGGTTACGATGAAGAGATGTTTGGCCAAACCGCTTACGCCACCCGCCGGACAATAGCCGATTTATACGTCGAATTTGCGGCCGTTCGCCAGTCGAGTATTCTGCTTTTTGCCAGCTTCGATAATGAGATGCTACTACGGACGGGCGTTTGTTTTCATCAGAACATTTCCGTGCTGGCACTGGGCTTTGTACTGGTTGGTCATGCCCGCCACCACGCCAAAATCATTCGCGAACGTTACCTGCCGCTCCTTTCATAGCAGCGTACCTTGAACTGAAATACTGCATCACCAGACTACCTCATGCTAAAGCGTCTCCTTCTTCTTACCGTATTCACGGCGCAGACTGTTTGCGCCCAGACCAAGTCAAAAGTTACCGTTACCGACCTGACCCGAATCAAGCAGGTGGGCAGTATCGAACTAGCCCCCGACGGGCAACGCGCCCTGTATACACTCACGACGACGGAGACTACTACCCCCGACAAAAAGCCGGATAGCCAGCCTGATGATTATGAGTACAAAACCCACATTTATCTGACAGGGCTGAAACCCAACGATACCAGAGCATTAACGCACGGCACGGAATCGGCGCGGCAACCAACCTGGTCGCCGGATGGAAAGCGGATTGCATTTGTACGAACGGCAAAAGGAAAAAGTCAGGTATTTATCATGCCGCTGGACGGGGGCGAAGCCTGGCAACTAACTAACAGCGAGTACGGTGCGTCGGGTCCAATATGGTCGCCGGATGGAAAGCGGATTGCGTTTTCGAGTACTGTAACGATGGCGCAGATGATGACGGATTCCCTGTTGAATCCAGGAAAAAGAGGCCCATCCTGGTCGTTGGAGAAGCCGGGATTCACTAGCAATGACTTTATTAAACCAGACAAAAAGACAAAACCCAATCCCGATGGGTCTTTAGCCGAAATTAGGGCGTATCTGGCTAAAGACGTTATCGACAAAAAAGCCAAAGTAATCAATCGGCTTAACTTACAGGGCGAAGCGACCACTGAACCAGACCCGTCATTTACACATCTGTACAGTATCGACGTACCGGAGAATGCGGCAACCTCGGCAGCTCCGAAACCTCTCACCCGTGGGTACGGGTCTTTTGTAGCAGCAACCTGGCTTCCTGATGGTGAGGGCTTGCTGGCCGTTACAGACCGCGACTCACTTACTCACCCAGATCGGGAACAGGACAATGCCGTTCTATTTATTCCATCGGACGGTTCTGGAAAACGAACAGTATTGCTGGGCGAAGCAGGTAAAAGCTATGGGTCACCTGAAGTTTCTCCCGACGGTAAACAGCTCATCTTTTTCGTTAGCCCTTCATCAGGCGTCAATTATCCCCAGATTAATTTAGCTACTCTCAACGGCCCGACTGTATCGGGGATTACTCCCATTACGTTCGACCGGGCCGCTGGAAATTTTACCTGGGCAACCGTTCCGGCAGCTACGAAAAGCAAAAAAGCAACAACGACTTACTCTGTGTATTTCACAGCCTCATCAAACGGGGGCATTCCGTTGTACCGACTTGACCCGACCACGAAGCAGGTCACGCAGTTGACCGACATTGAGAGCGGCATCACCAATTTTGACGTGCAGGGAAATCAGCTTGTTTTTGCAAAAACGGAAGTAGCCAACCCATCGGAACTATACCGGGGCGATGTTTCGGGGGCCGATAGAGCCGTAAGAATCCAGACGAAACTGAGTAATCACAACGACTGGGTAGCGCAACGGCAGCTAAGTTTTCCAACAAAACGCACCTATAAGAACTCCATTGGCCAGACGATTGATTACTGGATTATGAAGCCCGCCTTTTTTGATGCGTCGAAAAAATATCCGCTACTCCTTAACATGCACGGTGGCCCAACCGCCATGTGGGGACCGGGCGAACCATCCATGTGGCACGAATTTCAGTACATGTGCAGCCAGGGTTACGGCATTGTGTACGCTAACCCGCGTGGATCGGGTGGGTACGGCATCAATTTTCAGCGGGCAAACATGAAGGATTGGGGTACCGGACCAACGGAAGACGTACTGGCAGCAACCACCGATGCCGCCAAGGAAGCCTGGGTCGATACCAGCCGACAGGTAATTACGGGTGGGTCGTATGCGGGGTATCTCACGGCCTGGATTGTCGGGCATGATAACCGCTTCAAAGCGGCCTTTGCCCAGCGGGGCGTTTATGACCTGACCACGTTTATGGGAGAAGCCAACGCCTGGCGTTTAGTGCCAAACTACTTCGGTGGTTATCCCTGGCAACCCGAAACCAAAAAGGTGCTGGACAGCAACTCGCCTTATACGTTCGTCGAAAATATCCATACGCCTTTGCTCATCAAACACGGTGAAAATGACCTTAGAACGGGGGTATCGCAGGGCGAAATGCTGTACAAAAGCCTCAAGATTCTGGGTCGTCCGGTCGAGTACGTCCGCATGCCCGGCGCTACGCACGAGTTGAGCCGGTCGGGCGATGTTCGGCAGCGTATAGACCGGTTGCTACGTATATATGAGTTCTTTGAGCGCTACATTGGCCCCGATGCCCAGGGTTTGACCCAGAAATAGCGGGTTAGTTTGGGACGTTTACCGGATACTCAATTTAGCGACGTACCACAGGTTAAATTTGGTTCCTTTGTCTGGAAACAACCCCACTGACCGCTTATGAACAAGAACCTTTTGTTACTCACGCTGTTCCTAGCCGCTACCAGCACCTTTGGGCAGATTGCGAACGATAACACGCTAAAAGCACAAATTGACGGGAAGGAATTTACAACCCAACCCCGCCGGGTGCGTATTGGTCAATTCTGGTGGATAACGGCCAACACCATTAAGCCTGACAAATCGCTCCGTATATGGCTGGGCAATTATGCTAATAAGGACATCGTTGAACCGGGCACTTACCTGGTCGTGGATGCCGACAAGCCCGATACGAAAGAAAATAGAAAGCGTTATCAGGATATGGCGGGTAAATACAAAGGTATTGCCGCCATCAAATACGTAGAAGAGACCCGCGAACCCCGGATGGAATACCACGTTGGGAAGTCAACCAATGAAAGCGAAACCATTGACGTGAAAACGGGATCTGACGGATTCCTGGAGGCAACCTTCAGTACAACACTTGCGGGGAGTTACTGGAAAGAGAAAGCTACGGCTACGGTATTTGGCGGTATGGGGCGGCTTATGAACAAAATGGAAGATAAAGTCATCACCAAAGCATCAGGCTACGATTCAGACATCGACCCTGAGGGGAACGGCTATAAAAAGCAGGCGAAAGAAGATAAGATTGTTATTTCTGATGGAATGGTGAGACTGAAGATGAAGTAAGCAGGCCCTTACAATCGTTCTGCAAATTACCTTTACGTCATCAGTCAGGCAGTTGGCCATCTGATGACGTTTTTTTTACGACATCAACCGTATGAGTAAGCAACAGGAAGCCCTTGAGGATGCCCACAAATTTCGCTATTGGAAAAGTCAGGCCGAAGCTAACGGCTTGAAAATTAATACGATCAAAGACTTTTATATTCGGCGCAGACACAACGGCGAAGTGCTTTTTGCCATGCTGGAAGTTGATGCTGATACGCCCGAAGGTGACAAAATCCCCCCCGCGCTGTTTCTAAAAGGCCACGCAGCGAGTATGCTGGTTTGCCTGATTGATAAAGATACCCGTGATAAATTCGTAGTGTTGGTAAAGCAACGCCGTATTGCCGATGGTTCCCAAACCTACGAACACCCGGCGGGCATGGTGGATGCCAGCGACGCGCCCAATGATGTGGCCGCCCGTGAAATCGGTGAGGAAATTGGTCTGGACGTTACGGCTGATGAGTTGACGAAGCTAAACCCGCACGTTTGGTTTCCAAGTACTGGCACGAGCGACGAGGGCATGCACTTCTTCTTCATTGAGCGCGAAATGACTCGTGATGAAATTATGTCGTTTCACCTCAAGAACATGGGTAATCAATCCGAACATGAGCGTATCACCAGCGTGGTGGCTACCTTGCCGGAAGCGCACAAACTCGTCACGAACGTGAATGGACTACTACTTCATTTCCTGTATCTGAAACACATTGGCGATTACGAAACGATGAAATTGTTGTGAACCAGGCATAGGACAGTGGGCTTTTGGTAAGTTGTCCTGATAATTCTGCCTGCATTGACCGCTATAAGACAGATACTATAAACCGAAAACTATAATACCTATGGATGAATTTATGCAGGAGGCCATTGACCAGGCCCGAAAAAGTTTGAACGAAGGAGGCATTCCTATTGGCTCCGCCCTGATTAAGAATGGCAAGCTGGTGGCATCCGGTCATAACAAGCGGGTGCAGGAAGATAATCCAATCCTGCATGGTGAGATGGACTGCCTGAACAACGCCGGGCGAGTTGGCTCCTTTCGGGATACCGTTATTTATTCCACACTAATGCCGTGTTACATGTGCGCTGGAACGATTGTGCAGTTTAAAATCCCCAAAGTAATCGTGGGCGAATCACGGACATTTGCCGGAGCACGGTCCTTTATGGAAGAGCACGGTGTGGAAGTAATTGATCTCGATTTGCCGGAGTGTGTCGAGATGATGAATCAGTTCATTGCCGAAAAGCCAGCCATTTGGAACGAAGATATTGGCGAGTTGTAATTGAGGGACTTACGTTACTATTCGGGTAGAGTACCGTCATATGAGAAGCACCGTATCCAATAGCCCCTTTGTTCTTTCTCCGCCCCCTCCTTCTCCTCCTGACCGGTGTTGTTATTCCTTTGTCGGGGGTAGCGCAACGGTCTGAAATCTGGCGTGAAAAACCCGGAACCTGGTTGCTGAATGGTGGAATCGGATTAACCCATTACACGGGCGACCTGAGTGAGTTGGGTAATTTTGGGCATCTACAGTTGGGAGCAGCCGTCAGTCTGGCCGCAGCCTATCGAGTTTCATACCAGCTCTCGTACCGGTTCGAAGCACAGCTTTATTACATCTACGCGCATCAAAAATACACCCGAAACTACTACAACAATCTATCGTTCAGAAGCCTGAATCCTGATGTGTGGGCGGGTGTACAGGTTGACTTCTGGCGGGTAGATGACCGGTATCGGGCCATTATACCCTATGCACTGGCGGGTCTTGGTACCACCTATATGACGCCCAAAGCGCTATATGAAGGAAAAACGTACAGCCTGGCCCCATTCCAGACCGAAGGCATCCATTACAATCGTCTGGTCGGCATTATTCGGTACGGCTTGGGTGTACCAATACTCGCTTCAGAACGGTTCAAATTTCATCTGGAAGGAACCTATACGCACGTATTGAGCGATTATCTGGATGATGTGAGTTCGGTATATCCAGACCGAAGCAACTTCAGTCAACTATCTGAATCGTTGTCTGACCGGCGGGCCGAACTCGGAACCATTTCTAATCAGCCTGGAGAACAACGCGGCAATACAGGTAAGAATGACGGCTATTTCAGTCTGACCGGTCGTCTGGTGTTTATCATCATTACTCCTGGTCAGCGTAGTTATCGCCGTCAGATTGGTCGTTAGGCTTTTGGGGTCTTTTGCCGTATTTTTGGACCAAAACCAGGCAGTAATGCTTAGCCGAATGAGTCCAGCTATTTTTATTGATGCCCTTCAAAACGAACTTCAGTCCATTCGATACGGGGACTCTCCCCCCGAACTTTATGATCCTATCCGGTACATTATGAGTCTTGGCGGTAAGCGCATGCGTCCCCTAATGACGCTGATGGCTACTTACCTGTTCACGGATGACTGGCAAAAGGCGGTTCGTCCAGCGCTGGCGGTTGAAGTGTTTCATAACTTCACGCTCATGCATGACGACATTATGGATCAGGCTCCGCTGCGTCGTAATCAGCCAACAGTTCACGAAAAGTGGAACGGAAACGTGGCTATCCTGTCCGGCGATGTAATGCTGGTTAATGCTTACCAACTTTTTTTGACCCTTGACTCCGATAAGCTAAAGCCCGCATTGGAACGGTTTAGCCGAACAGCCGCAGAGGTATGCGAGGGTCAACAGATGGATATGAATTTCGAGACCCGCTGGGACGTTACCGAAAGTGAATACATCGATATGATTCGCCTGAAAACGTCGGTTCTACTGGGCTACGCACTTGAACTGGGAGGCTTGATTGCGGGTGCAGACCAAACCACCCGGCAGCATCTGTACGAAGGGGGAATGAATATCGGCGTCGGCTTTCAGTTGAAAGATGATTTGCTGGATGTGTATGGCGACCCGGCCAAATTCGGGAAGCAGGTTGGGGGCGATATCATTGCAAACAAGAAAACGTTTCTTCTTATTGAGGCCCTTCAAAAAGCTCAGGGTTCAGTCAAAGAAGAATTATCTGACTGGTTAACAAAGACGACATTCGACAAAGCAGAAAAAGTACAGGCCGTTACGGCTATTTACGATCAACTGGACATTCGTCAGCTTACAGAGTCTCGCATTACGAATTACTTTGATCGTGGATTTGCCAATTTTGACCAGGTTGATGCCGACCCTGACCGGAAAAAATTATTGATTCAATTCGCCCGACAATTAGTTGAGCGGGAAAGCTAGTTAAAGGCGTATGATCAATAAAACGCGTAGTTACGCACTTTATCGATCATGCCTTATATAGCTAACATCCTATAGTATACATCAAATGAGCATTACCCTTATCATTATTGTTGTCACGGCGATCATCAGTATCATGGCCTGGAATAATTATAGCCTGATGAACCGCTGGATTATGAACCCCTATCAGGTAGCAAACCGGGGGCAGTATTACCGACTGATAACATCCGGCTTTCTACACGCCGATTGGGGTCATTTGATTTTCAATATGCTTAGCCTGTATTTCTTCGGAGGGTTCATCGAACAGGTCTTCGGCTTATTATTTGGGCCAATGGCGCCCCTGTATGTAGTTGGCTTTTATCTGGCAGCGATTCTGGTTTCAGATATCCCGACCTTTCTAAAGCACCGAAACAACCCCGGATATAACTCGCTGGGCGCATCGGGGGGGGTATCGGCTGTTATATTTGCCGGTATATTATTCCGCCCGCTAACAGATATCTGTCTTTACTTCGCCTTTTGTATACCCGGCTTTATTTTCGGCGTATTATACCTGGGCTACTCTTATTACGAGTCCCGACGGGGCGCGGGTAATATCAACCACGATGCTCACTTTTACGGAGCACTATTTGGCGTTCTGTTTATGGTTGTGGTGTACCCCCCAATTCTACCTAGCTTCTTTGAACAGATTTCTAGCTGGCGGTTATTTTAAGGATCATGCGCCTATTTGAACTACTCAGGCAGCCCTATCCTTCAACCGAATCGCCCATTCGGGAGCTACGTCAGGCGGCTGTCATCGGGTTGTTTGTTGGCTTATTTCTACTGGTTTTTCAACCCTTTGGTCTTAGTGCGTGGCAAACGCCCGACAAACCGCTGAAAATACTCGGCTTTGGCCTGGTGACGTTTGTCATTACAGCGTTCAACTTCACGGTTTGGCCCAAACTATTCCCCCGCCAGTTCGCTGACGAACGCTGGAACGTAGGTCGGCAAATTATGCTCATAACGGGTAATATTCTGCTGATTGCTATTGGCAACCGACTCTATCTGGAGTGGATGCTTAACCGGGAAGGATACAACGATTACACCAGTTGGTTTGGAATGATACTGGTTACCTTTCTCCTCGGGCTATTCCCCACAACGGGGGCCGTCATGTTTAACTATATCCGTAAACTTAAGAAGTACAGTCAGTCGGCGGATGGCTTTCCTATGCTTCCGCCAACCCTAACAGAGCCAACGAATAGCACAGAAACCGTTTCTGCACCCACTCCCGGACAGGTAGAAACTCCGTTAACGCTGGTTTCGGATAATGAAAAGGATACAGTGATAATAAACTCTGCGCAATTGCTCTACGTTGAATCGAGCGATAACTACTGCACAGTCGTTTATCAGAAAGATAGCCAGCTGGTAAAACCGCTTCTGCGTAGTAGCCTGAGCCGGATAGAAGGGCAGATTAACCGGCCGCGCATTGTGCGCTGTCACCGGTCCTATGTGGTCAACCTCGACCGGGTTGAGCGGGTTACGGGCAATGCACAAGGCTACCGACTACATTTAGCCGATGGTTTGGTGCAGGTACCCGTTGCGCGGCAATACAATGAAACCCTGGTGGCGGGATTGAGAGCCTTGTAAAACAGCCCACCGTTCGTCCCTGCTCTCTTTTTCCATTACTAAACGTCCCTGTGCCTGCTGTTTACCCCTCTTTTTTGGACCCAGTGTGGAGCTTGCCGTAGGTTTGTCTCAACGAACGACAAACGCGAAAACGGTCATGAAAACGCTTATCTTATCTCTTCTCATCACACACATTGCAGCTGGTTTTACGGCCCTGGTGGTTGGTCTCATTCCCATGTTTCTTGAGAAGGGAAATCGACTACACAGACGTGCCGGACTGATTTACGTATACTGTATGATTATCGTTGCCCTCACGGCACTGCTGCTATGTACGTTACAACCATTTAAAATGATGCGCCTGTTTCTGGCGGGCATTGCCGTCTTTAGTTTCTACCTGTGCATAACCGGCTGGCGCGCTACAAAACAAAAGAAATCCGAACCAACCACATCGGATAAGGCATTGACGTTCGTGACGTTGTTTGTTAGTCTGGCAATGATTGGGTTTGGCATTTACCTGTTAGCCATAAACGGTGCATCGTTCCTGCCAATCGTATTTACCTTTTTCGGCGTACTAACCCTTACATTTGCCGGACGGGATGTTCAGTTCATGACCCAACCTACCGAAAAGATGCACTGGTTCTTTCAGCACTTCATCCGTATGGGAGGCTCCTACATTGCTACGTTTACGGCAGCTTTGGTAACTAATATTAGTAGAATTTTGCCCGCTACCGCTCCTGAATGGACTTACACCATGAGTTGGATACTTCCAAGCATTATTGGTGGAGCCATTATTGGCCGGACAGTGAAGTACTATCACAAGAAGTTTGACCGCACAGATCCTTCGCTGGCGTAGACTGCTATTACTTCAGGATTCCCTTTACAGTTGGAATAGCCTGCTCAGCCCACTTCTGCATCTGCTTACCCGAGTAGTGCAGACCGTCGCTGGCAAACTGAGAATCGTCGCCAGCAGCTGCCCGGGTTGCCGGGGTAATGTCGATGAAAGCAATATTGGCTTTTTGGCACTCCTCCTTTGCGATGGCATTGAACTGGTCAATCTGCTCGCCAATTTGGGTTTTATTCTGTGACGATGCGTAGGGTGAACTTCCCCAATCGGGCGTAGACAGCACAAAAACGTGATCTGCCTTGCCATTGGCAAAGTTCACAGCCGTTTGAAGTAACGATTTAAATTCGGTCCGATACCGGTCCTGACTCTGGCCCCGATATTGATTATTGACCCCAATCATCAACGAAACCAGGGTATATTTTTTCTGATTGCCACTACTACTGACTACGTCCTGTAGTTCGGCAGTAGTCCAGCCCGTACGGGCAATGATGTCCGGATCTGCCACGTCCAGCCCCTGATTACGCAGCATCCCTGCGAGTTGAACGCTCCATCGGTCGGAGGCCAACACACTTTCGCCAATGGTATACGAGTCACCCAAAGACAGGAAAGAATACATCGACGCGCTGGCGTTGGGATTGACAACCATGTTCTGCTCGGTTGTAGCCTTTGTACAGGAAAATAGAAGCGGGATGATGAAAAGAATAAGTCTCATGGTGGTTTGAGTAGCTGTACTGTTATGTACGTCCGGATTTTTTTTCTGGATTGCGTCTAACTACACAGCTACTCAAACCCTTATTCCTGCTCCAGTAAAAACGCTTTGATGAATGGGTCGATATCGCCATCCAGCACGGCATCGGTATTAGACGTCTGGTAACCGGTTCGGTGGTCTTTCACGCGCCGGTCGTCTAGCACGTAGGACCGAATCTGCGACCCCCACTCGTTTTTTTGCTTGCCTGCCTCCACTTCATCGCGGGCGGCATTGCGTTTCTGCACCTCAATTTCGTAGAGCTTTGATTTAAGCAACCGCGTGGCCACTTCCTTATTCATCAACTGACTCCGCTCCTGCTGACACTCAATAACCAGTCCAGATGGGGCGTGGTGGAGCCGGACAGCCGTTTCGACCTTGTTTACATTCTGGCCACCCGCGCCACCCGACCGGAACGTATCCCAGCGAATATCGGCCGGGTTTACCTCAATGTTAATCGTATCATCAACCAGGGGATACGCGAATACGGAAGCAAAAGAGGTATGCCGACGGGCGTTGGAATCGAAGGGGGAAATACGAACCAGACGGTGGACGCCGTTCTCCGACTTCAGGAATCCATAAGCCAGGGGACCATCTACTTCAATGGTGGCCGATTTGATGCCAGCGGTGTCACCCTCCTGATAATCGACCTGCTTTAACTTGTAGCCGTGTTTCTCGGCCCAGCGCATGTACATGCGGTAGAGCATATCAGCCCAGTCCTGGCTTTCGGTACCACCGGCTCCGGCGTTTATTTCCAGCACGGCGCTGAGTTGGTCTTCCTCATTGCCGAGCATTTTTTTGAGTTCGAGGTCATCGAGCGTTTCCGAGACTTTTACTCCCTCCTCATCAACCTCTTCTTCGGTTACCTCTCCCCCTTCGTAAAACTCAAAGAGCGTTTCGAGGTCGCCGAGTTGGCCATTAAGTTTTTCGTAGCCGGAGGTCCAGCCTTTCAGGATGCGGACCTGCTTCATCACGCCTTCGGCGCGGGCGGCATCGGTCCAGAATTCGGGCTGGAACGTTTGTTGTTCCAGTTCGGCTAACTGTTCTTTCTTGGTATCGTAGTCAAAGATACCTCCTCAGGGCCTCTACTCTGGCTCTCAAGTCGGTCAACTGGTCGGTTGTCATGAACTTGTCGTACTTGATGAAAAATGAACGAGCGAAAGAGTAAACTTCGGCTCATGTAAGAATACAAAGATAGAACAAAAGGGCCGAAGGGATTTATTTCGCGAGATTACGAGGAGAGTCCTGCCCATTTACGAGTATAACCCAATTGAATTTTAACCAGGGGATGGCTTTACTTATGCACTCCGCCCATCTCAATACCAATGGCCTGCATCAACTGGCTGGCGTTGAAACTCTCGCAAACGCCGTTACGAAGGGTGTAGTCAAAGACAAGCTCCCCATTGTTGAGGTCAGACTGAAAATGAAAATTCCGCACGAAGCTATCAGCATCGGTGAGTTGGCCTAGTTCCAAATCATGGGTCGACACGAAGCCGGAAGCAGTAGTTTGGTGCATTTGCCGAATGAGGGCTTCGGCTCCCCGATGCCGGTCGGCGGAGTTGGTTCCTTTCAAAATTTCGTCCAGGAAGTACAGAACCGGGATTGCCTTTGGTTGTTTCGTCAATCCGATGAGGGTTTGCAACCGCTTAAGTTCGGCGTAGAATGAGGAAGTACTTTCCTCCAGCGAATCCTGCGTGCGCATACTGGTGAACACGCGAACGGGTGAGCACCAGAACCTTTCGGCACTCACAACTGCGCCCGCCAGTGCCAGCACCACATTGGCGCCAACGGTCCGCAAAAAGGTACTCTTCCCCGACATATTGGAGCCGGTTATTAAAATCGTTTGCCCGTTACCCGTGAACGTCAGCGAATTTCCGATGGAGCGGTCTGGTGCCAGCAACGGGTGCGCAGCCTGGTCAAAATCCAGTGTTAGAGCATCATCGACAATATCAGGCGTGGTATAGGCTGGATGGGCGTAGGAGAAACCGGCAAGGCTATTTAGTGCCTCCAACTCGCCTAATGCATCGAACCAGACGCGGAGGTCCGCACCGTATTGCTTGCGCCACGTTTCGAGTCTCAATAAGTAGTGAACATCCCATAACGTGGCAACGCCAAATAACAGATAGAAATAAGGGTTTCGGCGGTAATTCAGGCCTTCGGTCAATCGGGAAAGATGACCGATTACAGTTGATGCCGAATGGGAACCATCCATTAGTGCCTGACGAATAGCCCGTATCCGAACGCTATCACCGGATACCCGCTCTGCCTGTTGGAACAAGTCCTGAAAGGCTTTTAGTGCGGTTGAGATTTCTACCGTTTGTTCGCTAACCTCTCCGGCCCGCGCAGATAGTCGACTAAGCACCAGACCGTGAATCGCCAGTCCGAACAATACGCCTGACCCGGGCAGGTAACCCAGCAGCCAGGCAGTAAACAAGCCCAGTGTAATGGCAGGAAACAGAAATCGAATAACGTTCAGGTAGCCGGGAAGGGCTACCGATTCGGCCGTTGCCCACTTGACCAGCGCGTCCGGCGAGCGATTAACCGTTTCTTTCAGATAAGCCAGTGCTTCCATCTCCTGCCGCCAGCTAAGTTCGGGTTTCAATTCGGCCACCGCTTCCTGACGAAGACGAATAGTGTCTGGATTGGCGGGCGCTTTGAGCCATACCGACAGCCGGTTCTGCCCTTCGTAGGTATGGGTTCGGTTCAGGAGCCGGAAGAGGGAGTGTTTACCAAATACATCCAGGTCACCCGTGTAACTATGTGTCGGACTGGAGAACTGCTCCCCCGTTTCGGAGCGCAGGTACTGCCGTTTCAGTCGCGCTGCTTCATCCTGGTTGATAAATGCCAGATGGTGATTCAAATCCCGCTCCCGTTTAACCTGTTGATGTTTCTTTAGCAGTACTAAAAAGCCCACTATACCAGCTAACAGGGCAACAACCGCAGCCAGTTGATAGTCAAACCGAATGAGCAGCCAAATAGACGCTACACTGGCAAAGAACCAGATCAATCGCCAGAAAGCCAGCCGGTTGTGTTTTTGCTTGGCAACCTGTTCAGTATGAGTGAATTGCTGTTGGCGCTGGAGGAAAGTAGTTTCAGGCATACGTACAACCGGTTACCAGGGTACTGGTAACCGGAAATTACAGTCTATAAATGGCAGGATTTTCACCCATTATTGATTACACCCCTGACAAATGCCCTGAATCAGTAGATTCGTTTCTTTTCGGTCGTACCCTTTGGGTAGGGTAATTGGTGGAATACCCACGTCATCCAGACAGGTGGTTTGCCCACAGGCTTCGCACTTAAAGTGGATATGGTCGTGATGATGGTGGCCATCCGCACATGTTTCCCGGCAAAGGGCATATTTTGTCCCTCCTTCATCGTCCAGTACTTTATGCAGTAACCCTTTGTCCAGAAATGTTCGCAGCGTGCGGTAGATGGTTACCCGGTCGTGGTCGGGGCCGAGATCATTTTCAACATCGTTGTGCGCCAGGGCACGACCCGCGTTCAGAAACAAATCAAGCACTTCCTCACGCCCGTTTGTATGGCGCAGGTTAAATTCTTTCAGTGTTTTAGAAGCTGAAGTCATGGCTATTTATTGGTTGTTCTCTAACAACGAATTACAACGTATTTTCGGTCGTTTCGAACTGTAGCTTTACCAGATTGGCGTAGATTCCGTCTTCCTGCAAGGCAAGCTCGTCGTGGGTACCAGCTTCGGCGATTTGCCCTTCATTTATGACATAAATCCGATCCACTTTGCGGATGGTTGCCAGCCGGTGGGCAATGATAATGGTCGTACGGTTTTGCATCAGTTTGTCCAATGCTTCCTGCACCAACCGTTCCGACTCGGCATCGAGTGAACTCGTTGCTTCATCAAGAATAAGAATAGCCGGGTCTTTCAGGATAGCCCGGGCAATGGCAATTCGCTGCCGCTGCCCTCCTGATAATTTTACGCCCCTTTCACCAACAATGGTTTGTAGTCCTTCGGGAAACGAGTCGATAAACTGGAGCGCATTCGCTTTACGGGCTGCCTCCCGAATCTCAGTTTCCGAAGCTCCAGCTTTACCATACTGGATATTTTCCATTATCGTACCGCCAAAAAGCATAACCTCCTGGGGCACTACGGCTATATTCTTCCGCAGTTCAGTGACGTTAAAACCGGCCAAATCGCGACCATCCACGGTAACTTTTCCGCTACTTACTGCGTAATAACGCATCAATAGTTGAACAATCGTCGATTTTCCGGCTCCGCTCTGCCCAACCAGCGCAATTTTACGTCCGGCAGCTACGGAAAGCGAAATACCTTTCAGCACGGTTATATCAGGGCGGGAGGGGTAGGAGAATCGAACATCCGTAAATTCTACATTTCCCTGTACGGGTACGAAGAGTGGCAATTCCTCGGCAGCGTTCACTTCCGAAGGCTCTTCCAGAATTTCCAGAATCCGCTCCGATGAGCCAATCGCTTTCTGCAACTGAGCGTACAAATCACCCATTCCGGCCACGGAGCCCCCAATAAATGTAGTATATACGATAAACGTCAGCAAGTCGGCAAACGGCATTTCATTCGACAGTACCAGTGAACCACCGTACCAGACAACGCCGATAATACCGCCGAAAAGCGCAAAGATGATGAACGAAACGAATACGCCCCGGAATTTGGCGGCATGCAACGCCGTATCGACAACCAGTTGCAGGGCCGAGCCGTAGCGATTGATTTCCAGCTTCTCGTTGGTAAATGCTTTCACCACGTTGACTGATTGTAGCGTTTCTTCAACGATGATATTTGCCTGAGCCAGTAAATCCTGCGCCTTTTTTGACAGACTGCGGATGAACCGACCAAATATCATGGCGGCTACAATGATGACCGGAAAGGTAGCCAGCATAAACAGCGTCAGCTTCCAGGAAACGTAGAAGATGATGGCCGTACCAATCGTGAGCGTTCCTACCTGCCGAAACAGTTCGGCCACTGTTAGCGTCAATACATCCTGCAACTGTGAAATGTCGGACGAAATACGGCTGGTTAATTCGCCCACGCGCCGTTTTTCGAAAAACGGAATAGGCAGTGTGATGATTTTACTATAGGTTACCCGGCGCACATCGGCCATCGCCCGCTCACTTACCTGCGAAAAGAAGTAGATACGGAAGAACGAAAAAATAGCCTGCGCTACCAGGACGCCAACAAAAAACAGCGTTACCTGATTAAGTGTGAAAGCTGATTTCCCCTGAATAACACTCGTAATCTGACCAATGAGCAATCCAAAACTCATGGTTGTACCCGTCGACAGAATCAGGAACAAAAACCCGATAATGTACTGAGTCCGATACGGTTTAACGAACCGGAATATGCTCATTGCTTTTTTTACTCCCTCGCTGCTTAGTTTCTTTTTATCTTCCGGATTGGCTTCTTCACCAAAACTTTGTCCTCGTTTTGCCATAGTTACTGGTAGTTGATAAACGGGCTGTAGTCAGGGCATGCATTACACTATACTTTTAGCTAACCCCATGCCCTATTACAAACCGATTATTCTTTTTGTCCTTTATAACCCGACTTCTCAAAAATCTGCCGGGGGTCGGCGTTTCGCATCAGTTCGGCAATACTAACGCCAGGGTGTTTATCATGATATTTTCCGACAATCCGCCATCCCAGCCAGCGTCCGATAGCACCGGGAGCAGCCTGACCAATTTCAGCGGTAAACGGTCTTTCGTTCAAATATCGCTGTTTTACGGCCGGATTCGTTTGATACAGCAACTGATTATCAATAAAATGTGCCCAAACAGCATCCTGGGCATTAAACGTTTGGGTAAGCTGCTTGTCTGAGTAACCGATGATTAAACTATCTGGTACTTCAGGCAACATGTTTTTGGTAAATACATACCCTTTGCCATAGTAGATCATGTCGGCCAGCATCGTTTGGTCGGTACGGTTGGTGGCGTTGTATTTATCAGAGATCGCAAAAACAATGGCCGGAACAATGTAGTCTTTGGCGTAACGGCGTAATATGTATTCAGGAAATTCCTGACTTGGTGGACGGTACTTCGCTTTTGGACCGGCGAAGTAATCAAGCCCAATCACGATAAGGCTATCCGTAACGACTAAATCAGGGCCCATAAAGCCTGTTACAACGGTAGCAACTTTAGGGGAGTTGAAGTCAGGAAAGTCTTTTTTGATAGCGGCAAAAGCATCGGCTAGTTGCGTACGCAGGTCGGCCATGTCGCCAAATTGGTCCTGAATCTGCTGGTTGAAGGCGAAAAGGTCCGGATTGGAAGCCCGGTCCGTCAATTCGTGAACGACTGCTGTATCATTTCCAGCATCGTTCGCGTTAAAGTACAATTGAGCAACGGCCGGATACTTATTCAGTAAAGCCCGAATACTATCGGGCGACTTGCTGGAAAAGAGTTGCTCATCGAGCCGAACAAACGTTATATCTTCGTTCTTCTGACACGAGGCTAACAGAAACAGACAAAAAATCCCCGCCAGGGCTGCGCGTAGGTGCATGAAATGGGGTAGTTTTCAATATAGAAAACGTGCAAAATTATGAAAAAAGTTGCAGGGTTAGGGGTGATTTTGGTTCTCTGGGCTAATAGCCTCGGTTTGGCACAAACGGCTTCGAACGCATTATACCGATTACGGACGAAGGAATCCAGCGTGACGGAAAAGCGATTCCGTAAAATTCTGGGTGATAATTACGATGGTCAGGACCAGAATAAGCGGGACTACGAAGATGACAGAAAGGGCCGTAAACGCAAAAAGGATCAAAAAGTCAATGATCAGGCTGAGAATAATGGGTACGGTTCCGGCCCCGATTATGCCTGGCCAACGCACCTCATCGAAATGAGCATCCGGTTTGCTCCGTCGCTCGATCTGAACACTGCCGAAGGTAAAGGTGCCTACGCTGGTTTTCAGAATAATGGACCAGGCGTTCGAATGAGTGTGGGTCCATCACTGGATTACTTTTTCTTCAAAAACCGCTATGCTTTCAGTAGCGGACTTTGGTACACCATAAAGCGGTCTGGTTTTCAGATGCCCGGTACGTTTGGTCAGGCTCGCTGGAATCCGGGAACCCCCGGGAAAGAATCGGTGTACAATTTACAGTACCTGCAAATTCCGGCCACGGTGAAACTGTTCGCCAACAACATCGCACCCAATGTGCGTCTATACGTGCAAACGGGTGGTTTATTTAGCGTGAAGTTGGCGGAGAAAGCACTGGACCAGGCTCGAAACGGTCTTTACACAGCGGAGAACGGCACCAGCAGACAGTATGGATTTGGGGATATTGAACTGTTACTCGGTACGGGGATTCAGTACAAAATCAATCAGAATAATGCCGTCAACATTGGTATGAGTTACCAGCGGGGATTGATAAACGTATCTCGTAATAGTGAGTTAATCTCCAAAAATCGCGTCGTTTCGATGGAGTTAGGATTCCGGTTTTGATGGCCCTACGTGCTATGTATCACAACCGCATTTCGACTCCACTCTCCCGCAAATAGCGTTTCAAAACAGGAATATCAATTTCTTTAAAGTGGAAAATACTAGCGGCCAACCCGGCATCTGCTTTACCCGTGGTGAACACATCGACGAAATGTTCCATTGACCCGGCTCCACCCGATGCGATGACAGGAATATTGGCCACGCCTGAAATTTGAGCAGTCAGCTCAATGGCAAAACCAGCTTTGGTACCATCGGCATCCATCGACGTAAGTAGCAACTCACCCGCCCCCCGGTCCTCCACTTCTTTCGCCCAGGCAATCGTCCGTAACTCCGTTGGTCGCCGTCCACCGTGCGTATGAACGATGTGTTCGCCGTTCACGTACCGGGTATCAATCGCCACTACAATGCACTGACTACCAAATTCCAGGGCTAGTTCGTTGACCAAATCGGGATTTCGAACGGCGGAGGAGTTAATCGAAATCTTGTCAGCTCCCGCATTAAGCAGTGCGGACACATCGGCAACGGACGAAATCCCCCCCCCAACCGTAAACGGAATATTGATGGTCTGCGCCACATTCCGCACGAGTTCAATCAGCGTTTTACGTCCATCGACAGTAGCCCTAATATCCAGAAAGACGAGTTCATCGGCACCCTGCTCGGCGTAGATAGCCGCGAGAGAAACGGGATCACCGGCGTCGCGCAGGTTGATAAAGTTAGTCCCCTTCACCGTGCGACCGTCCTTAATATCAAGGCAGGGAATGATGCGTTTTGTAAGCATTAGTAAGGAACAAATTATTGTTGATTGGTGAGTGTGAAAATGCTTTTCAGTTTCTTTAAAACAGTGTTATGAACCTTTTCTACAACAGGCGAATTAATTCGCCTGTTGTAGAAAAGGGGACACAGAAAATAAGTATGTAGACTATTTTGACCTGGAACATCTTACCGTTGAATAACTATTATATCTCACTGATCTTCTGTAACTCGCTCAATGTCACACGGCCTTCATAGATTGCTTTGCCCACAATTACCCCGAAAAGGCCCATATCAGCCAGGATTTCAATATCATCCATGTTGCTTACACCACCACTAGCGATAATCTGCAAATCGGGAAAGCGGTCCTGCATATTCCGATACAGGTCAAACGAAGGTCCCTGTAGTAACCCGTCCTTGGCTACATCGGTACTGATAACATACTTGATTCCCTTATCGACCCATTGCTCTAGGAAGTCGTAAATCCAGACATCGGTCCCTTCTTCCCAACCGCTCACCGCAATTTTTTCATTTTTTGCGTCGGCCCCCAGAATTATCTTCTCCGGGCCATGCCGCGAAAGCCAACGTTCCAGTTCGTCAGGTTTTTTTACGGCAATACTGCCGCCTGTTACCTGCTTGGCCCCGCATTCGAAAACTATCCGTAAATCCTCGTCCGATTGAACTCCTCCGCCGAAGTCGACCTGAAGGCTCGTCTGGGATGCTATCAGTTCCAACACTTTCCAGTTGATAACCCGCTTTTCTTTAGCACCATCGAGGTCAACAAGGTGAAGCCGCTTCAATCCGGCCCCTTCAAATTGCTTGGCTACTTCGAGCGGCCGGGCATTATATTCTTTCTTCTGGTTGTAATCCCCCTGAGTCAGCCGAACGGCTTTGCCATCAATAAGATCAATTGCGGGAATAATGTACATGAGTAATGCGGACATCTTGCCCGGCGGTTATACTGTTTGTCCGTATTACAGGTTCAAAAAATTCTCCAGAATGCGCTGCCCAATATCCCCACTTATTTCCGTATGAAACTGGGCTGCGTAAAAATTGTCGCGATGCAGCATCGCACTGAAGGGGCGCACATAGTCGCAAATAGCCGTTGTATCCGGGCAAACATCAGCCGCGTAACTATGAACGAAGTAAACGTAGGCATTTGATTTTACCCCTTCCGTCAGCGGCCCCTGCAACGAATGAATGTTGTTCCAACCCGTATGGGGTACTTTGAATCCCGGCGTAGCAGGGAATCGTCGAACATCAATATCAAAAATACCCATGCACGTTGTATCGTTCTCTTCCGAGTACCGGCACATGAGCTGCATACCCACACAAGTACCCAGCACAGGCTGTTTCAGAGACGGTATTAGCTTGTCCAGTCCACGTTCCCGCAGGTAAGCCATTGCCGTGCTCGCTTCGCCCACCCCCGGAAAGATTACCTTATCGGCCGAGCGTATTTCGGCTTCGTCATCCGTCAGCAGGTAGCTTGCCCCCAGGCGCTCCAGCGCGTACATAACCGACTGAACATTACCAGCGTTGTATTTTATAATGACCGTTTTCATAAAGAAAAAGCCCGGCTCCTGAGCAGAACCGGGCTTTGTATATTGTGGAAATCAGAATCGTCTATCCGAACTCACAAACACGCGCATCTCGTTCTGCTGCGTTACCGCTCAGAATGATGATACCGATGTATGATGGGTTGCAAAATCATGGGGCAAATGTAAAGGGTAGTGCCTGTAATTCAAAACAAACTTCCCTGTACCACTTTGGGTTGCAGGACCGGTTCGCGCAGATTTAGTCCGCAATGCTTGTTCAATTCACGGACCCAGTATAGAATAAGTTCGGGTGCTGTATCATTGTCGCCACCGCCGTGAATGAACAGGTAAGCCGTTTGTAAGCCTTTGTCAAACCAGATTTTGAGCCGCTGTATCCAGGCATCAGTCCGGGTATGATCGGTTGGATGCCCGGCGTTGGCATTGAACCGCAATGTAAGTACCGGGCTACTGAGTCCCATGTGCAGCACGTCGCGCCTGCTTGACACATCGGTGATAACTACGTGCCGACGCATTTGATACAGCCGTTCGAGCGTTTGCTGCCAGACCGATCCGCCGGTGCGGGGCTCCTTACTAAACCAATCCTCGTGCCGAAACTCGACCGCCACATCCAGTTCGTCCGGTAAGGTTTTTAGATAGGTTTCGAGTACCGGCCATTTATCGGGGCCGAACGTTGGCGGCAGTTGAAGGAAAGTCATTCCAAGGAACTCTTCCAGATTCAACACAGCATTGACAAACTCTTCGGTTAGTCCTTCTGTAGCGACTAACTGACGTTCATGGCTGATTATCTGCGGAAATTTAGGACAGTACGTAAAATTTTCGGTGGCTTCCGTTTTCCACTTGTCAATCATCCCCGTTGTTGGAATCTGATAGTGCGTCAGATTGAGTTCAATTGTGTTAAACTGTCGGGTATAGTAATGCAGAAAATCGCGCTCCTTGGCATTCGACGGGTACACTTTACCCACATAGTCTTTATTCGCCCATATTGGTCCGCCAATGTAAACCACCGGTTTGGCATTCACGTTGCCACCTGTATGTTCAACGGCGTTCCAGATTTTAGCATTGAACGGCGAACCGGGCGGCAACGCAAAATTTACGGTGTCAGGATTATGTATTTTCCCAAATTCCATAGCAGTATTGACGAAGAGTAGCAGTAAAACGGGCAAACACGGGCTTTCGTTTTTTCGCCCTACCCAATTTAGTTAATTTTGCTCATTAATCGCAGCCCGGACGCTGGATTTTACTGGACAGTCTTCCTCGTAAATCCGGTCTGGTTGAGCATCAATAGCTATATGATTTCAAAGACATACGCCCCCCAGGAAATAGAAGAAAAATGGTATCAGTATTGGCTCGATAATCAATTTTTCAAGTCCACACCTGATGACAGGGAACCATACACGGTTCTTATCCCGCCCCCTAACGTGACGGGCGTGCTGCACATGGGCCACATGCTGAACAATACGATTCAGGATGTACTGGTCCGCAAGGCCCGTATGGAGGGGAAGAATGCCTGTTGGGTGCCGGGAACCGACCACGCCAGTATTGCCACCGAAGCGAAAGTGGTTGCCATGCTGAAAGAGCGGGGCATTAATAAGCACGATTTAACCCGCGACGAATTTCTGGAATACGCCTGGGAGTGGACCCATAAATACGGCGGTATCATTCTCCAGCAGCTTCGTAAACTGGGTGCCTCCTGCGATTGGGACCGGACCCGCTTCACAATGGAACCCGATCTGCACGACTCCGTTATCGACGTATTTGTTGACCTCTATAACAAGGGGCAGATTTACCGGGGGGTTCGTATGGTGAACTGGGACCCGCAAGGGGGAACGGCGGTTTCGGACGAAGAGGTAATAACGAAAGAAATCCAGCAAAAACTGGTCTACATCAACTATGAAATAGCCGGGGGCGATGGGCAGGAATCAGACTACATTACCATTGCCACAGTTCGCCCGGAGACGATTATGGCCGATGCGGCTATTGCCGTAAATCCGAACGATGAACGGTACAAACATCTGCATGGCAGAAAAGCGATTATTCCGCTCATCAACCGCGAAATTCCTATCATCACGGATGAGTACGTAACCATGGATTTCGGTACGGGTGGCCTGAAAGTTACTCCCGCCCACGACCCGAACGACTATGCGTTAGGTATTACACACAACTTACCCGTTCTGGACATTTTGAACGATGATGGTACCCTAAATGAAAAAGCGCAGATTCTGGTTGGGCAGGATCGTTTTGCGGCCCGGAAAGCAATAATCAAGCTGTTGGAAGAATCGGGCCATCTGGTCAAAACGGAAGACTATAAGTCCAACGTCGGTACATCTGAACGTACGGGAGCGGTAATCGAGCCGAAACTCTCGTTGCAGTGGTTCCTAAAAATGGACGAGTTGTCTAAACCTGCACTCAAGAATGTGATGGACGATACCATTCAACTCGTTCCGGGCAAATTTAAGAATATGTACCGGGTCTGGATGGAAAACGTCCACGACTGGTGCATCAGCCGTCAGCTCTGGTGGGGGCAGCGTATCCCGGCGTTTTATATGCAGGATGGAACCATCATCGTAGCCAAAAATAAACACGAAGCTTTGGAGAAAGTACAGCACGAAAAACTGCTGTTTGCCATGACCGAGGCCGACCTAACGCAGGACGAAGATGTATTGGACACCTGGTTCTCCTCCTGGCTCTGGCCCATGTCGGTTTTCGATGGTATCAAAGATCCCGACAATGCCGACATCAATTACTACTACCCGACCAATGATCTGGTTACAGCTCCCGAAATCCTGTTTTTCTGGGTAGCCCGGATGATTATTGCCGGTTACGAATATCGCGGGGAAGCCCCGTTCAAGAACGTATACCTGACTGGTATTGTACGAGATAAGTTGGGTCGGAAAATGTCAAAATCACTCGGTAATTCGCCTAACCCACTCGACCTCATCGACAAATACGGTGCCGATGGCGTGCGAACGGGTATGCTGTTTAGCTCAGCAGCTGGTAATGATTTGATGTTCGACGAAAAATTGGTAGAGCAGGGCCGGAATTTCAGCAATAAAATATGGAATGCATTCCGGTTGGTGAAGGGCTGGACGGTTGATCCTTCGTTGCCCCGGGTCGCTCAAAATGAATTATCCATCGCCTGGTTTAACGCCAAATTTAATCAGACACTCACCGAGGTTGAAGATCTTTTTAGCAAGTTCAGAATTTCGGAGGCACTACAAACCATTTATAAGCTTATCTGGGACGACTTCTGTTCGCAATA
The DNA here is from genome assembly GCA_038236215.1 of Cytophagales bacterium. Lineage (GTDB taxonomy): Bacteria > Bacteroidota > Bacteroidia > Cytophagales > Spirosomataceae > Spirosoma. Next base: position 5,810 of record JBBSTD010000019.1, on the reverse strand, counting down.
TCTTGAGCTGATTAAGCCAGCTTTCGAGCAACCTATTGATCAGATTACGTTTGATGCTACCATTGAATTTTTTGAGAAACTCATGGGTTTAGCGCATCCATTCATGCCATTCATCACAGAAGAAATATGGCAGGATATTCGCAAAAGAGAACTTGGCGAAAGTATTTGTGTCGCCCCTTTTCCAAAGCCAGGAGTCATTGACCAGCAAATACTGACTTCTTTCGAAGAATTTTTCGAGATAATTTCCAACGTGAGAAATGTTCGTAATGCCAAACAGATTTCACCAAAAACGGCTTTACCACTTACCATTAAAACAACACTGCCCGGCCGATTACAGCCGTTTGAGTCGCTGATACGTAAGATGGTTACTATTTCAGTTATCAGTTACGTAGACGATTTACCTGACACTGAATCTTCGGCCAGTATCTCTTTCCTGATAAAGAGCGATGAGTTTTTTGTGAACATTGCCGGGCAAATCGATACAGAACAGGAAATCACCAACACCCGCAAGGATTTGGATTATAACATTGGCTTCCGTGATTCGGTACTAAAAAAACTATCAAATGAGAAGTTTGTGGCAAATGCAAAGCCCGACGTTATTGAGCGGGAACGTCAGAAACTGGCTGACGCAGAAGCCAAAATTCAGTCATTGAAGCAACGTCTTACAGATTTAGGGGCTTAGGCAACGTTGTATTTTTGTTAAGTTCACTTACTAATTATGACCCTCCTTGGGCCATTCAAGCGATATTATCAATATTTCCCAAAGCAATAATGCAATTATTTGGCTAAATAATTGCATTATTGCTTTTTGTATTTCGGCTATATAATTATGAATAAGTGCATCTTTCTCGACCGGGATGGGGTGTTAAATGAGGATCGAACCGACTATGTGTATCGGGTCGAAGATTTTATCATTCCTGATGGTGTACCTGAGGCTTTACGCATGCTGAAGAATGCAGGCTATCTACTCATTGTCATCACCAATCAGGCAGGAATTGCAAAAGGGCTATACACCCGAAACGACGTAATGACCTGCTACCATTATTTGCAGGATCAGTGCGGTCAGCTTATTGATGATATTTATTATAGTCCTCATCACCCGAAATACGATTCGGAGTCACTCACCCGCAAGCCCGGTTCTTTATTGCTGGAAAAGGCGATGGCTAAGTATAACATCAATCCAGACATTTCCTGGATGATTGGTGACGCCTTGCGTGATATGCAGGCGGGGAAGAGGGTAGGCGTCCAGACGGTACTCATTGCGAAAGATGCAGGACAGTTAACAGAATACGATAGTTGTGCAACTAACCTATTGGAAGCCTCGCGGTATGTACTAGCCACTGTGTCATAGAAAAGCAGGGCTTAGTTTTTAAAACTGAGCCCTGCTTTGCAAATATAACTATTACTATTCACACACGTACCTGAGTGGAAACAGGCTTTTGTAGGCTGCCATAGGCCGGACAATTTGCCTTACGGGCACAGGAGCCGAGAGATATTGTCACCAAGACGACACCCAAAATCATTAACTTTTTCATATAGCTATTATCCATTTGCCTCGTTAGTATTCAGACTATTAAACGAAAATAGTGCCAAAAGCTATACGAAAAACATACTGACAGGTCTTAATTTTCCTCTTGCTCCAGTTCAACTTCTTCTTCGCGTTCCTCTGCCGCTTCTGTAGCTTCAAGTTCTGTCATACCTGGTTCAGCTCCACCATAACCCAGAATCTTAAGCATCACTTCGCTATTTTGCTCTGGTGCAAATAGGCGGGAACGCAGGTTTCCGTCTTCGTCTTTATCCACAATTACGTGCTGTGGGGCTGGAATCAAACAATGTTGTATGCCACCGTAACCGCCCAATGATTCTTGATAAGCTCCCGTATGAAACAAACCAATATATTGATCTTCGGCATCCTGATCGAAAATTGGCAGGTACAAATCGGCGCTATGGGCTTCGGTATTGTAGAAATCGTGCGAATCACAGGTTAGGCCTCCAAGATTAACTTTCTGATAGGGATTCTCCCAGTTATTCACCGAGAGCATTATGTATTTCTGGCCTAATCCCCACGAGTCAGGAAGTTGCGTAATGAATGACCCATCAATCATATACCACAGCTCTTTATCATTCTGTAGTTTCTGGTCAATTACTTTATAGATCACAGCTCCACTTTCGCCAACCGTGAAGGAACCGAACTCGGTGAAAATGTGGGGTACCGGAACGTTATTCTTATTACAAATCCACTGAATACTTTCCACAATTTGATCGATCATGGCCTGGTAATCATACGTAAACTGGAACGACGTTTGAATGGGCATTCCTCCACCAATATCAATTGAGTCCAGATCGGGGCACATTTTAGCCAATTCACAATATTTGTACATAAACCGGCTAAGCTCACTCCAGTAATAAGCACTGTCTTTTATACCCGTATTGATGAAGAAGTGAAGCATTTTCAACTTAAACTTTTCATTCGGCTGGATTTTGCTCCGATACAACTCATTGACATCGCTGTATCGAATACCCAGTCGGGACGTATAAAAGGCAAAGTTTGGCTCTTCGTCTGTAGCAATACGAAAACCGAAATTAACTGTATCGGCGGTTATTGAATTTTCATACGCTTCAATCTCCTTCAGGTTATCAAGAACCGGTATACAGTTCGTGAATCCTTCGTTGATCAATTCACTAATGTATTGTGTGTAAAGTGGCCGTTTATAGCCATTACAAATTATATAGGTGCCTTTATTGATCTTTTCAGTTTTATATAATTCCCTCAGAATCTGAATATCATAGGCTGAAGAAGTTTCTAGATGCACGTTATTTTTGAGCACCTCATCCAGCACAAACTTGAAGTGAGATGACTTCGTACAATAGCAATAGGTATAGTTACCTTTATAATTGTACCGCTTCATTGCATTTCTAAACAGTAATTTGGCGTGTTCAATATGCTCGGTAATCTTCGGTAAATAGGTCAGTTTCAATGGGGTACCGTATTGCTTAACAATATCCATCAGCGGAACATTATTAAACATCAACTCATTATTCTCAACATTGAACTCCCGAGTTGGGAACTCAAATGTCTGGTCAATTAAGTCATAGTATGTCTTCATTCCTTCGTTAATCGCGTAAAGTGAAGTAGTTCTATACCAGCAGCAACAGGTGTTGTTTTAATAAAATAGACGCGAATTTGGTCCCGAAAGCCGGGCTTTCCAAGTACAGTATATTCGCACGTTAATAAACCAAATTACAGAGGGTTTGATTCGGTGAGATGTAAAATTTAACACTTTCAAAACATCTTGAACTAATGTGCTTATCTGATTAATCAGGCAATCCGAAAAGAAGCCGTACTTTTGTCTCTTTACAATGATTGATTATCGAATGCCAAAGTCCATCCACTTCATTTCAATCGGCGGCAGTGCTATGCACAATCTAGCACTAGCGCTCCAACAACTAGGTCACACTGTTACTGGCTCCGATGAAACAATTTACGAACCTTCGAAGACACGCTTGCAGCAAAACGATTTGCTGCCTACTGAAACAGGCTGGTTTCCTGATAAGATTACCGCGTCTGTTGATGTTGTTATTGTAGGCATGCACGCCCGAAGTGATAATCCCGAACTAATGAAAGCGTTAGAATTGGGGTTACCGGTCTACTCTTATCCCGAATACATCTACCAGCAAAGTCAACAGAAACAACGCGTAGTTATAGCTGGTAGTCATGGTAAAACAACGATTACCGCCATAATTCTACATGTTTTAAAATACCACAACCGGGTTTTTGATTATTGGATTGGAGAACCCGTTAGTGGTTTCGATACCACTGTTCGACTGTCATCTCAGGCACCGCTGATTATCATCGAGGGGGATGAATATGCATCCTCTCCTATCGACTCACGCCCTAAGTTTCTGCACTATCAACCTCATATTGCGCTTATTAGTGGTATTGCCTGGGACCATATCAATCTGTACCCAACCTGGGAAGAATATGTTGATCAGTTTGAATCGTTAGCTGAAGCAATGCCCAAAGCAGGCATTCTCATTTTTGATGAGTCCGACGATATGCTTGATGTAATTGGACAGAAAGAGCGAGCTGACATAACCAAAATCCCTTATTTCCCACACCCTAGTGAAACGATTGATGGTAAAACCTGCCTAATTACAAAGCAAAAAAATCGCATCGCAATAAATCTGTTCGGTCAGCACAACTTAAAAAATATAGCTGGCGCATTGACCGTGTGTGATCATATAGGTATTACAGAGGAGCAGTTTTACCAGGCTATTCCAACATTTACAAACGTCAGTAAACGGCTGGAAAAAATTGCAGAAAGTAATGGCAAGGTTGTATACCGCGACTTTGCCCATTCACCCGCTAAAGTAGAAGCAACAACGGAAGCTACGAAGCAAAAGTATCCGGATAAAAAGTTACTGGCGGCTTTTGAATTGCATTCTTTTGACAATTTAAATAATTCGTTTTTAACGCAATACAAAAACACGATGGACGCTGCTGATGGAGCCGTCGTGCTCATGGCTACACATTCATCGAGCGCTGACAACTCGGTCTATTTAACTGATATTGCAAAAGCGTTTGATCGACCTGATCTGCATGTTTTTACTAACGTATCTGCATTTCAGGACTACTTGCTTGAGCAGCGAAATTCATTTCGGGTATTTCTGCTTATGAGCTCGAGTTCATTTGGCGGTATAGACATTGAGGAGTTAGCGCATCAATTAATATAGTACGCGCCTTCTCATTACTCGGTTGTTTGCATTAGTTTTTCAACAAATTCATGAATAGCATTGTAGTTTACTGCGGATCAAGTGTAGGTAAGAACCCGATTTACAACTAAGTCGCTACTGAACTTGGAGAGAAGATGGCTATTAACAACATTCGTCTTATCTATGGGGGTGGAGGGTTTGGATTAATGGGTAACGTGGCTAATGCTGTTTTAAGTAATGGTGGCCAAGTGACGGGGGTTATCCCGAATTTTCTTGCTGATCTTGAGGTAGCTCATAAAACACTTACCGAATTACATTTTGTTGAGACCATGCATGAACGTAAATTCAAAATGGTTCAACTCTCAAAAGGTGTAGTTGCATTGCCGGGTGGTTATGGAACGCTGGACGAACTATTCGAGATCTTGGCATGGCGGCAACTCAAACTCTACGATGGTCCTATCGGAATCATTAACACGAACGGGTACTATGACCTTATGATTCAGCAACTTGATCGTATGGTTGCGGATGGCTTCCTGCGAGCAGAAAACCGCGCTCTATTGCTAATCGCAAACTCAGTAGATGAGATTTTACAAATGGTTAACGACTTCTGGGAATCGGTTTAATCATTCCCTAGTGTCTAGAATTTACTCCTCATTACTTGATTAAACTTTTATACGAAGCCATTAAACGAAAAAGTGCCATTTCTTTTGCAAGAAATGGCACTTTTAATTTCAGTCAGGTGGCACCTTCCTACTCTCCCACCTATGACAGCAGTACCATCGGCAGTACGGGGCTTAACGGCTCTGTTCGATAAGGTAGAGGTGTTCACCCGCCTTCAAAGCACCAACCTGATTGACTCTCCTGACTGTTTAAATAGTCAATATTTTTATTCTTTTTCACTACAGAGAGAGACCCTGATAATTCTAATTATTCAACCGTTAATTTGTCCGTATCTTTTAATTGTAAGACAAACTTCTTACGCTTCCGGGGTCATTAGTACGGCTCGGCTCAACACATCTCTGCGCTTCCACCTGCCGCCTATCAACGTCGTCGTCTACAACACCCCTTTATACCGGAACACTCATCTTCAGGCCAGT
>JBBSTD010000018.1:0-69099 GCA_038236215.1 Cytophagales bacterium | reverse complement strand
TTGCTTTTTTTTTGGGTCTCTCTTTGCCCCCCACAAATTTATGGGTTCTGTATTCCATCAGGGGGTGTGTTCCCCGGTATTTTCGTGTGCTTTTCACTAAAAAACCCACACTAATGCGGGGTAACCACCACCCGACATGTTTCCAAAAATCAAATGGGAAGACTACTAGTAGAACTTTCAATGATAGTTTTACATGACGTTTACTTATACAACTGAATTATCATGAGGCTCTTTGTGCTTCCGCTCTTGTTCCAGATATACTTTTTCATTCAGCCATGCAAAGCGCAGGAATGTAAATCTGTTCAAAAATTAGAAGCAAAAGATGGCCTTGCTTACATGGGCATCGTTGATACACCTAAAAATATCAATACCACAGACAATCAGATATTTCTACTTTTCTTAGGGAAGGGTGTCACAAAAACTGATACCACTTATTTACTCAGTGTAGGCATAAATACAGTTGCCGTATCTAAGAATACGCCCTCGATGGGAATTCTCCTACAGTTTGAGGATGGTTCAGAAATCGCTAAGCCAAATCAAATGTTGGAGGTCGTTTCGACGACAGCAGACAAAGCCATATTGTCTACAGAAGTAGACTTAACTTTAGAGGAAATTCACCAAATGGAGAATAAACCGTTAGTGAATATCACTTTAGCGTCTAGCAAAGTTGTCTTAATAAAAAGCCTATCGAAGTCGGTGAGAGCGGTTGCAAGTTGCTTGCCAGTGACGTGGTGAGTTCTTAGAATAATCGACTAACATAATCGGAGTTATAAAGAGCGTCTGGGAAGTGTACAATTGTCTGAATACTTAGGCAGTTGCATGCTCCTCAAAGCAGTAACCCCGCCAGCGTAGCTGACATATAGCTGGCTAACGTGCCGCATATGAGGGCCTTGAAGCCTAATTTGGCCAGATCCCTCCGGCGTTGGGGGGCCAGCTCGCCAATGCCGCCTACCTGAATGGCAATGGAACTGAAATTGGCAAAGCCGCAGAGGGCGAAACTCACAATGGCAATGGTTTTCTGGTCCAAGGTCGATTTGATTTTTACCAGGTCCAGGTACGCTACAAACTCATTCACCACCATTTTGGTCCCCATCAGCGACCCGGCTGCCTGAATATCTTTAGCTGGTACGCCCATTGCCCAGGCAAAAACGGAGAACAATTTGCCTAGTAAAAAATTCAGACTCAGGTAATCAATTTGAAGGATGTAAAAGCCAAAACGAAACATCAGGCTGTCGATCAGCGCAATCAGTGCAATGAAGCCAATAAGCATGGCAATCACATTGAACCCTACTTTGAGGCCTTCGCTGGCACCGGCGGCAATGGCATCGAGCAGGTTGGCATGGACTTTCTTAATGTCTACTTTCACCGTTCCCTTCGTTTCGGAAACCTGTGTTTCGGGCATCACAATCTTGCTGATAACCAGGGCACCGGGCGCAGCCATGATACTGGCCGCCAACAGATACGGAGCCGGTACACCTAGGGAAATATACACGGCTAGGACGCCACCGGCAATGCAGGCAAACGAGCCGGTCATACTGGCCAGCAACTCCGAGTTGGTCATCCCGTTCAGGTACGGCTTAATCATGATTTGGGCTTCTACCTGACCCACAAACGTACTGGCTACATTGGAGAGTGCTTCGGCACCACTCACGCCCATCAGCCACTTCATGGCCCTGGCCATTACCGCTACTACCCGCTGCATGATACCCAGGTGGTAGAAGATGTTGACCAGTACGGCCACGAAAATAATGGTTGGAATAACCTTGAAGAAGAAGATGAAATCGTTGCCGGGGCCAAACGCCCGCTGTAGCACATCGGTTCTGACCAGCGAAGAAAATACGAATTCAGCTCCTACATTGGCTTTCTGGAGCAGTCTGTCTACGTAGTAACCCAGTGCCTGGAACAGGTTTTGACCTACCTCCGTTTTGAGTACGAACACTGCCAGTCCAAACTGCATTCCCAGCCCTACGCCAACGGTGCGGTAATTGATCGCTTTGCGATTATCAGACAGGGCGTAGGCGATGCCCAGAATTAAAACAATGCCAATCAGGCCCGTAAAACGATCCATTCAATAAAGACGAAAATGTAGTGAACGGACGAAGATAGGAAGAAAAAAGGCAGGAAGGACAAGGGAGTAAAGGGGAGAAAGGAGAATCAAGGCCGTACGGGGGGATTCCCTCCAGCCTCTACGTCCCTTCTTTCTCCGTTCCAACCAGTGGTAGCTAAAAAACAAACAGCCGCCGATTCGCTCCGGCGGCTGAAACAGGTATTAAAACCAGCCATCTGATTTGGGCTAACAGGCAATCAGTTTTCAGCTGAATGGAACAGGACGGTCGATGGAACAGGCTGCTCTACGATGCCGTCGGCCTGCCACGACCAGTCGAGATTGGGTTTGCCCTTGCCCGTATGGTGGTAGTAAATCCGGAATGGGTGGTAGCCAGCTTTCAGGTTTACCGTAGCCGAAATGGGAAGCTTTAATCTTGGCTGATCTGGATAACTACGGTCGAGAATCAGGGCTTCGTGTAACCGAAACAGGTAGCTACCGTTCCCGTTCATCGTGAACTGGTACGTACCGTCTTTGGGTATCTTAATGTACCCCTGCTGGTATACCATCCCTTCTTTTAGGGCTGTTTTGTTCAGGTCAGTATCCGGCCGGGTGCCTGACTGGGTAGCAGGGAGGCTGCTCAAATCGGCCACGAAGGGGAATGTACCTTCGTGGGTCATCCAGGTAATGCCGGGTGCCAGTTTTTGGGGATTTATAGCCACTATGGGTTCCAGATCATACGGGCGGGGAGCTTCCGGATCAGGTCGACGTACCTGCGTGACTTTCTCTTTAAAGGCTTTTTGCATAGCCTGGTACGTTACTTCTCCGGCTAGATTTTTAGCTTCCTGTGGGTCCTTGACAACGTTATAAATCTCGAAGTCATCGTCCGCCGACTTGATGTCGTACCGAACGCCTACATAATCTCCCAACCGGATTTTCTGCATCTGATTACGCTTTCTGTCTCGGTGATTGGGAGAGAACTCATCAAACCTGGGGGTGTTACCATTGTTTTCGTATTCAATATAGACCACGCCCTGCTTGTGCGGGCCTTTTCCGGTGAGTGCGGGAAGAAGCGATACCCCGTCGGTACGGGCGGGGGCGGGTATCTGGGCCACATCGGCAAAGGTGGCCAGCCAGTCGTACAGGGCACTGGGCTGGGTAATTACCTTATTGGTGGGTACGGTACCGGGCCACTGCACCAGGGTGGGCATCCTGACTCCGCCTTCCCACACGTCGCGCTTGATACCGTCGAAAGGACCGAAACTGTTAAAAAAGGTGGGTTCGTAGTCATCTTTCAGGTAGGACTCAATGGATGGACCATTGTCGGAGGTAAAAACGACCAGCGTGTTCTGGTCAATTTTCAGGTCTTTCAGCAATTGCATAATGTCGCCGACGCCATCGTCGATCCGGCGGCACAGCGTGGCGTAGCGTCTGTACACATCGGGCCAGGCTACTTCGGGTGTCGCCCGGTTTTTGTCGTGGTCGTAGGTGGCGTTGGCATAGTCGGGATGAATATACGAGTCAGGCGTTCCCGACGCCGTGTTGATCATGTTGCCCGGCTTATCCAGCCACTGCAAACCACCCGTCAGTCCTCCACCTTTGGGGTAAGCCTGGGTAGGGAGTTCCAGTACGGCGTGCGGCACATCGTACGCCAGGTACAGGAAAAAGGGTCGGGCTGCGTTCAGTTTATCCGTTCCGGCCTGCTGCTTGATAAGCTGCTTGGCTTTGGCTGTCCAAAGGTCGGTTGTGAAACTCTTGGTAAGGCCCGCCGACACGTTGGTTTTGTTTTCCCACACTTCTTTTTTACCCCGATAAATTCCTTCTACGGGGTAGTGTTCGTGGCCGTCGGCGTGGCGGATATAGGCGTAAGAGTAATCGAAGCCCCGGTGCAGGGGATGCGCGGGCCAGTTGGGTGCTTCCGCATTGGCGCCCTGTAGCCCCCATTTGCCCACCAGACTAGTGCTGTAACCGGCCTGCCTGAGTACCGAAGGCATGGTGTAGGTGTCCTGCAATTCTTTGTCGAACTGATTATTGCGGATGTTGGCGTGGCCCTGACTAACGCCCAGCATGAGCGAAGCCCGCGATGGCGCGCAAACCGGTGCCGCACAATAATGGTTGGTGAGCATGGCACCGTTCCGGGCCATTGCATCCAGCGACGGGGTAAACTGCCAGGGCTCACTGCGATTGTTAGCCTGCATCCGCTGATTCTGCCAGAAAACACCCAGGTCTCCCCAACCCATGTCATCAACGAGAATAAAAATGATGTTAGGCTGCGCCAGACCGGGCCGGGCCATCGGTCCGCCGGTGCGGTGCGGCTTATCCTGTGCGAAAGCCGGGGTAGCACCGAGCAGGCCCGTCAGGCCAAGTAGGATGAAAATGTTCTTCAGCTTGAATGAAATCATATCTATCAAAAATTTATGATAATCCTCGCATGTACACGATGGACGCTGCGCTGGTCAATTATTTACCGTATCCTGGATTCTGGATCAGATTCGGGTTTAGCTGCAAAGTTGACACAAGTACCGCTGCCTTTAGCGTGACTGATTCTAGGATTGGCTAACGTCAGGATTTGGTTGACCAAATTGACGACGTTACATAGTCTAATGCCAGTAACCGGGAATTTTAATCCTATTATTTGAAAAAATATTTTTATTCTACTTAAAAGTAGCCTTTGTAGAAGCGTATAATCATAAACCTGAGGACCAAAGAAACGCTCAACAATACTCAATAGCATTTTCGAGAGTCTATTGAGGGTTGTTATCAGCCTGTTTTGAGGGAGAATATTAAGTATCTGCTCCGCATTCTTGACTAGCTCTTTTAGGCTGACTAACCAGCACACCTGTCAAGTCGGGCAGCATGGGCGTTGAACCGTTTAACATGTTGCAATTCTTTACCAAAGATGGTATCAAATTGACTGGATAAGCTTTTTATGTTTTTACTAAATCTATGAATTGTTCTAAAAATGGGTTTCGTTGAATCGGGTAAAATAGAGTATAGCAGGGGCTGTTGGTCTGACTCACCCCGGGGATTCAGGCGCTCAATAAAGCCGGGTTAAAAAATTATTAAATACATAGTAAAATATTACCCGGTTTACCATTACTATTGTATGGTTGGATACAATCTATAACTGCTTCATTCTTTAAAAAAATGGAGTCAATTTACTGTAAATTAATACTATATGAAAAATTTATTACCAGGCTTTGCCCAGAATGGGTATCGACAATGGGTATTTACCTGCCTGCTGTTCCTGACGGTTCAGCTTGGCTACGCTCAGTCAACGATTACGGGTACGGTGACCGATGCAGCCAACGGCGATGTGCTGGCCGGGACCACGATTCAGGTCAAAGGAGCGAACGTAGGGGCCACCACCGATTCCCAGGGAAAATACCAAATTAACCTACCCACAGCGGGGAAAACTCTTGTCTTCTCTTTTATTGGTTATCAGCCGCTCGAAATTGTGGTGGGTAACCGAAGCGTTGTGAATGCACAACTGACGGGCACTGACAATGCGCTGAGCGAGGTAGTCGTGGTTGGTTACGGTGTACAGAATCGGCGGGATATTACGACTGCTATTGGCTCCGTGAAAGCGAAAGATCTGGCCGGGCAACCGGTTGCCAGTTTCGATCAAGCACTGGCAGCCAAGATTGCCGGGGTGCAGGTGTCGCAAACATCGGGTGCGCCGGGGGCAGCCTTGTCCGTTCGGGTACGGGGAACGGGGTCAATCAGTGCCGGGAATGATCCGCTCTATGTTATTGACGGCATTCCCCTCTCGCGCGACACGAAGTTTGCTACGGGCAGCACTAACACCCAGTTTCCAGACAACCCGATTAACGTGCTGAGTACCATCAACACGGATGATATTGAAAGTATTGAAGTACTTAAAGACGCGTCGGCGGCCGCGATTTATGGCTCCAGGGGTTCCAATGGCGTGGTTCTGTTAACAACTAAGCGGGGCAAGGAAGGTAAGACGGTTGTCAATTATGATTCTTACGTGGGCGTTCAGCAGGTGTCGAAAAAAATCGATTTGCTCGATGCCTATCAATATTCCCAGCTAAGTAATGAAGCCAAGAACAACGCCTATATCGACCGGAATCCGACGGGTAAACCCACTGATTCCAATACCATCCGGAATGCGGGTATTGGTGCCCCCAGTACGCTCATTCAACCCGAAATCGTCCCGTATCTGTCTGGTTAGGCCGGACTGCCCAGTACCGATTGGCAGGATGCTATTTTCCGCTCGGCTACTATTCAGAACCACACCCTGTCTATTTCGGGTGGTAAGGACAACGTAAAGTTCTACGTGTCAGGAAACTACATGAATCAGCGGGGCGTGGTGATCAGTTCTGGTTTCAAACGCTATAGTACGCGGGCCAACGTGGAAGTTAAAAGCGGTAAACTAACGGCCGGTATCAACCTCAACCCGACGTACTCCTACCACGATCTGGTAAAAGCCGAAGGTCCTTACCTGGGCGAAGGCGTTGTGGGTCTTGCGCTACAGAGTGCGCCCGTTTTTTCGGTCTATAATGCCGATGGATCGTACAATTTCGGGCAAAACGGCTGGGGCTACGGCGCTACCTCAATTTTAAATCCGGTGGCTATTGCCAACCAGGTGAGCGATAAACTGAGTCAGTTGCGGGTGCTGGGCAATGTGTACGCACAATACGCCATCACGAAGGATTTGTCGTATCGGCTTAGTCTTGGTACCGACATAAACTCCTTCCAGCGTGATTATTACCGGCCATCTACCCTCGAAATCCGGGATCGTAAAGGCCCATCGACCCCAACGGGTTTCTCACGGGCGCAGAACTTTGTGAACTGGCTCGTTGAAAATACGGTGAATTACAACCACTCATTCGGGTTGCATACAGTTTCAGCCCTGGCGGGTTTTTCGTCGCAGAAGGATCGCCGGGTTGCCAACGAATTAACGGCCACTAATTTCCCCAACGATCTGGTCTATACGCTCAATGCCGGTCAGGTTTCATCGGGTAGTTCCGATATGCAGGAATGGTCGCTGTTGTCCTACATCGGTCGGGTGCAGTACGATTATAACGGAAAGTACCTGTTGTCGGCAGCGGTTCGGGCCGATGGTTCATCCCGTTTTGGCCGCAACAACCGGTACGGGTATTTCCCTTCCGTATCGGCAGGTTGGAACCTATCGCAGGAGGCTTTCCTAAAATCAGTTTCGTGGCTGAGCGATTTGAAGCTGCGGGCCAGCTACGGCCTGACGGGTAATTTCCAAATTCCGAACTACGGGTCTATCAGTCTGCTCAATTACCAGAACTACATTCTGGGTAACGAAACCATCGTAAGTGGTCTGGCACCGGGCAACTCGGCCAACGACAAACTGCGGTGGGAGAAAACGGCCATGTTCGATATTGGATTCGATGCCAGTTTTCTGCGTAACAAATTGAATCTGACCGTTGATTATTATAATTCAAATACGTCGGACCTGTTGCTGAACGTGCCGGTGCCCCGTTCGTCGGGCTTCAGCACCGAATTGCAAAACATTGGTAAAGTGAACAATCAGGGTATTGAGTTGACCCTGGGTACGCGCCAAACCTTTGGTCGGTTCCGTTGGGAAGCCAGCGCCAATATTGCCGCCAACCGCAACAAGGTAATTGCACTGGGGCCCTCCGGCGATCCAATTATTGTGGCCGGTGGTGTGGCCGGAGCGCAGTTCATCACGCAGATTGGCCACCCCATTGGTGAGTATTATACCATGATTAATGACGGGGTATTTAAGAACCAAGCCGAAATTGATGCCTATCCGCACACGACAACGACCCGCCCCGGCGATTTCAAATTCCGGGATAACAACGGGGATGGTAAAATTGACTTTAGTAGCGACCGGGCCGTTACGGGCAGTTATTTCCCGAAATATACGTTCGGGTTTACCAACAACTTCGCCTACCGGGGCTTCGATCTGGGCTTCGCCCTTCAGGGCGTGCAGGGGCACAAAATCCTGAACCTGCTTCGCCGGTATGTGTATAATCTGGAGGGCAATGGTAACCTGTTCGCTGGGGCACTGGACCGCTGGCAATCGGCCGATAATCCGGGCAACGGGCTGGTAAACCGCGCCAACCGGCTGGCATCCGGGTCGAATGGTGAAATTTCGACCTGGCACATTGAAGATGGCTCGTACGTTCGTGTGCGTAACATCACGCTGGGTTACGCTTTGCCAACGGCGTTTTTGCAGAAAATAAACGTGAGTCGTGCCCGGCTCTACGTGACCGCCCAAAACCCTTTTACGTTCACTAAATACCTCGGTTTCAATCCGGAAGTAAACAGCCGCCCCGATAGTGCCCTGTCGTCGGGTGAGGATTATGGTACCTATCCACTACCCCGTACCACATCGGTTGGTCTAAACTTATCTTTTTAAACAGTCATGAAGCAACTAACGATATTTTTTGCGGCCATTATTGGCCTGACCGCCTGCCAGAAGGATTTCCTGGACCTGAAACCTCAGTCTCAACCGAACGTTGATAACTTCTATAAAAAGGCCAACGACTTTGGCAACGCGGTGAACGGCGCGTACGATGCCCTGCAAAGCTCCAACCAATACGGGGGCGATTACAACACGATAATCGAAACCAGAAGTGATAATGTGCTGGACAACGACCCATCCTCTGGTTCGGGCTTGCGTTACAACATTGACCGCTTCATCGAACCCACCACCAACTCCGTTTTGCGGGATACGTGGGGTAGCCTGTACACGGGCATTAACCGGTGCAACCTGATTCTGGACAAGATCGACGCCGTACCGATGGACGCTACGCTGAAAGCCCGTTATAAAGGCGAAGCGCAGTTTATCCGGGCCCTGTCGTACTTCAATTTGGTACGCTTGTGGGGTAAAGTACCCCTCGTGCTAACCGCTGCTACCACCACCGAAGCCCGGTCTTACACCCGGAATGAAATCGCGGATATTTATGCCGCCATCGAAAAAGACCTGACGGCTGCTTCTGCCGGTTTGCCCGTTAGCTACACCGGCACCGACGTTGGCCGGGCCACGTCCGGAGCGGCAAAGGGATTGCTGGGTAAAGTGTACGTGACGGAGAAAAAATACGATCTGGCGGCATCTACCCTAAAGGATCTGGTGAATGGAACTACGTATCAGCTACTGCCCAACATTAGCGATGTATTTCTGGTAACGAATAAAAACAACGCTGAACTGCTGTTTGCGGTGAAGTACAAAAAAGGCGGCTTACAGGGCGAAGGGCACGGCTCCTGGTTCGGTACAAATATCGGTGACCCCATTGAACCATCCCTGCGGGCGGCTTATCCGGCGGGCGACAAACGCCTTCCGCTCACGGTTATGATTCCGGTGCCTACCAGTATTAACCAGGTTCCCAGAAAGTTTTACGACGAACTGTCGGCAACGAGCGACGTGGGTAACGATTTTCCAGTGCTTCGCTTTGCGGATGTGCTGCTCCTGTATGCCGAAGCGTTGAACGGTGTTGGCTATCAGGCCACCGGTGAGGCATTTGCTGCGTTGAATCGGGTACGGACACGGGCGGGTGTTGCCAGTTATACGGCGGCTCAACTCTCCACGAAAGAAGTGTTCCAGACAGCCGTTATCAATGAGCGCAGGCTGGAACTGGCGCTGGAAAGCGATCGCTGGTTCGATTTGATCCGTACCGGCACGGCGGTTGACGCTATCAAGGTAACGGGTATTACCATGCCCGCTTATCGGGTATTATACCCAGTTCCCCAATCGGAAATTGACGTGTATAACAACAAAACCAGCTTCCCGCAGAATGAAGGGTATTGAACCCTGTTTTCCTTTTAAAATGACAAATGGGAGCCTGGCAGGTTCCCATTTGTCATTTGTATTATATCCAGACTAACTCTGTGAACACTAAAAATGGCAATGAAATGGGGAGCTATAACCGGTTTGCTCGCTTTGCTCCACCTGATTTAATGCAGTACCTCAATCAGGACGGCACCTGGAATACGGAAATAGAATGTCCAGGAGCCATGAGAAGCGTGGGGAGCCTCCACATCGAATCCATCATCTTTCAGGCGTTGATTGATGGCGTTTACTTCCTCCCGGCTGTTCTGAATGAAACCAATATGAAAGTCTTCGGGATAGGTTACTTCGGTTGTCTTGTTAAAATTACTCAGGGTAAGTATCGAGCCGCTTTCATCCCGTAATACCGTGAGGACAGGGCTGCCTTTCGTTAAGGGCTGGAAGCCGAAGTAGGTCTGAAAAAACAGCTGCGTTTGTGGAACGTCACTTACGGCAAGATTTACATGATTAAGTCTCATTTTATTAGCATCAAAGTTAACTGTAGCACTATCAATATACCCCAAATATATACCTACTCCTCCCAACAAAAGGGGGGTAATTGCAACGACGTAAGGGGTACTTCTGACATCATCTGTACTGTATGTTATTCCATTTCAGGTAGAAAAATTCAGCACATCCGTCGAAGGTACTAAACGGATTGAACAACACATAAACGTACAGTGGCCATTTCAATAAGGGTGCTCTCTTTCATTTTTCGAACCCGAATTCCAACCTGATATTTGACCAATATCAGGTTGGAATTCGTCTGACAGGTGAGGAGTTAAAGAAAAGTAAGTGTATCCCCCAGTAGGCTTATTCTGGTTACTTAAGGACGTGAAAAACGATTTAGATTGAGTGAAAATCGGTAGCCATATAGACAAGGCTAAAATTGTCAGTCGTACTTTCATTGATCAGCAGACGTCAAATGTTTGTCTGTACAGCCTCGGCATATACTGCCTAATACCGCTATCCCTGCCCCCAACTGCCCCATCAAATTGATTGTTAGAGGCACTCTGTAGTGCCCCTTTAATGAACGGCAATTGGCCCCATATCCTGATAACGCGCTGGTTATATGCACGTTAAACCCTGAAAAAGATCGACTAATCGACTATTCGATAAATGAGCTTTTTCAGGGTTTAAATTTGACTATTTTAAGTAATCAGGGAATAGTTAGAAAATAAAGTTGACTATCTTTAAGATAAAATACGTAAGTACTTTCCTTAGTAACATTTCCATCTTCTCTAACCAATTTTATCATGAAACACACTTTACAACAAGTGTACCGAACGCTATCTCTTTTGGTGTTCAGTTGGCTTCTGTGCGTTGGGGCTTTTGCCCAGGACCGTACGCTAACGGGCCGTATAACCGACGGCAATGACAACTCGCCCCTGCCCGGGGCTAACGTTGTCGTAAAAAGTACTCAAACGGGCGTAGTGACCGATGCCAACGGCCAGTTTTCGCTTACTGTACCATCAGGCCGCGATGTACTCACAATCTCAGCCATTGGCTATGCCTCGCAGGATATCACCATCGGTAGTAAAACAGCCATTAATGTATCGATGGCCCCGGACATTAAAACACTAAATGAAGTGGTCGTAACGGGCTACGGTGCGCAGGCCAAGCGCGACATTACCGGGGCTGTGGCTACGGTGGATACCAAACAACTCCTGTCCGTGCCGGCAACTAACGTGGGGCAGGCACTTCAGGGCCGCGTGGCGGGTGTGCAGGTAGGTAATGAAAACGCGCCGGGTGGTGGCGTAATGGTACGCATCCGGGGTTTTGGTACCATCAATGATAACTCCCCGCTGTACGTTATCGACGGCGTGCCGACGAAGGGAAATCTGAATACACTGAATCTCAACGATGTGGAGAGTATGCAGATTCTGAAAGATGCCTCGGCCGCTTCCATCTACGGCTCGCGGGCGGGTAATGGCGTAGTCATTATCACCACTAAGAAGGGCAAAGCCGGAAAGCCAAAGTTTACGTACGATACCTACTACGGCTCGCAGCGACATGGCCAACTGCTGAGTATGCTCAACACGCAGGAATATGCCAAGCTAACCTGGGAATCCCGGATAAACTCTGGGGTGGTAGGTGCCAATGGTAATCCGGTTCACTCACAGTTTGGCAACGGACCAACCCCGGTCATCCCCGACTTTGTGTTGCCTAGTGGTGCCTCGGCCAGCGACCCGCGCGTAGCGCAGAACCCCGACGGTACCTACGCCAGATACAACAACGACATCAACTCACCAAACTTCCTGCTCATCACCCCCGCCAATAAGCAGGGAACGAACTGGCTGGAAGAAATTTTCCAGACTGCTCCCATTCAGAACCATCAGATAGGCGTATCGGGCGGCAGCGAAAACGGCCGTTATGCCATGTCGCTCAACTACTTCAACCAACAGGGGATCATGAAGTATACCGGCTACAAACGCTACTCCCTGCGGGCGAACACGGAGTTCAACGTAACCAAACGAATCCGGGCCGGGCAGAATTTTCAGGTAGCCTATGGCGAACGCATTGGGCAGCCCAATGGCAATAACGCCGAGAGCAACCCGATTTCGTTTGCCTACCGGATTCAGCCTATCATTCCGGTATATGACGTAGCGGGTAACTTTGCCGGTACGCGCGGGGGCGACCTCGACAATGCCAACAACCCGCTGGCGTTGCTGTACCGGGGCAAAGACAACGTGCAGAAAGAAGTTCGGCTGTTTGGCAATGCCTATGCTGAAGTAGACATTCTGCCTAACCTGACCGCCCGCACCAGTTTCGGGATTGACTATAACCTGTTCAACCTCCGAAACTATACCTTCCGTGATATTGAGTCGGCCGAGGCAGTGGGATCAAACAGTCTGCAAACCCGCAACAACTACGAATGGACCTGGACCTGGTACAATACCCTGACCTACAACTGGAACCTGGGCGACCGGCACCGGTTCAACGTCATTGCCGGGACAGAATCCATCAAAAATTACTTCGAGTTTTTCGATGCCAGCCGCACCAACTTTGCTGTAGATGATATTGAAAATCGCTACCTCAGTGCTGGTACGGGGGTTCAAACCAACAACGGCGGGGCTTCTAACTGGCGCCTGGCTTCGGAATTTGCCAAACTTAACTACGCGCTGGATGATAAGTACCTGCTCGATATGACCGTACGCCGGGACCGCTCCTCCCGATTCTCGCCCGAATTCCGGTCGGCGGTGTTTCCAGCGGCCAGTGTGGGCTGGCGGGTGTCGAAAGAGAATTTCTTTAAGCCTCTTACCTTCATCGACGATCTGAAATTTCGGGCCGGTTATGGCCTGACGGGCAACCAGGAAATTGGTAACTACAACTCTTTTACGCAGTTTAGCACGAACCCGGCCACGTCATTTTACGACATTAATGGTACGCGTACATCGGCTATTCCAGGCTACGAACTGACCCAGTTTGGTAACGCCCGTGCCAAGTGGGAAACCACCACCAGCCTGAACTTGGGCGTCGACGCGCTGCTGCTCAAAAACCGCCTGAACATTGCCTTCGACTGGTATACCCGTACCACCTCGGATATGCTCTTTCCGGTGCAGGCACCGCTCACGCAGGGAGTAGCCGTAAACCCGTTTCAGAATATCGGTTCGATGCGCAATCGGGGTGTTGACCTGATGATTGGCTACGGCGATAAGCTGGGTAACAGTGGCCTTAGTTACAACGTGAGTGCCAATTTCAGTACGTACCGGAACCTGGTAACCAAAACCAACGGCGACCCCAGCACGCAGTATTTCGGTATCAACGACGAGCGGATTCAGAACTTCGTGGTAACGCAACAGGGCTACGCCATTTCGTCGTTCTTCGGTTATACCATCGACGGTATTTTCCAGACGAACGAAGAAGCCAAAGCGGCTCCGGTGCAGTTTGGCAATGCCGCATCGGAAAACGTGGCGGGTCGGTTCAAGTTCCGGGATATTAACGGTGATGGGAAAATAGACACTAAAGATTTGAGCATCATTGGCAGCCCGCACCCCAAGTTCAACTACGGCCTGAACCTTAGCCTGAATTATAAAAACTTTGGGCTGACGTTGTTTGGGCAGGGTGTACAGGGCAATCAGATTTTCAACTACGTTAAATACTGGACCGACTTCCCCACCTTTGCCGGCAACCGCAGTACCCGGATGTTGTATCAGTCATGGCGCCCCGGCAGTACGGATGCCATTCTGCCCCAGCTTCGGTCCAGTGACCAGGTCAGCATTCAGCCTTCCACGTATTATCTGGAAAGCGGTTCGTATTTCCGTATGAAGAACATTCAGCTCACCTACCAACTGCCGCAGGTACTGCTCTCAAAACTAAAGATGGGCGCCACATCGGTTTACATCCAGGGCCAGAATTTGTTTACCATCACAAAATACTCCGGTATGGACCCCGAAATTAACCTACGTGCCTACTCGGCGGGTAACGACCGCCAGATTGGGGTCGACGGGGGTTCGTATCCAGTTGCAAAAACAGTGTTAGTCGGTCTTAATCTGTCATTTTGATCATGAAAAAAATAACCATCTTTATAATCATTGGTTGTCTGGCAGTTGCTACGGCCTGCTCCGACAAGTTTCTGGACGCACAACCCAAGGCCGCGCTGGCTGTTTCGACGCTGCAAAATAAAACGGGGGTAAATGCCCTGCTCATTGGGGCCTACGCCCTGCTCGATGGCTGGGCCACCGCCGAAGGAGCCTACCGTTCTTATCAGGCGGGGGCCGACAACTGGGTGTATGGCAGTGTTGCCAGTGATGATGCCTACAAAGGCACCATTGCGGGCGACCAGCCCCCTATCTCGCTGATTGAACAGGCTAACATTCAGTCAGATAATATCTATTTCAGGGGCAAATGGCGGGGTATGTACGACGGTATTGCCCGGACCAATGACGTGTTGCAGGCACTGGCAGCGACTAAAGACATGACCGATGCCGAAAAAGCACAGGTTACAGCCGAAGCCCGTTTTCTACGGGGGCACTATCATTTTGAACTCAAGAAAATGTTCAATATGGTCCCTTATATTGATGAGAAAACGTATAACCCAAACGATCTGGAAAGCACCAAGATACCGAACAACGTCGACATCTGGCCCAACGTTGTGGCTGACATTAAAGCGGCTTACGACGTACTTCCTGCTAAACAGACGCAGGTAGGCCGACCAACGAAATGGGCTGCTGCGGCCGAACTGGCGAAAGCCTACCTATTCCAGAAAAAATATGCCGAAGCCAAACCCCTGCTCGAAGCCATTGTGGCCAGTGGGCAGTATAAACTGATGGACCGCTACCACGATAACTTCAAGGCCGTGACCAACAACAATGCGGAGTCTATTTTTGAAGTGCAGTATTCGGTCAATGATGGGGCATCGGGTGGTGAAAATGGCAACATTGGCTCTACCCTCAACTACCCCTACGGCGGTGGCGGTGTAACGACCTGCTGCGGCTTCTTCCAGCCGTCGCAAAATCTGGTAAACGCCTTTAAAACCGATGCGAAAGGTCTGCCTCTGGTGGATACATTCAATGCTACGGACCTAACCAGTGATCAGGGAATCGAATCAACGGCTCCGTTTACCCCCTATACCGGCTCGGTTGACCCCCGGCTGGACTGGACGGTTGGTCGCCGGGGTATTCAGTTCCTCGACTGGGGCGTTCACCCTGGTAAAGCCTACGTGCGTGATCAGGCGTACGGTGGCCCTTATTCGCCCAAGAAACACGTTATGTACCGGTCGGATGTGGGAACGAACACCTTTGCGGGTAATCCGCGTTTGAACGCCAACAACTACCGCATGATCCGCTACGACCATGTGCTGTTGTGGCTGGCCGAAATAGAAACCGAAATTGGTGATCTGAACAAAGCCCGTGCCTACGTCAACCAGATTCGCCGACGGGCGGCCAACCCGGACGGTTTCGTCAAATCGGCCGATGGTACGCCAGCCGCCAGCTACGTTGTCAGCGAGTACACTACGCCCTGGACCGATCAGGCGACTGCCCGCAAAGCCGTGCAGTTTGAAGAGCGGCTGGAGTTTGGCATGGAAGGCCACCGCCGGTTCGACCTGGTACGCTGGAACATTGCCGATCAGACCCTGAACAGTTATTACACCTCAGAAGCGAAAAAGCGTATTTACCTGAATGGGGTTCAGTTTATTAAAGGTCGCCACGAGTATTTCCCAATTCCGTTGCAGGAAATTTTCAACAGCAAGAAAGACGGGAAAGAAACGCTGACCCAGAATCCGGGGTATAATTGATTTTGAGGTTTATGGTTGCGCGGTTTGGTTAGAGCCTAATCTTTCCTTCTGAAACGACAAACGGGAACCAGCAGGGTTCCCGTTTGTCGTTTGTATTAGCTCCTGATACGTTTGAAACTCAGATTGTGTAAAGGGGATAACGTAAGTTTACATGAATAGAGCTCGTAAAGGCAACTCAACAATAAGTACAACTAGAAGAGGATGATTTCTTAAATTTAAATGGCTAGCAGGGTTAGCGAAAATTTCGGCAGTAGGGAGTATCTACCTTCCACTGACCGCCTGCCCTGTATAAGCGATAGCGAAAATCATCTACCTGCTTTTTGCCATTCTCCCTGTTACCACCGGAAACTGTATTCGCTACCTGGTCTTTATCAAAAATATGGACTATTCCATCGGTTGTGGTGACTTTCATCGCTACAAGAAGCGAGTCCCCAATTCGTTGCACTTGTCCGAGTTCGTAGGACTTGAAATTAGGCAGGAAGGCTATCTGGGTAGCTTGATTGAGGTCCATGTCGGGTCTAAGTCTGGCGAGTTTGGTTTTACAGGGATCGGATAAATATGTTGCGGCTTGTGCGTACTTTTTGTCAATTAAAGAACCGTAGTAATTTCTAAAGGTGTGGCGGGCTGAGCTACAACCGACGTGTAATCCAACGACACTCATCAGTAACAGTTTTACAGTGAGTCTTCTCATAAGGGTAAAAAAAATTGCTGTTATATAAATGAGCGTTACGTAACGCTATCCATAAAAATACAACAAAAGCTTATACTAATAACACTGTAAACAGCTCCTGTCAATCCCCTCCGTTTAGCTATCAGAAAAGTTAGCTAACGGCATGATACATAGCCACAAGCAAGTAAACATTGCCGGTTACCCACTTTTTCTTTTTACAAATAACAACATCGATGCAAGACTCATCTGCTTCTACTAACCGCCGGACGTTTCTGAAACAGGCCGCCGGACTGTCGGCGTTTTATATTGTTCCCCGCCATGTACTTGGTCGGGGTTTTACGGCTCCTTCTGATCAGATTACTATTGGTTTTATTGGGTTAGGAAAGCAGGCTGCGGGTCTGCGCGGGCGGTTTCTACAAAATGAAGCCCGCGTCATGGCCGTTTGCGATGTGTACCAGCCAAAAGTAGCCGCCTTTGCCGAAGCAGTCAATAAACACTACGCCGATAAAGGCAATGTGGGCACCTACGCCGGTTGTGAACGTTACGACGATTACCGGACCTTACTCAACAACAAAAGCATCGATGCCGTAATCATTGCCACCCCCGACCATTGGCATAGTCCGATTGCCATTGCGGCTGCCAAAGCCGGAAAGGATATTTACTGCGAAAAGCCGCTGTCGCTCACCGTTCAGGAAGGCCGAGATATGGTCAACGCCACCCGGCAGTACAAACGGGTTTTCCAGACGGGAAATATGCAGCGTTCCTCGAAGGAGTTCCGGCAAGCTGTAGAACTGGTTCGTAATGGGTACATCGGCCAGGTAAAAACGATTAACGTCAACGTGGGTGGGCCGCCCCGTGCATTCGATTTAGCGGCCGAACCGCTTCCGGCGGGATTGAACTGGGATGCGTGGCTCGGTCCCAATACCATCGAACGCCCGTACAACAATGTGCTCGATCCTGATTTAACCGCAAAGTTCTGGGGCCAATGGCGCGACATCCGCGATTTTGGCGGGGGCGGCATGACCGACTGGGGTGCCCACATGTTCGACATTGCCCAATGGGGACTGGATATGGATAACTCCGGCCCAACCTCCCTGACGCCGGGGGCGGATGGCAAGGGGTTAGTTTACCAGTATGCCAATGGCGTACTGATGCATCATACCCCCGTAGAGGGTAAGCAGTTCTGCCAGTTTATCGGTACCGAAGGCGAAGTGAAAGTAGCACGGGGTGAACTCACCACTACCCCTACATCACTCAAGGACAAAATTATTAGCGACACGGAAAAGCATGGCAGCCGGTCCGCCGGTGCGGGCCAACCGGTTTACCACAGTGATAACCACTACAAAGACTTCCTGGATGCCATAAAAAGCCGCAAGCCCCCCATCTCCGACGTAGAGGTGGGTCACCGCACAGCTACCGTCTGCAACATTGGCAACATTGCTTATTTGCTTGGTCGCCCGCTCCGCTGGAATCCGAAAATCGAGCAGTTTGAGGGCGACGCCGAAGCCAATAAGTTACTGAGTCGCCCGATGCGAACGAAGTGGACAGCCTAGAAAATTTGTATCTTTGCGGGCTTTTATCCGCATAGCCGGGTGATAGCTGACGCTGTACCGTATGACGCTCTATATCGACCACATTGACGAAATCGACACCGCAGCCCGCCAACTACTGGCCGATGGCCGGGAACGGTCGGTCTGGTTGTTCGAGGGCGATATGGGGGCGGGAAAAACGACCCTTATCAAAGCTGTGTGTC
This sequence comes from Cytophagales bacterium, assembly GCA_038236215.1. Lineage (GTDB taxonomy): Bacteria > Bacteroidota > Bacteroidia > Cytophagales > Spirosomataceae > Spirosoma. Next base: position 50,608 of record JBBSTD010000018.1, on the reverse strand, counting down.
GGGTTCTGGGGGTGGTGAGTACCGTGCAAAGTCCAACCTTTTCCATCGTGAACGAGTACACAACCCACGAGGGGCACTCCGTTTACCATTTCGACTGTTACCGGCTCCGTAATGAAGCCGAAGCGTTGGACATTGGTATTGAAGAATATCTTGATTCGGGAAATTACTGCTTTATCGAATGGCCGGAGAAAATAATGAGTCTTTGGCCAGCCACGTATTATCAGGTTCATCTTGCCGTCGACGATGACGGCAGCCGAACGCTGGAAGCGAACATAGTTTACTAGTTTGGGGATGGCGGTCTGCCGTTTTTTTAACGCCAAACAACAAACATTAAACGTCAAACTAACAGATAGTGACTGGATTTGAGGAACTGGCCAAAACGGCCGTGTACACGAAAGAAGCCCCGCTGGCCGTAAAAACCAACCGGCACAGCCTGCTTATCGGACTACCCAAAGAAATATCGCTTCAGGAAAATCGAATCGCCCTTACGCCCGAAGCCGTGGCTATTTTGGTCCGAAATGGCCATAATGTAATCGTGGAAAATGGCGCGGGTGAGAAAGCGAAGTTTACCGATACCGAGTACAGCGAAGCCGGTGCCCGGATTGCCTACTCGCCTAAAGAGGTGTATGAAGCCAACCTGATTCTGAAAGTAGAATCGCTGGTCGATGAGGAATTTGAATACGTTCAGTCGGGTAGTACCGTCATCTCCACGGTTAACCTGCCCACCCACGACCGGGCGTATTTTGAGCGGATCAACGATAAAAACATAACTTCGTTTGGGTACGAATACATCGAAGATCAGGAAGGTGGAATGCCCGTTATCCGGTCGATGAGTGAGATTGCGGGTAGTACCGTCATGCTCATTGCGGGCGAATACCTGAGCAATGCCGACAACGGCCGGGGTATTATTCTGGGCGGCATTACCGGCGTTCCACCCACCAAAGTAGTGATGCTCGGTGCCGGAACCGTAACGGAATACGCCGTTCGGGCGGCCCTCGGCATGGGTGCCGACGTGAAGATTTTTGACCGTCACCTCTACAAATTACAGCGACTCAAATACGCCGTTGGGCACCACATTTACACCTCCATCATTGACTCCGATACCATGACCGAAGCCATCCAGCGGGCCGACGTTGTGATTGGGGCCATCCGGGCCGAAGAGGGTATTAGTCCGGTAGTGGTAACGGAGGAAACGATCAGCCGTATGAAACCCGACTCGGTCATCATCGACGTATCCATCGACCAGGGAGGTAATTTTGAAACCTCCCGCATGACTACGCATAAAAACCCCACCTATAAACACATGGGGGTCATTCACTACTGCGTACCCAACATTGCCGCCCGCGTGGCCCACACAGCCAGCATGGCTCTGAGTAACATCTTTCTCCCGTTCCTGCTCGAAACCGGTACTACGGGCGGTATTGAGCAGATGATGTACGCGAACCGATGGTTTATGAAAGGTGTTTATACCCACAAGGGAACGCTGACCAACGCCCACATTGCCCGGAAGTTCAACATGCGGTTCAAAGACCTGGACCTCCTGCTGGCAGCTAGATTCTGAGTTAAAAAAGTTTTCAGTTTACGGTTTACTGACGCAGGAACAACACATGCGTCAGCCAACTGTAAACCGCAAACTGAAAACTGAAAACTTTTTACCATGATCAACCACAGCAACGAAAATACCCTGCTCGATGATGCCAACTCCTACGACGTCAACAAAGAGTTGATGGGCCTCATCTCGTCGGACTTCATTAAAGTAGCCGACCAGCTTAAGGAAGCGTCGTATCAGATTCGGAAACGCGGCTTCTCGGACAATCCTGTTTTTGTGGCCTCCCGCCGGGAGATACCCATAGGGCAGCTTCTGATTGGCGTAACGGAATTAGAGAACCAGTGGAACTATAAGGCTTCTTTTATGGATGAGTTTATCCAGCGCGAACTGATTGGCGAAGATTCGATTGAGTTGTGGAAGGAGAACTACAAGAACCCCGACGAATATTGCTGCCTGTTTGTGGTTCACGGCGATTTTGCCGGCTTCGTGTACATTCCATATCCTGAAGATTAATCAGTCCCGGATAGGGCGTTTTTTAGGCCGAATCTACCCGATTCGGCTTTTGTTTTTTTATTCGCCAATAATACTTTTCGGGGAAACAGGCTGGTAGATACCAGTGGCTTCGGCAACTTCCTTTTGCCGCTTTCTGGTGGTCTGCTCCATCTGGTTACCACGCTCGCAAACAGGCTGATTACTGCCCTGTGTGGACGCTTTCCCGCCTAAATGCGTCGACAAACTATTTTTTTGTATATTAAGGTAATCTTACCGAATATCGTAGGAAAAGAGCGTTCTTTTTTGTATTTTTACAATCTATACTACCACCCTTACACGGGTAAAAACCTGAACCCTAAACAACAATAAATCACTGACATTTTTTCGATTTTTATGACCAACGATTTGATTGAAGAAGAAGCTCCTGTTGAAACAGCCCTGGGCGATTATGGTGCCGATAATATTCAGGTATTAGAAGGACTGGAAGCCGTTCGCAAACGTCCGTCCATGTACATTGGCGACGTGGGTACGCGTGGGTTACACCACCTGATATGGGAGGTTGTCGACAATTCCATCGACGAAGCAATGGCAGGCTACTGCACGGAGATTTCCGTCACTATCAATACTGATAACTCCATTAAGGTAAAGGATAATGGCCGGGGCATTCCAACGGGTATCAGCACCAAAATGGGTGTTTCGGCCATGCAGGTTGCCATGACCATTCTGCACGCCGGTGGTAAATTTGATAAAGACACCTACAAAGTATCCGGTGGACTGCACGGCGTGGGGGTTTCCTGCGTAAACGCGCTTTCTACGGATATGCACGTGGAAGTGCATCGTGAAGGCAAAATATTTGAGCAGGCATACAAGATTGGCGTGCCTCAGTACGATGTTCGTATCATTGGTGAATCGACCGATACCGGTACGATTTCGCACTTTAAGCCTGATGCCGGCATCTTTACTGATACCGTTTATAAATACGACACCGTTGCGGGGCGTTTGCGCGAGCTGGCCTACCTCAACAAGGGCATTCATATTTTCCTGAAAGACCTGCGCGAGCTGGACGAAAATGGCGAACCCATGCGGCAGGATGACTTCTTCTCGGAAGGCGGCCTGGCCGAGTTTGTCGAATACTTGGACGAAACCCGCCCGGCGCTCGATGGCATGAAACCTATTTACATGGAGAGTGTAAAAGGCTCCACGCCCGTTCAGGTGGCACTCGTGTACAACTACGAAGCGGGCGAAAACGTCCTGTCGTACGTGAACAACATCAACACGCACGAAGGTGGTACGCACGTACAGGGATTCCGGTCGGCACTGACGCGGGTGTTGAAAAACTATGCAGACAAAAATCCCGGCGTACTACCCAAAAACTCTGGTAAAATTACCTTTAGTGGGGAGGATTTCCGTAAAGGGCTGACCGCCGTTATCTCGGTAAAGGTAGCCGAACCCCAGTTTGAAGGGCAAACTAAAACCAAGCTGGGTAACCAGGACGTGGTGAGTGCCGTAAGTCAGGCGATGGCCGACTTGCTCGAAACCTGGCTGGAAGAAAATCCCAAAACGGCCCAGGGCATCGTCAAGAAAGTACTGGTATCGGCTCAGGCGCGTATTGCCGCCGACCTGGCGTACAAGCGCATCATGACCGAGCGCAAGGACTTCATGGGTGGCATGGGCTTGCCCGGAAAACTGGCCGACTGCTCCGATACTGACCCTGAAAAATGTGAGCTCTATCTGGTAGAGGGTGACTCTGCCGGTGGAACGGCTAAACAGGGCCGCAACCGGGCGTTTCAGGCCATTTTACCCCTGCGGGGAAAAATCCTGAACGTCGAGAAGGCGATGGAGCACAGGATTTATGAAAATGAAGAAATAAAAAATATTTGGACGGCTCTGGGCGTTCGTCTTGAAAAGAAGGACGACGAAACCGTGATGAATCTGGACAAGCTTCGGTATCACAAGATCATCATCATGACTGATGCCGACGTGGATGGCAGCCACATTCGAACGCTGATTCTGACGCTGTTTTACCGGAACATGAAGGCGTTGATCGATCATGGCTATATCTACATTGCCCAGCCACCTTTTTACCTCGTGAAAAAAGGAAAAGAAGAACGGTATTGCTGGACCGAAGCCCAGCGTGAAGCCGCCGTGAAAGAACTGGCGGGTGCAGGTCGGGAGGAGAGCGTAAACGTTCAGCGCTACAAAGGTCTTGGCGAAATGAACGCCGAACAACTCTGGAGCACTACGATGGACCCGGATCGGCGGAGCCTGAAGTTAGTAACGGTAGAATCGGCAGCGGATGCGGATCACGTCTTCTCGACCCTGATGGGCGACGAGGTAGCACCACGACGAGAATTCATTGAACGAAATGCCAAGTACGCCCGAGTAGATGTTTAACCGAATGATAACATAAAGCGGGCCTTTTGACCCGCTTTTTTGTTGTACTTTAATCTTTGAATCGTGTATGCGCTATTCCATAAACCCAAACAGAACGATACTGGGAAATTTGGTTTCCCGATTTACGCAACGGCAAACGAATTCTCCTGTCCCGGTAACCGAAAAAATGGCAAAGGCGAACGAAAAAGTGAGCAGCGTTATTGACCAGAGTAATTACCTAAGCCGTGATTTAAGCTGGCTTAAATTCAATGAACGGGTGCTGGATCAGGCCCGGAGTACGGACCGTACCCTGATGGAACGGTTGAAGTTTCTGGCCATCTCAGCCTCCAATCTGGACGAATTTTTCATGATTCGGGTGGGTAGCCTCTATAACTATCTTGATTACCATAAGCAGCGGATCGACTATTCCGGTTTGCGCGAAATTCCCTTCCGGAAAACCTTACTGACAACGGCCCATCAGTTTTGTCAGGCACAGCAAACGGTCTTTTCGGACCAATTATTCCCCTTGTTTGCTGAAAATGGGCTTCAGTTGGCTAAGCATGGCGATTTGACGGAGGAGGAGGAAGCCGAAGCCGCCGACTTTTTTGATCGGGCTATCTACCCGACGCTGACGCCCATGCTGTACGATTATACGCACACCTTTCCGGTACTACTGGCCAAAGTACTCATTTTTGGGGTAGTTACGCATAGTACTGATAGGCCTGATTCACAGAGTTCTCGTTTGGAGGATGAAGACGATAACCATCGGTTGTCTTTTGTGCAGATTCCTGCCAACCTGCCCCGATTCCTGTCGTTTGAACGAGAAAACATCATTTTGTTTCTGCCCATTGAAGAAATCGTTCGGCAAAACATAAAGAAACTGTATCGAAACGTCGAAATATTATCGGTAAATCTATTTCGGATTACCCGTAACGGCGATTTTACGCTCGACGAAAATGATGACGACGAAATTGATTTCATCGACGAAGTACGGCAAAAGATAAAAAACCGTCGATTAGGACGTGTTACCCGCGTGGAAGTGGAAGCTGACACCAATAACCCCTTGAGTGACAGTTCTCCCTGGATGTTGAACCTGCTGAAGAAACGGTGGGAAATGGACGATCTGAATATTTTTGAATCCAACAGTTTACTCGATTTTTCTGCCTTTTGGCAGCTTATCGGGCATCCAGAGTTCAAGGATACCATGCCTCGCCAGCATGCTCCGGTACCACCAATGGGCCTGGGTCGTGATAAGACCGACGATATTTTTGAGTTGATAAAGCAGCGTGATATACTGCTCCATCATCCGTACAATAATTTCGAGCCTGTACTTCAACTACTCGAACAGGCTGCCGAAGACCCGCATGTACTGGCTATCAAGATCACCGTATACCGGTTGGCCAAACGGTCGCGCATCACCGAAGCGTTGCTAAAAGCAGCCGAAAATGGCAAACACGTATCGGTTCTGTTTGAGGTTAAGGCCCGATTTGATGAAGAAAACAACATTCGGGAAGCCCAGCGGTTGCAGAAAGCCGGGTGCTTCGTTATTTATGGAATCAGTAAGTTCAAAACCCATACTAAGCTACTACTGGTGGTTCGGAACGAGGGTAGCCGCGTTGTTCGGTACGCCCACATGGCCACCGGCAATTACAACGAGGATACCTCGAAGTTGTACACGGATATTGGCTTACTGACCACCAATGAGATTTACACCCACGATATTTCGGAGTTTTTCAATGTCATTACCGGGCACTCGCTTCCCAATGAGTACAAGTACCTGATTACGGCCCCGCGCGATATGCGTGACCAGTTGGTACGACTCATCCAGCTGGAGACGGAGAATGCGAAACATGGCTTACCCAGCGGCATTTGTATTAAGGCTAACTCGCTGGAGGATAAGCTGGTGATTGATGAACTGTACAAGGCCTCGGAGGCCGGGGTGCCCATAGAGCTTATTGTACGGAGCATTTGTTGTTTGCGCCCGCAACGGGCCGGGTTGAGTGAAAACATTACGGTAAGGTCCATCGTGGGCGATTTTCTGGAACATACCCGAATTTATTACTTTCATAATAACGGCGATCCTAAAGTATACGGCGGCAGTGCCGACGTAATGGTACGCAGCTTCGACCGGCGCATTGAGTCCCTGTTTTATCTGGCAGACCCCCGCGTGAAGCAGCAGGCCATTCTGATTCTAAAATACAACCTGCTCGATAACGTCAACGCGTATGAATTGAAAGAAGACGGCGACTTTAAAAAATATGAGGTGCCCATTGATGGTGAGCCATTCAATATCCATAAGCGCTTTTTCGAGGCAACTGAAAAAGAAGCCACAGCCGCCCGACTCTTTGATCCCGAAATTAAATCCGCCGGAGTAGCCCAGATAGAAGGAGAATACCAGGAAGGTGCAGAAAGGGCCATCGCCAATATTTAACGTAGAAGAAAGCTACCGGGCGAGAGGCTATCCTATTTTGAGTTATTTATTACACTTACATCGTTGGTTTTAATAGACTGGCAGACACTAAAAGGGCCAACCTGTATGTACAGGTTGGCCCTTTTAGTGTCTGCCAGTCAGCGAATTATAATGACAGTTGGCCAGCAAGTTAGTCCCGCTAACGGCCACCTGTAAATAGTCGCTGGTTAAGCAACCCCCAGGTCAGCAATGGCCTGCTGTGCTTTGGCTTTTAGCTGAGCGTAGGTATCATCAAACGCTTCCTTGCTTTCCAAGGGCTCCTTTACCGAAACATAAAACTTGATTTTAGGCTCGGTGCCGGATGGCCGGGCGGAAACTTTCGTGCCATCTTCTGTGAAAAACTGGAGCACGTTGGACGACTCAATGCCCATACTGCCCGATTTTATGGTCGTTTTCTCTCCCTTCGTGGCATCGGTACGTTCGAGCGATTTGTAATCGTCAATCCGCACCACCGGCGAACCGGCAATGGCCTTTGGTGGGTTAGCCCGGAAGTCAGCCATCATCTGCTGGATTTCTTCAGCACCCGCCTTCCCTTTTCTGGTCAGTGATACCAGCGATTCGTAGTAGAAACCGTTCTCGATGTACATTTCCATCAGCGTATCGAACAGGCTCTTGCCCTGGTCTTTAGCGTAGGCGGTCAGTTCGGCAATCATAGCGCAACTGGCAATGGCGTCTTTATCCCGCACAAAATCGCCGATGAGATAGCCGTAGCTTTCCTCGCCCCCGGCAATAAACTGCTCTTTGCCTTCCAGTTCCCGAATCACTTCGGCAATGTATTTGAAGCCTGTCAGCGTGTTGTAGCAGGTGACACCGTACCGCTTACACATCTCGTCGATGAGGTCGGTGGTCACGATGGTTTTGGCCACAAACTCATTGCCTGTCAATCGGCCGGTAGCTTTCCAGGCGTTGAGCAGGTAATAAATAATCAGGCTGGCCATCTGGTTGCCATTCAGCAACTCGAATTCGCCGTGGTGATTACGGGCACCCGCACCTACGCGGTCAGCATCGGGGTCGGTGGCCATGATAAGGTCAGCATTGAGCGAATTGGCCAGGTCCAGGGCCAGCTGCATAGCTGCTTTCTCTTCGGGGTTGGGCGATTTCACCGTTGGGAAATTACCGTCGGGTGTCGCCTGCTCCTCCACGATATGAACGTTGGTGAAGCCCAGAGCCTCCAGTGTGCGCGGCACCAGCGTAATGCCCGTACCGTGAATAGGGGTGTATACGATATTCAGGTCCGCCTGCCGCTTTATTACATCGGGATTGACCGCGTTCGACTTAAGCCGCTCCACATAGGGCGCGTCGATCTCCTCGTCAATCAGATGAATCCGTTCGGGAACGCCCTCAAACTTGATGTCATCAACAGATGTGATCTTGTTTACCTCGTCGATAATGGCTTTGTCGTGTGGAGATACCACCTGACCACCGTCATTCCAGTACACTTTGTAGCCGTTATATTCCGGTGGGTTGTGCGAAGCCGTCACCACAATACCACTCTGACAGCCCAGTTGCCGGATGGCGAAGGAAAGTTCGGGCGTGGGGCGGAGGGCACTGAACAGGTACACCTTAATGTTATTGGCCGAAAAAATATCGGCTACCAGCCGGGCAAATTCAGGACTCATCCGGCGGCTGTCGTGGGCAATGGCCACACTGATGTCTACGCCCGGAAAAGCGGCATTGATGTAGTTAGAAAGGCCCTGGGTAGCAGCGCCCACGGTGTAGCGATTCATGCGATTAGAACCGACGCCCAAAACACCACGAAGGCCACCCGTACCAAACTCAAGGTCGCGGTAAAATGAGTCGGTCAGTTCGGTCGTGTTTCCTGAGTCGATCAGGTGCTGAATGGATTCTTTGGTAGCGGCATCGTATGGGCCGCTCAGCCATTTGTCAACGCGCTGTTGCGTAGTGGAGTCTAGGGTGTGTGTTGTCATATTTGTCTACTTCGTTACTAAAGTTGTCAGGTAAAGGAAAAGGGATTAGAAATTATGGAAAGAGTTTACTTTCGGGAGTACGTTAAAAACCCTTCAGCAGTCAGGTCTTCGTCCAATTCTTTCCAGTGAATTCCATAGCCTCCACTAACCAATTTAAAATGATTCCTTTGTTCGGGTGTAACTTTCGCCAGACGGGGAAACCAGTCCAGTGGACTACCCACCACCCGCCCATCGATTAGTTCGACACACATCCGATTTTCGTCAAACCAGACCGTTTTTACAGCGAAGCTATTCATAGATTATTAGTTGAAGAAATCTTTCCACCGATGTTCGATAATGTCTTCGTTCTCCTCAATTTGACCTTCGGCGATTTTTAGATTTCATGCCGTGGTTTTCTATCAACTGAACTGGTCTTATAGAGAACCGTGCTTCGCCATCACTGTTTCGGACATGGACATGAATTGGCAGGTGGTCGTTACTATAAAATAAGAGACGGAAGCCGAATACTCGGAAAATTTCGGGCATTTATTCAGTGGAGTATATTATTAGTCAAAATTACGCGTATCTCCATTACTTGCAAACTCGACCCCACCGACCCCGTACCCGTAAAAGGCGAAGTAGGTTTAGGACAAAAACTAGTTGTTTCGATTGTGGCACGTTTCAAGTCGTTTCAGAAATAAATGATGAAGTTCAGCGTCAGTTTTGTCCGGAAATCGTCCCCAAAGGCTCACTTTGACTAGCTGACGACTGAAATCTTAAAGTCCAAACGCCTTCAGTAACCGTTGCTCTTCCGTATACCGCGGAATGCTTGCAGGCACTGATGGTGATTGGGTCTAGGTTAGGAATTCATTCGGTCAGGGTTTATCCGCCCAAAATTACACGTATCACCGTCCGGCGCAAATCTATTACCTAATTCAGTTTAAATAAAAATGCATAGATTTTTATTTAACAGTAAATATTTATTGTGAAACAATAAATATTTACTGTTATTTGCAACATACTTAAACTTCATGCACCATGAAAACATCGTATATCAAGTTTTTAAGGATTCTGATTGCCGTTGCTTATTACGGCCTGATGGCTGTCCTGGTCATTGTCGGTGTCGCGCTCATTTTTAATTATTTCGAACCGCAAAGTACCATGCAATTTAGTATGGACATTCCGGTTCAACTGAATAAAAAAGTGTCGTTTCATGAGAATGGCTGGGTGGGTTCGGTAACGAGTTCGGGTTACTCGACGCTCGCTATCAATCTGCGGGATTCTGCGTTCACTCAGCAAAATACGCTGATTTACCTGGCAATAGGCCTTGCCATTCTACTGAGCCTGAGCCTGACTATATGTCTGCTGTACCAGATAAGGCAACTCCTGAGAACGATGGGTACGCCCGCCGTATTTAGCGGGGAAAACGTTGTCAGAATCCGGACTATAGGCGGATTATTGATTGCCTTAGGGCTAGCTAATTAGCAACAATGTGCTGGGAGTAATGACGCAGCACCGCATCAACTATAGTGGCGAACAAATTAGTTTTGGTGACTCAAATCTACTGTTGGTGGGCTTATTGGTACTTGGCCTGGCCGAAGTATTCCGGTCGGGTTATCAACTCAAACAGGAACAAGAACTAACCATCTGACACGCCATGCCCATAATCGTAAATGTAGATGTGATGATGGCCCGGCGCAAAATGTCGCTGACCGAACTCGCCGACCGGGTGGGTATTACGCTGGCTAACCTATCGATTCTGAAGACTGGCAAGGCCAAAGCCGTGCGCTTTGAAACGCTCGAAGCACTCTGCCTTGCCCTCGATTGCCAGCCCGGCGACCTGCTCGAATACGCCCCACGAGAAGCCGGAAACAAACGGGAAATAGTTATGTGAATCTTTATGTTATTCAGTGGATTCTGACGAGCCCAAAGTGGCATCCTTCGTAACAGGTGGGTGCTATGCGCAGTGTGTCGCCCTTGATCGTGAGACCAGCCCTATAGCCGGTGGTATCCTTTCTGGTGGCCAGGAAAACAATCACGAATGCTGCCTTCGTGGAATCAACCCGGTAGTAGGGCGATTGAAAAAGGCCGTTGTTTAAGCGTTCGCCCTCCCTGCGCAGTTCACCCTTATCGGTGAAAGTCAAATGCTGTAATGGAGTGGCTGGTATCGGCGTCACATAATAACCAAACCCCGGTGAACCCCCTTCTTCGTAAAGCCGCCACGTACCCTGAATTCCGTACTGATCCGGGATCAACTCAGTTGATGAGCAACTAAGGAGTAAAATCAGCAGAAGTCCCGCAAAGAGATTGCTCCCGGAGTTCATTGTCGTGGAGGGTTGTTATTGGCAGAAAGACCCCGTAACCAGTCGATTCGTTGTAATTCAGCAGAATAAAATCGAAACGACTCACGTAGCAAAACAACCGCCTGGTTTTAGTGTGGCAGTTATCACTCCTGCCAGCCATCTGGTTTAAAGGGTGTTCGGCTACTGCTGGGTACGCAAATTGCCGTTGTCGGTCGGGGAGGGGCACCCAAAAGGCGGACGTTAGGGTACGGGTATAAGGGCTCGGGAATAGGCTGGCGCAGATTGAGACTATAAAACAACTCAGAACCGGGTAGTTTCGACTGGCCGGTAGGGTCGGTCTGGCCAAAGGGCAATCCTCTTGCGTCTTTCCGGTCAATCCAGTGCCGTACCGCCGACACTGCCGATGCCGTGAAGTAACCGACTACGCGCTCCTGTGCATTCGCCACATTCCGGATATTGCCCACTGGGGCCGACGGGGGCGTATCGGCCAAGCCGCCCGTGCTCTGGGTCTGTTCCTGAAACCGCTTGAAATACGCGTAAGCCGATGGCGTTAACGATTGCTGCCGGATTTCGACTAGGCATGCCGTGCTATCGTAGTACGGAATGTGGGCAATGGGCCGCTTTACCTGTTGCCCGCCGTTGCTGAACTGGTCGCTGAAAACATCCAGCGATGAGCTGTACAGAACAGTCCAGCACTGGGTACGGCAGGGGTAATCATACACGTATAGCCCAGTCACAAACGGAGGTTGCTCGGCGCTGTTATAATTAACGGGAACGAAACAGTCTTCGTAGGGAACAGTGGTCGATACGTAAAAAGTCTTGTCTTTAAAGGTGCGGGGCAGGATAGAATCGACCGCGTAAACGCCCTGCCTGCAACTCCGGCACCAGTTTTGCTTTTCCCAGAGTTTCCAGTCCCAGCGGTACTGATTGGATTGGCTGGCGGGGTCCTGCCAATCGACAAATACATCGTGCCCGGCCCGGTAGTTACCCGTTAGCTGTTGGGCCACGGGCAGGCTGGCAGGGTTAAACTGGGCTGAAACCTGGCTGACAGGCGGGACGGACAGCATAATCTGCTGCGTAGATAGATATTGCGTACCATCTGAAAGGGTAAACTGCAACTGGTACGCATGACCGACCTGACCTTTAAAATCGCTGGGCAATTGATAACTGCCGTCTTCCGTTTCGTGGCAGGCTATGCGCTGGGTTGAATCAATCAATACCGCAACGGTTGCTTTGGTTATGGGAAATGTCCCAAATTGCCCCGTGAATCTATCGGCTTTCGAGCGGTTAAGTCGGATAATCTGTGGCTCAGCCAAGTCGGTAATCGTGCCATCGACCACCAGGATGTCATTGGTGCCTCGCAGCACAAGGTCTTCGGGGTCTACGCAGCCTGTCAGGGCTGTAGTTAGAAAGAAGAACGTGACGAAAAGAAGGCGAATGAATGAAGTTGAATTGATTATATCTGACATCTGACCAGGATTCAACCAAAAGTTGTACTTTGCTTTCTTATAGTGCAAAAATAGGCCCGCCAGTACCCCCAACCAACCAGTCTTTGTGGTTTTTATTACGTCTTGAGTACACTAGTTGATTCGTAGGATAAATGGACAGTTGACTAATATCAGGCTGCTGACACCCATTTGAAAAGATCTCCGGAACGGGGCTGCCAAAGCTAAAGTAGGTTATGGCAGCAATTAAAATGGCATCAGTTGGCTGGCCGGAAGTTCAGACGACAGCATAGCACTGGCCTTTTTTATTCTGGATTTTTATTGTCCTTCGGAACCCCTTGCTGTTGAATTGGATGGCGAAGTGCATGAATCGACAGAGGTGAGAACGTACGATGAAGAAAGGCAAAGGGCCATTGAAACAGTGGACATTCACATCATTCGTTTTAGAAATACAGACGTTATGCAAAACATAAACGAGTTACTTGGTACGGTTGTCTAAAAGTCACTCGCTTTATGAAGAATAATCTTTTCCTTTCCCTGCTCCTCGCGTTATTCGTGTCGGTGGCCCACGCGCAAACCCTCTACACACTGTCTGGCACGGTACGGGATTCGGCTACACAGCAACCCATTGCCCGCGCGGCTATTGTGCTGGACTACGAAAAGCTGACCACCGGTACCTATACCGATGAGCAGGGAAATTACCGCATCGAAGCGCGTAGTGGTCAGCATATTGTGGTGGTGCGGAGCCTGGGCTTCGTACCCTTCCGCACCCGCGTCTACCTGCGCGAAAATCGAACGCTCGACGTCCGGCTGCCGTCCGTGTCGAGTCAGTTGGAGGAGGTAATCATCACCAGCAAAGGCTACGACCGTAACGTGCGCCAGCCGCTGCTGGGCGTCAGTCAGATCAATATCGCCATGCTCAAAAAGATGCCGGCTGCGCTGGGCGAGGTCGATGTTCTGCGGAGTCTGCAAATGCTGCCCGGCGTAACCAGCGTGGGCGAAGCGGCCAACGGGGTCAACATCCGGGGCGGCACCACCGACCAGACCCTGATTTTGATGGACGATATGCCCATTTTCAACCCCACGCACATGTTCGGGCTGTTTTCGGTGTTTCCGCCCGATGCCGTAGCGGGGCTGGACTTGTACAAGGGCAACGTACCCGCCCGCTACGGAGGCCGAGCCGCGTCGGTGCTGGACATCAGCCTGCGCAACCCCGACCTGAACCAGTTTCGCATGAGCGGGGGCGTTAGTTTCATGTCCAACAAACTAACCGTCGAAACACCCATCGTAAAGGGAAAACTGGCCCTGCTGGTGTCAGGCCGGGGTGCCTTCAATGACTTTTTGCTACGAGCGGTGTCGCCCCGTTTCGACAACATCCGGGCCAAGTTTGGCGATGGGGCCGCCAAGCTGTTCTGGCGGGTAAACGACCATAACACTGTTACGGCCATGGGCTATTACAGTCAGGATTTATTCCAGACCAACCTGCTGGGGAGCTTAGCCAACGTAAACGCCGTAAACACGCAGTACGCCCAACAAACGGCCAACGGCATGGTACGGTGGTTCCACGAGTTTACGCCCAAAATCAATCTGCAAACCACCGCATTGGTAGCGCAGTACATTCCCCGGATACTATCGACCGAAGACAGCACCAACAACAAGGTGACCCTGAAGCAGTCGTTGTTGCAGCGGCAAATCAAATCGAACCTGAACTACCAGTTAGAAAATCAGAAGATAGAAGTGGGTATCAGCGCGATACAGTACCGGCTCAATCCGGGCGAGTTGATTCCGGGCCGCAGCTTAGCCGTAAATTACCAGAAAACACCCCCGGAAAACGCCCTGGAACTGGCCCTCCACGTCGAAGATGAAATCAGTTTGTCGGACAAACTGGCCGTGTCGGCGGGGTTGCGCTACTCGCATTTTCTGAATCTGGGTCCATCGGTGGTGCGCCGGTACACCAACGGCGAGATACCGGATGCGACCACCGTAGTGGATTCGGTGGTATACGGGGCCGGGCAAGTGAGTAAGCAATACGGCGGACTGGAGCCGCGCATCGGCCTGCGTTACGCCCTTACGCCCAACTCATCCATCAAGATTGGCTACAACCTCATGCGGCAGTATTTGCAGGTGATTACCAACACCACGACGCCCCTACCCACGGCCCGCTGGAAAACGTCCGACGCCCACATTCAGCCGCAGGTGAGTCAGTTATGGTCGGCAGGGTATTTTCGGAACTCGAAAAACAACATTTTCGAGATGTCGGCGGAGGTGTACTGGCGCAGTACGCAGCATATCTTAGACTATAAACCGGGGGCCGATTTCCTGCTCCAGCCATATCCCGAAACGCAGCTCTTGTCGGGCCGCAGTAAAGCCTACGGGCTGGAGGTGATGCTGAGTAAGAAAAAAGGGGAACTGACCGGCTGGGTCAATTACACCTATGCCCGCACGCTGAACCAGGTGAATCAGGGCGTCGATTTTCAGCAGCAGATTAACGGCGGCAACTGGTACCGCGCCAACTACGACCGCCCGCACACGCTAAACGCCAGCCTGATTCTGAATCAGGGGCGCACCCACACGTTTTCGTTCAATTTTGCCTACAGCACGGGCCGCCCCTACACCGCGCCGGAGGGATTCATCCGCTATCAGGGCCGCACGTATCCGTACTACGACGAGCGTAACGCCTACCGCCTACCCGATTACCACCGGCTCGATTTTGCCTGGAACATCTATAATCCCAGCCTGAAAAACCGACGCTGGCAGGGGCACTGGACCTTCACGGTGTATAACCTATACGGTCGGCGGAACGTGTATTCCATTTTTTACCGCACCGAAGGGCAGGCCACCAACCCCTACCGGCTCAGCATTTTCGGTGCCCCCATTCCGAGTTTAGCCTACAATTTTGAGTTTAAGTAATTACTATCCCCAACCATGACTCACTGCCCACCTTTCCGTCTCGCCCTCTGGCTTCTGCTACTGTTTATAGCAGCCGCCTGCGTAGACCCCGAAGATACCATACTGCGCGGTACGGTCAACGTGGTTGTAGTGGATGGTACCGTAACGAATCTGGCGGAACCGCAGCTTATTCGCATCAACCGATCTAAAGCCGACCCCTATACGGGCCGCTTCGGAACGCTGCCCATTACGAAGGCAACCGTTGAGGTTATCGAAGATTCGACCCGGATCATTGTCTGCCATGAAACCCTCGACGGTACGTATCAACTGCCATCGGATTTTAAAGGGCAACCCGGCCATATCTATCAGCTACGCTTCACGCTCGGTGACGGTACGCGGTACGTCTCGAATCAGCAGGTGATGCAGCCCGTTCCACCGGTTGATAAGGTAACGGCTCGGTTCAATCCCAAGGGTCTTTTTCCGCCCCTGAATAACTTTTACACAGCGGGTCACGATATATTTGTCGACTTTAACGACCCCCGTGAAACCCGCAATTATTACCGCTGGGACTGGAAACTATGGGAAAAATAGGATTGGTGCCGAACCTGCTATCAGGGTATTTACTCCGTTTACGGCGACATCACGACGCGGTTGCTATCTAGTGACTACTCCGGAAATTTTTACATCTATACGTCGGGCAATACCAAATTACTGGAAGACTGTTACTACGAATTGGCACCCCCACCATTTTCAAAACGGAATCCACTGCCGTCGTACCGCTACGATTACGGCTGCCGGACGCAATGCTGGGAAATTATCTACAGCCACGACATTAACGTCTTCGACGATCAATACAGCAACGGTGGCCTGATTGTAAACCGAAAAGTGGCTACCATCCCCTTCTACACCCACAATCCCGGTCTGGTCGAAATCCGGCAGACCTCGCTAACCGCCGATGCGTATCGGTATTACAGCCTGTTTCAGCAGCAGACCCAGAACACAGGCGGCCTGGCCGACACGCCCCCCTCGGCCCTGGCGGGTAACGTGCATAACGTGGCGAATAAGCGCGAGGTGGTGGTGGGCTTTTTTACGGCGTCGGTCATTGCCTCCAGCCGCTACTAGCTCGACCGGAAGGACGTTTCCGGCCTATCGCTGGGCGGCACCAACCCTGAGGGCAATTCCCTGCTTGGTGCCGAACTGTTCTATGCCCTCAACCTGCGCCAGCCTCTACCAGAACCGTCTCCGCCCCAGCAGCCACAGCTTTTCCTCGTCAACAGCCCACCCCGCCCACCCACCGCCCCCAGCGACACCAAAACGCCATTCAAACCCGACGGCTGGCGGGATTAGGCTGACGGCAGTCTGTTCGTCACGAAAACACTATTGGTCTTGTAATCGCCTGCGTGGGCCCCGAAGACCTAACCGTGCGCGGTACGGTGGATGTAATCTTGCTTATGTCACCATTACGTATCTAGGCAAAATCCAGATCGTTGAACTCAATTCACGAAGTAGCTCGTTTACTCATAACAGAACAGGTGAAAATTTAGTATTTTTGGCTACTGTTGCGTTCGACTGATTTAGGTAATGGTACCAAACCCGTTGTGCTGCTCACTTTAACAACCAGCTTATAACCGATGAAAAAGTTTCTGTTATCAACCCTACTTGTTGTCGCTTCATTGGGTGCTTTTGCTCAGACTGAAGTTAGTTATCACGGTAAAAAAATTACCGAAAAAGGGGCTATTCCAGCCGCTCAATTACCCAACAAAATGGCCAATAAAACGCAGATGCCTGCCAAAGTAGAGGGCACGGTGGAGTCGGTTTGCAAAGTGAAAGGCTGCTGGATGAACGTTAAAACGGCCGATAATCAGGTAATGCGTGTTACATTCAAGGATTATGGTTTTTTTGTCCCGAAAGACATTGTGGGCAAAACGGTTGTGATGGAAGGAACTGCCGAAACTACCACCACGCCCGTAGACGAGTTACGCCACTACGCCCAGGATGCCGGGAAATCGAAAGCTGAAATTGAAAAGATTACCGAGCCCGAAAAAGCCCTTTCTTTCGTGGCTGATGGGGTAATCGTGAAAAAATAAGTCAGGACTTCCAACCCTTTTCCTGTTTCTGGTATCGTTAATAGAAACAAGAAATAAAGAATATGGTACAGTTAACAAAACAGCTCTCTGGTTTACTCATCGTTGGAACACTCTGCTTTGCCGCCTGTAAATCATCTGAAACAGTGCCGACAAACTCGGTGTCACTGGGTATGAACCAATCAGCCCGACTTAGTTCGGGCGTTTCCGTGCGGGTCGACTCCATTCAGGATAGCCGCTGTCCTACTGGTGTCACCTGCATCTGGGCAGGTCAGGCAAAAGTCAACATGGTGCTGTCGAAAGATAGCGATTCTACTACAATAAGGTTGATTCTGGAGCCGGGCGTAATGGCCGGTTCGCCGAAGCGGCAGGATTCTACAAATGTGACGCTATCCAGCGAAACGTATAAGGTGATTTTGAGGGATGTCAACCCGTATCCGAACACAACAAACCAGAATCTGCCGCAGTCGGCGGTCGTGGAGGTGACAAAATTATAAAGCTTCTTCCCCGTCTTTTCGTATTTTGAGGGCCGTAACGATTCGTTACGGCCTTTTCTGTACCTGACTAACTGTTGCTGATGAAAAAACTATACCTGCTAGCTGGCCTGTCGCTGCTGGCTTCTCCGTTGCTTGCCCAACGTACCCTTATCCACTGCGGTAACCTGTTCGACGGTACCGGTACCAATCTACAGCCCCAAATGACGGTGGTGGTTGAAGGCAACAAGATCACGGCAGTCCAGAAAGGTTATACAGCCGCATCGGGTCAGGATAAAGTGCTCGATATGAAATCGAAAACCGTTTTGCCCGGCTTAATCGACATGCACGTTCACCTGGAAAATCAGACGCGCCGGGGCGGTGCCATCGACGGGTTTACCAAAAATTCGGCCGACATTGCTTATCAGGCGGCTCAATACGCCAAAACGACGCTGATGGCCGGTTTTACCACCGTTCGTGACCTGGGTGGTTCGGGCGTGAACGTGTCGTTGCGGAATGCGGTCAATGCCGGGATAGTAGATGGCCCCCGTATCCTGACCGTGGGTAAAGCCATTGCCACTACGGGTGGGCATGCCGACCCAACCAACGGCTATCGGAAAGACCTGATGGGCGACCCCGGTCCGGCAGAGGGCGTTATCAATGGCCCCGAAGATGCCCGGAAAGCCGTTCGGCAACGGTACAAAGACGGGGCTGACCTCATCAAGATTACGGCTACCGGGGGCGTTCTGAGTAACGCAAAAGATGGTTCGGGGGCGCAGTTTACAGAGGAAGAAGTGAAGGCGGTGGTGGATGCCGCTAAAGATTATGGCTTTGCAGTTGCCGCGCACGCGCACGGGGCGGAGGGTATGAAACGGGCCATTCGGGCGGGAGTTCAAACCATCGAGCACGGCACGCTGATGGACGACGAAGCCATTGAACTCTTCAAGAAATACGGCACGTACTACGTTCCTACAATTATTGCGGGTAAAACAGCGGCCGACTCAGCCCGGCGTTTTGGCTATTATCCTCCGCTGGTAACGCCCAAAGCCCTGGCCATTGGCCCCAAAATACAGGCCACGTTTGCCAAAGCGTACAAAGCCGGGGTGAAAATTGCTTTCGGTACGGATGCAGGCGTGTACATCCACGGCTTCAACGCCAAGGAGTTTGAGTACATGGTAGAAGCGGGTATGCCGCCGGTAGAAGCCATCCGGGCCGCGCTGATGACCAACGCGAAACTACTGGGAATGGATTCGCAAATCGGCTCCATTGAAGTGGGCAAGTTCGCCGACCTCATTGCCGTGGATGAAAACCCGATTCAGAATATCAAGACGTTACAATCCGTGACGTTTGTGATGAAAGATGGGAAGGTGTATAAACAGTAGTTGAGTGGATGATTAGTCGAGTGGTTGACTGGTTAATCAGTTGACTGGTCAGCAAACCTGTACGCATTAACCACTCAACTAATTACCAATTAACCATTCAACCAACTACCTCACTAAAATCCGAAATACCGCTCGGCGTTGTTGTAGCAGATGTCCTGGATAATTTGCCCCACCCACTTTACGTCGTTGGGTAGTTCGCCCTGTTCTATTTCGTTGCCAAAGATATTGCACAGAATCCGGCGGAAGTATTCGTGCCGGGGGAATGAAACGAAACTGCGCGAATCGGTCAGCATCCCAACGAACGCGCTGAGTAAGCCCATGTTCGAGAGGGCGTTGATTTGCTTCTCCATTCCGTCCTTCTGATCCATAAACCACCAGCCCGAGCCAAACTGTACTTTTCCCCGAACGGAGCCATCGTTGAAGTTGCCAATCATAGTGGCCATCACTTCGTTATCGGCCGGATTCAGGTTGTAGAGTACCGTTTGGGCCAGTTGGTCACGATCATCCAGACCACCTAGAAAACGGGATAAGGAAGCGGCCTGCGGAAAATCACCGATGCTGTCCCAGCCTGTATCGGGGCCCAGTTCCCGCAGTCGGCGGGTGTTGTTGTTGCGCAACGCACCGAGGTGAAACTGCTGTGTCCAGCCTTTCTCGTGGTCCCATTCGGCAAACTGCACCAGCATAAACGATTTGAATTTGAGTACGTCTACCGGATTGGCATCAACGCCCCGGTACAGCAAATCGAATATATCCTTAACCTCTCTCTCCGTGTACGGCTCAGCGTAAATATGCTCCAGGCCGTGGTCAGACAGTCGGCATCCCATCTCCCCAAAATAATCATGGCGGGATTTCAAGGCGTCGAGGTAGTCGGCCAGGGTTTCGATTTCATGGTTGGTCAGTTCTTCCAGCTTTTGTACGTACGCCTGAAAGGTTGTTGCGTCCTCCGCAGCCATCGCTTTATCGGGTCGGAAAGCAGGCAGGATTTTAACCCTGAAATCCGATTGGGCTATTTTTTTATGGTGTTCGAGGGAGTCCAGTGGATCATCCGTCGTACAAACCACCCGTACATCGAAATGCTGGAGCAATGCTCTGGCCGATAGATTCGGTAATTGCTCATTGCAGGTATCATACACAGACCGGGCACTGCCAGGGTTGAGTACATCGGTTATGCCGAACGGATTTTTTAGTTCCAGGTGCGTCCAGTGATACAGGGGGTTGCGGAGTGTGTAGGGTACTGTTTCGGCCCATTTCTCAAATTTCTCCCAGTCGCTGGCATCACCCGTACAGTAGCGTTCATCAATGCCGTGCGTGCGCATGGCCCGCCACTTGTAGTGATCGCCGTACAGCCAGAGTTGCGTGATGGTATCGAAGTGTTTGTCGGCGGCAATCTGATCGGGCGGCAAATGGCAGTGGTAGTCAATAATCGGCATGGGCCGGGCGTACTCGTGGTACAGCCGACGGGCCGTTTCTGTCTGCAACAGAAAATCGTCGGACAGGAAAGTAGGAGCGGAGGCAAGTGTTGTCATGGACACGAAAGTAAACACCGGGTCGTTTCTCCCGGCTTATGGGTTATTTTTAATGCGATTTCATTATTAACTGCTTAGTCCCACCATGAGCCCGCGCAGTTCGGCTAAGCCGCGCAGCCGCCCAATGGCCGTGTAGCCGGGATTGGTGCGCTTGCCCGTTGTCAGGTCGTCGAGCATTCGGTGGCCGTGGTCGGGCCGGAACGGAAGCCGGGTATCCTGCCTGCCCTCCGCTATCCGGCGTTTCTGTTCGGCCAGCAGTGCCCGCATCACGTCCGGCATCGGTACATCGCCTTCCAGGTGGTTCGCTTCCTGAAAACTGCTCCCGACCGGATGGTCGTCTTCATCGCGCTGGGTACTGCGTAGATGCACGAAATGAATCTTTGGCCCTAGTCGTTCGGCCATCCCTACGAGGTCATTATCTGCCCGAACGCCGTACGAGCCGGTGCAGAAACAAAGGCCATTGGCGGGCGAATCGACAGCGGCCAGCAACGCGCGGGCATCAGCTTCGGTACTCACTACGCGCGGCAAACCCAGGATGGGATACGGCGGATCATCGGGGTGAATGGCTAACCGGACCCCCGCCGATTCGGCTACGGGCACTACCTCACGCAGGAAGGCGTACAGATTTTGCCGGAGTTCACGGTCACTCACATCGGCGTACATGGCCAGGGCTTCCCGGAATCGGTCAACGGTATAGCTGGCTTCGGAACCGGGTAAACCCGCAATGATGGTTCTGGTCAACCGGGTTACTTCGGCCTCCGTCATGCCATCGAGTTTGGTCCGCGCCTGCCGTTTCTGGTCATCATTGTACAGGTAGTCCGCACCGGGGCGCTTCAGAATATAGAGTTCAAACGCGGAAAATTCGGTCGCGTCGAACCGCAGTCCCGTGGAGCCATCCGGCATGCTGAAATCCAGGTCCGTACGGGTCCAGTCCAGGATGGGCATAAAATTGTAACAGACCGTGTCGATACCCGCCTGCGCCAGATTGACGATGGATTCCTTGTAGTTGTCGATATAACGACGGAAATCGCCGGAGCGCGTTTTGATGGCCTCATGGACCGGAATACTCTCGACCACCGACCAGGTAAGGCCCGACCGTTCGATTAATTCTTTTCGGGCAGTGATTTCGTCGGCCGACCAGGATTCGCCGTTCGCAATATGGTGCAGGGCTGTTACAATACCCGTGGCTCCCGCCTGCCGGACATCATTAAGCGATACGGGGTCATTCGGACCGAACCATCGCCAGGTTTGTTCAAGCATAGTCAATATTAGTTGATTAGTTGGTGAGTTAACGGGTTAATCAGTCAGTGAGTTGGTTCGCTGGTGCTGAGGCAAATGTACCATAATACGTCATTATGGATTGACTGACCAACTAATCAACTGATTACCGATTAACCACCCCATGTTAGTAAAAAAGCGTTTACCCGTGCTTTTCTCCCCAAACGTATTTATTTGTTTTGCAAACGCCTATCCCTTCGGGTCGCTTTCGCTGGCGCATCGTTGCGCTGCTTTTCCTGGCAACGACCATCAACTATGTCGACCGGCAGGTGCTTTCCTTCACGATGACCGATGAGTTGTTTCGGAAAGAAATGCTCGACATCGCCCCCGACCATAATGGCGTTCCAACCGTATTGACCCGGGAGGCAACGGACCGGTTCAAGATATTATATGGCGATGTGGATGCGGCCTTCAAGTTTGCCTACGCTATTGGTTTTTTGCTGGCAGGCTGGCTCATCGACCGAATTGGAACCAAACGGGGTTTCTCGCTGGGCATCTTTTTCTGGAGTGTCTCGGCTCTGATGACCTCATTTGTGAGTAACATGGCCGGTTTGCGTTGGGCACGCACATCGCTGGGGCTGGGGGAGTCGGCCAACTTTCCAGCGGCTGTAAAAACGGTGGCGGAGTGGTTTCCCAGGAAAGAACGGTCCTTCGCCAACGGATTATTCAATGCCGGCACCAATGTAGGTATCATTCTGACCGCCGTTTCGGTGCCATACCTCATTCTCGAATTTGGCTGGCGCAGTTCATTTTTTGTTACCGGTCTGCTGGGCTTTGGCCTGCTTATCTTGTGGTGGGTTACCTACACCAAACCAGAACGCAACCCCAACGTATCGGCATCGGAGCTGGCCTACATCCGAAGTGACAGCGATAAGATTCCCGTTCGAAAAGTGTCCTGGACCCGCCTGCTTGGGTTCAAGCAAACATGGGCCTTCGCCATCGGGAAGTTCATGGCCGACCCTATCTGGTGGTTCTACATGTCATGGCTGCCCGATTTCTTTAACTCGAATGATGCCCTCGACCAGAAACTCGATCTCAAAAGCTTTGGCGTGCCGTTCCTGATCATCTACGTTGTTTCGGACGCGGGCAGTGTTTTTTTTGGCTGGCTCACCACGCAGTTCATGAACTGGGGCTGGTCGGCAAACCGGGCGCGTAAAACAACCATGCTCATCTGTGCGCTGTGCGTTGTTCCGATATTTTTTGCGGCTCAAACCAGTAGCCTAACCGTAGCCATCGCCCTGATTTCGCTGGCTACAGCCGCCCATCAGGGCTGGGCGGCCAATACCTACACGTTTGCGTCCGACCTCTTCCCCAAAAACGTGGTGGCATCGGTAACGGGCATTGGCGGTATGTTTGGGGCGGTAGGCGGCATTTTGCTGGCCCTGTTATCCGGGCGTATCATCACTGCTTTTGGGTATTTACCCATGTTTGTCATCGCCAGCTGCTCATACTTGATTTCCCTGATTCTTATTCATCTGGTATTACCAACGTTAGATCCGGTGAAGGCCGAGGAATTGGAAGAAAGTGAGTATTGGTCTGTAGCAGGCCGACCATAAATAACGTACATTGGCCGCTTTAAACCCTACAATCCCGTTTCCTGCGAACCGGTTAATCTCTGAAAATAAATGAAAATTGTCACGTTTGGCGAAGTCATGCTCCGGCTCAGTACACCGGGTGTCGAGCGGTTTATTCAGACCGACTCCTTAACCATGCACTTCGGTGGTACCGAAGCGAACGTAGCGGCCTCACTCGCTCAGTTGGGTGCCCACGCTGTTCACATTACCCGATTTCCCGACCACGCGCTGGGCCGGGCAGCTTCGGGCTACCTCCGTAGGTACGGTGTCGATACGCAGCATATCCGCTACGGCGATGGCCGGTTGGGACTGTATTTTCTGGAAACGGGGGCTGGGAGCCGGGCCAGTCAGATTATCTATGACCGGGTCGATTCTGCCTTTTCGCGCATTCAGGCGGATGAGATTGACTGGGAACCGATTTTGCAGGGTGCCGACTGGTTTCATTGGACGGGCATCACGCCCGCCCTCTCGCAGGGTGCCGCCGACTGTTTACTGGCTGCTATCAAAACGGCGAACCGACTGAACATTCCCGTTTCGGCTGATATTGTTTACCGCTCCAATCTGTGGCAGTATGGCCGCACCCCGCAGGAGATAATGCCCGCCCTGACGGAAGGCTGCACGCTGGTTTTGGGTAGTAAAACCCTTTTCTCGGGGATTTACGGCGTAGTGGGCAGTTCCTTTCAGGAAGCAGGCCGCGCCATGATGAATCGGTTTCCAACTATCCGGTACATTACCGATACCAAGCGGAATTCGGTCAGCGCATCGCATAACCAACTGTCGGCCAAGCTGTTCGATGGCGATACGGTGTACAAGTCAACCCTGTACGATATTCAGCCTATTACCGACCGGATTGGTACGGGTGATGCCTACGTGGCTGGCTTGATTTATGGCCTGTTGACGTTTAATGACCTACAACGGGCCGTTGAGTTTGGAGTAGCTGCGTCGGTTCTGAAACATACCATTCCCGGCGACGTGAATCTGGCCAGTATAGCTGAAATTGACACCCTGGCCAGTGGAGACAGTTCGGGTAAATTACGGCGATGAAGCGGGCGCGTTTTGAAAATTAGCCCATACTAAGGGGTATTTTTTACTGATTTTCGCCTACTACCTTATCACATAAATCCGTAAGCGATAGTACATTCAACGGAAGCAGGACGCTGATTAGCCAAGTAGTTCGTAATATTGCTGAAGTATAGGCAGTCCGGCCGTGAATTCATTTTTCAACAACAGTAATGACCATCAACCAATGGATATTCCACAATCCCCCTCCACTCCAACTATGGCCAAGCTGAACCGTTCGACACACCCCGCCCCTGTTCTTCCCGAGAAAATCCTGCAATTTGGCACGGGCGTTCTGCTGCGCGGGTTACCCGATTATCTGGTGCAAAAGGCCAATTCGGAAGGGCGTTTTGGTGGATCAATCGTCGTGGTTAAATCAACGGATAGCCAAACCGACGAGTTTTCGGAACAGGATAACCTGTATACCCTGGCTGTTCGGGGAATTCAGCAGGGTAAGGAGGTGTCTGAAACGACCGTTATTTCTGCCATCAGTCGCGTCATGGCGGCAAAAACGCAGTGGAAAGAGATTCTGATGCTGGCCCGGAATCCCAAATTGCAAATCATTATTTCCAACACCACCGAAGTAGGATTAAACTACGTGGAGGAGAGTATTTTTCAAAGCCCACCCCAATCCTTTCCCGCTAAACTGACGTCGTTCCTCTACGAGCGATTCCGCAGTGTTGGTGGCTCCCGGGCCAAAGGTATGATAGTCGTTCCAACAGAACTCGTTACGGATAATGGCCTGATCCTCCGCGATGCCGTGGAGAAACTGGCGCAATACAATGAGTTGGGTAAGCTGTTTACCAAATGGCTTAAATTTCACGTTCGTTTTTGTAATTCCCTGGTAGATAGGATCGTAACACGCCCCACCGACGAAGCCAAACAAGCCCTGGAACAGGAAGTTGGCTACGAAGACAACCTGCTGACCTTTACGGAACCCTACCACCTTTGGGCCATTGAGGGCGATGACCGGGTGAAGCAGATGCTGAGTTTTGCCGATTCGACTACCCCGCAAGTCATCATCGATGAAGATATTAATTTTTACCGGGAGCGGAAACTTCGCGTGCTGAACGGTTCCCATACCCTAACCATGCCACTGGGTTACCTGCTGGGCCTGGAAACGGTAGCCGATGAAATGAAGCACCCCCTCATGAGCAAATTTATCGAGTCGCTGATGCTGGATGAAATTGTTCCTACGGTGCCGCATTATGGCATTCCCGGTATGGATAAAGCCGCCGTTGAACAATTTGCCCACGACGTACTCGACCGGTTCCGCAACCCCAACCTCGACCACCTGTTGCTAAATATTTCGCTACAGGAAACGGCCAAAATGCAGGCGCGTAACGGGGCAACTATTGAGCGGTATTACGAGCAGTTCAATGCCGTACCCAAATTGATTGCTTTGGGCTTTGCGGCCTACCTACTGTTTATGAAAGCCGTTAAGGAAGAGAATGGACAGTTTTTTGGTGAAATTAGCGCACCTAAGGGGGGCACAATAACGTACCCCATCCGGGATGATAAAGCCGGGTATTTTTACGGCGACTGGAAAACCGCAAAAAAGAACGCTCCGGCAACCGTAAATTCCTTCGTGAAGAGTGTACTGTCCGATAAGAAACTATGGCAAACTGATCTAGCTCTACTGCCTGGCTTTACGGACGCCGTTGCCGCAAACCTGAACAGTATGTTGGCTCAGGGTGTTGAGAAAACCGTCGAAAAAGTGCTTGGGCAGTCAACTTCTCAGTAGGTTGTGCCTTTTTCTTTTTATTCTATAAGCAGTTCCTGTCACGTCAAATGTGGCGGGAACTGTTTCCGTAATGAAGGCACAACTACCTATCGCCAACCTAGTGCGAAAAAAGTTCAGCATAAACACACCCAATCAACGCTGCAACATGGGTAAAACCGGTTCGTAAAGCAACGACCTGACTATCGAAGAATGGATGGATAGGTTACACGAAAAAAGTCAGGTAAACAGATGGTCAATTGAATAATCAGCTATCCATCCAATTTTTGAAACGCTGCTAATTAGAACAGACATAAAGTGATGAATCAACTTTTAAAAACAGCTTTGCTTACAGTAGCCTTTGTCGGTACTACCACTCACATCCTCCTCGCTCAGGAAGAATTCGATGACGAAGAATCGAAGAAAGTAGTGCCCATCGATAAGCGCTACCAAGCCGAAGTGAACGCGTTGGTCAAATTGCCAGCCGTGCAGGCGGCCTTCAAACGGTTCGCTGAACTGGAGCCGCAAACAAAGAAAACTCTGATTACGCTGACCGAAATCCCGGCTCCTCCTTTTAAAGAAGAGGCCCGCGCCAAAGCCTACGCGGCCATGCTTAAAGAAGCCGGCGCGGATTCGGTCTGGATTGATGAAGTCAACAACGTACTAGCCATGCGGAAAGGCAAATCGGGGACCATCCAGTCCGGCAAGAAAACGGTTGTCGTGGAAGCGCACCTGGATACCGTTTTTCCCGCCGGAACCGATGTGACGGTGAAACAGAGAGGCGATACACTTTATGCGCCTGGCGTAGGCGACAACACCCGTGGACTTACCGCCGTCATGACGGTTTTAGCCGGAATGAAACACGCCAATATCCAAACCGATGCGGATGTGCTGTTCGTTGGTGCCGTGGGGGAAGAGGGACTGGGCGATTTGCGGGGTGTGAAGCATCTGTTCCGGCCGGGTGGCCCTAAAATTGATTCGTACATTGCCATCGACGGACTCGGTATCAGTAATATTACCCACCGTAGCCTGGGTTCACACCGCTACCGGATTACGTTCAAAGGCCCCGGTGGGCATTCCTACGGGGCGTTCGGGATCGCTAATCCGCACGGAGCATTGGGGAAAGCCATTTACTATTTCACCGTCGATGCGGATAAGTTTACCCGGCAGGGAATCAAAACGACCTACAATGTCGGCGTTATCGGGGGGGGCACATCGGTCAACGCCATTCCGTTTGAATCGAGGTTGGAGGTAGACATGCGCTCGGAAAGCCCTGAGCGGTTGAAAACGATCGACGCCATGTTACAGGCTGCTGTTCAGCGGGCACTCAACGAGGAAAATGCTATGAAACGCCGGGGACCTGACTTGACGGTGGATGTAAAACTGGTTGGCGACCGCCCATCGGGCCGAACCGAGGCCACCACGCCGTTAGTTCAGCGGGCCATGGCCGTGACCAGATACCTACAGGCCGAACCGAAACTAAGTGCCAGTTCTACAGATGCCAATACCCCCATTGCTAACGGTGTTCCGGCCATCACAATCGGGAGCGGTGGTACGGGTGGCGGTGCCCACTCGCTGAATGAGTGGTGGCTGAACGACAAAGGAGTACTGGGCATAGAACGGATTCTACTTTTACTCCTAACCGAAGCCGGCGTGGCCCGTTAGGCTTCCCGTCCGGTAAAACTCACCTGCTTATACCGAAATTTTCCGGTCGCGGGCGACGGTTAGCCACTCGCCCCTGATGTTTTTGTTTTCAACGGTATAGGCCCGTTCGTACAACGCCACGGTGGGGCAAATATGGTTGGGAAGGCCATATAGCACATCGTCTACCTGGTAGGGGTGGTCTTCTCCCGCTTCTACTACCAGATGCTCTTCGCTTTGGCCGATAGCCACGAGTTCAGGGGCGTTCAGGAAGGTAATACGCTGGGGAAGTATCCCTTCGGCAGCCACCGATTTATGACCAACATCAAGGCAAAGTGTGGAGGGGTTGGGCAACGAAATAACCCGCGCCACCACCAGAGCCGCTGGTAGAAAAGGCTGCTCCGGTAAGCCATCTTGGTAGCCTTTGTCCCAGTAAATAAATGTACCGGGGCTACAGTCCACACCAGGTCGTTGGGCATGAATCGGGAACGTAGGGCTACCACCCATGACCAGAATCGGTTGGGAAAATCCCCGCGCCAACAGGGCTTCACTTAGCTGGAGCACGGGCTGGAAAGCCGCGTCGCAATCAGCGGTTCGAATGTCCAGGTCGGGGTTGCGCAGATGCCCATCATAGGCGTGAAGACCAACCGGGTTTACCCCCGCCAACTGATTTAGTTCGTCGTAGAGCGTCAGTACCGCCTTATCGGGGGCAATGCCGGTACGGTTCATACCCACATTCAAATCGACATAGACCGGCACGACCAGATTGTCGCTAACGGCTTGGTCCGACAGCGCACGAGCGGTGGTACTATTATCTATCAGGCACGAAAACTGCGTTTTCGGGTACTTCAGCATCAGGGACAGCAGCCGGTGAATTTTGGTGCCATTGGGCTGATAGGCCAGCAGCACA
Organism: Cytophagales bacterium; assembly: GCA_038236215.1. Lineage (GTDB taxonomy): Bacteria > Bacteroidota > Bacteroidia > Cytophagales > Spirosomataceae > Spirosoma. Next base: position 21,533 of record JBBSTD010000018.1, on the reverse strand, counting down.
TCAGGGGCCTCAATCATCGCCAGCATTTCGGCTTCGGCAATGGTAGCGCATTTGAATTTTTTGATACCCACATCCAGCAGCAGTTGACTGGCCTCCCGCGACTTGTTCGTTTTCACGTGGGGTCGCAGGCGTTTCACATCGCCAATGGTGTTGACCAACCAGGCTATGTTCTCTTTCACCCGATTAGGGTAAATGACCAGGGCGGGCGTATCAAGCCGGGCGACATCGTCGATCCAGTACCAGGGTCTTTGTTCCATGGTTCAGACCAGTTCAAATAACGCTTCTACTTCCACAGGAATATTGTCGGGTAATGAACCCATCCCCACTGCCGACCGCACACCGATGCCGTTCTCCGCTCCCCAAACGGCCGCAAAAAGTTCGCTGCATCCGTTAATGACGTACGGGTGCCGACCAAAATCAGCGGTGCAGTTCACCATGCCCAACACTTTAATCACGCGCTTCACCCGGTCGAGGTTACCCAGGTGGGTTTTTATGGTAGCCAGCATGGTTAGCCCGACCTGCCGGGCGGCTAGTTTTCCCTGCTCCATATCCATATCGTCGCCAACACGGCCAATAATCAGGCTTTTATCGACCTGAACGGGGCCATGACCCGATAGATAGAGGTACTTTCCGTCGATAAGGTACGGTTTGTAGACGCCCAGTGGCAGGGGCGCGGGGGGCAGGGTAAGGCCCAATTTGGCAAAAGCCGCTTCGGGGGATAACGTGTCAGCTTGCATAGTAGAGGGTAATTGCGAATTCTATTCCTTTTGGGATTGCAAACTTAACGGAAATGGGGAATTAACCTCACTCAACAAGTAGGGTGAGCGTATCTAAAAGTGCTACATCAGGCTTTTGGCGCACGTGAAAATGCAATTGGCCTGTCCGGGTTCTAACAACGAATTGCTTGACCCCTTGACTAAGAATCAGGCTGGCATCAGGGGGGCATATTGGCGGAAGCACAAAAAAGCAACTCTAGCTACTCATAAATTATATTCCACCGAGCTAAATCAGGGTACTTTTTTATGCGTTCAACCAATCATTTTTAAATACGAAAATAGTAAACCACTTTTTTTTCGTACCTTTGCGGCCACGTTTTACGCAGGGGGTTCGTCCTCCAATCAAAACTTACAAGCACAAATGGCTGTTAAAATTCGTTTAGCGCGTCGTGGACGCAAAAAAATGGCGATGTACGACATCGTGATCGCGGAGTCAACCTCCCCACGCGATGGCCGGTTTATCGAAAAAATCGGTACGTACAACCCCAACACCGACCCTTCGACGGTCGTATTAAAGTCGGAACGGGCTGTTTACTGGCTCATGGTTGGTGCCCAGCCGACGGATACCGCGCGTTCGGTATTGTCGCACGAAGGTATCATGTACCGCAAGCACCTTCAGGTGGGTGTAAACAAGGGAGCCATCTCGCAGGAGCAGGCCGACGAGAAGTTCACCACTTGGCAGGAAGGCAAACAGGGTCGTAAAGACACAGCTGCCGGAACCAAATCGCAGACTAAAGAGCAGGATCGTGCTGCTCGTCTGGATACGGAGAAGAAGGTAAGCGAGGCTCGTGCCGAAGCAATTGCCAAGAAGAACAAGGTTGAAGAACCCGTAGTAGAAACTCCTGTTGTTGAAGAAGCAGCGCCAGTTACTGAAGCTCCCGTAGCCGAAGAAACGACGCCAGCTTTGGAAGCCGCTCCAGTAGCAGAAGCCGCGCCAGCAGCTGAAGAAGCACCTGTAGCCGAAGCCGCTCCCGTAGCCGAAACTGCACCGGTGGCTGAAGAAGCTACTCCTGAGCCAGCCGCCGAAGCTCCTGTAGCTGAAGAAGCTACTCCAGCAGTGGAAGCCGCTCTCGTAGCCGAAGTTGCACCTGTAGTTGCTGAAGAAGTAGCTCCTGAGGCAACTGCACCGGCAGAAACTCCTGTAGCTGCTGAAGAAGCACCGTCAACAGAAGCAGCTGCCGAGGAAAAACCTAAAGCGGAATAATTATTTCGACAAAATCGGTAAGAAAGAGCCTGTTCGTTTCTGGACAGGCTCTTTTTGTGAATAACGCGGTCGGCCGGTGTGCCGGTGGAAAGCCGCCAACAATTGCGACTCTCTGGTCGCGCTAGCTATGACAAAAGACGATTGCTACCAACTGGGCCACATCACCAAAACGCACGGCGTCAATGGTGAACTGGTACTTTTCCTGGATGTTGATACCCCCGCCGAATACGCCGACCTGGCATCGGTACTGCTGGAGATACGGGGTGAACTGATTCCGTATTTTATTGAGTCGATTGCTATTGTAAAGGGCAGTAGGGCTATTGTGGCCTTCGAGGATATCGACTCTATGGAGCAGGCCGAGCGGCTTATCAATTGTGGGGCATTCCTGCCGCTGGATGAACTGGAACCCATTACGGACGAAACCCGCTTTTATTTTCATGAAATTGTAGGGTATCAGATTGTTGATGCCGAAGCGGGTGAACTCGGCACGGTGCGGGGCGTCTACGCCATGAACGCCCAGGACCTGATTGCGATGGATTACCTCGGAAAAGAAGTGCTGATTCCTATCAATAGCGACATTGTCCGAACGGTAGACCGGGCCACCCGGAAGCTGAACGTGGCCCTGCCCGATGGATTGCTCGCCCTCTACATGGAAGAAGAGAAGGACGCGGATAAACCCGAAACGAAAGGGGACGATACCACCCCACGGAGTGCCGCTCAGGGCGACGAAACCCCGGACGATACTGATGAGGATTGATATTATCACCTGCCTGCCAAAGCTTCTGGAAAGCTTTTTTGCCCATTCCATTCTGCAACGGGCGCAACAGGGTGGCTATGTGGAGGTGTTGGTACATGACCTGCGCGACTACACCGTCGATAAACATCGGCGCGTAGATGACTACGCCTTTGGTGGTGGAGCTGGTATGGTGATGCAGATTGACCCGATTGCCCGCTGCATTCGGGCCCTGCAAAGCGAACGTACTTACGATGAGGTTATTTACATGACGCCGGATGGCGTACGGCTGAATCAGCAAACAGTGAATGCGTTATCGCTGCGGCAAAATCTGATTATCCTGTGCGGTCATTACAAGGGGGTTGATGAACGGGTGCGGGAGTTGTTCATTACCCGCGAAATCAGCATTGGTGATTACGTACTGAGCGGGGGCGAACTGGCGGCCTGTGTTCTGTCCGATTCCCTCATCCGGCTGTTGCCCGGCGTGCTAAATGATGAGACGTCTGCTCTCACCGATTCGTTTCAGGATAACCTTCTGGCCCCCCCGGTCTACACCCGCCCGGCCGATTTTGAAGGGCACGAGGTGCCCGCCATTCTGCTGTCGGGGCATGAGGCTAAGATTGACGCGTGGCGGCACGAACAGGCCCTCGAACGCACGCGGACAAGAAGACCGGATTTGTTGGGCTAACGGGCTCTCGAACTGAATGGCTTATTTCTGGTTGTATTTGTAGATAATCAACCAACTGTATGCAGCTTTTAGTCGTAGGGGCCACGGGTGGGACCGGAAAGCAGGCCGTTGAACAGGCACTGGACCGGGGCCATTCCGTGACTGCCTTTGTCCGTGACCCCGCCAAATTAGGTATTCAGCACCCGAACCTAACTGTTTTGACCGGTGATGTACTAAAGCCCGAAACGCTTTTACCCGCCGTTCGTCGGCAGGACGCCGTGCTTTGTTCGCTCGGTAGCCGACCTGGTCAGCAAGACCACTCCGTGTCGGAAGGGACGAAAAATCTGATTGAAGCCATGAGATTGGCTGATGTCCGTCGGTTGCTGGTCGTGTCCTCTTTGGGAGTGGGTGACAGCTACGCGGGTGCCCCGATACTCAGCAAGCTGTTCATCAAAACTTTCCTGAGCGGCCCCATGGCGGAGAAGGAGATTCAGGAACAGGCCATTCGGGATAGTAAGCTAGACTGGCTGATTGCCCGACCCACACGATTGGGCGACGGAAAGGTAACTAGTAACTACAAAGTGGCAGAAAACATGGATTTTTCAGTCTTTAACATGCCCCGAATCAATCGGGCCGATGTAGCTTCTTTCCTCCTCGATCAACTTACAAGTGATCAGTATCTTCACAGAACTGTGACTATTACGGATAAATAACCCTTGAATTCGCATTTCCATTGCATATCACCTTTCCTCCCCTTTTGTATCATTCCTGAGCGAATCGCTTCTGTTAAGGAAATACAAAAGTCAGCCGTTCAATAGATTCTCCTGTAGCTTTGGGGTTCTCACACCAACCAATCTATGGCGACCTACAAGCGGCTGACTCTCCAGCAAAGATACCTCATTGAGACTCTTTACAAGCAGAAGAAAACCCAGATCCACATTGCCCAGCAGATCGGTGTTAGCCAGTCAACCGTTAGCCGGGAACTGGCCAGTTCCCCTAAACAGCAGCCCCGACAGCCTTACGATGCCCAACAGGGCCAGCAACGAGCGGCTACAGCCAAAAAGCGAACGCCTTACAAACTCAAAGACCACCTGCTGACCACCGTCCTAACCCGGCTCCGGGACCGGCTCTCGCCCGAACAAATCTGCGGAGAATTGCAGCGGGTGGCCGCCACAAGAAGGCTCCACCACGAAACCATTTACCGCTATATCTATCAATACCAGACACAACTAACTAAAAAAGCTACTGACCATGAAGAACTTACGCAGTATCTGCGTATCCGCTGTCGAAAGCATTATAAGAAACGAGGCAAGCCCAAAAAGCGGCAACTGATGGCTCCGGCCACCCGGTCCAAATCGGGTGAGTATCGACCAGCGGCCACCTATCGTGGAAACCAATGCTGAACTGGGACACTGGGACGGGGCCGCCCGTGCGGGCTGACACAGTCATTGGCAAGGGGCATGATGGGGCCTTACTAACCCTGGTTGAACGGCGCACGAAGTACGTGTTGATTGTTAAATTGGCCTCTAAACAGGCGGGCGCATTAGCTTCAGCAGCTACCAAAGCCCTTCGACGGAGTGGTTTGCCGGTCAAGACGATCACCTTTGACAATGGCCTCGAGTTTGCCCGTCACGAGTCAATTGGCCGGGCATTAGGGGCCGCTACTTACTTCGCTCATCCTTATCATAGTTGGGAGCGTGGCCTTAACGAGAATACCAACGGTCTGATCCGACAGTATATTCCCAAAACTTGTCCAATTAGCATTGTTCGCCCCACTGACGTATCTTGGATAGAAGATCAACTTAACCAACGACCCCGCAAAAGTTTAGGGTATCTAAGTCCAGCTGAATTCGCTCACAATGAGCTTTATGCACTGCAAATGTGAATCCGCGACCCATTCTCCTTTTTTTTATAGGTTTCTAAAAACCGACACCACAGGTCATATATCCGGCATCAAAAGCCCTATTCCACCGGGTGCGAACTCACAATTTTACAGTCGCAGCGTTTGGTTTCGGCGGGTAATGTAACGGGTTTATCGAAAATACTCTGAGGGTCCAGCTTTCGGGAAAACGTCGTGTATTTTTCTTTCAACACCTTCCCCGCTGCGTCGAAAGCCACAATTTTTACGGATATATCCTTGTGCGACCGTTTAGATAAATTATGGACGGCCACGTTGACCGTAGAGGTAACCAGCACATTCTGCACGTCGGAGCAATCAACGGAGAGGTCGATAGTGGAGGGAAAAAGAGACGTGTTATTTTGCCGCGAAATAACGAACAGGACAACACCGCCTAAAATGACGACAATCAGAAGTATTCTAAGGAGTACTTTCATGGGATAAAGGGTTTACGGGTTATTGTTCTCTTGGGCCTCTTTTTCCCGTCGTTTTTGTTCCCGTCGTTCCTGCCGGAGCTGTTTTCGGGTCTTTACGGTATCAGGGGGAGCGGGTTGTTCTCCCAAGGTTCTTTCCGGGCGCTCAGGTTGCACAATGGGTTGTTCCGTATCAGTTGGTTTCTCGTCTGCTTTCCGGCCTTTGAACAAACGACGGAAGAAGTTGCCGATGCCTGCTTCTCCTTCATCCAGGTCGATGTCGGCCGGGTCGGTCGTCAGACTGTCGGGTAACGATAGCGAATCGACTGGAGCCACTTCCCGGCGGAGTCCTTCCCGTAGTCGAACATCGTAGAAACCGTAGGCTCCAGAGTCGGGCGCGGTCAGGCCACGCTTCGCCATGATGCGGCCAATGAGTTTGAAATACCCGCGTACACCCCGTTCCTGAAGGTAGCCGCCTGGAATAAACCAGTTTAGGGCGGCTTTGGGGCGAGGTACCACAAAGGCCAGAAATATGCTTTCGCCCAGGTCCAGGTTGGCCGGCGTTTTGGCAAAATAGTAACGGGTTGCTTCGCCAATGCCGTACACGTTGCGTCCCCATTCAATGATGTTGAGGTACACTTCATACATCCGTTCTTTGGAAACGATGTGTTCATTTTCGATTAGCCAGACAATCAGAATCTCTTCTACCTTACGCGACAGCGTCTTGTTTCGGCTCAGAAACGCGTTCTTAACCAACTGCATGGAAATTGTACTGGCCCCTCGTTTAAACGATTTCTCTTTGAAGTTAGTCGCAATTGACACTCTGAATGCCTTTTCGTTGAACCCTTTGTGGGTGAAAAACGTGTAATCTTCCGACGTCAACAGGGCGTTTCTCAGGTCAGGGGCAATCTGGTTTAGGGGTGTGAAATCCGGATTTTCCGGGCCAACCCGAATGGTACGCATCGGCTTGCCTTTTTCGAAGGGCGTATAATCGAACGGGCGGTTGATAGCCGAAAAATCGGTTTGCCCCATCTTCAGGATACGGAACCCATCGGCCGTCAGGCCCGATTCAAATTTGACCGAATCCGGTAATGCCGTATCCAGGTGAAAAGCGAGGTCATACTTAAGTTTGCCCGCCACCTGCATACCTTCCAGCGACTCGAATAGTCCCTGCGGAAACGAGTTGAGCAGTTCCTGCGCATTCATGGCACCGGTATGCAACTGCAACTCGTACATTTTGACAGGTTTGAGCGTATACTTCACGAAGGGGTGAGCGCTAACCTGACCCAGGTGCAGCGTCGATGAACTATCCACACCCACGTAGTTTTCACCGACAAACAGGTTAGCATCAATGGATGCCTGGGGCACAAATACGTCCGTACGGGCAATGGCGGGGTGATTGATGCGCAGATTTCGCACCGAACCCGCACCTTCCAGCCGGAACTCGCCCCGCGTACGATCCACATCCCGGAGTTCGGCCCGCAGGGTGTCGGCCTGTATTTTGAGGTTGTATTTCTTTTCGATGTACGGAATTTCAATCGGTTTCGACCGACCACCCTGCCCTTCGGCATAGAGTGCCAGGTTGTACTCCCGGTCGCCGGGGTCGGCGGTTCCGGTCAGGTGCCAGGTGGCCTGGTTGCCATTCAGTTTTATGGTAGAGGTAACATCTCCGTTATCAATCAGGGCCGTTTGAGTGAGTAAGCTAAGGGTATCATTGTTGTCCATGGCCCGAAATTCCAGGTTACTGACGTTCAGGTCGTCGGGAATTTTAGACAGGATATTGTCAATCAAATCCTCGGCTACATCGGCCAGATTGGTGCGCTGAGTTTTCGCGGGCGTAGCCGAAGTCGTGGCTGTTGAATCCCGCTTGCGATGCAGCAGGAAATCTATGTTGCTGATGGAATCCTTTTTTACGACCTGAATCAGCCCGTTTTCGAGCGTCATTCCCGATAGTCCGATTTTACCTGTCAGCAGGGGCCAGAACCGAACGCCCAGCTCAATCCGGCGAATACGGGCGAGGCTGTCGCGTTTTTCGGGTACCACCGAAATATCGGTGAAGGCCAGCGACGTTAAACCAGTGAATTTTGCAGAACCAATACGAACATCGAGTTGATAATCGCGTTTGGCTTTTCGAATGCCCCGTTCAAGGGCTGTTTTTAGCAGATTCTCCCGCTTTATATAGGCGAAGCTCACGCCGACAAGAGCCAGCAAAAAAAGGCTTAAAAACACCCAGCCTGTTATGCGCAGGGCTTTCTGTTGACGATACGTCATGCTTACTGTCTATGCTCGTAGCTGCAAAGATAGGGGTTTGTTGGCAAAGGGCACGGGGCATGGTGTTTACATACCCTTTGCCCCGTGCCCTTTGTTATATTGCTCAAAAATCCAGGTGGCAGTTAGTCCAGCCGTCGTCGAAGCGGGTGCCGAACTGTTTGTAGAAGCCGATGGCGGGTTCGTTCCAATCCAGTACCTGCCACATCATACCGGTGCAGTTCGTCTCGCGGGCCGCTTCAATGGTTGCATCAAGGAGCAGTTTGCCAACGCCGAATCCCCGGAAGGCCTCAGTTACGATGATATCTTCCAGATAGAGCCGTTTGCCTTTCCAGGTCGAGTAGCGAAAGAAATAAAGTGCCATCCCAACAATCTTCTGACTGTCGGAATCTTCGGCCATAATCATCCCGAATAGCGGGCTGGGGCCGAAACCATCGAGTGCCATTTGTTCGATGGTGTTGGTTACCTGATCGGCTGCCCGTTCGTAAACGGCCAGTTCGGTCACTAAAGCAAACGCTTCTGGTATATCTTCAAGGGTACCCGGGCGAATAGAAATCATAACAAATAGTTGTATACGTTAAAGCAGAATGCGTACTGATTAAACCAAATTGAACTCAACTTGACAAAGATACAGACAGTAAAGTCCGTACGTTATAATCTTATCGCAAGTAAAAGCTACTTTACTGAAATTCATAATGGACACAACGGGCAATTCCTTAACCTGTGCCTATCAGGCAACGGATACAACTACGTTCGGGGCTATTGTTATCGGATCGGGGATCAGCGGTGGCTGGGCGGCCAAAGAACTCTGCGAACAGGGTGTAAAAACCCTGATGCTTGAGCGCGGTCGCCCCATCGAGCACATCAAAGACTACCCTACGGCTACCATGAATCCCTGGGATTTCAAACACCGGGGCCAGTTGCCCGATGCTTTTTTAGACCGCAATCCGCTCATTAGCCGGGCGGCTGGTTATGGAGAAGACACCGCCCACTTTTTTATCCAGGACGCCGACCATCCCTACGTGCAGGAAAAACCCTTCGATTGGATACGGGGCTATCAGGTAGGGGGTAAATCCATTATTTGGGGCCGGGCCTGTCAACGCTGGAGTGACTTCGAATTTACGGCTCCTGCTCGCTTTGGCTACGGTCTCGACTGGCCCATTCGCTACGCTGATGTGGCTCCCTGGTATTCACACGTTGAGAAATTCATCGGTGTTTGCGGTCAGAAAGACGGCTTGGAAGCCATGCCCGACGGCGAGTTTATGAAACCTTTCGACCTGAACTGCGTGGAAGCGCACGTGCAGCAGCAACTCAACGCGCACTATAAAGACCGGCACATTGTGCATGCCCGCTGGGCGCAGCTCACCGAGCCGCAACCCGTTCATTACCAGCAGGGACGCGCCGGGTGCCAGGCTCGAAACCAGTGTATGCGGGGGTGCCCGTACGGCGGCTACTTCAGTTCGGTTTCGTCTACGCTGCCTTGGGCGCAAAAAACGGGCAACCTCACCATCCGGCCCTTCTCGGTAGTGCATTCGATTATTTACGACGAGTCGAAAACCGGGACTCCCGGCAAAGCGGTGGGGGTGCGCGTCATCGACACCAATACGCACCAGACAATTGATTACTACGCGCGGATTATCTTCCTGAATGCGTCGGCTCTGAACAGCAACCTGATCCTGCTCAATTCTAAATCGCGCCGGTTTCCCAATGGATTGGGCAATGATTCGGGTTTGCTGGGTAAATACGTAGCGTTTCATAACTACCGGGCTTCGGTTAGTGCCGCTATGGATGGATTCGAAGATAAATACTATTACGGACGAAACCCGACTGAGCCAATTCTAGTCAACTACCGCAACCTGCATAAACAGGATACCAATTATGTGGGCGGCTTCACCACCTTTATGGGGGCATACCGCCCGCGTGGAGCGGCTGAAGAAAACACGCCCTCATTCGGTGCGGATTATAAAGAGAGCTTGACTAAACCCGGCGGCTGGCGAACCTACATGTATATGCAGGGGGAAACAATTCCCAAAGCCAGTAATCACGTACGGCTGAGTACCACCAAAACCGATCAGTGGGGTATTCCGTTGCTGGTTACCTCAGTTGGTTACGATGATAACGATGAGAAAATGGTGGCCGATTTTTTAACCCAAAGTGCCGATATGCTGGCCAAAGCGGGTTGTACAGACATTAAGCAGCATGACAGTAAACAGGCGCCCGGTCTAGATATTCACGAGATGGGTGGCGTTCGGATGGGCCGCGACCCTAAAACGTCGCTGCTCAACGGCTGGAATCAGTTACATGCTTGTCCGAACGTGTTTGTTACGGACGGAGCTTGTATGACCAGCACCGGTAATCAGAGTCCTTCCATCTTGTACATGGCCCTGACGGCCCGGGCTGCTACGCACGCGGTGGAGGAAATGAAGAAAGGGAATTTATGATCGGGAAGAGTTGGGTGTTTGTTAATGCGTCAGGCGGTTTTTACGCCTGGCGCATTGATTGGTTTAAACTACCTGATTGCAATAAACGGATTCAGACTCCGTTTGCTGCAATCAGGTTTCGCCACTTATCGAGGGCGGCCTGAAAATCGTCGGGCAAATCCGAATCAAACTGCATCCATTCCTTGGTGCGGGGATGCATGAAGCCCAGCGATTTGGCGTGTAGCGCCTGCCGGGGCAACAGCTTGAACGCGTTGCCCACAAATGCTTTATAACTGCCTACCGGATTGCCCCGCAAAATACGGTCGCCCCCGTACATGGCATCATTGAAAAGAGGATGGCCAATGTGCTTCAGGTGGGCCCGAATCTGGTGCGTACGACCCGTTTCTAGGTTGCACTGGAGCAGCGTTACGTAACGCATTTCTTCCAGCGTTTTAAAATGGGTGACGGCCCACTTTCCTTTGGTTTCGTCGTCGTAAATAGTCTGTACTTTTCGGTCTTTGATGCTACGGCCAATGTACCCCGTAATGGTACCATCGGCTGGATTAGGAATACCCCAAACCAGGGCGTTGTAGGTGCGTTCGGTGGTATGCTCAAAAAACTGCCGGGCCAGGTAAGTCATGGCAAATTCAGTTTTGGCAATCACCATCAGGCCCGACGTATCTTTATCGATTCGGTGTACCAGTCCCGGCCTGATAGTCCCGTTTCGGGTAGTGGGCAGGTTCTGAAAGTGATAAACCAGCGCATTCACCAGCGTACCATCCCAGTTGCCATGAGCCGGATGCACCACCATTCCCGCCTGTTTGTTCAGCACCAGCAATTCATCATCTTCATAGACAATGGTAAGCGGGATATTTTCGGGTTTGATGTCCGTATCGCGGGGCGGGTGCGGCAGCGAAATGGTGATGACATCCGACGGTTTTATTTTGTAGCTGGCCTTCGTCAGATTCTCGTTCACCCGAACTGATTCTGCTTCGATAGCGGCCTGAATTTTGGTCCGCGTGGCATTTTGCAGCCGGTCCATTAGGAACCGGTCAATGCGCACCGGGCTCTGGCCGTTATCCACCACAATGCGGTGATGTTCGTATAATTCGTCGTCTTCGGGTAATTCGTCTTCAGTTTCCGCTACCATTTTCTCAGCTTTGCAAGCCCATTGGGCAAACCGCAAAAATACGGAATATGGACGAACTTGCCCGACAACTGGCTCAATTGGTCGGAAACTCACCAATTCACTGGCTTACAGATCCATTTTCCGAACCGGTTACGATCCGTTTAGGACTAAAACGCGACGACCTGCTGCACCCGCAGGTATCGGGCAATAAGTGGCGCAAGCTGAAATGTAACCTGCTGGCCGCCCGTGAGCAGGGCTTATCCACGTTGCTAACCTTCGGCGGAGCCTACTCCAATCATCTATACGCTACGGCGGCTGCGGGGAAAGTATTTGGGTTTAACTCCATCGGTATTGTGCGGGGCGATGAACTGGCCCGTAAACCGCTGAATGCCACGCTGATTTTCTGCCAGTCGTGCGGGATGCACCTACATTTTGTAAGCCGAGCCGATTACCAGCGTAAAGACGACCCGGAATACCTAACTGAATTGATGCAACAATTCGGCCCCTGCTATCTACTACCCGAAGGCGGCACCAACGAATTGGCTATCCGTGGTACAGCCGAACTCATTCCCGAACTAATAACACAACTTGGTTTTGTGCCCGATTATGTTTGCTGCCCGGTGGGTACGGGCGGTACGGTGGCTGGATTGGCGCAGGCGGCCCTGCCCGAAACAACGGTATTGGGATTTATGGCCCTCAAACTCCCGGAACCTGATAACCTGGAGCAATGGATGCGAATTACGGATTACCATTTCGGCGGCTACGCCCGAACGACTCCTGAACTACTGGATTTTATTCGTGCTTTTGAGCAGAAGACGGGGGTGTTATTAGAGCAGGTCTACACCGGTAAGATGCTGTATGGCATTTACGACCTCGCCCGAAAGGGGTATTTCCCGGAAGGAGCTACTGTGGTGGCCGTGCATACGGGTGGGTTACAGGGGCGGAGTGTGAAATTGAGACAGCCTGCTATCTTGTAATAATTCCTTACCTTGCTTTCATGGATACGATTTTTACGACCGAGCGCGTCAGGCCGTTATTGGCCCGGGTTCGGGACTTTGTTGACACTGAACTGATTCCGCTGGAAGCGGACTTTTCGCATCATAATTTGAAGGCCATCATCCCAATCCTCGACCAGAAGCGGGATGTGGTTAAAGCGGCCGGTTTGTGGGGACTACACCTGTCCGAAGCGGATGGAGGCCTTGGCCTGACCCTGTGCGAATTTGGTCAGGTCAGTGAGGCTCTGGCTCACGCGCCGTTTTTCGGGCATTACGTGTTTGGGTGTCAGGCTCCCGACATTGGCAATACGGAACTACTGCACAAATTCGCGTCGCCCGAACTGAAAGAACGCTACCTGAAACCCCTCATGGCGGGCGAAATACGTTCCTGCTTCTCCATGACCGAACCCGAATTTGCCGGGTCGAATCCAACGCGAATGGCCACCACCGCCGTACGCGAGCGGAACGCGGACGGCGAAGAGGTATACATTATCAATGGCCGTAAATGGTTCACGTCGTCGGCGGATGGGGCGGCTTTTGCAGTGGTGATGGTCGTCACGAATCCCGATGCGGCTCCGCACCAGCGGGCCAGTATGATTATCGTACCGACGGATACGCCGGGCTTCGTCATCGAACGAAATATTCCGGTGTTTGGCGAAGCGGGCGAGGGCTGGTTCAGTCATTCCGAAGTAACTTATACTGATTGCCGGGTGCCGGTGTCGAACATTATTGTGGGAGAGGGAATGGGTTTCAAACTGGCGCAGGAACGGCTGGGGCCGGGGCGGGTACATCACTGTATGCGCTGGATTGGTAACGCCGAAAAAGCCCTCGACCTGATGTGCAAACGGGCGGCATCCCGCGAAATCGAAGACGGGGTGATGCTGGGCGAAAAGCAGTTTATTCAGGACTTCATTGCCGAGAGCCGGGCCGAAATTGATGCCAGTCGGCTATACGTGCTTAACACGGCCTACATGATTGATACGGTGGGCGTGAGCAACGTGCGGGATGCCGTATCGGGCATCAAGTTTTACGTTGCCAACGCTTTTTTGCGCGTGCTGGACCGGGCCATTCAGGTACACGGTGCTTTGGGCGTAACGGACGATGTTGTCTTATCGGCCATGTACCGGCACGAGCGGGGTGCCCGCATCTGGGACGGGGCCGATGAAGTACATAAACAGAATTTGGCGGCCAGTATCCTCAAAAAATACGGTCTGGATATTAAACAGAAAGCTAAAGAAATACGGCAATTCCGACAGATGATGGCGGGGGAGTTGGTGATGGAAACGGCTGGTAAAGGGTAGGTGCTTACATGTATAGGTCCCGTGCATTTCGTGCATCCCGTTCGTTCCGTCAGCGGGCGATTTAAATCGCCCGCTGACGGAACGAATGAAACAGCCAGATTAAATCACCCTCAACCTAACCAGGGCTTTTCATTTCTTTTAGACTAATCACAACCAGTTTTTTTGATGACTCCCCCCGATTCCCCCCGTTCCGTCCGTACTGGCGAAGAACTCGATATTAAGACCCTTAATGATTATCTATCACAAAATGCCCCCGACGTGGGTGATGTACTGGACGTTCGGCAGTTTCCGGGCGGGTTCTCTAACCTGACGTATTGTCTCAAAACGGCTAGTCGGGAGTACGTCCTGCGCCGTCCGCCGGTGGGAGCCAACATCAAAGGCGGACACGACATGGGCCGGGAATTTCGGGTGCTATCATTACTGAAAGGCCACTACGATAAAATTCCAGAGCCAATTATCTACTGCGAATCGCCCGATGTGCTGGGTGCGCCTTTCTACATTATGAGCCGGGTGAAAGGCATCATTCTGCGGGCTTCGATGGCTCCAGCGCTAAACATCGCCCCGGAGCGGATGCGTCAGTTGTCCGAAGCCCTGGTCGATAATCTGGTCGCCATTCATGCCCTGCCCATCGAGTCCACCGGGCTGATTCAACTGGGCAAACCCGATGGCTACGTACAGCGGCAGGTAGAGGGGTGGAGCAAACGCTACCGCAACGCCGAAACGGACGACATTCCGGCCATGAACCGGGTGGGGGAGTGGCTACCGCAAAACTACCCCACCGAGCAGGCACCGGCTTTTTTACACAACGATTACAAATTCGATAACGTCCTGCTGGCCCCCGACCCCGTTACGGGCGAACCTACTCCCGAAATAACCGGTGTGCTGGACTGGGAAATGGCCACCGTGGGTGACCCGCTCATGGACTTAGGGGCCACGCTGGCCTACTGGTCCGAAGTGGGGGATAGCCCCGCCTATAAAAATTTCAACCTGACGTGGCTACCCGGCAACCTGACCCGGCAGGAAGTAGTGGCCCGCTACGCCGAACGCAGTGGCCGCGACCTGAACGGTATCTTGTTCTACTACGTGTTTGGGTTGTATAAAAATGCCGTAATTGCCCAACAGATTTACGCCCGCTGGAAACAGGGACACAGTCAGGATGCCCGCTTCGGCCATCTGTTACCCATGATTAGGGAACTCGCCCAGAAAGCGGCTGAATCCATCGGGCAGGGAAATTTTTTCCGGTAAACTAATGCGTACAACGAAGTGTGGTTCATCGGAGCGATGCTGCTCACCGAATAACCGAAATAAGTAAACCAAACGAACATACCCAGATTATGAAACGATTCGCGCTTGCTTTTTCCCTGTCGATCAGTGTGCTATCGGTTGCCCTCGCCCAGCAACCAACTCCATCGGCTGCTCCTGCCGCACCACCCATGCGCCTGACCAGTTCCGCTTTTCCGGATGGGGGTATAATACCCATCCCATTTACGCAGGCGGCACCCGGAGCAGCTCCGGGTGGTGGTACATCACCGGCCTTGAGCTGGACCAATGTGCCCGCCGGTACGCAGAGCTTTGTGCTGCACATGCACGACGTAGATGTGAGTCGCAATAAAAGCACGGACGATAACCTGCACTGGCTGGTCTGGAACTTGCCCGCTACCCTCACCGGATTGCCCGAAGGTGTTCCGGCCGGGGCGCAACTGGCCGATGGCAGTTACCAGATTAACGTGTTTACCCCGGCTTACCGGGGACCCGGTGCTGCTGCCTCCGGCCCGTTGCATCACTACGTTTTTGAATTGTACGCCCTGGATACCAAAATCGACGTGAAACCCAGTAGCGGAGGGTCCGAAACCCGCACCGATGTGCTGAAAGCCGTAGATGGTCATGTACTGGGCAAGGCCGCCTATGTTGGCCTGTTCAAACGTCCGCAGTGAGATAGCATTCGTGTAGTCGTTCCTCCATTTTATCTTTACCTGTACTCAACATCCGCAGATGAACAGACGGAATTTTATCAAAAGCAGCTCCGTAGCGAGCGTTTCAGCGGCTTCGCTTACGGCCGCAGCCTGTACGTCTCCCCAAAAGGCCGATTCATCAACGGATACCGCCGTTTTTACCGATGACTTCGACCTGAACGAAACAACTATCGGCGAGTTGCAGCAGAAAATGCAGTCGGGGGCGGCTACGGCTGCGTCCCTGACCCAACAGTATCTGGACCGCATAGAAGCCGTCGATAAAAAAGGACCTAGCCTGAACGCTGTCATTGAAGTTAACCCCGATGCGCTGGCTATGGCCAAAACGATGGACGAGGAGCGTAAAGCGGGCAACGTGCGGGGACCGATGCACGGTATTCCCATCCTCATCAAGGACAACATCGATACCCACGACCAGATGATGACTACCGCCGGAGCGTTGGCCCTGGTAGGTCACAAGGCCGCCAACGATGCCTTTGTAGTCAAAAAACTACGGGAAGCCGGGGCCGTGATACTGGGTAAGACGAACCTTAGCGAGTGGGCCAACTTTCGCTCTACCCGCTCGAGTAGCGGGTGGAGCAGCCGGGGCGGACAAACGCGTAATCCTTACGTGCTGGACCGTAGTCCCTGCGGTTCCAGTTCGGGGTCCGGGGCGGCTGCCGCAGCCAACCTGTGCGCCGTGGCCGTAGGGACTGAAACGGATGGGTCGGTTATTGCGCCTTCGTCGTTTTGTGGATTGGTAGGCATCAAACCCACCGTGGGACTGGTGAGCCGCAGTGGGATTATTCCCATCTCCAAGACGCAGGACACGGCCGGACCAATGGCCCGAACCGTGACCGATGCGGCCATTTTACTGGGTGTCATGACGGGTATCGACCCGGCCGACGCTGCCACAGCAGAAAGCGCCGGAAAGGGGGCTACCGATTATACGCCGTTTTTGAAAACCGGTGGGTTATCGGGCAAGCGTATCGGGGTTGAAAAGTCGTTTATGGACGGGCAGGAGGGCGTGGTGGGATTGTACAAACAGGCCATCGACGTACTGAAAAAACAGGGCGTAACAGTCGTGGAGGTAGACCTGCTTAAGCCCATTCGTGCCGTTGGCGGAGCCGAGTTTACGGTGTTGCAATATGAGTTTAAAGATGGGGTAAACAACTACCTATCTACCGCCAACGCGGGGGTGAAGACGCTGGCGGACGTGATTACCTTCAACAAAAAGAACGAAGCCAAAGCAATGCCCTTCTTTAAGCAGGAAACGCTTGAAAGCAGCGAAGCCAAAGGGGATTTGACCAGTAAAGAGTACACCGACGCGGTCGCTAAAACGCGGGGTTCACGCCAGATCATAGATAAATTAATGGCCGATAATAAACTGGATGCTATTTGTGGGACCAGTATCGGCTTTGCGGGTTGTATCGACCTGATCAACGGCGATTATGATACGGGTTTCTACTTCTGTCCCCCGGCGGCTATGGCGGGATATCCGCACATCACGGTTCCGATGGGTACCGTACATGGCCTGCCGGTTGGATTTTCGTTTATTGCCGGTGCCTGGCAGGAAGGGCCGCTCCTGACGATGGCCTACGACTACGAACAGGCGTCGAAAAAACGAACTAAACCGACATTTATCCCTTCCTTGATTCCGGGTTGATAAAAACTACGTGCTCATCGTGAACAATGTTTTTGACGGAGTTTATTGATTTGCATCATCACCAGTTTTGTTGAATTTTAGCACAGTGCAGGGTCAAGATTTTCTTGTCATTTCGACCGCAGGGAGAAATCTCAACTTCATTCGTTATCTATCTTGAGATTTCTCCCTGCGGTCGAAATGACAAGAAAACCTTGATTGCCAACTCAAACCCCTTCTGAATCTTTCCCCTTTATGAAATACATTCTCCTGACGGTTACAGCTTGTTTTCTTTCCGTTGCCCTCGGCCTTTCCCAATCAGCGTCAACTACCGCCGGAACCCAGTTGCCGCGTATCGGTATTGCGGGGCTGGGCATCGAATCCAGCACGTTTTCGCCAGCGGTTACGCACGAAGAAGCCTTTCACGCCAGATATGGCCCGGCAGTGTTTACCGCCTATCCTTTTCTGAGCGCCACCGCCCCCCTACGGCAGCAAGCTACGTGGCTCCCGGCATTAGTCGGGAAATCGTTGCCCGGTGGGGCCGTAACGCGGGAAGCCTATGAGTCGCTGGTGGGAAAAGTGCTGGACTCGCTCAAGAAAAATGGTCCGTATGATGGCCTGTATTTCGATATTCATGGAGCCATGAGCGTGGTGGGTCTGGACGACCCGGAGGGTGATTTTATTACCCGTATTCGGAAGGTAATCGGCTACAAAACCCTTATTTCTACCTCCATGGATTTGCACGGTAACGTATCGTGGCGGTTGGCGCAAAATTCCGATTTGATCACCTGCTACCGCATGGCCCCGCACGAGGATGCCATGCAAACCAAAGAGCGGGCCGTGACTAATTTGCTGGAGCGCCTGAAAAGTGGTAAAGGAAAACCCGCCTACAAAGCCTGGATTCCCATCCCGATTCTGCTGCCGGGTGAACAAACCAGTACGCGCATCGAGCCGGGTAAAAGCCTGTATCAGCAGGTAGCCCCCCTGGCCGATAATCAGCCGGGCATCGTGGATGCGGCTATCTGGATTGGCTACGCCTGGGCCGATGAGCCGCGCAACCACGCCGTGGTGATGGTTACCGGCGACGATAAGGTCAGGGTGACAAAGGCGGCTGAGCAACTGGCAAATGCCTTCTGGAACGTCAGAAACCAGTTTGACTTCGTGGCACCCGTCGGTACACTGGAGAAATCCCTTGCCGATGCGCTGGCCAGCAAGACACATCCCTTTTTTATCAGCGATACCGGCGATAACCCAACGGCCGGTGGCGCGGGCGACGTTACCTGGACACTCACGCAGTTGCTCGCCCGGCCGGAGTTTCAGAAGCCGGATGGCCCCTCGCTGATTTACGCATCCATTCCCGATCCCGAACTGGTTAAAAAAGCCATGGCGGCTGGCGTGGGCGGGCAGGTTGACGGCACGGCGGGGGCGCGGGTCGATGCCCGCTTTGCCCCGCCCGTTCCCATCAAAGGAACCGTCGAGTCGATTGTGAAGGGCGATATCAATGCGGAAGTTGAAGTGGTGGTTAAGGTGGGTAGTGTCCACGTAATCGTGACGCAGAAGCGCAAGCCCTACCATAAGGAAGCTGATTTCACCCGTCTGGGCCTTACTCCCCGAACTGCCGACATCGTAGTTGTGAAAATTGGTTATCTGGAGCCTGAACTGTACGCCATGCAGGCTGGCTGGATTATGGCCTTAACACCTGGCGGTGTCAATCAGGACCTGGCCCGTTTACCCTACAAACGCATCAAACGCCCCATGTTTCCGCTCGACAAAAGCATGCCAAAGCCGAATTTGTCGGCTCAGTTTGTACCACTGTCGGGCAAGTCAAAGTAATAGATAATGACTCAACATTATTTTATGCGTATTCCCTGGTTTCTATAGGAGGCAGATGGAACAAAGTAACTAGACAAAGTATTGATATAAGTACCTGCCTACATTGACAGGAGGTACTAGTTAAATCAATTGAGTCATGCCTAAAGCCATCAAAGGAACGGTGTTTTATACCCTTCCGGAAGCAGCTCAGGAATTGCACATTACGATTGGCCGGTTGAAGGGTTATCTGGACCAGAGTCGGTTAATCAGCGAACGCATTGGCCGAACGGAATGTATCAGAGAACAGATTTTGCGGGCTTATATGGCCAAACGTGGTCTGACACTCGAATGACGGGGCATGAGTGTCCTGATGCCGTTAACTTTTCCTCGCACACATAGTCAATAAATCGTGCGAAAAGACAGAAAGCGAATACCCTGAGAGCCATTTTTCTCATCGGGTTATTCGCTTTCTGGTGTAATACTTGTTGGCAATAAGCGTAATGGGTAAACCGATACAGCCATACAGAATCGCTATGGCAATGAGCACTTTGGTTGCATTAAACGGAGCAGGCTGTATTTGACTCACTGGTATAATGACTCTGGTAGTGATTATCCAGGCTGCCAGTGCCACAAGAAAGGAACTCAGCCAACTGCTGATGTGCAAAAAACGGATAGTCGGGTAAGTGAAAAAATACGTTACGGCGCAGGCAAATACAATGAGAAAGTGGACGAACAACCCAATGGCCATATACTCAATACCACCGGAATACGCATCTGCCCCAAACAGACCACTGGCAATGTACCTGAGTAGCCTGTCGGGAGTCACACTGCTGGAAAGATACGCCTGAATGCTGGCTGCTGTTATATCCAGACTACCGGCAATGGCCGTTGCCTTACCAATTTGTTTCCACATAGCGCAACTATTTAGCCTGTTTGGTGCAATTACCGCCAGTTATCAGGCCCTGGCAATCATCCGGTCGAATACTGCGCGTTGTTCCTTCATGGACGCGACCTTATCGGCGGGGTCGGTGTGGCATTCAAGGAGTACCCAGCCGTTGTACTTCATCTTAACCAGGTTGTTCAGCAATTGCTGATACGGGTAATCGGTGCGGTCCAGTTCCCGAACGTGGCAGGTAGCTCCAAAACGATCGTTAACCAGGTCGAAATTATGCTGAAAGCCCTCACCATTTAGGTCCTGCGGATTGCAGTTCCAGCAGATTTTGGCATTAGGGTGATTGGCTACATCCATAATCCGCTTCGTCATGGGTAATTCCTGGGTTTCTTCCCCATGTACTTCCAGCCTGATTTGCTGCCCCGGTTCCGCGCCATACCGGGCAAGTTCGTTGAGGGATTCTCCAATCTGAGCAATCGTTTTTTCAACGGGTACCTCCTTGTGCAGGGCGTTGGGTTTCACTTTAACCCCCGTTCCACCCACATCGGCACTCAGCCGGATAAACTCTTTGGCCCGCTCAATCGAGGACTTTAACTTTCCCTGGTCCACATAATCAAACTGTTGGTTCGTTCCCAGGCCAATGAGCTGCACGGGGCTATCGGCAAATCGCTTCTTCACCTCCAGTCGCTGGGCCGCATTCAGGTTGGGCATCACGTTGTGGGCGTGCTCCACCCGCAACTCTACCCCGTGAATACCGGTATCCGCACAGTTTTTAATCACGGTTGGTAAATCCCAGTCTTTGCCCCATAAGTAGGTAACAAAACCGAGTTTGACCGCCGGTTTCGCCCGTGTTGCTTCGGATGCAAAAGCGGGTCCTGCAAGCAAGGAGGCCCCCGCCATTAGGGAAATGTCTTTCAGGAATGTTTTTCTGTCGATAATGGACATAAGGGTTGGGTTTGGAGGCAGTAACAGAAGGAAAAAAAACGCTGCTCCTACCCATCGGATTGTTGTACGGATCAGATTTATTGATGACGTTTTCGTATTATACTTGTTGCAAGAGAAGTAAGTCGAAATTTGTAAATTGTCAGTTCAAAAAAGCTTGTTGAGATCGTATATCTGTCAATATGAATTATACCACTAAGAATAAAATAATTAATCAACTCCCCCCATCTGTTAAATCTCTTGCAGAAAGACGAAAAGGTGGCCGAGTCAATATAACAGGTATTGAGTATCAGTTGCAATACGCTATTCATAAAGCTCTAACTGTATTATCACTAGATGATGGAGAGCGGCAGTATAGTGGTCCCCGATTTTCGTACCACCGACTAAGCTTGTCGGGATGGTTGCTAACTTAGTCAACCATGAAAGCAAAAAGTCGTCGCCAGTTCACCTCCACCTTCAAAGCGAAGGTCGTTCTTGAGGTGCTGCGCCAGGA
>JBBSTD010000017.1:0-70026 GCA_038236215.1 Cytophagales bacterium | reverse complement strand
TTTGTGCCGGAGAAAAATCGGTGGATGGTTGAGCGCAGCTTTGGCTGGCTCAATTTCCGTCGTCGGTTGTTCCGAGATGTGGAGAAAACAATAGAAAGTTCGGAAGCAATGCTCCAAATTGCCTTCATTTCTATTTTACTGAACAGATTGGCCAAATAAAATTCCCAAACATACTCTAAGGTAACGAAAATGGGGCTAACATGGGCTTTACGGATGAGCTTCGTGGCAGGATTTACGGGCAACTCGGTTTGCTCGATTCGCCCTTGTGAACATGGAGAAAGGCTACGAAATGCAACTGGCTCAGCAGGAAAACCAAGTCCGGGATAAAATTATCGAGATCGAACACATTATCAGACCAAATACAAACAGCAACGGATTGATGAGCAACAATTGGCCCTGCAACTAAAAAGTAACCAGCTCGGCCTGTACGCCGTTATCGTCCTGCTGATTTCAATCTCGGCTGTCGGCTTATTTGTCCGTTACCGAAAACAGCGACAGGCCAAACGAAAGCTGATTGAACAAAACACGCTCATCCAAAGCCAGGCTACCCAACTCTCAGCCCTCGATGCATTCGTACGCAAAACGAACTTAGGCGATATACCCATTACCGGGTAAACTGATACTAACAGTAGTGCCCTGGTTTATGTTGGAGGTGATTTGAAGAATGCCCAGGTGCAGGTCGACGATTTTCTGCGTCACGGCCAAACCGATGCCATAGCCGGGTACACCGGCTACATTTTTGCCCCGGTAAAGCGGATTAAAGATTTGCATTGTGTCAGTCTCATCGATGCCTCGCCCCGTGTCTGTTACGGTCACGGCAATCTGCCCATCGCTGGCTTTTAGGAGAACGGCCACTGCTTCGCTGGAATACTTGCAGGCATTATCCAATACGTTCAGGAAAGCCGTGGTCAGCAGGGTCGCGCTGCCTTTTACGGTCAATGATTCGTCCTCATTCGTCATAAACTGGAGCGGCAGGTGACGGCCCGGATACTTAGTTTGCACCTGCCCAATGGCCGTGAGGAGACAATCGTCTACCTGAACAGTGGTCAGGGTAACGGTGCCATCGGTAACTTTAGCCAACCCCAACAATCCATTGGTCAGCGTAATCACTTTTTTGAGTTCTTCGACGGCTACTTCCATACTGTCTCGCCAGTCGGCAGGATTTTTGTCGTACCGCAGGGACGTTTCCAGCGTCCCGAGCGTGTTAGTGAGCGGGGTGCGTAGTTCGTGCGATGCGTGCGAGACAAAACTGCGCTGGGAAACAAACGAGTCTTCCAGCCGGAAAAGCATTTGATTGAAGGTCATGGCAAGCTGGGCAATTTCATCCCGCCGGTTTCCTTCATTCACCCGCTTGTGCAGGTGTGTCGCGGTTATTTGCTCTACCTCATCTACAATCTGGGAAATGGGTTTTAATACCCGCCCGGAAAAATACCACCCGGCCAGTACAATCAGGGTAAAACCCAGCAGATTGGCCAGCAGCAGAATTTGTTGCAGCATCGCTAATTTGGTAAGACCGATTCGGTCATAGCCAGAGGCAAAAATGTAAAACTGCTGCCCCCGGTCCCGGTACGGGATTACGATGGATTCGAGGTGGCCGCTTTTGAATTCAAACAGCGAAGCCGTATTGAGCAACGGAATCTTTTCTTTGTAGTAATCTGACTCCTTTAGGGTTCGGTTGGTGAATACCAGGTTATGATGGTCGTCGTAAATGCTGATTTGCTCCTCCACAATGGTGAGCAAATCAGTACGTACCATGTTCTTGAAAAAGTCGTCGTGCAGGTGTCGCCGGGAAATAAGCACCCGGCCGGTTACCCGGGCTTTTCCTTCCAGCCTGCTGTAAAACTCCTCCTGCCGGTACACCGAATAAAAGTACCACACCAGCAATGATAGCGTAATCTGGATGGCCATGGCCAGCACCGTGAAAATAATTGTCAGGCGATTTCGGATGAGCATAAACAGGTGTCATTGAGTGTTATTTTTCATCGTTGATTATCATTTAATGGCTGGAATCAATGCCCATTCAATGACGACAAATGTCTCCCTAATCCTCACGAAGAACGTACCCCATGCCAACAATGGTGTGCAGCAACTTGGGCGAAAAACCTTTGTCGATCTTTTTACGCAGGTAGCTGATATACACATCGATTACATTCGTATTGCTATCGAAGTTTAGGCTCCAGACCCGCTCGCTGATATCTACTCGCGAAATAATTTTCCCCTTGTTCAGTATTAAGTACTCCATAAGGGCGTATTCGCGGGTGGTCAGATCAATGCGTTTGCCCGCCCGCGCCACGGTTTTTGCATCGAGGTTCAATTCAAGATCGGCCAGCCTGAGGATCGACTTTTGCCCGGTGCCACTGTTCCGGCGCGTCAGTGCTCTAAGCCGTAGGAGTAACTCCTGAAACTCAAATGGTTTGGCCAGGTAATCGTCGGCCCCGGCATTGAACCCATCCGACTTGTCGGCCATGCTATCCAGGGCCGTGAGCATTAGTACGGGAACGGTCTGGTTTTCTGACCGGATTATCTGACACAGTTCAAAGCCGTTCATCTGCGGCAAGTTGACATCCAGGAGTATTATGTCATAAATATCCCGGCGAAACAGGGATAGGCCGGTACGACCGTCGTAGGCTATTTCCACTTCGTAGCCTTCAGCCGACATGCCTTTTCGGATAAAAGAGGCTAGCCGTTCTTCGTCTTCAACTAAAAGGATTTTCATAAAGGAGACTGGTTCATCACTTACGTTGGCTTACTAAAAGCGATGTTACGTTTTAAGCCTGCCAGTTTGGTCCGCTTCACCGCCGACCGCCGGAAGAGGGTCTGGAAAACATCCTCCGTTATTTCTTCCCAATCTGACTTCTTCATCGCCATCAAATCGGGATGAGGGGTAAATGCAGGCGTTTCATGGGGGCGGGAAAACCGATTCCAGGGACAAACATCCTGACAAATGTCGCATCCGAAGACCCAGTTGTCAAACTTTCCCCGAACGGTTTCCGGTATGGCTTCTTTCAGTTCAATGGTAAAGTAGGAAATACACTTGCTGCCGTCCACCACGTACGGGTCCGTGATGGCATCCGTAGGGCAGGCGTCGATGCAGCGGGTGCAGGTGCCGCAATAGTCGGTGATGGGGCCATCAGGTTCCAGCTCCAGGTCAAGGATTAGTTCGCCGATGAAGAAAAACGAGCCGATGTCGCGGTTAATCAGGTTGGAATGCTTTCCCACCCAGCCCAAACCGGCCCGTTTAGCCCAGGCTTTGTCCATCACCGGGGCTGAGTCGACAAAGGCCCGCCCGCCCACGTCGCCGATCTCCTCCCGAATAAAATCCAGCAACGCCTTTAACTTATCCTTGATAACAAAATGGTAATCAGTCCCGTACGCGTATTTTGAAATTTTGTAGTCCTCATCGCCTTCGGGTAGGGTTTGTTCCGGATAATAATTGAGCAGTACCGTAATGACCGATTTCGCATCATCGACCAAGAGCCGTGGGTCGAGCCGCTTGTCGAAATGGTTCGCCATGTAATGCATTTGCCCATGCTGGCCATTTTTGAGCCAGGTTTCCAGTAGTGGCGCTTCCTCTTCCAAGAAATCGGCTTTGGCCACGCCACAAAAGTCGAAGCCCAGTTCAGTAGCTTTGGCTTTGATCCGTTGCGTATAGTGGCGGGCGGGTGAGTGCATCAGAAATGATGAATAACAAATGGACTATTGCCTGTAAACATCGCTGCTTACTTTTTAAATCCTGCAAATTAGTCCAATCGTATATATCCTGCCGAGCGGGCCAGTGTCAGTTAGATAGTGTGCCAACTTGGCAGGAAATGTGGTTTTGGCCGGTGTTTTGCCCATCTTTGCCTATGAATTTCTGGAAGCGAAATAGAAACTCAGTAATGGAAAACAACGACATGTTGGACGAAAAAACGTCTATGAATACAGAACAACCTGACAACCTGACCAGTGAAGAAGCGATAAACGTCAACGGTGGTGTACCGGAAGAATCCGATGATGCCACACTGACCGCCGACGTTACCGCCGAACCCGGAGCCGCACCAGCCGACAAAACGGGCAGTGAACTGGCTGAATTGAAAGATAAATACCTCCGTTTATACGCTGATTTCGAGAACTATCGCCGGCGTACCGCTAAAGAAAAACTCGACCTGATCAGCAATGCGAATGAGGGCGTACTAAAGGCACTCATTCCGGTAGTCGATGATTTTGAACGGGCAATGCAGTCTATCCAAACGACCGAGGATGTGGATGCAGTGAAAGAGGGAGTTGAATTAATCTACAACAAATTGTTTAAAACCCTGGAAGGCAAAGGACTGAAGCCGATGGTATCGAAGGGTGAACCGTTTGACGCCGATCTGCACGAATCCGTTACGCAGTTTCCGGCTCCGAGTGATGACATGAAAGGAAAAGTCATCGAAGAAATCGAAAAAGGATATTACCTGAATGACAAAGTCATTCGATTCGCAAAAGTAATAGTAGGCAGTTAAAATAATGAGTGAATGAGTAAATGAGCGAATGAGTGAATAAAAACTGCCGACCAGTATTCACTCATTCACTCATTCACTCATTCACTCATTCAACAATATGGCAACGAAGCGCGATTATTATGAAATCCTGGGCGTGGACAAAAACGTCTCGATGGAGGATCTGAAGAAGGCTTATCGGAAGATGGCGATCAAATACCACCCCGATAAAAACCCGGATGACCCCACCGCCGAAGAAAAATTTAAGGAAGCCGCCGAGGCCTACGATGTACTGAACGACCCCAACAAAAAAGCCCGATACGACCAGTTTGGTCATGCCGGGATGGGTGGTGCGGCTGGCGGCTACGGTGCCGGCGGGCCATCCATGGAGGATATTTTCAGCCAGTTTGGCGATGTATTCGGTGATGATTCGCCCTTCGGTAGTTTCTTCCGGGGAGCCCAGGGCGGTGGTGGTGGAAGGCAGCGCGTTCGGCGCGGCTCCGACCTCCGTATTAAGCTGAAACTGAATTTACAGGAAGTTGCCAACGGGGTAGAAAAGAAAATAAAGGTAAAACGGCATGTAACCTGTAATACCTGCGGGGGAAACGGGTCTAAAAATGGGACCGCCGTACAAACCTGTTCGACCTGTCAGGGCACCGGCCAAACGCGTAAAGTGGTGAACACTATGCTGGGTCAGATGGTATCGACCAGTACCTGTCCCACCTGTAATGGCGAAGGCAAGATCGTGACCGACCGTTGTGATGCCTGTTTTGGTGAAGGCCGTGTATTGCAGGAAGATGTTATTCCCATCAAAATTCCGGCAGGCGTGGCCGAAGGTATTCAGCTATCGGTCAGCAACAAGGGCAACGTTCCCCCCCGTGGTGGTGTAGCGGGCGATTTGCTCATTGTGATTGAGGAAGAGGAAGATGCCGACCTGAAACGGGATGGCAACAACGTTGTTTTCGACTTGTACGTCAGCTTTGTCGATGCGGCTATCGGTACCAGTGTGGAAGTGCCTACCATTGATGGGAAAGCCCGCATCACGCTGGAACCCGGAACGCAGAGTGGTAAAATGCTGCGGCTGAAAGGCAAAGGTATTAAAGAACTGAATGGCTACGGCCGGGGCGATGAGATTGTACATGTCAATGTCTGGACGCCCAAAATACTGTCGATGGAGGAGAAGTCGATTCTGGAGCAGTTACGCCATTCGCCCAACTTTCAGCCAAAACCCAACAAAAATGAAAAAGGCTTCTTCGATAAGATGAAGGATTTCTTCCACGGTTGATTCCTTTGACACCTATATATAGTTGAGATGCCCCGCCGGTACCGGCGGGGCATATTTTTTTGTGGGCATATAAACGTTGCTGGAATTTTCTGCCATGATCTTGATGGGCTACGAACACGGATGGCCGGGGCTGAATAGCGCTTCCTATCACATAAATGAACTCATGGCGGATTCATTGGCCAGTTCTTCGGCGTGTTCCTTGCCCAGGTAACGGTCAATAAAATAGTGGGCCACGTAGAGTAACGGTGTGAGCACAATAGCCGAGGTGGCTTTATAGATGTAGTTGATAATGCCCACGGCCAGCACCTGCGTTAGCGACCAGTTGCCGAATACGTAGAAGGCAATTCCCAGCACCACGAACGAATCCACCAACTGCGAAACGAGCGTAGACCCCGTGGCCCGCAGCCATATTTGTCGACTGCCGGTAATTTTACGCAGGGAATGAAACACATACACATCCAGAATCTGCCCGATCAAAAAGGCGGTCAGAGAGCCAATGATTATGCCCAGCCCCTGCCGGAAAATCATCTGAAAGGCATTGTTGATATTGATTGGGTTCCCGGCCCCATCTTTTGCGTTGACTTCGAGCCAGAACTGAGCGGGTGGGAGCGTGGTAACGGCGAAAATAATCAGGAAGCTGAAAGCCACGAATCCGGCCGTCAGGAATGAGATACGCCGAACTCCCGCCTTGCCGAAGTATTCGTTGATGATATCGGACGTGATGAAGACAAATGGCCAGATAACTGCCCCCGCGGTCAGGTTAAAATCAAGGATAAAATCACTGAACAGATGAATATGGGCGGGTTTTGTACCCAGCAGGGTTTCGACCGAAAAGATTTTGACACCAATGATTTCGGCAACCAGGGCGTTGGTTAGAAAGACCGCGCTCAGGAAGATGTACAGGTTTGAGCGTTTATTTATGAAAGAGGAGGCCATAGCAACATTATGAGTGGGTAAGTTGTCAGTGGAGTGCAAGGACGAATTTGAAAATAGCTTGTTATCCGCACGGGTTCATCCGGGAAACTTGCTTGAAACTGGCTCACCTACAACAGCACGGGCTGCTCCGTTACGACTATTTTCTCTTATATACATCCGTAATGTCCGTTTTTTCATACTGATTGGCTAGAGCCGGAGCGCGTTGAAACAGTTTCTCAATCACGTTTTCCCGGTCCAGAATATAATCGGGTGGATCTTTTCGGAAGTGGTCGAATATATTAATGACGGCTTCGTAGTTATCCAGGTTTTTCAGGTCATATTTCGACAAATCCCAGTTGAGGTACGGTGTCGCCAGCCGGTTATACCGATACGCACTCAGGTCTTCGCCGATAATCAGAATGCGCTGGTTCCGGATGGTGTTGGGTAAGGGTGATGGTTGTACCTGCAGGCTGCTCAGTCGACCTAATCCAGAGCCGGGAATGAGGCCCAGCGCACCCTGGTAAAAAAACAATAAAATCAGAATAAACGCAGTCGTGAACGTTAGTTCGGTCAGCCAGACCCGGCGCGCGCCTTCGAAATAAAAATAGGTGAAGTAAGCCATTGGGGGTACAAAACTCAGAAACATCATTGGTGCCAGAAAAGGCATCAGCCCAATGGTCAGTACAACAACCACAAACCAGATGGCCATAATTTGCTGAACGCGCTGCTGAAAGTTGACATACCGCCCGGAGCGATTCAACAAACTCACGAAACCCAGCACGCCCAGTCCCAGCGGGATAAACAGGGAAACCAGCAGCGACTGAAAATCGGATAAAGAGTACTGACGAACCCGAAAAACGGCTGCCAGCAGGTTCCGGTTGAAATCGTCCAGACTGTCGAACAGGTAATAGAAAAGGATGGTAGCGGCAAAGGGAAACAGGAAACCAAACAGCGACAATGAGTACTGCCGGAAGGTTGCCCCCGTATAAAAGAGCAGCGACAGCACCGCCCAGATGATGAACAGGGCGGAGGGCAGGTAAAAAAGTGCCGCAATACCGATGTAAAAACCTACTTCAAATACTTCATCGGTAGCCCCCCGCCGATCCATCTGCCGCACGAGGGTGCCAAACGCCAGCAGCAGAAAACTGGTTGACATGAGTACCGGAGAGAGCGTCATGCAGTCGAACGAAATGTGCATGAACAGCATGTAAAGCAGGCCCGGCCAGAAGGTCCGCTCCGGAAAAATATCCCGCGTATTGACGAGGTAGTTGAAATAAACGATTTGAAAAACGGCTACCAGAGTAGCCGCCCCGTGCAGCGCAACCAGCGACCGGCCGAACAGCATATCCATTCCCCAGTACACCAGGGCCGATAGGGGACTCACACTATCCCAGATGTCGCGGTACAGTAAGTTGCCCTGGCTGATCTGTTCGCCCACAATCATCCAGTTCAATTCCGGAATCAGGAGTGGGAAGGAATGGAGCAGCAGCGGCAGCCGAATCAGCAGCAATAGACCCAGCAAGCTAACATACTGGTAGGGAAAATACGGTTGAAAAAAGCGTAGCAAAGTTAATCCGGTAATGAGTCGGTGAGTTGGACCGAGCAACTCACTAACTGAGTTGCTGACAACTGCGAATTTACAGTCAATTTCGGCAGAACGGAAAAATGGGTGGATATTTGCAAATACATTACCTATTTAGTGCTATGGAATCGAAACGACAGCAGAAAGTTGCCCGGCAATTGCAAAGAGATTTAAGCGAGATTTTTCAGCGCGATGTACCGCATTTGTTCAACGGGGCTTTCATCACCGTTACCAGTGTACGCGTTTCGCCCGATCTGAGTGTTGCCCGTGTGTACCTGAGTTTTCTGGCGACAAAAAACAAACAGCTATTATTGGAAAGCATTCAGGAGAAGAGTAAAGTGCTCCGGCAGCACCTTGGCGAGCGGGTCCGGCATCAACTGCGAATTGTACCCGATGTTAGCTTCTACCTGGACGATACGGCCGACTACGCCGATAAAATGGATAAACTCTTCTCGGGCCTGGAAATTCCCCCCCCTCCGCCGGAGGAAGAAGAATGAGCGAATTGCGAATGAGCGAATTAGGAGATAGAAAATCTTACGCCAACCTATTCACTAATTCACTAATTCTATCAGTCAAAATTAAATCATGAACCTTCCCGTCTGGATTGCCCGCCGGTATTTTTTCTCCCGTAAAAAGCGCAGTTTCATTAGCTGGCTGTCGATCCTGTCCATGCTTGGTGTGGGCGTGGGAACGATGACGCTGGTAGTAGTGCTGTCGGTTTTTAATGGGATGGAAGAGTTGAACCGGCAGACGTTTAAGACATTTGAGGCCGATATGACCGTTTCGCCCAGGCAGGGAAAACGGTTCAAGGCTCCGCCCTCGTTGCTGAATAACCTGCGCCAGGTGGTTGGTGTTCAATTCATTACATCAGTTGCTCAGGATAATGCGCTGGCCCGATACGCCCATGCCCAGACGGTTATTAAACTAAAAGGGGTGGATGACAATTACCTGAAGCGCCAGCAACTGGATTCGTCGATGCTGGAAGGCCGGTTACTGCTCCAGCGCGATGGCGTTAACTACGCCATCGTAGCCGATGGCGTTCGCAACGACCTGTCTATTTCGCCGGTCGATATTCTAACGCCCCTGGAAGTGCTCTACCCGGAAAGCGGTAAATCCTTCAGTGTACTCAATCCCGATGCGTTCAATCGTGAATCCCTAACCGTGTCGGGTATATTTTTCATCGAATCGAAGTACGATAATTTCGTGCTGGCTCCCTTAGGGGTGGCCCGGTCTTTGTTCGAATACCAGCCGAATGAGGTAACGAGTCTTGAGATTCAACTCCTGCCCGGCACCAATGAAGATGCCGCCAAACAGGCACTACAGGCCGCTGTGGGCGATAAACTCGACGTGAAAAGCCGTGATGATCTGAACATCGATTTGTACCGGGCTATTTACATAGAAAAATTATTCGTTGCCCTAACGCTCTCGTTTATCATTCTGGTGGCGAGTATCAACATTTTCTTTTCCCTGTCGATGCTGGTTATCGAGAAGAAGGCCGACATCCGGATTCTGTTCGCGCTGGGCGCTACAAAATCCATGGTGCGCCGGATTTTCCTGACCGAGGGAGCCATTATTGCCCTAGTAGGAGCATTCACCGGTCTGGCACTGGGCATTCTGATTTGTCTGGCACAGGAGCAGTATGGCTTCATCCGGATGGGAACCGTCAGTTCCATCATTGATGCCTACCCGGTTCGGCTGGATACGCGGGACATCGTCCTGACGGGCCTTCTGGCCGTTATCGTGACCATTTTGACGTCCTGGTTTCCAGCCCAGCGGGCAACTAAAGTGGTGTAAATCATTAATTCAGGATTGTTGTACTACAGGCCCTTCTGCGCTGGCAAGGTTGTCCAATACGCTAGGCTCACTCCTGAAGCAGGGGATAGGCGTTGTAATAACCGGCAATTTCAGCCCCCTCACCGAAGGAATAAAGAAAAATGGGGATCACTAACTATCAAAAAGATAAAACGTCAACCTGATGTTTTTTAGCGCGGGCTTGTTCAACGATAGCTTCTAGTTGTTGAGCCGTTTTATTATCGATCCACTCTTCGCCAAAGTGATGGCAAATAGTAGCTGAAACGTTACGAACCACTACCAGATTCTCACCGAGGTCAGCTGTGAACGTAGTGAATCCAGGCTTTTTATGTCAACCACAAACCGGACATCCTACAATGGTCGTCTTCGTTAATCGTCTCACCAACTCGTTTTCTTGTGCCCAGATATGGCATAGTACAGGATAAACCCGAACAGGGGAAGCAGCAGGGCGTAGGCCGCTTTAGGGCTGACGGCATCCGTTAGGTAACCGTGCAGCAGTGGGAGCAGGGCACCGCCCGAAATACCCATTATTAACAGGGCAGAGGCAAGTTTGGTGAATTTGCCGAGCCGGTTCAACGCCAGTGGCCAGATAGCAGGCCATGTGGGCGAGATAGCAAAACCCATCAGCGCAATGCACAGTACAGACGCAAACCCATCCGTTACCAATGCGCCTACTGTAAGGATTAGGGCCAGAAGCATGCCGTAACGCAGGGCGTTTTGCTGGGTAATGAACCGGGGAATCATGATGATACCCAGCATATAGCCAACCAGCAGACCAATTAAGGTGTAGGTAGTAAAGTGTTTGGCCTCATCGTTGGTGAAGCCAATGGCGTGGCCGTAGCTGATAATTAAATCGCCAGTGATGACTTCCGCACCCACGTAGCAGAACAGAGCCAGTACGCCCAGCACCAAGTTCGGAAATTGCCAGACACTAGTGTGGATAGCCGTGGAGTCGGTCGGTACATCGTCCTGCTCCTCCGATACTTCCGGCAGGTTCGAGAAGCGGATTAACCCCGCCAGCACAATAAGAATGCCGGTCAGAATCAAATAAGGCGTAACGACTTTCTCGAGCGAAGCCGCGTTAATCACTTCGTTGGCTCCCGACAGGAGCAGCCCCCCAAAAATAAACTGACTGCAAATACCAGCGAGTTTGTTGGCAATGCCCAGGAAACTAATGCGCTGGGCGGCACTCTCCCGCGGACCCAGGATGGTAGCGTAGGGGTTAGAAGCCGTTTGCAGCACGGTAAGCCCTATACCGATGATAAAAAGCCCTACCAGAAACAGTGGATACGATACCGACTTAGCCGCTGGTACGAAAATCAGTGTGCCAATAGCCATCGTCACCAACCCTATCGACATCCCGTTTTTAAAGCCCGTTCGTTTGAGTACGGCCGACGAAGGAATGGCCATGATGGTGTACGAAATGAAAAACGCGAATGCTACCAGGGTTGATTGAAAGGAGGTTAAATTAAACGCCTGCTTGAAAAAGGTAATTAGCACACTATTGACCCACGTAACGAAGCCAAAGACAAAGAAAAGCGCACCGATAATGAGCAGTGGGCCAACGTAATTCTGGGTTTTGGCAGGAGCAGTAGCTGGAGTCATTCGTTTAGGGAGTCGTTAAAGGCAGGTAAAAGGAGTAGATTTTAAATTTTTTTACAAATTAAAAAAAGAACCAGAATAATCGCCTATTGAGCAGTTAATAATTGTCCGTCAGCCCAAAAATGGGTTTGTTGGTCTTCCACTTACCCCGCGTGAAATCGGGAATATCAACGGGCTTGTTACCTCCCGCAATGCTCTCTTCCGATAGCGGACTGATAGCGCTCCAGACGGCGGCATCGTAGACGTCGATGGGCGGGGCCGTTTTAGCCTTGATGGATTCGATAAAGGCCCGAAGAACGAAGAAGTCGATACCACCGTGTCCGGCGTTCTCGGCGGTTTGGGCGTGACGTTTCCAGAGGGGGTGATCGTATTTTTCCTGATACGGCGCAAACGGCTCCCAACTGTGGGGTTTGGGCGATACGCCTTCCAGATAAATCATGTCATTATCGTCCATCCAGATACCTTCCGTACCCTGCGCCCGGAAGCCGAGCGAGTAGGGGCGGGGCGAGTTGGTATCGTGGATGATCACGATGTTCTCGCCGTTGGCGCACTGAATCATAGTGGTTACTACGTCGCCGAGTTTAAAATTGACCTTTGCATTGGGGTGATCGGCTCCCCCCTTATCGACTATGTACTTGTGCAATCCCCGGCTTTTAGTGGCCATACTGGTTAGGTGTGTGAACTGGTTGCCCCGGTTTATGTTGAGCCAGTGGGCCACGGGACCCAGGCCGTGCGTCGGATACAGGTCGCCGTTACGGTCAACGGAGTGTTGGGTTCGCCAGTGGGCTTCGGAGTACCCTTTGGCCCCAAATTCCGCACCAACGCCCCCAGTCGATTTGCCGTCGTTGAATTTGATATTGCGCAAATCGTGCTGATAGCCGCAATGGGCGTAGGTCATCTCACCAAACATGCCTTTCCTGATCATGTTTAGAATAGCCAGTACATCCCGCCGGTAGCACACGTTTTCCAGAATCATGCAGTGTGATCCGGTTTTCTCGAAGGCGTTGACCAGATCCCAGGATTCCTTCAGCGTTACCGTCGCCGATACTTCTATGCCGGCATATTTTCCGGCTTCCATCGTGGCTACGGCCATCGGAACGTGCCATTCCCAGGGTGTAGCAATCACCACGCCGTCAATATCGTCGCGTTTGAGCATCTCCCGGAAACCCTCATCCCCCTTGCCGTACGTAGCCGGTGCTTTGCGGCCTGCTTTTTCAATCATGGCCGTCGTGCGGCTGATGGCTTCGGGAGCGGGATCAGAAATGGCGGTTATTTCGACATCATCCCGGTAGAGGGCCTGCTGCACATGGCTGCGTCCCCGTCCTCCTACGCCAATGAAGGCTAGCCTGACTTTAGCATCGGCGGGTTTTGCATTGGTGAGAATCGTCGGAAAAATAGACGTTGCTGCGCCTGTCAGGGCGGCTGTACGAATAAACTGGCGTCGGGTAGGGGTTTGCATAAGGAATGCGCGGCTCAGAAAGTGTTTTCTGTCCAAAGAACGCAGTTTCAGCGTAAAAAACATACGCCTTCCCCGGATGAAGCCCATTTATTACCTGCTCAGTACATAGACAACCAGTTGTACGTAACGTAAAGCAAGTGAGGTATTTCGGAGAATCCAGGATTGCCGGGACAGGAAATGTGAACATAATGAAATGGACACAGTTCATTTCTGATGTAAACGACAATAAAACGGATCACTTCGACGCCCTGATTATTGGTGTATGATAAGCTGGCAAGCCGCTGGCGTTGGCTCTCCCTGGAAAAGGATGGAAAAATGCCCTGGTTTCTCATCCTACGCTGGCCGAACCCCTCAACACGCAGTTCGGTCAGATCGACTAAGGTTTTTTTAGACGATGCTCTGCCCAATTGACAGGGAAAGCAAATTACCTTATATATCAAACAAACAGCTATGGAATGGTGGAGTCAGGTGCAGGGCTGGTTTTGGAGTCTTGGTGAAAAATACCATGTGAATCCGCTCGTTTTCGGTGGTATCTATGTGGGTGCCATACCCTTTTTCCTCCTCTCACTAGGCTGGGTTATCCGGAGGCTGCGCGAGCATAAATCCGTAGTTCTGCCCATTTTACTGACGGGCTTCTTTTTTATATCCGCCTATCTCTATCTGATTATCGTTGGACAAAATATACCCATCTGGGTGTACGGAGTTATTGCGGCTCTTGTGGGATACGGTGCTTATGCTGCCTACCAGAAAGTTCAGAAAAAGCGGTAAAAAACATACGCTTCAACCCAATCTGGTTCAGAAGTTCCACCAGAGGGTCCGGGGGTAGTTCGTATTTAGTACCACGGGTTCGCCAATCATTGGCGTGGTTACATCCAACTCCAGTTCAGTAGCCCGCCTGGTAAACCGTTCAACAGGTTCCTTCCAGCCGTGGACCGATAACGAAAATTTAGCCCAGTGAACGGGCAGGATGGTTTTGGCCCGTAAATCCTGCGCGGCCGTGGCTACTTCTTCCGGAAACATGTGAATGTTTGGCCAGTCATTGCCATACTGGCCACATTCGAGCATGGCCAGGTCAAAAGGACCGTATTTATCGCCAATTTCTTTAAAGTGCTTGCCGTACCCCGAATCGCCCCCCAGGTACAGCCGATAGCCATGCAGGTTGAGCACAAAAGCCGTCCACAGCGTTTTGCCACGGGCGAAACTGCGACCCGAAAAGTGCCGCGCCGGAACGGCGGTCAGATCGATATCGGTCGAAACGGGTTTATGTTCCCACCAGTCGAATTCCACAATCCGGTCGGCGGGTACGCCCCATCGCTCAAGGTGAGCCCCTACGCCCAGGGCCGTATAGAATTTCTTAACCTTCGGAATCAGTTTGGTGATGGTCTCGTAATCGAGGTGGTCGTAGTGATCGTGAGAAAGTACCAGCATATCAATAGCGGGCATGTCATATACGCCATACACATCCGTTCCTGGAAACGATTTGCCGAAAAGAGACACGGGCGACGCATGCCCGCTAAAAACCGGGTCCATCAGCACAACGACTCCTTTTGACCTAATCAGGTAGGAAGAATGCCCAAACCAGACCACCGAAG
This sequence comes from Cytophagales bacterium, assembly GCA_038236215.1. Classification (GTDB taxonomy): domain Bacteria; phylum Bacteroidota; class Bacteroidia; order Cytophagales; family Spirosomataceae; genus Spirosoma. The sequence continues at coordinate 55,319 of JBBSTD010000017.1, read as the reverse complement.
GAACCGAATCGGGAAGCGCATTAAGATCAGTTTTTACGGAAGGGAGGGGGCGCTTGGGAATGTTGTCAGGAGCCTTGTTGAAGAAATCCATCATCATACCCATGTACGACGCGTCTTCTTTCATCACGGTAGTAGGTTCCAGATTTTGGAAAGCGCCATCCCGGTAGTTGGGAGACTGCTCAAGGCGGGTAAGTCGAGTATCGGCAGGGTCACGCCCGAAGGTGCTTTGCTGCATGAATAGAAACGTGGTTGCCACCAGGCCGGTAAGGATGAATACAGTTAGAAGCATGAGCTTTTTTAAGCGGTTCATGGCGACAAAACGGGACGTAGCAACATCCAGTTCCTTACGTTGGAACGGTTTAAATAGATGGGAACATTACCGGATAAGCGGACGTTATTATATTGAAGCAGTTTGTGAAAGTTGTTTAATGTTTTTAGTAAAACGTTGAACAAAATAACAAGCACGCTGGTTTACTAAGAACAATCGCATACGAAAGAGCGTCCTGGCTACTCGCTCCGCTGTCTGCCTGTGTTGTACACATACTTTGTAACGACAGGTTGATCGAACCCTATTTCGATTCAGTTTATTATGGACAATTCCTCAGTGGATACTGACAGGGCTAATGTCCCAGTGGATACTGCCCCGCGGGTTGCGGTGTTTCGAAAGGAGCATTTCAACGCGGCTCACCGCCTGAACAATCCAAACTGGTCGGACGAAAAGAACACGCGGGTATACGGCAAATGCAACAACCCCAATTTTCATGGTCACAACTACGATCTGATTGTGCAGGTAACCGGTCCTGTTGACTCTGAAACGGGTTACGTGATGGACATGAAGTACCTCGGTGACCTGATAAAAGAGCACATAACCGACCGGTTCGACCACAAAAATTTAAACCTCGACACCGATGAATTCGCCGACCTGAATCCATCGGCCGAAAACATTGCCATTGTTATTTATACCATTTTACGCAACAAGCTAAGCGAGGGCTTAGACCTTAAAATCAGATTGTATGAAACTGAACGGAACTTCGTCGAATACCCAGTCTAATGGAACCCCGCTAAATGGTAACCACAAAAACAGCTTCGCGCTGAACGGTTACCACGACGAATTAGTGGATGAGTTAGGTGATGCCCACGGTGCTTCGGCTATCGATACGCCCATGCGTACCGATGCGTTTGAAATAGATGATGCCCTTAAAATTGACCTGATTGAAGAGCATTTTCGGGAGATTATGACCATTCTGGGCCTTGACCTTACGGACGACAGCCTGAATGGGTCACCCCGGCGGGTTGCCAAAATGTACGTCAATGAGGTGTTTAGCGGGTTGAATCCAGCCAATAAGCCGAATGCTACCTTGTTCGACAATAAATTTAAGTACAACGAAATGCTGGTGGAAAAAGACATCATCGTTCAGACGTACTGCGAACACCACTTTGTTCCTATCATTGGTAGAGCACACGTAGCCTACATTTCCAGCGGCAAGGTAATTGGCCTGTCGAAACTGAACCGGATTGTGGAGTATTTCTGCAAGCGGCCTCAGGTGCAGGAGCGGCTTACCATTCAGATTGCTGAAGAATTGAAACGGGTTCTGGAAACGGATAATGTGGCAGTGATCATTGATGCAAAGCACCTGTGCGTATCGACACGGGGTGTTCGTGATGTAAACAGCTCCACGATTACGTCGTCATACAGCGGAAAATTTGACGAGGAGAGCACCCGGCAGGAGTTGTTACGCTACGTAACACAACCGGGTATAACAATTTAATTAAACGGGTAATTTACCATTGCGGGTGCCTAACTAAGAGGTTGGACATCCGCATTTTTAGTTTATACGAACATCATGAAGGATAAAAATATACTCATCATTGGAGCCAGTTCGGGTATTGGCCACGCACTGGCGCAACAACTACAGGAAGCGGGAGCAACGCTCTTTACGGCTGGCCGTACACAGCCCGAGGGAATTCAGTCAACGCATATGACCTGGGATGTTACGCAGACTCCCGCTGCGGAAGCCCTCAATCAACTACCCGATATGCTGCACGGGCTGGTGTACTGCCCCGGAACCATCAACCTCAAACCCTTTCACCGACTGACACCGGACGATTATTGGCACGATTTTGAGGTGAACGTGATGGGTGCCGTCAGCGCGATTCACGCGGCTTATGCGACTGTCAAAAAGTCCAAATCGGCCAGTATCGTGCTATTTAGTACCGTTGCTGCCAAACTGGGTATGGGCATGCATTCATCCATATCGGTAGCCAAATCGGCGGTAGAGGGGTTAACCAAATCGCTGGCGGCCGAACTGGCACCGTTCAATGTGCGGGTCAATGCCATTGCTCCCTCACTGACGGATACCCCACTGGCTGGCTTCCTGCTGGCCGACGACAACAAGCGCGAAGCAGGGAACAAACGCCACCCGCTCAATCGGTATGGCACTCCGAAAGATATTGCCAGCATGGCCGCTTATCTCCTCACCGATCAGGCCAGTTGGATAACCGGTCAGATTATCGGCATTGACGGCGGGATGGGGAGTCTAAAATAAGGTTTATGGTATTCTGTTTATGGTTTACGGTGGCTGACGCGAAGGGAACAACCAGGCGTCAGCCACCGTAAACTGTAAACAGAATACCGTAAACCGACTATACCATCGGCCCGACGCGCTCCAGCAGCGCTTTTGATTTACGGATACCGTCGTATTCCTCCAGACCATCGCCTTCATATTCAATGCCCATGATGCCCTTGAAACCGCTGTCTTTTACAATCTTCATGATGCGGTTGTAGTCGGTTTCCACGCAGTTGCCACTGGCATCAAAATCGTAGAATTTAGCGGAAGCCCCTTTGGCGAAGGGCATTAACTCTGTAGCCCCTTTATAGCGGTCATATTCTTCGGTGCAGGTATGGTTTTCGCCCCGCTTTATACAGAAATTGCCAAAGTCAGGCAGTGTTCCCACATTCTTCATAGCTACCTGTTTCATCACACCCGACAGCCACTGGCCGTTTGATGAGTAACCCCCGTGGTTCTCAACAATAACGTTGATATTCATAGTCTTGGCAAACTCACCCAGTTTACTCAGTCCTTCAACGGCCGCTTTGGCTACCTCTTCGGCTGTGCCCTGCCCGGCTGCATTAACCCGGATGGTCTTACAGCCTAAATACTTGGCGCATTCAACCCATTGGTGGTGATTGTCAACCGCTTTGTTCCGCTCTGTAGCATCCGAAGCGCCCAGGTTACCTTCCCCGTCAATCATGATCAGGTGGTTGGTAATTCCGTTGTCTTTACAGCGAGTTAGCAAATCGTTCAGGTAAGCGGTATCCCGTGCTTTATCCTTGAAAAACTGATTGACATACTCAACAATGCTGATGTCGAAGTCTTTGCGGGCAATGCCGGGGAAATCCAGATTCGTAATTTTCTTGGCGAACAGGGCTTTGTGCAGCGACCACTCGGCCAGTGAAATATCAAAGAACATCTTCTTTGTGGGAGCTTCGGCAAAAACGGATGGCAACAGGGCCATACCCGCCATTGTGCCTGCGGTCTGCTTCAAAAATTGTCGACGATTAGTAGTCATAGAAAACGGATTTTGGCGATAAATTCAGGTAAACAGTTGTTCACCCGGTAAAGATAAAAATGGATGAAATTTTACTCATTCGATTTATTCCACGGGCCAGGGTTTAACGTAGTGCCAATAGGTTTCCTGCGTAACTTGCCCGTATGATTACACTCGATACCATTCAGACGGCGCACGACCGCATCCGGCCTTACATTCACCGTACCACCGTACTAACCAATCAGACAATTAACGACCGCGTCGGGGCGGAGCTGTTTTTTAAATGCGAAAACTTTCAAAAAATAGGGGCCTTCAAAGCGCGGGGTGGGCTGAATGCCGTGTTGCAGGTAGTTCAGAACAAAGAAGGAGCGGCCATTACCACGCATTCGTCGGGTAACCATGCGCAGGCCGTTGCCTTTGCCGCCCGTCAGGTGGGCCTGCCCGCCTATATCGTGATGCCCCGCACGGCTCCGAGAGTAAAAAAGGAGGCTGTTCTGGGCTACGGAGCCGAAGTAATCGAATGCGAACCAAATCTTGACGCCCGCGAGGCCGGGGTTCGGGACGTGATGCAACGGACGGGTGCCGTGCTGGTTCACCCGTTTGATGATGACCGAGTGATTGCCGGGCAAGCTACAGCCGCCAAAGAACTGATTGAGGATGCCGGACTGGATGGTCTTGGTCGGGACCAGCCGTTTGATGTGATTCTGGCACCCGTTGGTGGGGGTGGCCTACTCAGCGGAACAGCACTGGCCACGCATTACCTATCCCCCGGCACCCGCGTTATTGCCGGTGAGCCGGAGGGCGCAGCCGATGCAATTCTGTCATTTCGGAGTGGGCAGGTAGAAAAAGCCCCGTATATCAACACCATTGCCGATGGCCTGATGACCACCCTGAGCGAACGAACACTGGCCATCATTCAGGCGCACGTGACCGACATTCTGACGGTTTCGGACGCGGAAATTATAGCCGCCATGCGACTCGTGTGGGAACGGATGAAAATCATTATCGAGCCGTCCTGCGCCGTGCCATTAGCCGCCGTGCTGAAACACAAAGACCAATTTGCCGGGCAGAAAATCGGAATTATTCTGACGGGCGGGAATGTGGATTTGGGAAAACTACCGTTTTAGTATCAGCCGACGCAGGTTGTAGAACGTTTTGCCATAAGATACTTTCTCAAACGCGAAGGGACCAATTTCATGATAACCAGAAAGGTCGGGTTCCGAATAGTTGGTTTCATACCCAAATCCGCTCCAGATTATCTGCTTTTCGGTTACCTCAATTTTGGCCGTTATGGCTCCACAGCCAATGTCGCCACACTCCGGGCAAACGTAAAATTTCGTTCTGCCGGTTGTCAATTCGGGCGGGATGAGGCCCAGGAATTCGTCTATCCGGTCGTTTTCGTACCATTTGTCCGGTATCCAGCCAAAAATGCCTATCTGGTCAGACGTGAAAATACCAATCAGTTGCCCAAGCGATTGACCTGAAATGATAAAGTCAACGTAGTTTCTTTCGGTTTTCGACAAGCCACCTCCAGACAACTCTCCAAACCGGTGTCCGTATCCCAATGTGAGCATATCCATGTAAAAGGACCGTGTAAGCCGGATGGTGCTAATTTCTAGTCATTCTCTGATGAGTCAGCAACGATTTCCCTCTTGGACGAAAATTTACTAATCAGAATACCAATCAGAACAACAGAATAAAATTGCCCCACAATGCCCAATAACGCGGTGGTTAACCGGGTGTGGTGCTGGCTGGGTGTGATGTCACCAAAACCGATACTGGTGAAGGTAATGCTGCAAAAATAAACGAAGTCCATGAACGTGCCCGCCGGACTACTAATGTCGATTCCCTTGAACGAATGGACATCATCGTAGTAAAAAGCCTGAAACAGGAAAACGCTGATTTCGATCAGCAGTAAATAGCCACAGGCCGATGCCGAAATAATATCGATGTCAATGTAGCCGGGCCTGATCAGAAACCTGCCAATTTCGATGAAGATAAAAATGAAGAAGATAACGTAGGTAACATTCAACAGGAGCATTACTGTCAGAAAATCGGTGGCGTAGGTCAGTGCAAGCGGCAATAGGATTGTCAGCACGAAAAGGATGTTTCTTAATATGATTGTTCGTCGGCCTTTGCCAATGAAAACACCCGTACTGAAAATACCTAGTACTGCCATGTTGATTGGCCAGATTATTTTGGTGTAGGCGGGTAAATCAGACAGAAAAATGCCGATAAACAGGTGCTGAAGCAACGCACACAGGAGTAGTTCATATTTACGCTTTCGAAAAAAAATACCAAGTTCCCGCATTCGCTCAATTTACCGTTAGTGAAACATACTATGTTGACTCACTTCTCCATTCGGCCAGTTTCTCCTGAACAAACCTATCCGTTGAGGCATCGTGTCCTCTGGCCTGATAAGCCCCCCGAATACGTAAAAGTAGAAAATGACACCGAAGGTTATCATTTTGGTGGATTTCGGCAGGATGAACTCGTTGCCGTTATTTCTCTTTTCGTAGCTAACGAAGTAGCCAATCCAGGCGGGGCCCGATTTCGGAAATTTGCGGTTCACCCCGATTATCAGCATCAGGGTATTGGTACGTTACTACTCAATCATGTAGTTGCCGAAGCGAAGCGGTTAGGGGCTTTTTCTTTGTGGTGTGATGCCCGGCTCGATGCGGCTGATTTTTATCGTCGTTTTGGTATGGAGGCCGTTAGCGCGGTTTTTTACAAAGGCCCGATTCCTTATGCCCGATTTTCGCGTACCTTGTAGCATTACTTTTACAGCAAACCAATCTATCTGATACAAGCATGAAACAATACTTAACGCTAATACTGCTTAGTGGCCTGCTGGCAATTGGCACCGTAGCGAATGCCCAAACGACCTCGACCGATTCGACCGCTCTGAAAGCTTATGTCGGTACCTACACCTTCGGCAGTGGTAGCCCCGTCCAGAAATATACAGTGACCGCCGAGAAAGGTGATTTGTACGGCGAAGCGGATAGCAATGGCAAGAACAAATTACTGAAGCAGGAGAAAGCCGACACCTTCAAATCGACCAGCTCATACGGCTCCATTATTACCTTTTTACGGGATGCCGCTACAAAAGCCGTAACGGGTTTTGGACTGGACGCTCAGGGAACCGAATTGAACGCAAAGAGAGATAACCCGTAACCAAATTGGTACTTTCATCGTTGAGAAATTGAACGAATTAGCCAACCATGAAAGTAGCATCATTCCTTCTGACCGGCGTTGCCGTGTCGGTACTCCTCCTGGGTTGTAATCAGAAAAAAGAAACCAATCAAACCGCGGATACGGTTACCAACGCCGATACAACCCTTGTATTACCGGCTCCTTACGCCACGGAGTCAGCAAAGAACTTCAGTAATGTCATTGGCTGGCCCGATGGAAAAACACCCCAAGCTCCAGCCGGTTTCACCGTAACCGAGTTTGCACGGAACCTTGTCAATCCCCGCTGGCTCTATGTAGGACCGAACGGCGATATCTTCGTGGCCGAAGCCAATACAGAGCCCAAAGGGGTTAAAGATGCTGTTGTCAACACCGTTACCGGCAAGAATAAATCGCAGCGGACAGGAGCCAGTGCTAATCGAATTACGCTTTTTCGGGATACCGATAAGGATGGAAAACCAGACCTGCACGAAGTATTCCTGGCCGGTCTTAACCAGCCCTTTGGCATGCTGGTGCTGGGCAACTACTTCTATGTTGCCAATACCGATGCCCTGATGCGGTACGACTATAAACCCGGTCAGACGAAAATAACCGGTCCCGGTCATAAAATTTTAGCCCTGCCCGCCGGAGGCTACAACAACCACTGGACCCGCAATCTGCTGGCCAGTCCCGATGGGAAGAAGATATACGTATCGGTCGGGTCCGGCAGTAACGTGGGAGAACACGGGATGGAAAATGAACTGCGCCGGGGCAATATCCTCGAAATAAATCCGGACGGCACCGGCGAGCGCATCTACGCCAGTGGACTGCGCAACCCGGTTGGGATGGCCTGGCAACCCACCACCAATGTACTCTACACCGCCGTTAATGAACGTGATGAACTGGGTGATAATTTGGTGCCGGATTACCTGACCAGTGTGAAAGAGGGCGGTTTTTATGGCTGGCCCTACTCGTATTACGGACAAAACGCAGACCCACGCCGGAAAGATGAACGACCTGATTTGATTCATAAAGCCATTGTACCCGATGTCCCCCTAGGTTCGCATACCGCTTCACTGGGTTTGACATTCTACCCAGCGGGGGGTAACGGGTCCAATAATTTTCCGGCTCATTACCAGAACGGCGCATTCATTGGACAACATGGCTCCTGGAACAGGACGCAGCTAGCTGGTTATAAAGTTGTTTTCGTGCCCTTTCAGAATGGGCAACCGGGTAAGCCGGAGGATTTTCTGACGGGTTTTCTGGCGGGCAACAACAAAGATGCCTACGGTCGGCCGGTGGGTGTTGTCAACTTACCCGACGGGGCATTGCTCGTGGCCGACGATGTGTCCGGACGAATATGGCGGGTAACCGCCAGCAAATGACTAATGAAAAAGGGAGCAAACGTCGTTTGCTCCCTTTTTCATTAGTACTAAACCACTTGTTTAAAATTGATAGAAAACCCGCGCCCGAAGACCCAGCATGGCACTTTTTTGCCAGTCGGGATCTAATGTCAGGGGTAAAGTAAGAATAGGGCTGCCCTGTACTACCCAGTGGCGACTTTGCCATTCCAGACTCGTACCCAGCGTGAAGGTATTCAGTAAAGCTACCGACCGATTTTGCTTAAAACTAGCCTGATCAAAACCACGGGGAGAATTACGGAAGTAGTAGTCTACTTTCTCTACACTGTTCAGATTTACGTACGTGCCAACAGCGGGCAGCAGTGTCAGGGTGCGACCGAGCGGAATACGGTAGCTAAGGCTTAATGGTATCTGGTAACGCTGAACGCGGGTGTCGATATTCAGGATATCCTGCGGGTCTAGTTTCGGATTAAGCCCACGACCAAATTCTTTCTGAAAATCCCGGTGAGTACGGTTGTCAAAATCATTGGCCGTTATGAACAGCCCACCCAGGTATGTTGCTTTACTTAAGCCTACACCTAGTGCCCAGTGTTTGTTAAGCTGTATTTCGCTAAAAGCACCGGCACTCCACATATGCGCACTAACATCATTGCCTACACCTACTCTGAGTCCGGCAACTAACGGAGCGACAGGCTGACCGGCAGGTGATTTTACTTTCCCCTCTTTCGCAATGGATTGGGAGGCTACTGGAGCCGACGGCTGAACCAGACGCATCCGTTTTGCTCTGCGTATCATGGCTGAATTCCAGTCATGGTCTGGTAAAGACAGCGGTAAGCTGTTTGCCAGTTCAACAGTTTCTAATGCTTCCGTACTATTTACCGTTGCTGCAGACGGATTGACATTTCCCTGATCTGACGGTTGCGTTGTTGTTCCCGGTGGCTGCTGCGTTGGTTTATCCAACTGACCGTACGAACTTGATGGACTGCCTACCTGCGTTGTTATTGAGCGATTTCGGGCGTAACCATTCCTGTCCGTCTTGGCCCTGTTCCGGTTGTCAGTTGCATTGATCGGGCTCGACTCGGAGGACGTCCGGCTTCTGGTTGCAATGTATTCCTTAGGTTGCTCTACAGCTGATTGGCGAACTGATTCGCTGGCGGCTACCGATGGAGCCGAAATGGGTTGGGTATTAGTTAAGGGAGTAGAGGAAGCACCATATTCGTCTGTTTTGCGATTTATGTTCGATTTAGATTGGGTACGCGCGTTATCGACCGGAACCGAGATTTGGCCAGCAATAGCATCGCGTTGTTGGGGAGGAATGTCCAGTCGCTGGGTAGTCCGCTCATCGGTCGTTTCCTGCCCAACCGAATTGGGTAATCCATTAGAATGGGTACTGGCAGCCGTATCCCCATAACCGGGCATTAGTTGCTCTGCCTGAATATCCGATCCTGTTTGGGGGGCTGGCTGCGAACGATACTGACTATCGAGCTTCGATAAAGTTGGATTATCAGCCATAGCCGAAGTTGGTGCTGGTTGCGTAGCCACCGGCTGTTGTTTGAGTTGCCCCACTGTTTCGCGCAGGGTATTGATTTCGCTCCGTTGCCAGATGCTGAAAGCAAGCAACACGACGGTACTAACGGAGGCTGCTGCCAGCAACCAGGAAGAACTCGACCAGACACCCCCACTAAAGGGCGTACCGGTTGTGGGTGAGCCAGGTTGGGGCGGCATCGCCTGCTGAAGCGATGCCTGCATACGCGTCCAGTCTTTGTCGGTAAATTCCGGCCGAATACTTTCCAGTTTTCGCCGGATAATATCGGAAAAGCGGTCAGTTTTCATGATAGGGAATAGAGGCACCAGAGCCTGAATTTTCGTAAGAAGAATAAGCCTGTTTGATGAGTATCTGTAATTTTTGCCGGGCACGGGCGTAATTGGAGCGGACAGTTGCTTCGTTATGCTCCAGTATACCGGCAATTTCGTGTAGACTATACCCGTCCACGACGTGCATCATAAACACCGTTCGGTAGTTTGGGGTTAATTTTTGTACCAGGGCCAGAATTTCCTCGGCTGCAATCTGATCAACGATATTATCGTCAAACGAAACCTGCTCACCGGCCTCCAGCGATGTGTGTTGCTCAAACCGGCTATTTTTACGGTAATGGCTAATGGCCGTATTGACCAGAATAGTGCGGAGCCAGGCCTTGAACGGTAAGGCATCGTTATAGCTGTCCAGGTGTTGAAACGCCTTCAGAAATCCTTCATTCAGTACATCTTCGGCTTCTTCAACGCTTGATGTGTACCGAAGACAGATACTTTTGGCGTACCCAAAAAACTGCTTGAACAACGCTCTCTGCGCACGCGGGTCATTCGTGCGGCAAGCTTGGATGACGCTTAGGAGGTCATTCTCAGCAAAGGGAGACGATTTCCGGAAAAACAAAGTCTGGTCAGATTTACGGGCATACCCTGGTTACAATGAAGTACGCGCTGCGAACGTATAACGTTGCAATTATTGGTTAAAGTTGTTAAAATTTACGAAAATCTGCCACAGTTAGCCCTGTCGTTACGTACTGGTAAAAAATGGGTTTACTCGCCCCGTTTTCTGTGGATAGATGAACGTGCTGGTAATTGGCGATGAACATACGTATGGGTATGGGCTTACAAAGGGCAGACTTAGTTTTATTGGACATTTTATCCGGCAGACCAGGCTTACGGGTCAGACGGTGTCGGTCGATGTGTACGCTCATCTGACGATGGCGCAGGTGACATCAACCTTAGCGCACTTGCCGCTTAGTCGCTACGACCTTATTATTCTTCAACTTGACCAATTACTTATTCAACCCATTGAGCGTGACCGTGCGAATGTGCCTGACTTAGCCATGCCCTCGCTGCCCTATTCCCTCATCAACCAGCCAGGGGGTGGCCGGAAAACGGTATTTACTGGTCTGAAAGCACTTGGAACACTGGTCCGCTCGTTCATTAAGCCAGCTCATGCGATGCCTATACCGGAGTTGTTGAAACAATTACGCTCTTACCAGCATAATGTGCTGATAGTAACGCCACTTCCGCACCGGGATCGGCTAACCCGATGGTTGCGGTTACGGGTACGGGCGTTACTCCTGCGGGAAGCGGAAAAGCAGACCGTCAGTGTGTTCGATGCCGATACGGTTATCCGAGCGCAGGAGGAGTATTTTTTGCCGAACGATGTCGATCACCTGAGTGCCGTTAGCCATGAGTTGCTGGGGCGTTCGTTATTCGATTTTTATTTGTCGGCTCCTACCATCATTACCATACAGTCTACTCGCCGGGACTGATTTTCAACGTCAGATGTACTATTTCTGACAGCGTTTACGCACAACGGGGTGAACCAGCCAGGCTGGTTCACCCCGTTGTGCGTAAACGATCACCTTAATCTGTTAAGCCGGTACGGCCAACTCTTCCGGTTTAGATTCGCTATCCGGTTTTGGCTCCTCCGGTTTTACGTCTTTCCGGCGGCTCATGTACGTATAAATAACCGGTACAACATATAGCGTCAGTATTAGCGAGAATAGTAATCCACCAACAATAACGATACCCAGCGGCACCCGACTTTTGGACGCTGAACCCAGTGCCATTGCCAGCGGCAGCGCACCGAAGGCCGCCACCAGCGTAGTCATCAGAATAGGGCGTAAGCGCAGGGCGGCCGACTCGGCGGCTGCTTCAAACTTATTCTTCCCGATCAACCGCTGCTCGTTGGCGAACTCCACAATCAGGATACCATTTTTGGTGACCAAACCGACCAGCATGATAATACCAATCTGGCTGAAAATATTCAGCGTCTGGTTAAACATCCATAAGGAGAATACCGCTCCGGCCAGTGCCAGGGGTACCGTAATCATGATGATGAGCGGATCGATAAATGAGTCGAACTGGGCGGCCAGAATGAGGTAAACCAGAATCAGGGCCAGCCCGAAGGCAAACAGGGTATTGCCGGAACTCTCGGCGTAATCACGCGATGGGCCGGACAATGATGTTTGGAAACTTTGATCCAGTACCCGGTCGGCAATGGCTTTCATGGCAGTAACGCCGTCGCCAACGGTTTTGCCGGGAGCCAGACCTGCCGATACGGTGGCAGACTTGAACCGGTTGTAGTGGTACACCTGTGGCGGACTACTCACTTCCTGAAATTTCACCAGGTTGTCCAGCTGAATCAACTGACCCTGGTTAGAGCGGACGTAGAGCGAGGCCAAATCTACCGGGGCATCGCGGTCGGCACGGTCCACCTGCCCAATTACCTGGTATTGTTTGCCATTCTTAAGGAAGTACGCCAACCGACGGTTACTCAAGGCTAGTTGCAGCGTTTGGGCCACGTCCTGCACCGAAATACCCAGGTTCGTTGCTTTTTCGCGGTCGATACTGATATTGATTTCGGGTTTGTTGAATTTGAGGTCAACATCGGAGTTCTCAAACGTAGGATCTTTCTGCACTTCTTCCAGGAAAGTAGGCAGCTTCTCCCGCAGTTTCTCGAAATTAAGGTTCTGAACCACAAATTGAACGGGTAGTCCTCCGCCCCGACCAACCTGAATAGTCTGGTCCTGGGTGGCAAACATTTTGGCCTCATTGAAGTTTTTGAGATTCTTATTCAGGTAATCTACAATGGTTTGCTGCGACCGGGTTCGCTCGTCGGGTTCGAACATGTTGATGATAACGAATGACGAATTGACCGCTCCTGCCCCCGTAAAGCCGGGTGCTACTACGCTGAATGCGAGTTTGCTCTCGGGTATTGAGTCGAGCACGAAATTCATGACCCGGTCGGTTACTTCGGCCTGCGGCTCATAGCTTGTGCCTTCGGGCGAGGTTATCACCACGCGGGTTCGGCTGCGGTCTTCCAGCGGGGCCAGTTCGGATTTAAGCAGGGAGCCTATGCCAACAATGAGTAGCAAACAGGCACCAACCATGGCTAGTGCGTACCACCGCCGATTCATGAAGCTGTTTAGCGACGACCGGTATGAGGTGTCCAGCCAGTTGAAAAACGGCTCGGTTTTCTGGTAAAACCACGACCGACCGTGTTTCTTGCTGGTTAGTTTTACGCTCAACACAGGTGTGAGCGTGAGGGATACGAAAGCAGAGATCAGTACGGCTCCTGCTACTACAATCCCGAACTCCCGGAACAACCGACCTACGAATCCCTGTAGGAAGATAATGGGTAAAAACACAACGGCCAGCGTGATGGAGGTAGCGATGACGGCAAAGAAAATCTCGTTGGCTCCTTCCTTGGCGGCCTGATTGACTTCCATGCCTCCCTCTATCTTCTTGTAGATGTTTTCGGTCACCACAATCCCGTCGTCTACCACGAGTCCCGTTGCCAGCACGATACCCAATAACGTGAGAACGTTAATGCTAAAGTCGGCCAGGTACATGATGAAAAAGGCCCCGATGAGCGATACCGGAATGTCGATGAGTGGGCGGAATGCAATGAGCCAGTCGCGAAAGAAGAAGTAAATAACTAGCACCACCAGCACGAATGAAATAAGCAACGTTTCGCCCACTTCCTCAATGGCCCGCCGGATGAACCGGGTGCGGTCCAGCCCAACGCTCGCAATGATGTCGTCGGGTAAGTCGCTTTTTACCTGGTCGAATCGTTTATTAAACTCATCGGCAATTTTTACGTAGTTAGCACCGGGCTGGGGAATTAAGGCCAGAATCACGCCCACAGCGCCATTTTGCTTGGAAACCGTTTCTTCATTCTCGGCACCGATGATGGCGTATCCAACATTCTTGAGCCGAACAATCTGATTACTCGTTTGCCGGATAATGAGGTTATTAAAGTCATCTTCGGTTTTAAGCCGACCAACGGCTTTTACCGTGAGTTCGGTGGTATTACCGTATACTTTCCCGCCGGGGAGTTCGACGTTTTGGGCGTTCAGGGCGCCCTGAATGTCCTGCGTTGTCAGCTTGTACGCGGAAAGTTTAATGGGGTCAATCCAGAGCCGCATTGCCTGCCGCTTCAGGCCATAAATATTAACCTGGCTAATGCCGGGAATGGTTTGGAACCGCTCCTGGAGTACGTTCTCTGCATAGTCCGATAGCTCCATCGGGTTGCGGGTCGTACTCTGCACGTTCATGAAAAGGATCGGCTCGGAGTTGGCATCGGCTTTGGTCACTACAGGTGGAGAGTCGATGTCCTGCGGGAGTTGTCGCTGTGCCTGCGCCACCTTATCACGCACGTCGTTGGCAGCCTGTTCCAGGTTAGCGTCGAGGTTAAACTCAACCGTGATGGAACTGGCTCCCAGGGCACTATTTGAAGAGATGGTACGAATACCTTCGATACTGTTCAGCGATTTTTCGATAGGCTCGGTAATCTGCGACTCGATAATTTCGGGGTTGGCACCCGTATAGTTCGTCCGCACCGAAATAACCGGCGGGTCAATGGCCGGATATTCACGAACGCCCAGAAAGGTAAAGCCAATGATACCGAACAACACGATGATGATCGACATCACCATCGCAAATACGGGCCGTTTTAAACTTAATTCGGGGAGACTCATGTTGAGTTTGATGTTTGTCGTTTGATGTTCGGCGTTTGTTGACGAATGAACGACAAACGACAAACATCAAACTTAGTTTGTTGCTACTTTCGCTTCTGATTGCGGCAGGGTTATTATACCGCCAATTTTAACGGGTGAATCGGGTTTCAAAAACAGGAGTCCCGTTGTGGCTACGGTATCGCCCCGGCTCAGGCCATCCAGCACCTGAACGGTACCCTCGGTGCGAAGCCCAATTTTTATGTCAGTAAATTTAGCTTTACCATTTTTAATAACAACCACCTGGTTGCTACGGGTTTGCGGAATTACTGCCTGCGTGGGTACAACCAGGCTCTGTTCATTTTGTACGGTCAGGGTAACCCGGGCAAACGTACCGGGCCGGTATTTTAAGGACGTATTACTAACCCGCGCCCGAATGCGCAGGTTACGGGTTTGCTCCTCCACCCCCGGCTCAATGGCGTACACAACGCCCTGACTCGGATTATTCGCCCCGTCCACTAAAAACAAAATCTTGCTCCCGTTATGCACGAAAGAGCCGTATTTTTCAGGAATCGAAAAGTCCAGTTTAAGTGATGTTACTTGTTGAAGACGCGCAATCAGGGTGCTGGGCGAAACAACGGCTCCTGAGCTTACATTACGCAAACCAATAATACCCGAAAATGGGGCACGGATTTCGGTTCGCTGTAGGTTCGCTTTTACCAAATCAATGTCAGCCAGTGAGGACCGTAGATTGGTGGTGACAATATCGTATTCCTGCTGACTGATGCCCCCCCGTTCCAGCAGTTGTTTATTCCGCTCCTCGGTGCGCCGGGCGTTATCGGCCTGTGCCTGGAGCTTCTGGAGTTGGGCCCGTAAATCGGCATCGAACAATTTTACTAACAAAGCACCTTTGGCTACCGGCTGCCCCTCCCGAATATTGAGCTGGGTAATCCGGGCCGAAATTTCGGGGTATATATCGACCTGTTCGGCTGCCAGCAGGGACCCGCTGGACACTATGTCTTCCTGCAGGCGTTTTGATACGACCACAAAACCATTAACGGACGTCAGGCCGCCCCCCCTGGCGCCCCCCGGACCTCCTTTCGCTCCTCCACCTAGTGCTTTGCCTTCAGCACCGGGTGCCGGGTGCAATACTTTATTGTATACGATTATCCCGCCCACCACGAGGACGACGAGAATGATAGCAATCCATCTTTTCACAGAAACGTATTTTATAGGAGAGAACCCGACAAGCAAAGCAGCGTAGCTTTTTTTGTTACTTCCACAAATTTATCATTGTTGGCGTTCAAATTCACTACGGTCGTCTCCGACCGGCCTATTTTCGGCTCTGAATGCCTATAAAAGCCTGCTGACTCCCGTTTTTTCTATTGAAAAGGGCCTTGAACGGAACTGATTTTATAAAGAATTACTGACTGGTTGAGCGATGACCGTTGAGGCCTTCATCAATGAGTAGCCGTCCGAAATGAGCGCTATTTTGCGTTGACTGCAACAAATCATCCACCGAGCTGCGCCCGGAGTTCGGGAGGAAGGTAAATGGAAGGTACTGTTTTATACTTGCCCAAAACGGCCTGTCTGTTACCTGAATTTTCTCATAAGTATCCCAAAAGACCAGCCTATAGGGGTTGACCTTACTTTTCGGATGATGATCACCTTCCCGATGAGGCTGGTTTTCTTCAGAGCCGGGGCCGAAAACGAATTGGGTCAATTGGTATCGAAAAGAAGGCTGACTGGAGTGAGGACGTCGCCGGAACCTACGCACAGGGAGCACTGATGTTGATTGAAAAGGGAGATATTCCATGTGATCAGTAGAAGACCGTGCTTTTACTACGCATCCAGCGACGAGAACAGCAGATGCCGCATGAAGTCAAGTAGTTTGTTGGTAGCTTCTGGTTCGCTGCCACTACCCCGTCCAAAATCGGTGAGTGACGGTAGGTTATGCATAAAAAATGTCTGGTAATGAGCCGTTTCAATGAGTGAGCTAGCTCTGGAGTGCGCGTAGGGGTAATCAGGACGGTAGGCCAGAATGATATCGGCAACGTGTTGGCAGAGGTCTTTGTAGGGCTTGAAAAGCTGCTGGCAATTATCCTCCGTAACGTGGTGAGTTAGGTACGCTTTACTGGCTTCGCGGATAACCGTGCTGTGCAGAGCCCGTATGTCAATATCGTTGCTGAATGAATCGTCAAGGTCGAGCAGAATTAGCAGGCGAAGTAGTTTTTCTAACTTTTCGCGTGGGCTGCTAATGTTGTTCGTCCGAAAAACAAGCTGAAAATCGACCCATTGCCAGTACCAGGCTACCAGATACACCAATAGCCGGTGCTTGTTTTCAAAGTACCGGTAAATACTGGCTTCCTTCGTATTGATGCGTTCGGCCAGTTTCCGGAAGGTAGCCTCCTCAAAGCCAACGTCATTGAATAATAAAATGCCTTGGCGAACAATGCGCCTGCCTAAATCAGAACTCTCCGGATCGCGTAGAAATAGCCGCTCGTTCATCCGAATATATACCGAATACTCCATCTGTTGTCTGCCTGATCCGTTTAACAAAATAGGCCAAGACAAGGTAAACAAACTTTCAGTTATAATAGTTATATTTGCCTAAATGATAGTATTACTATCATGTTGATAAGTTGATTATGCCTGTTTCTCAAACACTTTTATCACCTCCTTCGCCCCTACAGCGGCTTATTCGGCTGTTGGCTAATGACAAGAAAGATATTGGATACATTTATCTGTATGCTTTGGTAACGGGCCTTATCAGCCTATCGTTGCCACTGGGTATACAGGCAGTGTTCAATCTGGTATCTGGCGGGGTAATTTTCAGTTCGGTGTATTTGCTGATTGGCGTGGTTATTTTGGGTGTTCTGATAACGGGGCTTCTCCTGGTGGCCCAGATGGCCCTGGTGGAGGTGTTGCAGCAGCGTGTTTTTGTGAAGGCGGCCTTTGAGTTTACGTATCGGCTGACCCGTATTCAGTCCGATGCATTTTCCGGTTATCACCCACCCGAACTGATGAACCGTTTCTTTGATGTGATAACCATTCAGAAAGGATTGCCCAAACTGTTAATTGATTTGACGGGTGCAGCTGTACAAATAATTTTTGGTCTCATTCTGCTCTCAGCCTACCACCCTGTTTTTGTGGGCTTTGGTATATTTGTCGTGGTGGTTATTCTGCTCATCAGTTGGTTGTATGGGCCGGGGGGCATTCGTACCAGCCTGGAGGAGTCGAAATATAAATACAAAGTAGTTGGCTGGCTTGAAGAAATCGCCGGCGACTTGCCCGCATACCGTACTCGGCGTACGAAAGAAGAAACAATCAACAGAATGGATGACCTGGTAGCGAACTATATCCACCACCGAAATCGGCACTTCAGTGTACTAAAGCGTTTTTTCTACAGTGCCGTAGCGTTCAAAACTGTCATAACCGGCGGATTGCTCATTCTGGGGACAACGCTGGTCGTTGGGCGGCAGATGTCATTGGGGCAATTTGTAGCGGCTGAGTTAATTATCGTCCTGATCACCAGCTCGGTTGATAAGTTGATGTCGGGTATCGATACCGTATTTGACATGCTCACCGCCGTTGAAAAAATTGGCTACGTAACGGACATGCCGCTGGACGAAATTGACTCTATCGGGTAGAGAAGCTGGTGCCCCCGCGTTAGTA
Source organism: Cytophagales bacterium (assembly GCA_038236215.1). Lineage (GTDB taxonomy): Bacteria > Bacteroidota > Bacteroidia > Cytophagales > Spirosomataceae > Spirosoma. Next base: position 37,072 of record JBBSTD010000017.1, on the reverse strand, counting down.
CTCAATTTTCACGCTTCACTAAGAAATGCTCAACCTATCGAACAACCGGGTAAACGACGAAATATTTCAGAATTACCCACTTAAAACACTCCGGGCTATGCCAACGCTGCAGAGCGGTCGGAAGCTGGGGCGGTGGATGGTATTTTTTCTGTTTGTTGGTCTGGTGGTTATGTTTTTACCCTGGCAGCAAAATATTCACGGTGAGGGCAAGTTAACGGCTATTACTCCTCAGGACCGACCGCAAACAATTCAGAATGCCATTGCCGGTCGTATTGAGCGCTGGGTAGTGCGGGATGGCGATTTTGTGAAGAAAGGCGATACCCTGCTTGTTATTTCTGACATAAAAGACGAATATTTCGACCCGAATCTGCCCCAGCGGCTGGATGAGCAGGTAAACGCTAAAAGGGGCAGCCAGCAAGCCACCGTTGCCAAAATTCAGGCGTTGAATGGCCAGATAACCGCCCTCAGAACGGGCGTATCGATCAAACTCAACGCGGCCCGTAATAAGGTGAAACAGAGTGAGTTTAAAATGATGGCCGATGAGGCCGACCTTGAAGCCGCTCGCAAAAATTATCAGATTACGCTCGACCGGCTCGACCGTTTCGAGAAAGGGTACCAGAATGGTCTGTTCTCCCTCACCGATCTGGAATCCCGGCGGCTGAAAGTCCAGGAAGATAAAGCTAAGTTAACCTCTCAGGAGAACAAATTGAACGTTTCACGGCAGGAGCAGCTAAACGCTCAACTGGAGCTGGGTACCATTGAGGCCGAATTTCAGGAAAAACTGGCCAAAGCCCAGTCTGACCGGAGTTCGGCGGTGTCGTACCGGGCCGAAGCCGACGGGGAGATTGCTAAACTGCGTAACAAAATTAGTAGTGTCGATATTCGGCGTGGGCTATACGTGGTGCGTGCTCCGCAGGATGGCTACATCGTGCAGCCGATCAAAGCGGGTATCGGTGAAACCATCAAAGAAGGCGAACCCATTGCCACGCTTCAGCCTGACAACCCGCAACTGGCCGTTGAATTATACGTCCGGGCTATGGATGTGCCGCTTATCCAAACGGGCCGGACGGTCAGGCTTCAGTTTGATGGCTGGCCAGCTATCCAGTTTTCGGGCTGGCCAACGGTATCCGTTGGTACTTTTGGTGGACAGGTTGCCGTTATTGATGCCATGAGCAGTACGGGGGGGACCTACCGGCTGCTGGTGCGGCCGCTGGTGCGGGAGGGCGATCAACCCTGGCCCACTCAGCTGCGGGTTGGGTCGGGGGTGTATGGGTGGGTCATGCTGGACAACGTGCCCGTTTGGTACGAACTCTGGCGGCAGCTAAATGGCTTCCCGCCCAGTCTGCAACAGGAACCCAAAGAAGAAAAAGGAGCCAAGAAATGAAATGGTTTATCGTCTATAGTTTTTGGTTTGTGGTGCTGCATGGGGTGGCAAACGCTATCTCCATGGCCCAGCAGCCCGGATCACCTCCTGATATAAGGAGTGTGGTAGCAGAACCCGACAGTTCCGTTTTTACGGCTTCGGTGTTTTACGAATTGATCCGGCACAATCATCCCCTGGTGAAACAGGCCAATCTATTTGGCGAAGAAGCCCGACAGCTATTGCGCCAGGCGCGGGGGGGCTTCGATCCCAAAGTTGTATCGACCTACGACCGGAAAGAGTTTGGTAATGATCTGTATTATGACCACTGGCAAAATAAGCTAGCCGTACCCCTGTGGCTGGGGGGTATCGACCTTGTTGCCTCGTATAATGTCAACAGGGGCCGTTACATTAACCCCGAAGAGCGGACACCTGGATCGGGTTTGAGCGGCATTGGTCTGACGGTTCCCATTGGGCAGGGGCTACTCATCGATGCCCGTCGAAACGCTGTCAGTCAAGCCGGATTGATGCAGAATCTGGCTGAGGCTGACCGTGTAAAACAGGTTAACAAAGCCCTGTTCGATGCGGCAAAAACGTATTGGGAGTGGTTTCTGGCCTATCGTCAGCAACAGTTATTGATTGAAGGGTACAAGCTGGCCGATCGCCGGTTCCGGGCTTTACGTGAGCGGGCTTTGCTGGGGGATGCGGCCATGATAGACACGACCGAAGCCTTGATAACGGTACAGGACCGGCTGGTGCAACGGCAGCAGACCGACCTGGAAGAACAGAACGCCCGGCTTCGGGTCAGTACCTTTTTATGGAATAACAGCGGACAGCCCGTGGAACTACCCGCAGGAGCTCGACCGCAGGATGCTTTGCTCAGCATTCCGGACAAAAGTATACTCAAGCTGTTGCTCGAACAGGCTGACCGTCAGCACCCGGATTTGCTGAAACTGGCCGCAAAAAATCAGCAATTGGTGCTGGAAGAACGTTTTCGACGGGCTATGGTTCAACCTCAGATTACGCTCAATGCCAGCCTGCTGAGCGAGACTCCCACCGTAGATACTGGCTACGACTGGAGCAGTTATTATTCCTTTCGCCCGCAGAATCATAAGATCGGGGTCGACTTCGTTTTTCCGCTTTTTTTGCGGAAGGAAAGGGGGAAGCTTCGCGAAGTTCAGGTGAAAAACGAACAGGTAATACTGGAACAGCAACACACAGGCCGCCTGATTGGCAACACGGTGCAAACGGCTTATAATCAGCTACGTGTACTGGCCGATCAGGCATCTCTGCAACAGCAAACGATTCAGAACCAGCAGACACTACTGACGGCCGAGCAGCAGAAATTTGACCTGGGAGAGAGTTCGCTGTTTCTGGTCAACGCCCGGGAAACCAAACTCATCGACTTAAGACTGAAGGGCGAAGAGTTGAAAACAAAGTACCAGAAAGCCCTGGCAGAACTATACTTTGCCGCTGGCACATCGTTGTAACCCGTTATGGGTTTATCCCGATACCATTATCATTCTGAAAGGCTGGAACCATGACGTTCAACCTGACAAAGCACTGCGCCGATGCGCAGGCCAGCCAGTCAGGCATTGAGGACAGTCAGTAACTCGCTGATCATCATCGCCGTGGCTCCCCAAACCCGCTGTCCTTCAATCTGGTAAGAAGGAGCGTCAATCTGTACACCCCTAATCTCAATCTGACTGCTGCCAACGATGGTTTCATCTAGCAGCGAATCAAGGCTGACTTCTACCACCGCTTCTACCTCATGCGGGTCGGGGTAAAAATCCGGTCGGTAGGGCAAAAAACCGACTACCGGTTGTACGAAAAAATTGCTGGGGGGAATGAATAACTCCGTCAGAAGTCCCAAAACTGTTACATCCGATACCCGAATACCGACCTCTTCCTGAGCCTCACGCAGGGCCGTGCGGGTCAGGTTCTCGTCGACGCGCTCCATACGTCCGCCCGGAAACGCCATTTGCCCCGCATGAACGCCGTCGTACTGCGGGCGCAGAATAAGGGGCACGTATATCGTGTTGCGGTAGGGATAAAAACAAATTAACACCGCCGACCGGCGTGTGCGCTCGTTCGGTTTTATGCTGTATTTGTATCGGTTAGACGACGCCATTTTCTGATGAGCCGCTTCGCCCGGCAACGGACGTTGCAACCGCTGGCGAAGGTCTTCGGTAAAAGTATGAAAGGCGGTGTCGATCATTATCAGGTTTGTGATTTGTGGTTCGCAGTTTACGGTTTAGGGTAGTCGGTTTATGGTTGGCTGCCGCGTTCCAATATTACGTCAGCCAACCATAAACCGACTACCCTAAACCGAATACCTCAAACCGTAAACCTCATTTATACTTTCTCACTAACTCCTCTGCGCAACGTTCGCCGTCCATCGCTGCTGATACGATACCGCCTGCATAACCTGCCCCTTCGCCACAGGGAAAAAGCCGCCGAACGGTTACGTGCTCACAGGTTTCGCGGTCACGCGGAATCCGGACGGGCGAGGAGGTGCGGCTTTCAACCCCAATAATCTGTCCCTCATTACTCAGGTAGCCACGCATTTTTCGGCCAAAATCGCGCAAACCCTGCCGCAGTGGCTGGGTAATATGGTCGGGCAATACGTCGGCCATATCGACTGAAGCCAACCCCGGCTGGTATGACGTGGGCAGTAACCCCGCCGATACGTGCCCGTTCACAAAATCGGCTACGCGCTGGGCGGGTGCAGTTTGCGAAGCCGCACTCCCGTCGCTGTTGCCCATCTTACACGCCCACCGCTCCAAATCTTGCTGCAACATCAGTCCAGCCAGTGGTCCTTCATCGGCGTACGGCCGCAGGTCATCATCGGCAATGGCTACCACCAGTCCGGAGTTGGCAAACTGCGAATCCCGCCTTGAGGGCGACATACCGTTTACCACCAGTTCGCCCGGTGCTGTTGCCGCCGGTACGATAAATCCACCGGGACACATGCAAAACGAGAATACGCCCCGGTCAACCCCTTTAAAACGAGATTGCGTTACTAAACTATACGAGGCAGCGGGCAAATAGTCACCCCGGTTAGGGCGGTGGTACTGAAACTGGTCAATCAGCGATTGCTGGTGCTCGATGCGAACGCCCATCGCAAAGGGTTTGGCTTCGATACGGACGTTTCGTTTATGTAATAACTGGAAAATGTCGCGGGCCGAATGGCCCGTTGCCAGAATAACACCAATGCCCGTAAGCTCTTCGCCGTTAGCCAGCACTACGCCTTTCAGTTCGTTCGGGTTTGTGGGAGAGCCGGTTAGAATCAGGTCTGTTACTTTGGTGTTGAATCGAACCTCGCCCCCGGCATTCAGGATTGTTTCGCGCAGTTCGGTCACCACATTCGGGAGTTTATTGGTGCCGATGTGCGGGTGAGCATCGACCAGAATCTGCTCTGTGGCCCCGTGGGCTACGAATATTTCCAGAATCCGCCGGACATCCCCCCGCTTGGTGGAACGGGTGTATAGTTTGCCATCCGAATAAGTACCGGCTCCGCCTTCGCCAAAGCAGTAGTTGGATTCGGGGTTCACGATATGATCTTTGTTGATAGCTGCCAGGTCGCGTCGGCGCGCGCGTACATCACTACCGCGTTCCAGCACTATGGGTTTTATGCCCAATTCAATGAGCCGAAGAGCCGCAAAAAGCCCCGCCGGTCCGGCCCCCACCACAATAGCCTGTGCTGCCTGGCTACCCACGCTGGTTTGTGGTTTCTGGTAGCTGATGAGCGGGGGAGGGGTGTTCCCGGCGTATACCTCCGCATCGACCTGTACCCGTACCTGGCGGTTTCGGGCGTCGATGGACTGACGACGCTTTCGCACCACTACATCGCTGGTATCGGGTAGCAAAAGGTGCCTGAGTGCCTGTTCCCGAAAGGCACTCTCGTCAAAAGCCAGTTCGGGCGGAAGGGTAAGGGAGAGTTGATGAGTCATGCGTGTAAGGCCGGTTTCTATCCGGCAGAATCAAGGAAATAGCTACTAAAAGGCCGCTTTATGGGTAAAACAGCTGGACCTTGTTTTGGGTTCTTTCGCCTTTTCTATACTCGTTATTTTATGGACAACGGGTATACTATCGGTTCAATTAGCTCTCTCTTAACAGTAGAATTTTGGTAAAATTGGCTGTTTAATCTGGCAAGTAGGGAAAAATATGAAACGAACGATATATTTGGTGGGTGGGTTGATGCTCCTTGGTCAGCTATTACTGGCTCAGTCAATGACGGAGCCAACTGATAAAAACAGGCCCTGGTCGCAACGGATGGTCGCTACCATTATGGCCACTCATGCTGATTCGATTGCGTATGTAAAAGAAGGCAAAGATGCCCGTTGGGAATACGAGATGGGCTTAATTCTACAGGCCATCGAACAGGTCTGGTATCGGACCGCCGACGACCGTTACTTTCAATACATCCAGAAAAATATGGACCGGTACATCACCCCCGAGGGTGGTATCCGAACCTACAAACTGGATGATTTTAACATTGATTTCGTGACCCCCGGCCGGGCGTTGCTGATGCTGGGACAACAATCATTGCCGGGTAAGGAAAAATACCGGAAAGCCGCTGATTCACTTCGGCAACAGTTGGCGCAGCAGCCCCGCACCAACGAGGGCGGTTTCTGGCACAAAAAGCGGTATCCGTCTCAGATGTGGCTGGATGGCCTGTACATGGCCGAGCCTTTTTATGCTGAATACACCAGTCTGTACGAACCATCGGGTAAATCGTTCGACGATATCATCAACCAGTTTGTGTGGATGGAAAAGCACGCCCGCGATGCCCGGACGGGTCTCCTCTACCACGGCTGGGACGAAAGCCGGGAGCAGCAATGGGCCAATAAAGAAACGGGGCAGTCCCCTAATTTCTGGAGTCGGGCCATAGGCTGGTATGTCATGGCACTGGTCGATGTGCTGGACTATGTTCCGCAATCGCACCCCCGCCGGGAGGAGTTGACCACAATTCTGCAACGCACCATACCCGCCATTCTGAAGTACCAGGATCCAAAATCGGGCTGCTGGTATCAGGTGACGGACCGGGCTGGGGGCAAGGGGAACTACCTCGAAGCATCGGGTACGGGTATGTTCGTTTATGCAACGGCGAAAGGTGTGCGAATGGGTTATTTGCCCGCTTCCATGCTGGCATCGGCCCGTAAAGGGTATGAGGGTATGTTGAAGAAATTTATTACAACGGACGATAAGGGGATGATTCACCTGGAAAAAACCGTACTGGTGAGCGGTTTAGGTGGGAATCCCTACCGTGATGGCAGTTATGCCTATTACCTGAGTGAACCCCTCCGGCAAGACGATTTGAAAGGCGTTGGCCCATTCATCATGGCCAGCGTCGAGATGGAGATTGCCCGGTCCGGCGATCCGGGCGAAAATAAGCCGGGTAAGGGCAAGGTGGTAGCAGTGGATAATTACTTCAACCACGAATTCCGCAAAGGGCCAGTCCGCACCGACGGCACGGCTGAGGAGGAGGTATTTCACTACACCTGGGAGGATCGGCAGCATTCCGGCTTCTACTGGTGGGGGACTATTTTTCGCGATCTGGGGGCAAAAACGGCTACTGTTTCCGGACCACCAACGTCGGCTTCGTTAAAGGATGCCAGCGTCTACATCATCGTTGACCCCGATACACCCAAAGAAACCCCAAATCCCAATTATATCAGCCCGGCCGATAGCAAAGCCATTTCCGACTGGGTAAAGTCGGGGGGGACGCTGGTGCTGATGGCCAACGACACCGCCAACTGCGAACACGTTCATTTCAATCAACTAGCGGCCCAGTTTGGTATGCACTTTCTACCCAAAAACCGTAACATGGTACAGGGAACAAAGTGGGAGCAGGGCACTATCAATCTGGCATCGGGGACCAGCATCTTCCCCAAAACCCGAACGGTTTACATTAAGGAACTAGCCCCCATCCAGGTGAAATCCCCCGCCAGAGCCGTAGTGACCGATGGTGGTGATGTCATTGTGGCCGTAGCTCACGTTGGCAAAGGAACCGTCTTTGCCGTGGGCGACCCCTGGCTGTACAATGAATACGTGGATGGTCGGCGGATACCGGCCGAATACGCTAATTTCAGCGCGGCTAAAGAACTGGCGACCTGGCTGTTGCAGAGTAAAAAGGCTCCGAAATGACGCGAAAAAATAAGCAACTACCCATTTTGCGGGCGGGGTACTGGATTAATTTAAAATTATTTATAAGCCGCTTATAGTGAGTGGTTTATGGAGTGAAGTTGGTGGAGTATAACAGAATTAAAGTACAGGCTGTTTTGTTCTTTATACAGTAGAGAACAACCCGCAATAGTACGTTTAGTCCTTATCCTATGTCTGCTCAACCAACGCAAAAACCGATTAGCAATCCCGTCAAAGACACCCACTTGATGACCTCCCGTTTGTGGATGCCCAGGCGGGTGCTGTTCACGCCCGATGCGCTCAAAGAGCCGTTTGGTCAGCGGGTTTATACCCGCGTCACGGACCTTAACCTGCCCGTTACCATCCTGAAAACCAACCGCCTGACGGGTCTGCGCGGAGAAGATGCCCGACAAACGTACCGGAATGCTAAGCAGACACTTGCGGTGGTGAAAGCCCCGCCGGGTACGTTTCGGTTGCAGCCCATACCGCCCTCTGCCGACTGGCAGATGAACCTGGCCGAAGGGTGCCCGGCGCACTGTCAGTACTGTTACCTGGCGGGTAGCTTGCAGGGACCACCCGTGACCCGGGTTTTTGCCAACCTGCCACAGATGCTGGCCAATACTGTCACCTATGAACAACCGGGGAAAATCACTACGTTTGAGGTGAGTTGTTACACGGACGTGATTGGCATTGAGCATCTGACGGGTAGCCTGGCCGAGTGCATCCGGCATTTTGGTAACCGGCCCGACACCCAACTCCGGTTCGTGACGAAATACGACCAGGTAGATTCGCTGCTTGAGTTGTCCCATAACGGGCGTACCCGCGCCAGAGTGAGCCTGAATACGGATAGTATTGCCCGTCGGCTGGAAGGGGGCACCGCTTCCATAGAGGCCCGCCTGCTTGCGTTACGGAAGCTGGCTATGCCCCGGGAACAGGGCGGGGGTGGGTATCCGGTCGGCGTGGTGCTGGCGCCCATTATGCCCGTCGAAAACTGGCGCGAGCAGTATACCGACTTGCTGAACCGGATAGCAGTTGCCCTCGATTTTCCCTGCGACCTGACCGTAGAGTTTATCAGTCACCGGTTCACACCCGGTAGTAAATCTGTTCTGGAAACGTGGTATCCAAATACGAGTCTCGACATGGACGAACAGAGCCGGGCCTCGAAGCGAAATAAATTTGGGGGCGTGAAGTATGTCTACCGACCCGAGGAGATGAAGGAGCTACGTTCCTTTTTTTACACCGAATGGCAGCAGCGGTTTCCTAATGCTCCCATCTTGTACTGGACGTAGCCTTTTGCGATGAAGGTAAACTAGTAAAAAACAATTGCCCGATAACAAGCTCTAACCTTTTGAGTTAACTTCCTATGCAAGCCCCAACCATGACCCCGCCCCGAAATAAGGCAGACTCGTTCGAGTCGCCGGATTTCTATTGTATCGACGATTTGCTCACGGCCGAACACAAGCTGGTACGTTCGGCGGTACGCGATTTTGTAAAACGGGAAATTTCGCCCATCGTGGAAGAGTGCGCTCAGCGTGCCGAGTTCCCGAAACAACTGGTTCAGAAGTTTGGTAAGATTGGTGCCTTCGGCGCTACTATTCCAACGGAATACGGCGGTGGTGGACTTGATCAGATTTCCTATGGCCTGATGACTCAGGAAATTGAACGGGGCGATTCGGGCATGCGGTCGTGCGTGTCGGTGCAAAACTCACTGGTGATGCACCCTATCCATACGTTTGGCTCCGACGAACAGAAACAGAAATTTCTGCCCCGATTGGCCACTGGAGACCTCATTGGCTGTTTTGGCCTGACCGAACCCAACCACGGCTCGGACCCCGGCAGCATGGAAAGCAACTTCATCGAACGGAGCGATTACTACCTGTTGAATGGGTCTAAAATCTGGATTACCAACGCGAATATCGCCGATATCGCCATTGTGTGGGCCAGAAGTGATCAGGGTAAAATCAGGGGGCTGATTCTGGAGCGTGGCATGGACGGATTTACCACTGCCGAGATAAAAAATAAATGGTCGCTGCGGGCCAGTACCACCGGCGAAATGATTTTTCAGGACGTACAGGTGCCAAAAACTAATATGCTACCCAATGCTTTTGGGCTGAAAAGTGCCTTGAAGTGTTTGGAACAGGCTCGCTATGGCATTAGCTGGGGAGCCGTGGGCGCGGCCATGGAGTGCTACGAAGTGGCCCGTCGGTATTCTCTGGAACGCATTCAATTCAATAAACCCATTGCCAGTTTTCAGTTGGTACAGAAAAAATTAGCCGAAATGCTGACTGAGATTACCAAGGCACAACTGCTCTGCTGGCGGCTGGGCACCCTGATGAATGAAGGCCGGGCCACCAACGCGCAAATTTCACTCGCCAAACGAAATAACGTGGAAATAGCCCTGAACGTGGCCCGCGATGCCCGCCAGATTTTAGGAGCTATGGGCATCTCCGGCGAATACCCGATTATGCGTCACCTGATGAACCTCGAATCGGTGAGCACGTACGAGGGAACGCACGATATTCAACTACTAATATTGGGCGCCGACATTACGGGCATTCCGGCGTTTAAGTAGGTCGCTGGGTAATTTCAGCGTGAGTTGATTGGTTACATAAATAGAGAGCGAAGCGTTTAATTTACAAACACGTACACGTATGAAAATAATAGCAATAGTGTCGTTCATCGGAGCCATTGCGACGAGCAGCCTGAGCTGTCAGACAAAATCAGACGATGTATCTGCCGCCGACCCCCGCGATGCGCGAGTTGGCTTTTATGCCTGCGACGTGAAAATTTCAAACTTCGTGACGAAGGAAGTTTTATCGACTTATTCTGACACGGTTGATGTAAGTAAACAGGGAGAGGCTGGATTATTAGTTATCAGTCGAAAAAATGCGCCGTTACCCGTTCTCAAATCCATGGACAATATTGGTCGCCAGTACGTGGGAACGTTTACCGGTCTGGTGTTCAATCAGGGCCAGACTGCTATAACGGATGGTGGTGAACTGGTGATGTTCAGCGGCCCTGATGCCAAATTCTACGAGTACAAAGGAAACAAACTGAAGTAATACTGACCGGGTAACCAGGAACTGATTTAAGCCTATGTACTCAACCATCCCCAAACGTTATGAAACGGTGGTATTTACTAGTTGTAACGATCTGTCTGCTAAGCCTGAGTAGTCGGGCCCAGACACCGGCACCGGCCCGCATTCATTTCCTGAATTTAATGATTGCTAACTACGCTGAAATAAAGGTAGCTGCTAACGAAAAAAAGCCTATCGTCATCAAATTTCGGACATGGGTTACCGTACAATCTGTCAGCGATAGTATTGGCTTCGTGATTAATAACAAGGCTTATTTTCTTCATTTTGAGCCGGGGAAACAATACTATTTCGTTATCCAATCTACGCATACAACACGGCCGACCGTTACGGAGAAATCAGAACGGGAGTTTTTACTAACGGCCGGTATGAACTCCATTAAGGGGCCGGAAGAGTATGTGCTGACCGAAACGTCCAACTAGACCTTTCGCTCTATTTTGGGGAGGGCGCACGAATATACCCACAACACTCTTAGCTGTTTTCGGCCAGTTTTTTAATCTCGACCAGAATCGGATTCCAGCCTTCGCCGTTGTTGGATGCTTCGGTATAGCGTCGTTCGCCATCGGCAACGGTAGCAAAGTCACCCTGCGTAACTAACAGTTGCGTTTGCCCCTCTACTTCGGTCAAGATGTACGTAACGGTTACGTAATTTTCGGGAACGTCGGGTAGCGTAGAATTGGGGTCGAAGGTGGTGTAGGCTAAAAAATGACCAGGTTCGATTTGTACGATGCTTCCTTTTACAAACACCATCTCTTTCCCCTCCCAAACGCCCTGCCAGCGCAGCGGACTGCCTGGCTGCCAGTTGGATAGGGCTTCGCAGCCAAACATATATTTTTTGGTTTGTTTGGGGTTGGTCAACAGGTCCCAGACTACTGGCGGGGGTGCATTGATGGTAATACTGTTTTTGACAATGAGTTCGTTGGGCATGATTGACGCTGATTTATCCAAATGTCTGACTATTCAGTGACAACAGTATGTCAGCAGGCAGGAGTTAACCACTTACTTTTTCCGCGTAATGGTTCTGCAATTCTTCTATCAGTGCCTGCATCCGAACTTGTAGTGATTCCGGTTCCTCAATCGTCACTTCATTGCCAAACATGAGTAACCAGCGGGCCACGCCTTCCATCCAGGGAGTCTGGAACCGCATCCGAACCCGGTCGCCCAGGTCGGCTTCATCCTGAAAGCCAAAACTGTATTTCTGCTCCTGCATGTGGCGCATCACCGATTTCTGAAAAACAAGAACGATGTCAGTAACGGGCATATCTCTTTTACCAACCCGGTCGAGGTATTCCTGCAAAGAGAGTCGGTCCCGGCGCGAAAATGACTGTTGCGTATTGGCGAGCTGGCGAATGCGGTCAACCCGGAAATCGCGGTAATCCTGGCGAGTACGGCAATAACCAATCAGATGCCAGGCCATGTGGGCATGATAAAGTCCCACGGGCTCTACCTCGCGCTGGGTTTCGGTATCGTTGTAGTGCGAATGATAGTGAATCGCCAGTACATGACGGCAGGCAATGGCGTGTTGCAGCGCATTGAGCAAACCAGTAGCATAGGGCTTTCGCTGGTTTGGTTTGGCCACGTTGATGTGGGCATCCAAATCGTCCAGATGCTCCTGGTCGGGACGTTTCAATACGGATTTTATCTTGAATAGGGCGGAGTCGAATTCGGTTTGTACGGACTCATCCGTCCACCTCTCAATCAGCTTGCCACCCATCATCAATGCACTGGCTTCGGCATTGGTGAACATAACGGGCGGCAGATGGTAGTCGGTGAGGAAGTAGCCAACGCCCGCTTCGGCACCGATAGGAACGCCCGCTTCCTCCAGGGACCGGACATCGCGGTACACCGTTCGCAGACTAATGCCGAAGCGGCTGGCCAGTTCCTGAGCACGAACAACCCGCTTGGTTTGCAGATGAATCAGAATGGCGGTCAGGCGGTCGAGACGGTTCATGGGTAAATGAGGAAGGAATCTAACACAAATTAACTCAGTTCATTTGAACAAGTAGGCCTTATTTGGTGTAAAGGGAGTAACAAATGCCTTAAAGTACATGAACACAACGCCCGTTAAAAACAACGCCCACCGGCACCGCTTCGAACTGGATACGGACGGTAAATTATCCGTTGTTGATTATCAGATTGTTGACGATGAAACGCTCGCACTGGTACATACCGAAGTAGACGAAAGCCTGGAGGGGCAGGGTGTTGGCTCTCACCTGGTTGAGGGTGTGTTGCAGTATGTGGAGCAGAACAACCTGAAGATAGTGTCGGCTTGCCCATTTATTTCGACCTATATCAAACGCCATCCCGATTGGAATCGGGTCGTATCAACGGCTTATACCTCTACGGGGTTTTGAGCGGTTTTGCCTCGCGTGGCTGGGGTGGGTGCATTGGAGAAATGTGCTCTTTTTTTCTGACCCACCGCCAGATATCCGTTACCAGAGCCGGATAAATCGTTACGCCAATGCTGTAATAAGTACCATTGAAATTTTGGTCGATAGCCGTTTGGAAAATCGATACGCGGTAACCTATCTGAGCACTCAGACCCACCCAGCGGGTTGCTTTCCACTGGCCGTAGGCACCAGCCTGAACGGGTACGAAGAAATCCCGACGGCTTCGGTCAATAGGGATATCCTGCTGTAAGTTGAGGGGTATGGCGTAGGCAACACCACCGCCAACCTCCACCGGTATGCTAACCATCCATCGCTTGTTGTTCGTCAGGTTCCACCAATAAAGCAGACTCATGTACCACATATCCGTTCGGGTATAGTAATCCAGATTGATGCGCCGGGCGGCATCGCGTCGCCAGTCAATCAGCCGCAGGTAGGTGCCATAATTAATCCAGTAATAACCCAGTGTCAGTTGGTGTCGCTTCGGGCCGTACTCGATCCCCGCATTAACGCCCCATACATTAACGTGCTGCTGCTCAAGAAATGAATCCCGAAAGTCGAGGTTGAAAGCTGGCTTTAGCCTAAAATGCACCGACCGGTTAGTGTCTGAAGGTGTAACCGAGTCGGGCCGGACAGTCAGGAGCGAGAAAAAGAGCAGGCAGGCCAAAAGCATAATGTCCAGAGAACCCGAAAAGGACGTTGTTGGTTTACGGATAAATCAACCCTAAGCTCGTTCGTAGATCGTATCTGTCTGATTAACAATATTCTAAATACGTATCGATTACTGAATCAATCGACTGGGATGCGGTTCTTCCAGAGCCTGATAGTAAGGTTTTAACCCTGCTTGGTGTGGGTTATTTGCCCGTTTCTAAGTTGCTTCGTCGTTTTTCGGGAGCCGTCATGACTCCATCCCGGAGGACCGAATAGATAGCTTAAAGCCACCCGCCATGACCCGGCCCGGCGAATATCCTGCCCAATAGCTACCCACTCATGAAAGGCAATGCGAACGGGGTTGTGGGAGTTGATATTGGTGGTCAGGCCGTACGTTGGGCGGTGGCGTTCCGGCTCAAACGTACCGAACATCCGATCCCAGATGATGAGTACGCCCGCGTGGTTTTTGTCCAGATAGTCTAAATCCGACCCGTGATGCACCCGGTGGTGGGAGGGCGTATTAAAAATAAATTCGATGGGTGCCGGAAACCCGTTGATGTGTTCCGTATGAATCCAGAACTGATACAGCAAACTAACGGCCTGCATCGTCATAATGGCCACCGGCGAAAAGCCGACCAAGGGTAACCAGATCCAGAAGACGAACGCCCCCGACAGGTTGCCCGTCCAGGTCTGCCGCAAAGCCGTGCTAAGGTTGTACTTCATGGAGGAATGGTGTACCACGTGCGATGCCCAGAAATACCGGCTGCTGTGGCTGATTCGGTGAAACCAGTAGTAACTGAAATCGTCGGCAAAAAACAGGATGATCCATGCCCACCACTGCGTCATGTCGACTGTGAAAAGCCGAAGTTGATAGACGAGCGTGTACGCACCGAATACGATAACCTTCCCCACAAACCCGACAATCACATTGCCGATTCCCATGGCCAGGCTACCGGCTGTGTCTTTGGCGTCGTAATAGTCCTTCTGCTGCCGGGCCGTTACAATAACTTCGGCAATCAGCAGGATAACGAAGCCGGGAATAGCGTACTGAATTAGATCTTTCATGGTTGTCCTGACGTAAAGGCAATCTAACAACTTCGCTACTTCTAATCAAGAAGACTGTTTGCTCCATCAACAAAGCGGGGTGCCATTCTACTGAATAGCACCCCGCTTTGTTGATGGAGCAAACACTTATCGGTTCATCGAAATCAGGAACTCTTCGTTGTTGCGGGTTCCTTTCATCCGGTCGAGCAGGAAATCCATTGATTCCATGGGGTTCATATCGGCCATGTGTTTTCGCAGAATCCAGACGCGTTGCAGCGTTTCTTTGTCCAGCAACAAATCTTCCCGGCGGGTACTCGAAGCCATTAAGTCGACTGCTGGATAAATCCGTTTGTTGGCCAGCTTACGGTCGAGTTGAAGTTCCATGTTGCCGGTACCTTTAAATTCTTCGAAGATAACCTCGTCCATTTTAGACCCGGTATCAATCAGTGCCGTGGCAATGATCGTCAGCGAACCCCCATTTTCGATGTTCCGGGCCGCGCCGAAGAAGCGCTTTGGCCGGTGCAGGGCATTGGCATCCACACCACCCGACAGGATCTTGCCCGACGAGGGTACAACGGTGTTGTAAGCCCGTGCCAGGCGCGTAATGGAATCCAGCAGGATAACTACATCGTGACCGCATTCGACCATACGCTTTGCTTTTTCGAGCACCATACTCGACACCTTTACGTGCCGGTCGGCCTGCTCATCGAAGGTGGAGGAGATAACTTCCGCATTTACGCTGCGGGCCATATCCGTCACTTCTTCCGGGCGTTCGTCAATTAGTAGCACAATCAGGTAAACCTCCGGGTGGTTCCGCGTGATGGCATTAGCTATTTCCTTCAGCAATACGGTTTTACCCGTCTTGGGCTGGGCTACAATCATACCCCGCTGCCCTTTGCCGATAGGAGCAAACAAGTCCAGCACCCGCGACGAATAATTTTCGGGCCGGTTGCTCAAATGAAGTTGCTCCTCGGGGAAAAGGGGAGTCAGGTATTCAAACGGAATCCGGTCGCGGATTTCCTCGGTGGTCTTTCCGTTTACGGTCGAAACCCGGAGTAAGGCAAAATACTTTTCGCCTTCTTTCGGTGGACGAATGGCTCCGCGTACCGTATCGCCGGTTTTCAGGCCGAATAGCTTAATCTGCGAGGGCGATACGTAAATATCGTCGGGGCTGGCCAGGTAGTTGTAATCGGCTGAGCGGAGGAATCCGTAGCCACCATCCTGCATAATTTCCAGAACACCTTCATTGTCAATGATACCATCGAACTCCCGAATGTGCTGGTTGTACTGCCGACGGATACGGTTTTGGTACTCCTGGGCTTCGCGTGTAGCTTGCGCCTGTGGCTGGTTCGACTGCCCTGATTCAGACTGGTCCTGGTCGGCCTGACCTTCCTGGGGTGCATCGGTCGGTTCCACAACGGCTTCTGTCTCTGTAGAAGCGGGTTCGATGCCTGGTTCCCGATTGGCTGCTGTATCTTCTGTTATAACTGTTGGTGTCAGAAAAGCATCGTCGGTCTGTCCACCATAATTTAGGGCCGACTCGTCCGAGACGGCGCGTGGTGTACGGGGGCGTTGATCGCGTCGCTGCGTATTAGTGTCCCGATCAGTACGGTCGCGGCTTCCGCCTTCCCGATTTGAATCAAGACGGGCACGCCCATCGCGCGGGGCTTCGGTACGCTGATTCCGTTGTTGGTTCAGATCGGGCCGTTGGGTACGGTCTCTATCGTTACGGGGCGTGTTTGGCCGGTTGGTCCGCTCGGTTGGTTCGGTTCCCTGCGTATTGGTGCGCTGATTCCGGTCGGTTGTACCGGGTTGCCCGTTGCGTTGTGTCCCCTCGCGGTTATCCCCAGACGGACGGGATTCCTGTACGATATTAACCGCGGGTGCATCCGCTGTTTCGGTAGGTGTAGTCTCCATGGCTACCGGCGTCGTTTCGTCCATTACCGGCTGTGCTGGTAATTCGGCTGTTTCGGCGTTGGGGCTTGCCGCCGATTCAGTCGTTTCCCGGCGGTTTCGTGGGCGGGCAGGAGTAGCCGGGGCCTTAGCCAAACGAACGGGGGCATCGTCTGCCGACGGATGTTCTTCCGTAGTGATCGCAATAACCGGGGTCACTACAGCGGCTTTGGGAGCGCGCTTGGCCCGCTTGGGGGCATCGTCAGCAGGAACGGGTTCTTCGCCACTAGGTCGTTCAGACTGCTGTTTAATGATTTCGTAAACCAGTTTTTCTTTGGTGAATTTGGCAATGGTACGAATGCCGAATTGCTCGGCAATGGGTTGAAGCTCCGAGAGAAGCTTACTATCTAATTCTTCTTTCTTGAACATAAAGATCAGGTTAGCAATAAACCTTGAAAGGGCCGCGTGGGCAGTAAAGATGGAAATTGGAGATTATAGATGACTGAGAAACCGATGGTTTGATGGGCAAATGAACGACCTGCGCTGGACAGACACGGGGCGGCTGATGACGATACGGGTTAACCTCAATAGAGTCAATTAGTTACGAAATAAGATAAATCAAACAATTGTCAATTGGGGTGATTTGCCTTCTCCAAACGCAACCGTCTGGTGGGGCCAGATGAGGTGGTTACTAAAACGTTTGGGAAACGGATGATCTGCTGCCGTTGCGGATAAACACTTTGTGAAAATCCTGCCTACCGGATTTATGTGAACAAATGTACTGTATTGCTGGGATTATGTCAAGAGAACATCATTCTTTAAAAAATGTTTCCATTTGCTCTATAAAATCGGTTCAGGCGTTCACAAACGGCTCAACCCAGGTAGCAAATCGATGTATGCACGGGGTAAATAATCCGCTTGCGTCAACCCCTAAAGGTAGGACCGGGGATGAATACGCTTTTTCGGTTCAGGTATGGAAAGAAGAGATTTTGTCAAAGCTACTGGTATCCTGGGGGGGCTATATACGCTTTCGGATGCCCACGCGCTGACCCGTGTCATCACCCCGGCTAACACGACGCCGGGCGAAGCGTTCTGGCTCGATGGACCAATGCGGTGGGCGCAACTCGCCTTCGTAGAACGGGACCCCGGCCATTACGACCCTGATTTCTGGCTTAATTATTTCAAACGTATTCAGGCCGATGGGGCACTTCTTAGTGCTGGGGGCGTAGTGGCTTTTTATCCAACCCGCATTCCGCTCCACCACCGGAGTTCATTCATGGGCGATGCCGATACACTGGGGTATCTGGTGGCAGGGTGCCGGAAACAGGGAATGAAGATTATGCTTCGTACCGATCCCCATGCAACCCGGCAGGATGTGTACGAAGCACACCCCGACTGGATTGCGGTAACGGCCGATGGGCAGAAGCGTCGGCACTGGGCCAACCCGGACCTGTGGGTAACCTGCGCCCTAGGGCCTTATAATTTCGAATTTATGCCCCGGGTAAACCGCGAAATAATGGAGCGTTACCAGCCGGAAGGCATCTTCTCCAACCGCTGGGCGGGTCATGATATTTGTTACTGCGAGCACTGCCAGACTAACTTTACCGCCTATTCGGGGCTGAATTTGCCGCAAAAAGCCGATAAACTGGACCCTACTTATCGCAAGTGGGCCGAGTGGCGCGTTAAACGACTGCGGGAACTGTGGGCCTTGTGGGATTCGGGCATTCGGCAGGTTAAGGCTACATCGCGCTTTATTCCCAACGGCTTTCCCGATAAAGTGATGACCGGTCGGGAAGCCGACTTGTTTTTTGCCGACCAACAGGCCCGCCGGGGACTGATGCCGCCCTGGATAAATGGGAAGGGAGCCAAAGAACTCCGGTCCACTTTAGGGATGAAACCGCTGATTGGTATTTTCAGCGTCGGTATTGAAGAGGAATATCGCTGGAAAGATTCCGTTCAGAGTGATGCCGAAATCAGGATTTGGGTAGCCGAGGGGACGGCCAATGGTATGCGCCCCTGTTTCGTTAAGTTTGGGGGCGATATCTACGACAAGCGATGGATGGACGCTGTTGCCACGGTATATGAAGGGTATCATAAAAACGAGCGGTATCTCCGCAATACGGCTTCACTAGCCCGCGTGGGCATCGTTTACTCCGAACAAACCGACCGCAATTACGGTGGGAAACCATGGCAGCAAAAAAGTGGCGATCATCTGGATGGTATGTACCATGCGCTGGTAGAAAGCCGGATTCCGTTCGATATGGTCAATGACCAGCTGCTCTCGCCCGAAGACTTGAACCGGTTCAAGTTATTGATACTACCGAATGTTGCGGCCCTGTCCAATGCGCAGTGCCAGCAACTACGGGCGTTCGTTGATGGGGGAGGCAGTGTGGTGGCCACGTTCGAAACGTCGCTCTATGACGAAGAAGGGAAGCTGCGCCCTGATTTTGGCCTGGCCAATTTGTTCGGCGTTTCCTACAACCAGAAAGTAGAAGGGCCTTTGAAGAATAGCTATCTGCACCTTCGTCATGATGCCCAAAACAGCCAGACGAACCAGATTCTGAACGGACTGGAGCAAACACCCCGTATCATCAATGCCATCTATAAAGTAGACGTGACTCCTGCCATCCCGTTTTCAAGTCCGGTTACACTTATTCCAACCTACCCCGATTTGCCGATGGAAGATGTGTACCCCCGCGTGGCGGAAACCGATACGCGGGAGCTATATCTACGGCAGGTGGGTAAAGGACGGGTGGCCTACCTACCCGGTGACCTGGACCGTTCGTTCTGGCAAATACTCAGTGTAGATCATGGTCAGCTGCTCCGAAATATAGTCAACTGGGCACTCGACGAAACCCCCATCGTTACCGTAGGCGGGCCCGGACTGATTGATGTGACCGTGTGGCGGCAGGCGGCATCCATGACAGTACACCTGGTTAACCTGACCAACCCCATGATGATGAAAGGGCCATTCCGTGAACTGATTCCCGTATCAGCAACGGTCAGGGTCAATGTTCCGGCGGGTATTACTATAATGGGGGTAACGCTGCTGATGAGCGGGCAGAAACCTGCTTTTGAGAAAAAGGGCAATGCGGTGATCGTATCCGTACCCACCATACTCGACCACGAAATCGTAGCGCTTGACCTGGCGTAATACACTAAAGATTACCATCACTAACCTGAACACTATATGGTCTGGCAACAAATTATTGACCCGTTCAACCGGATTAGCGTATCGGTGCTGGTCGCATCTTTACCGATTCTGTTTATTTTCTGGGCGTTGATAATCCGCAGGATGAAAGGCTATCAGGCCAGTCTAATTGCAACCGTAATAGCGATAGTCATTGCGATTAGCGTGTATGGCATGCCCGTGAAGCTGGCCTTTTTGTCGGTAGCTCACGGGGCGTTGTACGGGCTGTTTCCTATCTGCTGGCTGGTAATCATGGCCGTGTTTCTGTTCAATATCACCGTTCGGAGCGGTCAGTTCGATATTATAAAACACTTTATGGCCTCTATCACCTCCGACCGGCGGTTGCAGGCCTTGTTAATTGCTTTTTCGTTTGGCTCGTTTCTGGAAGGGACGGCTGGCTTTGGGGCACCCGTAGCCATTACGGCGGCTATGCTGGTTGGACTGGGATTCAATCCGCTGTACGCGTCGGGTATCTGCCTGATTGCCAATACGGCACCCGTTGCTTTTGGCTCCATCGGGATCCCCATTACCGTAGCGTCGCAGGTATCTGGTATTCCGGAGTTGCCCATTTCGCAGATGGTGGGTCGTACCCTGCCTATTTTATCCGTTATGCTGCCTTTTTATCTGGTGAGCATCATTGCCGGGGTCAAAAAAGCGCGGGAGGTGGGTCCGGCCGTGTTGGTTTCGGGTGTTTCGTTTGCGTTGCTCCAGTATCTTTCGTCTAATTTTTTAGGCCCGGCACTGCCCGATGTTATCGCGGGCCTGGGGTCAATTATCTGCCTGATGGTTTTTCTTCGATTCTGGAAGCCGAAAACCATCTGGCGATTTGCTAATGAACCTGCGCCAGTAGTGAATACGGAAGTGAATTATACGGCCGGGCAAACCATCCGGGCGTGGTCGCCATTTATCGTGCTGACCATTATTATTATTGCCTGGGGGCTACCGCCAATTAAAGAAGTGCTGAACGAATGGGGTATGGTGCAGGTGGAGTTTCCGGGTTTGCACAACGTTATTTTGGGCCTCGACGGGAATCCAATTCCCAAACTGTTTAAACTGAATTATCTATCGGCTGCCGGAACGGCCATCCTGCTGGCAACCCTGCTGGCTATGCCGTTGGTTGGCCTGAGGTACCGTGAAGGGGTAACCGTTTTTGGTTCGACACTGAATCAGCTTAAGTTTCCCATCCTGACCATTGCGGCCGTGCTGGGGTTTGCCTACGTAATGAATGATTCGGGCATTACGCTGACGCTGGCTGCCGTGCTGGCTAACACCGGTGCTTTGTTCCCGTTCTTTGCTCCCATATTGGGCTGGCTGGGCGTATTCATCACCGGTTCCGATACATCGGCAAATGCGTTGTTTAGTAAAATTCAGTATGCCACTGCTCAGTCGATTGGGGTCGATCCGGTGGTAACCGTAGCGGCTAACGTATCGGGCGGGGTGGTGGGTAAAATGATTTCTCCCCAGTCCATTGCGGTAGCGGCTGCGGCTGGTAATCTGGTGGGGCAGGAATCGCAGTTGTTTCGCTTTACGGTAAAGCACAGCTTTATCATGCTGATTTTTATTTGCTTTCTCACGCTGGCGCAGGCGTATGCTATCCAATGGATTATTCCCACGTACGAACTGTTGAGTGCCAGGAGTGCGGCTGGCTTGCCTGACCTGGCGACCGGATATGGCTATCTGATTGGACTGGCCTCCCTGCTGGTTGCTATTTTCGTTATGGTGCGGCTGATGGTTCGAAAAGATAATTCACCGCAGAAGGTGATCAGTTGATTATCTCTGCAATAAATTTGGTAATAGCGATTTGTTGATAAAAAATAAAAGAAATACGTATGGAGATTGTCGTTTTAGATGGCTATACCTTAAATCCGGGCGACCTATCCTGGGCGGGGCTGGAAGCGCTGGGGGATGTGACGGTGTACGAACGGACACCAGCCGATAAAGTGGTAGAACGGGCGCAGGATGCCGATGCTGTCTTTACCAACAAAGAGCCGTTGACCGAAGATCAGTTGAGCCAGTTGCCTAACCTTAAATTTATCGGTGTACTGGCTACTGGTTACAATATTGTCGCCGTGGAGGCTGCCCGCCAGCAGGGAATTGTGGTTAGTAATGTTCCTGGCTATGGTACTGCCTCCGTTGTTCAACTGACGTTTGCCCTGTTATTGGAACTAACATTACACGTACAACGGCACAGCGATGCGGTAATGGAAGGACGTTGGGCTGGTTCCGCCGATTTCTCCTTCTGGGATTACCCACTTATCGAACTGGCCGGTAAAACAATGGGTATCATTGGATTTGGTAGCATTGGTGAAAAGGTAGCGGATGTGGCTACCGCGTTCGGGATGACTATCATCGGGTCAAAACGACACCAAACAGACCAGTCCCACCGTCCGAATTTTCGTTGGGCCGAACTTTCCGAACTGCTGGAACAGGCCGATGTCGTGAGTATTCACTGTCCGTTATTACCCGAAACGAAGGGACTGATT
Organism: Cytophagales bacterium; assembly: GCA_038236215.1. Lineage (GTDB taxonomy): Bacteria > Bacteroidota > Bacteroidia > Cytophagales > Spirosomataceae > Spirosoma. The sequence continues at coordinate 14,822 of JBBSTD010000017.1, read as the reverse complement.
AACAAAGCTAGTCTGGCAAAAATGAAGCCCTCGGCTTTTCTGCTAAACACATCGAGAGGCCCCATTGTTGTGGAGCAGGATCTGGCCGATGCGCTGAACAATGGCGTCATTGCCGGGGCCGGAATCGATGTCTTATCCGCTGAACCTCCTGCTGCCGACAATCCGCTTTTTACGGCTAAAAATTGCTTGATTACCCCGCACATTGCCTGGGCTACCCAGGAAGCCCGTAAGCGCCTGATGGCTATGACGGTAGAAAACCTGACGGCTTTTCTAAAAGGGCATCCAATCAATGTGGTTAATTAAGAACTTATTTTCCTTACGCCTTCCAATGTTCTGCTCACTGGTCTGAACAAGGGCAAACGGGCTGATTGACCAATCGCCTTTACCAAGGCTTGGACCTGAAAAACGGAAAGCCCCCTGAATTATCAGGAGGCTTAAAACGTTTATAGCGTTGTCGGTAATAGTTACCGGCAGTTGTGCCTTAGCAAAAATTACTTCGCGCTATCGGACATCATCATGGCAGAAGAATCCGTAGCCATCGTGGAGTCCGTAGTCATCATCGAAGACGAATCCGTCATCATGGTGTTGGTCTCAGTGGTTTCGGTTTTCTTCGTGCTGCAAGAAGTGGCCAGGGCGATCATAGCCATGAAAAAGAAGGCAGATTTCGTGATTGCTTTCATAAATTTGGGGATGTTTTTGTTTAAGTGAAACTGATTAATGTCAACATTAATACTCGAAAGAGAAGAAGGTAACCCAACATTTTTATTTATTTTTTTTGGGTTACATTTTCTGTCGTTTCGTATTAAGTAATGAACCAACTCAATGAAGGAAAGCAGGCTGCCCGTATTAACTGACGAAGAGTTGCTGATAGGGTTGGCCGATGGCTCTGACAATGCATTGACGCATTTATACCAACGGTATTTTCCGATGGTGCTCTACTTCGTAACCAGCAACAGCGGTAGTGAAGACGACGCCAAAGATATTTATCAGGAGGTGTTGATTGTGTTGTATGAGAAGGTTAGGGGTGGATCGCTCGAATTGCATTGCCAACTGAAAACCTACCTGTATTCGATAGGCAGACGGCTTTGGCTCAAGCAACTGGCACAACGAAGCCGGTTTATGGTGCGCGATGTTGAAACGCCCGTTTCGGACGAGTTCGTTAACGGTCAGATCAGCGATGATTTAGCCGGGCATGAAGAGCGGGATCGTCAGTTTGACCTGATGGCCGATTCATTAAACCGACTGGGTGAGCCTTGCCGGACGTTGCTGGAAGATTTTTATATTGAGCATTTGAGTATGCAGGACATAACCGAAAAGTTTGGTTATACCAACACCGACAACGCCAAAACGCAGAAGTATAAGTGCCTGATGCGCCTGAAAAGACTGTTCTTTTCGGAGTACAAACAGGATTGATTTGACCCGATTCAATACCCTGCTCCGGCAGAGTTACTCCCTAACTAGTAATGAACATGGACGAGGAAAAAGATATAGAGAACGCGCTTCGCACGTACAGCGAACGTATTGAGTTTAAACAGCGACTGGCCCGGATACAGGCAAGTGCCGACGTGAACGCTTATCCGGTCGAAACGGAGCAATCGGGTCAGATTCGTGCCCTGTGGAGAACGTATCGCACCACGCTGGCAGTAGCGGCTTCGGCGGCTATTATCACTACGTTTGGCTCTATTTTTCTCTATCGGTCCTACCAGCAAAGCCACCAGCAGGAGCAGCAATACCGGTTGCTAAGCAAAGAAATTCAGGCAGTTAAGTATTCGCAACGCAAACTGTTGAGCGATCTGAACGGCCGGGGGCGGGCATTGAGCGTTAACCCTGCACAGGTATCCGGTTCCGGGTTTATGCTTACCGGCGATGGGTACTTTGTTACCAATAACCACATCGTTATTGGGGCCGATTCGGTATATGTGCAGAGTACCAAGGGGGATGTATACAAGGCCCGGGTTGTTTATAATGATCAGGCCCACGATCTGGCTTTCCTGCAACTTTGTGATGACAGTGCCTTTAGGCCAATGCCGCCGGTCCCCTACGGGTTCAATGCCCGCCCGTCCGATCTCGGTGAGCGCGTATATACGCTCGGATTCCCACGCGAAGAGATTGTTTACGGAGAGGGATATCTAAGTTCCGGTACGGGCTATCGGGGTGATTCAACCGCCTATCAGGTTGCTGTAGGGGTTAATCCGGGTAATTCGGGCGGTCCGCTTCTGGACGAGGGAGGAAATATTATTGGCATTATAAGCGGCAAGCAGACAACCTTGGAGGGAGTGAGTTTTGCCATCAAAACCAATTACCTGCTCGATGCAATTAATGCCATTCCTGCCGATTCGCTGAAGGGGCAGCCATTGCGGCTCAATCGGAAAGGTGGTCTGATGAATTTGTCCCGCAAACAGCAAATCAAGCGGATGCAGGAGTATGTATACCAGGTAAAAGTATTCAAGCATAAAGAGTAGCGTGTAGCGATAAACAATTCATTCAATCTGCTGTTGTTGGGTAAACATATAAACTCGACAACAATGAAGAAGACTATGGTACTGGCCGCTGCGCTGGTTTTTGCCGTCCTCGCTGGATTCGCGCAGGATACTAAAGAAAAAATGAAAGAGGTAGGTCACCAAACTAAACAAACGACCAAAGCGGCTGGCCGGAAAATAAGCCGCGAAACCAACAAGGCGGGCGACAAAATTTCGACAGCGGCAAAAAATACAAAAGAGGATGTCAAGGAGGGAACCAATAAAGCCCTCGACAAAACGGATCGTAAGCTGAAGAAGGCCGAGCGAAAGATGAATAACTCAAATTGATTCCATTATAAAGAAGGGTGCTCCTGACAAGGGGCACCCTTCTTTATGCTTTATAAAAAAAGAGCGAACTTCGCTTAGCCAGAATTGCGTTAGCGGTACATACCACTGCCTGTCTTTACGCATGGATTCATCTATTTCTGTACTCCTTTTTGGTATCACCCGTGACTTAACGGGTCAGTCTGCAGTTTCGGTTTCTTTACGTAAGAACGCCAGCGTTGCGGATTTACTGGAACAACTGCATCAGCAATTCCCCGCTTTAATGGGTATTCGATCCTTACTCATCGCCGTCAATGGCGCGTATGCCGAAACCGATCAGGTTCTTAGTCCTACCGACGAAATCGCCCTTATTCCACCCGTTAGCGGAGGGTAATCAGCTGGCCAGTTAATCGGTCAGGCAGTTAACCAGCAACTTCTGTCCTGATCAACTCGCTGACTTAAGGCTTACTTACTGCCCAACTCACTGACTAACCAACTGTTATGGTTACCCTTACCATTGAGCCCATTGATGTGACAACGGCGCTGAGCTATTTACAATCGGAGCAGGCAGGAGCCATCGATCTGTTTCTGGGCGTTGTTCGTGACAACACGCAGGAACGCCCGGTTGACCGGCTGGAGTATGAAGCCTACGACCGCATGGCCATTTCCGAAATGCAGAAGATTGCGGATGAGGCCCAGCAGCAGTGGCCCATACTACGTTATGCCATTATTCATCGTAAGGGTACGTTGCAGATTGGCGAAATGGCCGTGCTGATTGGGGTTGCTACGGCGCACCGTGCCGACGCATTTGACGCCTGTCGTTACATCATCGACACGATTAAGAAAACAGTACCCATCTGGAAGAAAGAAGTATTCAGCAATGGGGAAGAATGGGTAAACGCCCACCCCTGAATGGTGTATGATGTAGTGAAAAGGGCTATTTTGTATCTTATCATAAGTCATACGTTCTGTATCCTACATCACTTAATCAGGTACGTTCCCACTATTGGATAATGGTCAGAGTAATCGACATAATCAATCGTTTCAAAGTCTGTAACGGGGAGTTCAGGGCTGTGAAACTGATGATCGATTCGGATAAAACCCGGCAGGCGATTGTAGGTAAAGCCAAAACCATGTCCTGCCTCTTCAAAACTATTGGGTAACCTTCGGCGCAACCGTTCATACACAACTCCATACGGGGTGTCATTATGATCGCCCGTTACAACGACCGGGTAGGGGCTTTGGCGAATGTATTCTTCCACTTTGCGAACCTGTTCGTTTCGCTTGATAAAGCCGGTGCGCAGGGCACTCAAAACACCCCTTGTTTCGTGCTGGACCCCTTTCATTTGTTTCTGATTTAGTACCCGGCCTACGCGAATTCCCATGGAGTGCAAATGCACATTGATAATCCTGATCGTGTCCGTACCTACCGTAACCGTAGCCCAAACGAGACCATTGTGCGTTTCGAACACTTCCCGACCCGAATCAATGATGGGGTAAGTAGAGAATATGGCTACGCCAATGTCGCCATCCGGTACGTGAGCCATGTCTGGATATAAAAGAGCCGAGTAGAAATAACCGGCTTTTTTTAACCGCTCAATCACATCATAATCCGGGTTCTTTGTTGACGTATAGAATTCCTGAAAACACTTGATTGGGGCATCGTACCGAAGTACATAGTTGAGTATACGCCGAACAGTCGGTGAACTTTGCCTGCTTCCCAATAGATCCATTTCGCCAAATGAATGCACATTATAGCTGAATACTTTCAGGGAAAGGCCGGTGCCTGTTTGTGTATCGGAACCATGCCAGGAAAACGTTCGGGAGCCAAACAGCAAGATACCTACCATCACGAGCAAACCAGACAGCCAACTACGCCAGGGGCGGCTGGTAAGCCACAAACAAACAACAACTACGTTCAGTACCCAAACGACTGGTATCGTAATCATAATCATCCCGGCCGACCAATGCTCTATTTGCAGGCTATAAAGCAGCCAATAAGCCAGACAGGTATAGGCTGCCAGCAGTAGATTGAGCGACCATAGCAATGACCGAAAAAAGAAGGCAATAAATTTTCCAACGGGTATTCTCATTGTTGTTTTAACGCTGTTAAGCGAAACCGATAGTACTTTCAAGGGCCAAAATAAGGGAAAATGGCTCGTATACGTGCAATTGCGCTAAACACGGGGCTTGTTATGCACCAGGAAACTTATTATCTTTGTGGCACTAAAACCATATGGCATTGATAAAAAAAGGGAGTCACACTCCCTTTTTTGTTAGCCTTACCTTGTGGACGATAAAGCCAAACTAACCGAATTAATTCAGCCATACCTCAACGACGGCCAACTCTATGTAGTTGCTATTCAGGTTGCCGGTCGTCAGGGAGGGCACATCAAAGTAACCGTGTTGCTGGATAGCGATGTGGGTATTACCATTGACGAATGCGCTCAGGTTAGCCGAAAGCTGGGCGGGGAGATGGATGAGTTGAATTTTTTTGGAGAATCTCCGTTCACGCTCGAAGTTTCGTCGCCCGGAGTCGATTTTCCACTGACATTCCCCCGGCAGTTCGTTCGTAACATAGGGCGGCAGTTAGTTGTTACGCTGGACGATGGAACAGCCCGGAAAGGGACACTGGAGTCGGTATCAGACAATCAGATTTTGTTGAACATTGAGCCAGAGAAAAAGGCAAAGAGTAAAAAGAAAAAAGAAACTGATTTAGCAACAGAACCGGTGCCGACTGGCCCAACACCCATTCCGTTTGAGCAAATCAAAAAAGCAACAGTAGAAATATCATTCAAATAAAGTTAGTCAACCAGTTGGTTAGTCGGTTAGCAATAACTTACTCATTAATTAACTGGCCAACTGACCAACTAATCAACCAACAAAAATGACCAGTGGACTATTAATCGAATCGTTTGCTGATTTTGCCCGGTCCAAAAATATTGACCGGCCCACCATGATTGCTATTCTGGAAGAAGTATTCCGGACAATGATTCGTAAAAAATACGGCACCGACGAAAATTTCGATGTGATTATCAATGCGGAAAGTGGCGATTTGGAAATGTGGCGAACCCGCGAAATCGTAGATGATAATTCGGAAGATATTTGGGATTATGACAAAATTCCCCTCGTTGAAGCCCGGAAAATTCAGGATGACTTCGAGGTGGGTGAACAGGTTGCCGAAGAAGTGAAGCTGGAAGATTTTGGCCGTCGTGTTGTTCAAACGGCCCGGCAGACGCTCATCCAGAAGATAAAGGATATGGAGAAAGAACTCCTTTATCAAAAATATAAGGATCAGGTCGGCGATTTGGTTGGTGCTGAAGTATACCAGTTACTGAAACACGAAATTATTCTGGTCGATACCGAGAATAACGAATTGAGTTTGCCCCGTACGGAACAAATTCCGAAAGATCGCTACCGTAAAGGAGAATCCGTTAAAGCGGTGATCAGTCGGGTAGATATGATCAATGGGACGCCTAAAATTGTCCTGTCGCGTACGTCGCCGGTCTTTCTGGAGCGCCTGTTCGAGATTGAGGTGCCCGAAATTTACGACGGCTTGATTTCGATTCGCAAAATTGTCCGGGAACCGGGCGAACGGGCAAAAGTTGCCGTTGAGTCGTACGATGACCGCATCGACCCTGTTGGTGCCTGTGTTGGTATGAAAGGATCCCGGATTCATGGCATTGTGCGTGAGTTGGGCAATGAGAATATCGACGTAATTAACTACACCGAAAATCTTGAACTGCTCATTAGCCGCGCCCTTAGCCCGGCTAAGATCAGCACGATGACGATTGATCGTGACACCAAACGGGTATCGGTTTTTCTGAAGCCCGATCAGGTTTCGCTGGCTATCGGTAAAGGAGGTCAAAACATAAAACTGGCCGGTCGATTGGTGGACATGGAAATCGACGTGTTCCGGGATAACGAAGGTCAGGAAGACGATGAAGATGTTGACCTGATGGAATTCTCCGACGAAATTGACGAGTGGATGATCAACGAACTTCGCAAAGTAGGACTTGATACTGCCAAAAGCGTACTAGCCTGTAGCAAAGAGGAGCTTGTTCGTCGGACCGACCTGGAAGAAGATACTGTCGAAGAAATTCTAACGATTCTAAAACAGGAATTCGAATAGATAGTAGGGCAAAATGAAACGTGGATAATGTAGAATAAGCTTACCAAAATTTAGTCCACATTTCACATTCTTCACGCTTCATTACTAAAGTGAGGGATTTTTATTACCCGAACTGGTGTTATTACCACACCAACAACCATTAAATTTGCGGAATATAAACCGAAGTATGGCAGAAGAAAAGTCAATGCGCCTAAGCCAAGTGGCAAAAATTCTCAACCAGGCAGCCGCCCGGGTTGTAGAACGTCTGTCTGCCAAAGGGTTTAAAATCGATAGTAATCCTAACACCAAAATCAACACAGAGCAGTTGGAGGTGTTAGCAAAGGAGTATAAAGCAATGGAACTCCTGAACGGAACTCGCCGGACCGAGCCATCGGTAGCGGTTGTTGAGTCACCGCGTCCTCAGGAGGAGGATGTCGTTTTGTACCGTCGCAATGATGCCGGACGTCCAACGAACGAAAACAAGCCGGAACCCACCCCGGTCGACATACCGAAAGTTGACCCGGTGGAGGCTAAACCATCTCCACAAATCGCCCAGACCGGTTTGCCAGGCTTGACGGTAGTAGGTAAAATCGACTTAAATGCCAAACCTTCTGTTCCTCAGCCTACTGCGCCCCAGGCTAAAGTTACGCCCCCGCAGGAAGTTAAGCCGGAGCTAAAACCAGAAGCCACCAAGCCACAGGATATCCCGGTTCAAACAACCAGCGTACCAAAACCGACCCTGGAGGTAGAACAACCGGTTATGGTTAAGCCCGAAAAGGAGGTGCCAAAGCCGGTTCCTGTTGAACCCGTTGAGGCTAAGGTTGCGCCCGTTCAGGCAGACACACCTAATAAGGTAGCCGTTGCCCCTGTTCCTTTAGTAACCGAAACACCCAAGGAGTCAGTTACGCCTATCGTAGCCCCAACTCCAGAAGTGGTCGCTTCACAACCGCAGGCTGAGCCAGTAAAAGCCGTCAGTCAAAAGCCATCAGGTCGTACGGAAGTTAGCAAGCCAACTGTTACCGCCAAGCCTAAAGCTCCTCAGCCACAGCCTAAAAAAGCGGACGAGGAAACTACGGATAACGAGGTGGTTGATACGCCAACCGAAACCATTCGGGCAGCCGGTAGCCACCAATTGGGGGGTCTGAAAATTCTTGGTAAAATAGAATTGCCTGCCAACAATCCCCGTCAGGGTGGCGGCAGCAATGCGGATAAGAAAAAACGCAAGCGTATTCGCGGTGGACGCGAAGGGTCTTTAGGTGCTAGTACCGCTCAGCCCAATCAGTCGGGTGGTCAGTCAGGACAGGGTAACCGTCCGGATCGGGTGCCGAGAGAGGGTGATCGTGGACCGGCCAACCGTGCCCCGGGTGACCGGCCGCCGGGAGATCGGAATCAGGTAGCAGGAAATCGTGCTCCGGGCAATACCCGGGAAGGCGATCGTACTGCAACTCCCGCTAACCGTACTGGAACAGGAACGGGCACCGGCACCGGCACCGGCACTGGTGGTCAGGGTAGCGGAACGGCTAACCGGGGCGGACAGACTGGCAATAACGCTGGTAACCGGCCGGGTGGTGGTGCTGCAGGTAATAGAACGGGTGGCGGTCGTGATCGGGGTGGCAATACAGCCAACCGAGGTACGGGCGGCCGTCGTGAAGCACCAACGCAGGCCGATGTTCGGAAATCTATCCAGCAGACTAATGCCCGGATGCAGGGCAATACGCCCAACCGGGGTGCCGACCGTCGGCGCGATCGTCGGAGTCAGCGGGAGGAGGATCGCCGGTTAATGAACGAACAGGAGGAACTGGAGGCCAAAATACTGAAAGTTACTGAGTTCGTTTCGGCCAACGACCTGGCTTCGCTGATGGACGCAAATATCAATGAGGTGATTTCGGTCTGTCTCAATCTGGGTATGTTCGTTTCGATCAACCAGCGTCTCGATGCGGAGGCAATAACCGTTATTGCCGATGAATTTGGCTACGACGTTCAGTTTATATCGGCCGAAGATGAAACCGAAGCGGGTATTGACGTTGAAGCAGATGAGCCGGAAGATTTACAATCCCGCGCACCGATTGTAACCATCATGGGTCACGTTGACCACGGTAAAACCTCGCTGCTCGACTACATTCGCCGAGCCAAAGTGGCGGCTGGGGAAGCAGGTGGTATCACGCAGCACATTGGAGCCTACAGCGTGAAAACTACGGATAACCGGATGATTACCTTCCTGGATACGCCGGGTCACGAAGCCTTTACGGCTATGCGGGCACGAGGTGCCAAGGTAACGGACGTCGTTATTATTGTGATTGCGGCTGACGACAGCGTTATGCCACAAACCCGTGAGGCTATCAATCACGCCCAGGTGGCGGGTGTTCCTATCGTGTTCGCTTTCTCGAAAGTAGATAAGGCGGGCGCTGACACAGAAAAAATACGAAATGAACTGGCTTCCATGAATCTGCTCGTTGAAGAGTGGGGTGGGAAATACCAGACGCAGGAAATATCCTCCAAGTCTGGTTTGGGCGTGGACGAACTGCTTGAAAAGGTACTGCTTGAAGCCGAATTGCTTGAGCTAACAGCAAATCCGACCCGCCGTGCCTTGGGTACAGTCATTGAAGCCTCGCTGGATAAAGGTCGGGGTTATGTATCTACCGTACTGGTCGAAAATGGTACCCTGATGCAGGGCGACATTATGCTGGTTGGTGCGCACTACGGTCGCATCCGGGCTATGACAGATGATCGGGGGGAGCGCATTAAAGAAGCGGGTCCATCGACACCGGTTCAGATTCTTGGTTTGCCGGGAGCACCGCAAGCGGGCGACAAGTTCAACGTGATGGAAACAGATCGTGAGGCCCGCGAAATTGCCAACAAACGGGAGCAACTCCTGCGCGAGCAGACCCTGCGTACCCGCAAGCACATCACGCTGGAGGAAATTGGTCGCCGGAAGGCTATCGGTACTTTCAAAGAGCTGAATGTTATTGTGAAAGGTGATGTAGATGGTTCAGTTGAAGCCCTATCTGATTCGTTGCTGCAACTGTCGACGGAAGAAGTTCAGGTGAATATCATTCACAAAGCCGTTGGTCAGATTTCCGAATCGGATGTATTGCTGGCGTCGGCATCGGATGCCGTGATTGTAGGCTTCCAGGTTCGGCCATCATCTAGTGCCCGCCGGTTAGCCGATCAGGAGCAGATCGAAATACGCCTTTACTCGATTATTTACGACGCTATCAATGAAGTTCGGGATGCCATGGAAGGCCTGCTTGCTCCTTCGGTAGAGGAAATAATTGTGGGTAACATCGAAGTGCGTGATGTGTTCAAGATCAGCAAGATTGGTACCGTGGCTGGTTGCTACGTAACGGAAGGTAATATCAAACGAAACAATAAAATCCGGATCATTCGCGACTTTATTGTGGTGCATACGGGTGAGATCAGTGCGTTGAAACGCTTTAAGGAAGATGTAAGCGAAGTTAAGTTCGGCTACGAGTGTGGCTTGAGTATCAGAAACTTCAATGACATTGAAGTGGGTGATGTAATCGAAAGCTTCGAACTGAAAGAAGTAAAGCGGACCTTATAAGCTGATTATACTACTAATTATGTTGCCCCATCCAGAAATGGTTGGGGCTTTTTTTGTATCTTACTGAACAGAAAACGCGTATGAATATCCTCACTATTAGCGATCTCCACGGTAGGACGGTGTGGCGGGAAGCTGACCTGGCACATTACGACAAGGTTATTTTTCTTGGCGATTACACCGACAGTTTCGTCGTCGACGATGAGACGATCTACACCAACCTGAACGACATTATTCAGTTGAAACGGAAGAGTCCGAAAAAGTTTGTGCTGCTGATTGGTAACCATGATGCGCAGTACCTACACTTCCCGCACTATAGCTGTTCTGGATTCCGGTCGTGGGCGCAGCCGTCGTTGAGTAATCTGTTTGCCAAACATGACAGCCTGTTTCAGGTGGCTTACCAGCAGGAGGACTGTGTATTCACGCACGCGGGCGTTACCAATCAGTGGCTCACGCATGCGCAGCTAAAGACCGGTACTGACCCGGCTGTGGTACAGCCCGGTTATGACCTGGCCAAGTTTTTGAACGATGTACACCGACAACCACTTAAAATAAGGAATCTGCTGTTTGAAGCAGGACCCAAACGGGGTGGTTACGATGCCCATAGCGGACCCGTTTGGGCCGACCGGTCTGAAACTAAAAAAGACTACCTGAAGGGGTATCAGCAGATTGTCGGACATACACCGGCCGACGATTTCACCACGGTTCGGGGCAAATCCGGTTCGATAACTTACACGGATGTACTACAAACGAAAACAGCATTTTACGAAATCACAATCCCTGACTAACTTCGGCACGAAAGGCCTGTGCCGGGTCGTTATTTAAAAAAGCCTGTTGCTGAAACTTCCTGAATGAATTTCCTGTATCCTTCCTTCCTGTTTGGCCTGATGGCCATTTCGGTTCCGATTGCCATTCACCTGTTTAACTTCCGGCGAACACGGCGCGTGTTTTTTACCAATGTGGCCCTGCTCCGCAACGTTCAGACTGAAACCAAGTCATTTCGGCGGTTGAAACACTGGCTTATTCTGGCGTGCCGCTGCCTTTTTCTGGCCTGTCTGGTGCTGGCTTTTGCCCAACCCTTTATTCCCAGTAAGAATAAAATGGGGTTATCCCGGCAGGGTGTTACAAGCTTATACGTCGATAACTCGTATAGTATGCAGAATGAGCGCAATGCAAAACGCTACCTGGATATTGCCATCAGCAAGCTGGACGAACTGTTGACGCTGTTTCGTAACGCGACATCGCTTCAACTGCTGACCAACGATTTTTCGGCGGCTGAGCAACAGGCTGGCACGTCCGAACTGGTTCGTGACCGGGTGGCTTCTATCCGGTTTGCCCATACACCCCGCACGCTCGAAACGGTTTACCGGCGGCAGCGTAACCTGCTCAGTTCGCTGAATCCGGGTGGTCGAAATCAATTGTTCTGGTTCTCTGATTTTCAGAAAAGTACCGCTGGTGATTTGTCCCGGCTGAAAATTGATACTACTGATCAACTCTTTATTGTTCCCCTAGATGCCCAGGCTACCAAAAACATTTATGTCGATTCGGTCTGGCTTAGTACGCCCTTTATTCGGGAAATGCAGAACAACAGCCTGAATGTGAAGCTGACCAATGCCGGGAAGGAAGCCGTCAAAAATTTACCGATCCGGTTGTATCTGGATGATGCGCAAACATCAACGGCTTCGGCCGTACTGGCTCCGGGTGGTTCGGCGACGGTGTCCCTTAACTTCAACGTCGTTTCGAAAGGTTACCACCGGGGGCGGATTGTTTTTGAAGATTTCCCCATCACGTTCGATAATCAGTATTTCTTCGTTATTGAAGCCTCTCCGGCCGTTCGGATCGTTCATCTGTACGACCAGAAAGCCGGCCCTGCTGGTAGCGCCCTGGGGTATATTGACGCTGTGTATTCAAACGACAGCCTATTTGTCCGGCGAAGTTTCAATGCCCAGAATTTCGACGTCGGTCAGTTGAAAGAAACGGACCTGGTGGTGCTGGAAGGCATTAGCGGGGTGAATGGTACCCTCCGCACGGAGCTGGAAAACTTTGTACGGCAGGGAGGCAGTTTAGCTATCATTCCGCCTACTAATCCCGATGCGGGTTCGTACGGCCCTTTCCTGCGTACACTGGGCGTTGGCAGCATTCAGGTTACGGCCACACCGGGTAGCACCCCAAGCCCAATACCCGTAGCTGAACCCAATAAGAGAAATCCGTTTTTTCGGGATGTGTTTCAGCAGGGTTACCAGTCAGAACCACTGAATATGCCGTCAGAATCGCCCGTTTGGCGGTGGAGTGCGGGTGCGCGTTTGCTGACGCTGCGGGATGGCAGTCCTTTGCTAACCCAGTCCAGAGCGGGAGGGAAGTCGGCGGGAAGCGTTTATGTGATGGCCAGTCCATTATTAGCTGCGTATGGCAACCTGGCCGAACACGCCCTGTTTGTGCCCGTTATGTACAAGATGGCTGCGGCCAGCGTTCGGGCGCAGCAAACAGCCTACTCGTTTGATGATAACCTGATTACGATTCCGGTGAGCAATCCGTCCGAACGGGCGGTGTACAAGCTGAAGCGGGATAAACTGGAAATCATTCCGGTACAGCGCGTGGTGGGCAACCAACTGTTGCTCGAAATGCCCAAAAGCAACGAACTGGCCGTGGGTCAGGAAATTGAAGCGGGCTACTACGCCTTGCAGAATAGTGCGGGCAAAACCGAACAGCTACTGGCTTTCAACCACGGCAATCAGGAGTCGACTATGGATTATTATTCGGCCGCTGAACTACGCCAAATCTTTGCCAATCAGCCCAGCGTTGAAGTGTTTGACAGCATTCAGGATGGGGACTTTGTACAGGTGCTACAGGAACAGAATTTGGGTAAAAGCCTCTGGAAGTATTTTCTGCTGGCAGCCCTGGCCTTTTTGCTGGTAGAGGTTGGCCTGGTGCGATTCATGAAAAGCTGAGTTACGAGTTATAGAAGTGGTAAGGGGCTGACCGCACCAGCATAATCAATATGATGCGTCAGCCACTTACCACTTATGACTTTCTCCACTCACTACCGGCTGCTTTCGCTCCAATGCTCCTGCTTGAAGACAAACATGTGTGCCTGCCGCGCCCGCTCCTGCGTTTCGCGGGATTTCTGAGCGAATTGGTCGGCCGCAGCCTTGTTGCCGCCTTCTTCAAAATGCTTGCTCGACTGATCCAGTAGCATAACTGTTTCTTCCAGCGCACGAATACCTTTCCAGAACGATTCTTCCACCACCTTAGTCGTTTCGGCCAATAGTGAACTGGCCGTATAGGCATGACCGGTATGGCACCGGTAGCGAATGAGCTTCCCTTCCTTAATATTAACCAACACACCGTTGCACTCCGGGCAGGTGAGAGGAGTTAGTTCACCCATGTCTAAAATACCCATATCAAAGGCATTGTCCTGAGCCGCAATATTCACTTCGGCCTCTATTCGCTTCAATTCCTCCTGAACTAAGTCTGGCTTGTCGGGAACCAACTCCGTAATCAGATCCCTTAGCAGCATGGCCATTTTGGCGATAGGAACAACAAAATCTACCGCTACATATTCCATCACGTGATTGGGCATACTGGCATACATAGCCTCTTCCGGCTCCTGAACAACGCAGATGCCACCCAATCGCTTTACAGACCACATGCCCGATGTGCCATCATCGAGCATACCGGTCAGCACAACCCCAATGACCCGGGGGCCGTAGGTATAAGCTGCCGACCGGAACAGGGCATCGATAGAGGGCCGGAACCGGTTTTCTTTAGGCCCCTTTTTTACAATAACCTGGTCGTATTCAATCAGCAGGTGATGATCGGGCGGGGCTACGTAAATACGGCCCGGCTGAATAAGCTCCCCATCTTTAGGGTGAACTGCTTTGATTGGCCCCGCATGGTTCAGAATTTCGGGAAGATAGCTTGGTGAATGCGGGGATACGTGAACCACCAGAAAAATTGTTGCGTCGAAATCGGGTGGGAGCGATGCCATTAACTCTTTTAGGGCGTATACACCACCCGCAGAAGCCCCAATAACGATAATGTTACGTTTTGCCATACTAGTGGTTTTATACGGATGTATTTAGCGTAGTAAAACTATACGATTATAGCTTGTTAATATGAAATAAATTAAGAAAAAATTGGACTATATTTACATGAAGGCGTGTTCTTATTAAATAGGCTGATCACGTACAATTTCAATCATCTACAACTATCTTCGAAGGTTTTAAATAGTAACTAATATACGGCTCGTTCGTTCGGTAAAATTTGTGTAATGGCCAAGAGAACACACACTTCTAAACAGACTGAATCAACTGAAAATGAATTGTCCGTCGTGCCTGTGGTTGCCGTTGGGGCATCGGCAGGGGGAATG
>JBBSTD010000016.1:0-70833 GCA_038236215.1 Cytophagales bacterium | reverse complement strand
TGTTAACGCCCAGCGTATAAATCAGTACAGTATAGAAACCGGTGCTCTGTTTTCCTTAAGTCAGACACCCTTCTGGCTGCGAGCCAATCAGTACGGGGTTGTTCCGCTGAAGAACTCAACTCTACGATTAAATACCAGCCTATATTCCGATTACAAAGCAACGGACAGTACCGGCCGTAAAGGCATCGTTGACTGGGGTTATGGGTTCAACGTTGTCACGAATGTAGGGGCAACAAATCAGTTTATTATCCCTGAAGCTTACGTAAAAGGGCGTTTGGGGGCCTTGGAAATCTATGCCGGTCGCAGAAAAGAGATTATTGGCCTTGTCGATACGCTCCTTACAAGCGGCTCTTATATCTGGTCTGGAAATTCGCTGCCATTTCCCAAAATTCAGGTTGCCTTACCTGCTTTTACGCCCGTTCCTTTCACAAAAGGCATTGTATCCATCATGGGTACTTTCTCGCACGGCTGGTTCGAAAGTGCTAATCGTTTAGTAAAAGGCTCCTACCTGCATCAAGCATCTTTTTATGGCAGGCTAGGTAAACCGTCATGGCGCGTTAAATTATACGGAGGTGCTAATCATCAGGTTATGTGGGCCGGACGTTCCGACTATTTGGATCCCACAGTAGTAGCTACCCATGGGCAACTACCATCCAGCCTTAAATATTTTCCAGCCGTTGTGCTAGGGACTCAAAACCCTTTTCCTGGTGATCAGACTATTCAGACACTCAGCCATTTTGAGGAAAATCGTATTGGTAACCATCTTGGGTCGATTGATTTAGCGGCTGAGGTCAATTTAAACCATTGGAATTTATTCGCCTATCGGCAATTCATGTATGATGATGGCTCGTTGTTTTATGGCACGAACCTGGACGATGGACTGAATGGCTTGCGTATAAGAAACAACTATCAACCCGATGGGTCAGCGTTTTTTCTGCGTCAGATTACAATAGAATATCTTTTTACGGGTAGCCAGGGGGGCGATGTATTTATTCTTGAGGATCCCAAGAGACGAGGCCGTGATGATTATTTTAATAATAGCCAATATCTCGATGGCTGGACTTATTTCGGGCGTACCATCGGTACGCCGTTTCTTACACCGCAACAGGAGGTAAACCCATCGTTGCCACCTCATTACGGTATAGCAAACAACCGCGTGAGTGCCTTCCATGTTGGTTTAAGTGCGCTGGTACTCAACAAAGTGGATATCATATCCCGTCTATCATTTAGCCGTAATGCAGGGACATACGCAAGCCTTTATTTGACTATTCCAAGTCAATTTTCGGGCCTAATAACAGCATCACTACCTATAAATCTATTTGGTGGAACGGTATTGAATGGGTCTCTTGCTGTAGACTCTGGTGGATTATTACCCAATAGTGTGGGTGGCTATATCAGCCTGCGCAAAACGGGTATAATTAACAGGAAGCGTCCAGCTGTAAATTCGCCCAGCAAGTATTTTTGATTAACGGGATATCCCTGTTTTCTTTGCGGCTATTAAAGAAATTTAACGCAATTTTCACAGGAAATTGACCGGTATTTTTTTGTAAATACTATTTTTGCCGTAATCAAGTTGATATAATAATCGTATAACCAAAAGGTGTGAGAATGGTGCGGAAAGGGAAAATATGGAATGGGTTTATAATGGTGGTTTTAGTGGGAGCGGGGATTTCCTGCGGCCAGGATGCTCAGAAAAAATTAAATCAGTCGACCCAGAATATGCGCATGTGCGCTGATGATCAGACGCTTACTCAGACTGAACAGGAGAAAGTCAGGCAACAGATACATGCGGATGATAAAGCCCGAAAAATTGAAGAAATATTCCAGCAAAAAGTAAGGAGTGGGCTTAACGGAAATGTACTGGTTGCTCAAAAAGGAATAGTACTGTACAAACATTGTTTTGGACTGGGCCATTTTGAAAAGAGCCAGCGCGATACCCTGGTTGACGATTCGAAATTTCAGTTAGCCTCACTCTCCAAAACGTTTACAGCCGTTGGTACCCTGAAACTTATCCAGGCTGGAAAGCTGAGTTTCGAGGATACTATTCAAAAATTCTACCCAGATTTTCCCTACCACGGTATCACCATTCGTGAATTGCTGAGCCATCGAAGTGGCTTGCCGAATTATCAGTATGCGTTTGATGACAGCATGAAGGTTAATTTTTATAAGAGAGAAAAACCTTACCCCTCCAATGCAACGATTATGCACTGGTTTGCAACGGTAAAACCAACACCCCAAAAATATAACATTCCCGGTCGGGGCTTCAGTTACAGCAATACGAACTACATGGTGTTGGCTTCAATCATTGAAAAAGTGAGCGGCCAAAGCTACGAAGCCTTCGTGCATAAGAATATTTTTGAGCCTCTGGGTATGCACCAGACTTTTGTGGCTACCACTA
The DNA here is from genome assembly GCA_038236215.1 of Cytophagales bacterium. Lineage (GTDB taxonomy): Bacteria > Bacteroidota > Bacteroidia > Cytophagales > Spirosomataceae > Spirosoma. The sequence continues at coordinate 68,435 of JBBSTD010000016.1, read as the reverse complement.
AAAATGACTCAATCAATCACCATCGAACGGCAGGGTATCAGTGGAACCGGCGAATCCCTAAAGATTATTACGACGATGTGGTTGGTGATAAAGGCATTTATTCCACTACCGGCGATCTGTTTAGGTGGTATCGTGCATTGAACGGGGACTGCCTGTTACCAAAAAAGATGCTGGCCGAGGCTTTTATTCCACGAAGTTTCGAGAAGAAAAGTACCAAGAATTATGGATACGGGTTTCGGATGATGCTGAACGAAACCAATCAACCTGAATATATTTATCACTCCGGTTGGTGGAAAGGGTACAATACTATGTTCTGGTTCAGCCCCAAAGATGAGTATGTGATTATTATTCTCGGAAATCGCTATAACACAACGGTGTACCGCGTTAAGGAATTGATTGATATACTACACGGAAACGCCAGTGATCAATCAGCCGGGACAGATGCTGAAGTCGAAATATGAGTAGGGCCGACTAACCAGTCGGCTTTTTCCATTCTTATACTATTTCTGACGTTAAGCGACCATTCTCTATGCGATCTTTCCTGTTGGCTATTTTTCTTATAACTACGTTGCCTGAAATTACCCTTTCTCAAGAAGTGATCAATCTCTGGCCTGATAACGCTGTTCCAAACGCAATTTCTGGGGCCAGCATTACAGAAAAGTCTGAAACGGATGCCAATGGCATTCTGCGGATTAGCAACGTATCTGTGCCCACTATAACAGCGTACTTACCTACCAAGGCGAGGATGACCGGTGCGGCTGTTATGATTTGCCCTGGTGGGGGATATGGAATTCTGGCGGCTAGCCATGAAGGCTCCGACATAGCCCAGTGGTTCAATGAAATGGGCGTAGCTGCTTTCGTGTTAAAATACCGGCTGCCAAATTCTGAGATTATGACCAATCAGCAGGAGGTGCCCCTAATGGATGCTGTTCAGGGAATGACACTTATTCGGCAGAACGCGGGTAAATATGGAATTGATCCCGCTAAAATTGGCGTAATGGGTTTCTCGGCGGGTGGGCATTTAGCGTCGACATTGGCAACACGTTATCACCTCAATGCGAAAACCAGCGAAATGGCAAAGCCCAACTTTGCTATTTTGCTTTATCCAGTCATCACGTTTGGCGAGAAAGCGCATGTGGGCTCCCGGAATAATTTGCTGGGTAAGCTGAACGCTTCGCCCGAAATGATTGCCTATTACTCCAATGAATTACAGGTAACGAACCAGACACCACCTACCTTTCTGGTTCATGCGGAAAATGACAAAGCGGTTCCGGTAGAAAACAGCATTAGTTTTTACCTAGCTTGTTTGAAAAATTCGGTTCCTGCCGAAATGCATTTATACCCTGTAGGGGGGCATGGGTTTGGTATGCGTACCGCAAAATTTGGTTCGCTCAATACCTGGCCGGAAGTCTGCAAAGCGTGGTTGACCGCTTTAACTGCTCCCAAATCATAAATTTCTCCTTCTATAAATTGTTGGTTTATTTACAGATAACCTCCAGAATCACGCAATAAATGAATTACGTGATTCTGGAGGCTTTTCTATTTACCGAGTTACCACCTTTCCAAAAGGAACAGCAGCAGTAAGCGATTTTAGCTGGCTAGAAAATCGACTGCCTGCTTCAGGGTGCGCTCATTATTGGTTTCGGGGTCCGTGTATGATCGTTCGCCCACCTCAATGGTCAACTCCTTCCCAACAAGCTGTTTAGTGTCCAGTTCCTTGTTGGCTTCGGCATGGATACCAACCCGTTCAAACAGGCTAATAATCGCTGGCATTCCGGCAGGCGATTGGTAAAACCGGTGTGATACATAGCCTTCATTGTTCTCAAACCGAGCAGCAAAAAAAGGAATGCCCTTGTATTCACTCGACCCTTCCTCAATGTTTGTGATCGTCACCTGTTGCCTACCATCGGGTAGCAACGACTTATCCTGTCCTTTTTCTACTGCAATTTTCATAACGGTAATTTTATGTTCTATTTGTATTATAAAAACCGAATGAGCAACCGTTTGTTTCTGAAAAAAGTATTTTTCTGATGCATTTTTTCTTCAAATCTTCACCTGTGAACGAGGTTTGTTGTTTATTTATGTTTTACCTGTATTGTAAATGGCAATGTATAAAAAGACTAAACCCGTTTATCAGCGCCTGTCAGGCACTGATAAACGGGTTTAGTTGGTCGTAGAACTACTTGTCGTTCAGAATCAATGGAACACTTCCACGACCATTCATGATGACAATTTTTGCATTCGGCGAGGCAGCCAGTTCTTTCTGTGCTTTTATTTGCTCGTACTGCAACTGCTTATCGCTAAGGCCTGTCGATAGTATCTTCTGATAATCCGCAATTCCCTGGGCTTCAACCCGTTTCCGTTCTGCTTCCTGCCGCTCTTTCTGCAAGACAAACTGCATCTTCTGGGCATCTTGCTCGGCATTGATTTTTGATTCAATGGTTTTTTTGACGGATGTTGGCAGGTCGATGTTCCGGATTAATAATTGCTCCAGCAATAGGCCACGCTGCTTAAAGTCAGCTTCAATCGTTTTGTAAATACGGCCCTGAAATTCGTCACGCCGGGTTGAGTATAACGCAACAGCGTCGTAATAAACGGCATTGTCCCGGATGCGTGTACGCGTAATGGGTCGCACTATTTTGTCCATATAGTCCACACCAATCTGCCGATAAATCTTGGGCGCATCCGCCGGAATAAGCCGGTAAAGTACGGTGAGATCGATAACCACTTCCAGTCCATCGGCAGTAAGCACCCGAATCGCATCATCGCCCTGTTTCTGCCCTTCATCACGTGCGGCCGACATGGTATAATTCTGCGTTTTTACGTCAAACTCCGACACGTCAGCCAAGGGGTTAACGAAGTTCAGCCCGGCGTTCAGTGCGCGTTCATTCACGTTACCAAAAAGGGAAACGACTCCTACCTGCCCGGCATCGATTTGCCGAACACCTGCGGTAAGTGCGCCCAGCACAATCATAATAATACCGACTATTTTGATGGGTCTGGAAAAATGGGCAATAGCAAGAGCGGGGGTATTAATTGCAAAACCGGCAACCAATACCAGAATACCAAGGACGATGAAAAACATTGTATTGTGAGTAAAGCCGTCGAGATTAGACAGCCATTGGTGAAAATAATGAGTAAAGAGCTATATATAACCTGGTGGTCGTCAGTTCGCACTTTGGGGTAGGAAAGAGCCGTATTCCAGTTATAGAATTAACCAAATATAGCTGAATACCAAGGGGTAAAAAATGGTATTCGGAAGAACGGATGCCCGATTATCCAATCGGTTTAGAAATAGGATAACAAAAAAAGGCATCCGGTAAACTACCAGATGCCTTTCTTGACCACACTGTATAACCCTTCAGTAGATTATATTATCGTGAAGTTTTTGTGCTCTTTTTCTTGTCTTTAGACGTTGCTGCTTCCGGCGTTGCCGCGGTAGAGGCTTCTTTCTGCGTAACGACTTCTCCTTTTAAATACAGAACCGTTTGGCCTGCTTCGGCATTACTCGTCACTGTTACTGATTTATTGAAAGGACCAGCAGCCGCTGCATTGAATGTAGCCGATACAGTTCCCGTTTTTCCCGGCATAACCGGTTCACGTGTCCAACTTGGCTTAGTACAGCCACAGGATGCCTGTGCATCATTGATAACGATTGGGTCAGCACCTGTATTCTTAAATTCAAATACATACGTCACTGGCTTTCCCTGTTCAACTTTGCCAAAATCGTGCGTTTCCTTCGCAAATTTTAGAACTCCCTTCTGGGCGTAGCCAACTGCGACAAACACGAATAGCGCTACGAAAAGTGAAAAAGTCTTTTTCATTATACTAAATGGAATTATGATTTGGTTATTAAAATGCTACCCCTTGTACCGTTAGCCCATGCAAACATTCTGCCAGAATGCGCGCTGCTGACTGTTTTGTTAACAAAGAAACAGATAAAATCGTTTTTTTGAAAGCTGACTCGTTTTATCTTACTTTACTTTCGCTTGGTAATCGATACTCAAGTTGCCAGCGGCTTCATTGACAAATTGATAGTTAGACGATTTCAATCCGTATCCCTGTTTTGATAGCAAACGAACAACTCCGCTCGACTGATATTTTAAGTCGTGAAAAAATCCTGTTAGATTACCGAATGGCTTGTGAAAGCCGACAGGTAAGTCTGCTGGGTCGGCGCGATGTGATGGGCGGTCGGGCTAAATTTGGTATATTTGGTGACGGCAAGGAACTGGCTCAAATGGCAGCCGCACGGTTCTTTGACCGGGGTGATTACCGCTCAGGTTACTACCGTGACCAGACCTTTGTTGCTGCTTTGGGGGAGCTAACCTGGCGGGAATTTTTCGCGCAACTCTACGCGCATACGGATGTTGAAGCCGAGCCCAGCACAGCTGGCCGTTCCATGAACGGGCACTTTGCCACCCGCTGGCTTGATGAACAGGGGCTTTGGCGTAATCAGACTGAACTCTATAACTCCGTTTGTGATATTTCGCCCACGGCTGGTCAGATTCCTCGTTCGGTGGGGCTGGCTTATGCATCCAAATTGTTCCGCCATAATCCCGATTTAGCAGATCTGACCAATTTTTCCCGGAAAGGCAACGAAGTAGTTTTTGCCAATATTGGTGATGCCTCCACCTCGCAGGGTATGTTCTGGGAAACCATGAATGCCGCTGCCGTACTTCAGGTTCCCCTGTTGACCTCCGTTTGGGATGATGGCTATGGCATATCTGTTCCTACTGAATATCAGACCGCTAGAGGAAGTATATCAAAAGCGTTGGCTGGTTTTCAGCGGGACGATTCCCATGAAGGCCCCCATGGGAAAGGGATGGAACTATTTACGGTAAAAGGGTGGGATTACATTGGCCTGCTGGAGACGTATCAACAGGCTGCGCACATATGCCGGGAAGAACAGGTCCCCGTTTTTGTTCATGTGCAGGAACTTACGCAGCCGCAGGGGCACTCCTCATCGGGTTCGCATGAGCGGTACAAATCAAAAGACCGGCTGACCTGGGAAGCCGAACACGACTGTAACCGAGTATTTCGGCAATGGATTCTGGAGAATGGGTATGCTACTGCCGAAGAATTGGAAACCATTGAGGACGAAGCGAAAAAGGTGGCTAAGCAGGCCCGGCTTGAAGCCTGGAAAGCGTTCCAGGAATCTATGAAAGGGGATTTTGACAGCGCCGTTGAGTTACTCCAACAGGTTGCCCGGCACAATTCAAAATCGGCCGGGTTGATGGCCATTCGGGAAGAGTTACGAAAAGAATCTTCCCCCATCCGTCGGGATGCCGTTTCGGCCGTACGAAAAGCCCTTCGGCTGTTACGAACCGATTCCGGTAGCGGGAAGCAACAACTGATAGCCTGGCTGGAACGTACAAATGCCGATAATAGAGAACGATATAGTTCGCATCTGTATAGTGAGTCGCCGGACTCGCCAATGCTCATAAAAGGGGTTCCCGCTCAATTTACGGACGACAGCCCGGTACTGGATGGGTATCAGATATTGCAGCGGTATTTTGACAATCTGTTCACCCGCGACCCGCGTGTGGTGGCCTTGGGTGAGGATGTAGGGATGATTGGCGATGTGAATCAGGGCTTCGCCGGGCTACAGGAGAAATTTGGCGAAATTCGCATCACAGATACGGGTATTCGCGAAACCACCATTATTGGCCAGGGAATAGGCATGGCCATGCGGGGTCTGCGCCCTATCGTCGAAATTCAGTACTTCGACTATATATATTACGCGTTGGCCACCCTCACCGACGACTTAGCCACGTTGCTTTATCGCACCAAAGGCGGGCAAAAAGCCCCCCTTATTATCCGAACCCGTGGTCATCGGCTGGAAGGAATCTGGCATTCCGGCTCGCCGATGGGTGCTATGCTGGGCAGTCTGCGGGGATTACATATTCTGGTGCCGCGCAACATGACCCAGGCGGTAGGCTTTTACAATACACTCATCAAGGGAGACGACCCGGCACTGCTTATCGAATCCCTCAATGGGTATCGCCTTAAAGAGGTTTTACCGAATAATCTGAGTGAGTTTTGTGTGCCGCTGGGCGTGCCGGAAACACTTCGCGCGGGTACTGACTTTACGGTTGTTACCTACGGTTCCATGTGCCGGATTGTTATGGAAGCGGCCAGTCAGTTAGAGCAAATGAACATCAGTGTCGAGGTTATTGACGTGCAGACGCTTCTTCCGTTTGATGTGCATCACCTAATTGCCGAATCCATCAGGAAAACTAATCGGGTGTTGTTCGCCGATGAAGATGTTCCGGGTGGTGCATCGGCATATATGATGCAGCAGGTAATTGAGGGGCAGGATGCGTATCGCTATCTGGATTCTGCTCCGCGCACTTTGTCGGCCAAAGCACATCGGCCACCGTATGGCTCCGACGGGGACTATTTTTCCAAGCCTAATGTTGATGATGTCATTGAGACTGTGTACGCGCTCATGAACGAAGCCGAGCCAGTACGCTTTCCCAAAATCAGCAATGATTGAATGATAGAGTGATTGGATACAATAAGCGTTAGCCTATTCAATCACTCTATCATTCAATCACTCTATCATATCCAGATGTCATATTTCCAGGACATAAAGACCGGTATTTTAACGTCAATCAAAGGCCTGAGCCTTACGCTCAGGCACTTGCGTAACGCCACCAAACGGCGTACACCCGAAGGCATTGCCAGCGACAATTACTTTGATTTGCAGGATGGTCTGGTTACGCTGCAATACCCCTACGAACAATTGCCGATACCTGATAATGGACGCTATCGGCTCCGAAACGAGATTGACGATTGTATTGTGTGCGACAAGTGCGCCAAAGTTTGCCCCGTCGACTGCATTACCATTGATGCAATCAAAGCCACGGAAGAGGTTGGTCGCGCATCAGACGGATCGCCCATTCGGTTGTACGCGGCTACGTTCGACATCGACATGGCCAAGTGCTGCTATTGTGGTTTATGCACCGTCGTTTGCCCAACCGAGTGCCTGACGATGGACAAGAAGTTCGACTACAGCGAGTTTGAACTAGGTAAATTAACGTACGAATTTTCGAATCTTAGTAAACAACAGGCCGACGAGAAGCGGACATTGTACGAGCAGTTTTTGCAGGAGAAAGAAGCCGCTAAAGCGGCTCAGATTGCGGCCAAAACTGCGACCATTCCGGCTGTAGAAGCAGATGCTGTCCCCCCGAAGGAAGCACCCAAGCGGCCCGTGTTCAGGCCAACGGCAAAGCCCAAAGCCCCAACGCCGGCCGAGCCAGTACCCGACAAAGAAATTTCGGAAGAATCGAAAGTCGAAAATCCGGTTACAGATGCCACACCCACCGAGATGGAGCGAATTGCGCAGGGTGGCCTGGAGTCAGCAAAACACCCTACTTTTGAGCCAATCCCGGCAATGGGAAGTATCCCTACGGATAAAACCGGGGAGGAAGTGCCGGTTGTGGCTGAGAAGGTAGTAGTGGTAAAGCCTGCCTTTCGGCCTACCATGAAACCACCCGTTGCCAAAAAAGAAGATAAAGTGGAAGGAGAGACTGAGCCGGAAACCCCAAAACCACCAAGTAAGTCGGCTGGTTTTCGCCCTACGATGAAACCGGCCCCTAAAGAGTCCGATCTTCTCCCTGTCACCGAACTGCCCAAACCGAAACCGGCTTTCAAGCCAACGATGAAACCGCCGGTTCCGAAAGTTGAGGAGCCAAAAGCAGGCGTACCAACGCCCGCCGAAGCGGTGACACCACCGAAGCCAAAAGCCACTCCTGATGATGCTACTCAAAGCAGCCCAAAAACAGACGAATAGATGCTCCAACTTGCTTTCTACGCGTTTGCGGCTCTTACGATCATTGGCGCGTTTGCGGTTCTGGTTACCCGTAATGTGCTCTACGCAGCTTTTTTTCTGTTGCTGACCTTGCTGGGTACTGCCGGGTTGTTTGTACTGGCTAGTGCTGATTTCCTGGCTATTGCCCAGATAATGATATACGTGGGGGGCGTGCTGGTGCTGGTGATTTTTGGGGTGATGCTCACCCACAAACCAGAGTCGTCTACCGACATGAGTAATCAACAACCGAATCGTATTCCTTCCTCAAATCGGAAGGGAGTAGGTTCCTCCTGGGTTGTTGGCACACTGGTAGCGGGGAGTTTGTTCGCGGTTTTGTTCATTGTGTTAGTCCGGGCAAATTTCAAGTTGTTGAATCAACCCGTTGGGTGGAAAAGTACCGTCAGCACCATCGGTATGCAATTAATGACCGAATACATTGTCCCCTTCGAAACGGTCGCGATCCTGTTACTTGCTGCACTCGTAGGGGCTACATACCTGGCTTCTCCACTCGCTAAACCGACCCGATATGCAACCCGTTGACAGTTTCCTTTTTTTGCTGGTAGGAGCCGCTTTGTTCTGCATCGGCCTAACCACCGTGTTGCTCAAACGACACGCTATAGTGGTTCTGATGGGTATTGAACTAATGCTCAATGCCGTGAATATAAACCTCGTCGCTTTTAGTCAATACGACCCCGACCGAATACAGGGGCAGATGCTGGCTTTGTTCGTTATCGTTGTGGCGGCAGCCGAATCGGCCGTTGCTCTGGCGATTCTTATCCAGGTTTACCGCCATTTCCGAACGGCCCAGCTGGATGAACTGACCGAGTTGAATCGTTGATTGTGACCACCTGCCAATTCTTCTGATAAAGAGAGTGGCTATATCTGTAGCGAGCTACTTAAGTTGAAGTACGCGTCTATTTGCTTCCCTGTCAGATAATCGGGATATTTGCGGCCAATTCTGCCCGAATACGAATGCCTGTTGATACCTTCCAACTGCTTCATTTGCTTACTGCCGCCCTAGTGGGATTGCCTTTTGCAGGCTTTCTGATTTTGGTATTAGCAAATCGTCGGATATCGGGTGTGCTAGCCATCTTAATTACCACAATCGGGCTTATCCTATCCATCCTGCTGGCCCTTAAACTTCCTGAACAGGCACTATCTATTCAGGTAGATTGGGCTACGTTATCGGGTGTATCGTTCCCAGTCCGTTTTAGCGTCGATGCGTTGGCTGTCATGATGCTGGTGGTGGTTCATTTTGTAGCGCTGTTAGTACAGATTTACTCCGTATCCTACCTGCACGATGAGCCGAAGTTGAGCCGGTATTTTGCCTACCTGCAATTGTTCATTGGTGCCATGCTGGGTATCGTGCTGGCGGGAAATCTGCTGGTTATGTACGCTTTTTGGGAGTTGGTGGGGCTTGCCTCGTACCTGCTGATTGGTTTTTATACCGAACGCCCTGCGGCATCCAAAGCCGCCCAGAAAGCCTTTTTGATGAATCGGATTGGTGATATTGGGTTTCTGATTGGCATTTTCCTGACCTATTATTACTTCGATACGCTCGACCTCGCACTCCTGACCGTAAAGAGTAGCTCTATTATGGTCCCAACCGCGCTGGGATTGTGCCTTTTTCTGGGTTGCGTAGGCAAATCGGCGCAATTCCCTCTGCTAACCTGGCTCCCCGATGCTATGGAAGGCCCAACACCCGTTTCGGCCCTGCTTCATGCAGCCACGATGGTGGCTGCGGGTATTTTTCTCCTCGCCCGGATCCACCCACTGCTCTCGCCCGATGCCCTGATGGTGATAGCCTTGATTGGTACGATAACCACCGTTTTGGGCGGTTATTCAGCCTTGTTCCAGACGGATATCAAAAAAGTACTGGCTTTCTCCACGGTTTCGCAACTGGGCCTGATGGTGGCGGCAATGGGGACCGGCAATGTGCAGGGAGCCATGTTCCATTTACTGACTCATGCGTTTTTCAAAGCGGGATTATTCTTGAGCGCGGGCGCGGTAATTCATGCCGTGCATACGCAGGATATGCGGCTGATGGGTGGACTACGTCGTTCCCTACCGACTACTTTTCTGGCTTATACCCTTTGTACAGCCGCGCTGGTTGGGCTGCCCTTTTTCTCCGGCTTTTTGTCAAAAGAAACCATTTTGAATGGAGCCTTTAGCTGGGCGGGCCGACAGGCTGGATTCCTGGCGTACCTAGTTCCGGTGTCGCTTTTACTATCGTCGGCATTGACTGCAGTATACATGGCTCGCCAATGGCGGCTTATTTTCTTTGGTCAATACCGAAACGAGCTTATTCTGGCATCACAGGCGCACGAACCCAACTGGCTGATGCGTGGACCAACGATCTTGCTGGCGATTTTATCGATAGGATTCTGGTTTTCCATAAACCCGCTCTCTGCGCATGGAAGCTGGTTCTTTCTGATTTTTCCAGTGGCAGAGGAAACTACTTTTTGGTGGATGGCCCCTCTTTCTGTTAGTCTGGTACTGGCGGGTGGATGGCTTGGGTTTCGGATGCAGGACCCCCGCTCTGACTCCAGTATTGTTCAGCTTTCGCTACGCTACGGTTTTCTGGACTTTTTTTATCAACACCTGGTCATCAAACCAACGCTCAGGCTGGCAGCTACGCTCAACCGGACAGACCATCGGGTGGTTGATGGGTTGGTTGATGGGGTTGGTGTATCCGTAGTTGTTTTAGCCCACATTACCCGCGTTGTCGATAAACTGGGAATTGATGGTTTTGTCAACCGGATTGTCTGGTTGATAGGCTGGTTAGGAAGCCTGACTCGCTCCGTGCAAAACGGCCGGATTCAGTCCTATATTACTGCGGCCGTTGTTGGGTTGTTAGTCGTACTTTGGTGGATTTTATGAGGATACCAGTAGCCCGATAAAGCGGCATTACCCGTGATAACTATGATTCTTTCGCTACTTATTTTTCTTCCGTTACTGGGTTCCTTGGTTGTTGCATTGCTGCCTGATAATCAAGGAACATTGTTTCGCTGGGTTGCTTTATTGGTTACGCTGGTGGATGTTGCGCTGGCAGCAGCCGCGTACGTGTCTTTCGATACAGCCCTTGCCGGATATCAGTTGGTAGAGCAGGCAAACTGGATAACATTACCCCTTGGGGGATTGGGTGTTGCATCCATCGACTACCTGGTTGGGATTGATGGAATAAGCATGCCACTGGTTGTCCTGTCGGCTGTAGTCATGCTGGTTGGTGTGGTGGCGTCCTGGCGACTGACGCATCGGCTCAAAGCGTATTACGCCCTGTATCTGCTACTGACGGGAACCATCATGGGCTGTTTCGTTGCGCTCGATTTCTTCCTGTTTTTTCTGTTTTTCGAGTTTATGCTCCTGCCCATGTATTTCCTCATCGGCTTGTGGGGCGGGCCACGCCGGGAGTACGCATCCATCAAGTTTTTCCTGTACACATTACTCGGCTCGCTGCTGATTCTGCTGGTTATGATTAGTCTGTACCTGTCCGTTATGGACCCCGTTAGTACGGCGGTGCTGGCCGGTCTAATCAATAATCCGGCAGAAGCAACCGCCGACGTCGTCCGTAGTGTACAGACGTACCTTCAAAACGGGCAGTTGAACCCCGTCCAAATCGTCCACACGTTCGATATGCGCTATCTGGCCGACGGTGGGAACTACCTCCCCAGGGCCTTTCTAAATCCTGCCGCTGAACCTATTATTCTGGGGCTCCCTGCCCGCTTGCTGGCTTTTTGGGTGATCTTTATTGGCTTTGCCATCAAGCTTCCTATTGTGCCGGTACACACCTGGTTGCCCGATGCGCACGTAGAAGCGTCAACTCCCGTGTCGGTCGTGCTGGCAGGCGTATTACTCAAAATTGGCGGTTACGGTTTCCTGCGAATCGTTTGGAACTTTTTCCCCGATGGAGCCGCCGAATACGCCACAATACTGGCCGGGTTGGGGGTACTGTCTATCGTATATGGCGGGTTAAATGCGCTGGCTCAGTCCGATATAAAGAAGATGATTGCCTATTCGTCCGTGTCACACATGGGGTTTGTTTTGCTGGGAGTGGCTTCTCTAACAGCCGAAGGGGTCAACGGGGCTATTTACCAGATGGTTAGTCATGGTATATTATCGGCCATGCTTTTCCTCCTGGCCGGTGTCCTGTACGACCGTACCCACGACCGGCGTATTGACTCCTACCGGGGCCTGATGCAGCCCATGCCGCAGTACACCGTCCTGACGGCTATTGCTTTCTTTGCCTCACTGGGGCTACCGGGTTTTTCAGGATTTGTGGGCGAATTGTTTACCCTCATGGGCGGCTTTCAATCGGCCTGGTTACCCGGCTGGCTCACGGCCCTGGCGACAACGGGTATCCTGCTGGCAGCAGCTTATTTTCTATGGACCCTCCAGCGCATGTTTTTCGGGCCTTACTGGTCCCGTCATGAAGCGACTACCGTATTGACCGACCTTACTTTTCGTGAAAAAGCCTTACTGGTTCCTTTGGGCGCGATGGCGCTAGGATTGGGTCTTTTCCCAAATCTTATCTTTAATCTGAGCAATGCTACCGTAACGCAGTGGCTGATAAAGTTTGCTGTGGAATAACAGACTAACGTCCGTACTGGCTGCGCCGAACAACTTGCCAGACAAAGCCGATAAGTCCGACCAATGCCAGCGGGCCTAACAGGTTGAGCAACTGCAAGCCAGTACGATTGGCATCAACCCGAATTTTGTCCAGTGGTCGTAGGGTAACAGAACGGGAGCGGGCGGCAATAACACCATTCGGGTCGATTAGGTAATCAATCGCATTCAGGGCAAAGTCCTTGTTAGCGTATGTGTTCCGCGTGTAGCGGTCAAAGCCGAGGGGGTAGGGCGCATTACGCTTGTAATCGACATCGTTGATTAGCAGATCACCGTCGGAGCAAATGAGGATTCGGGATGCTGTGCCCTCCGCCTTGAACCCATTGGCACGCGGGTCGCCGGGGAGAATTCGATTGGCAAACAGCGACTGAAATTTTCCTTCGAGTAAACAGCCAATGATGCGCGTCCCGTCGGTATACGTACTTGGGTCCGGTTGCTGACGGCCCTCATTGTACGAAATGAGGGCCGGTGTTTTCAGGATTTTAGTGTAGGTCGAGGTAAGCAGAAGCGGTGTCTTCTTAATCAGTTGACCATCGCCCCCAATTGCCCGCACGGTGTCCAGTGTACTCACGAATTTTCCCAGCACCGCATCGAGATTACGAACAATAGGATTGCCTGATGACCCGAAATTATTGAGCAACGGGTAAAACCGCCAGGGTACTAATTGAATGTTGGGTTTATCGCCCAAATTACCCACGTTGAGCGGAATGGCCGCACAGTAATAATCTTTCACGACATCGCGGTTGATGCGAACGCCCCAGCGGAAAAATAAATTATCGAGATTCAGGCTTAGGGGCTGCGCGTACGTGCCTTCGTTATTGACACTATCTACCCGCTGCCCATCGACAAAAAACAAGGCTCGTCCACCGTTGAGGACAAACTGGTCCAGCTTGAAAATTTCTTCTTCCGAAAAGGTACTGTCAGGCTTGGGAACGATAATCAAATCGAGACCCGTAATAGGGCCGGGCTTGGCCATGTCGATAAAGAACAAATCATATTGCTGCTGCACGGAGGCCAGCAAGTCAGAAAAACGGGAAGGGGGCACGTTGGTGTGGCTGTACAGCAAGCCAACCCGTTTGCGATCTTCTTTGGTTTGGGTAAGTTTTTGGATGGCCGAAGCCAGTTGAAATTCAACGCCTTCGTAGGACTGGTTCAACTGCTCCTCCGCCGTAGCGGTTTTGTTTCCTTTTAATAATTGAACCGGCGTTTCCCGGCCTTTATAGGAAACAATAGCACCCGGGAAAACCAATCTCTCCGTACGTTTGCCGCCCTCACTGGCATACAGATTGGTAGGCAACAAACCCTTTTGCTGTAGTTTATCAATCAGTTTATTCTTCTCGTCGGTATTGGTAACGTCGTCCGGGTTGATGAACCGATACGTAATTTTTTGATTTGCTGTAGCCTGAAATCCGTCCAGTGTTTCGCGAACCGCATTTTCGAGCCGTTTAAATCCGGGCGGTAAATCACCCGTCAGGTAAACGTCAATGTGTACATCATCCGGCAGGTTGGTTAGCAGGCGTTGCGTGGCTTCGGAAAGCGTAAACCGTTTTTCTTGCGTGAGGTCGAGCCGAAAAAAAACGAACGCCGACAGTACATTGACGACCACCAGGGCTGCAATGACAGTGAGCGTTCGCAGAAGAGAAGATTTCATACGGACTATAACGAAAGAACGCCCTATCCTATACCCTTAGGCGCTGGTTTTCTTCAGTTCAGTTGCTGGAAAGGAATTTGGGCCATGTTTATCGCCCGGGCATCGTTTTTTATTGTTTGTAGAGACTCGATAAGCTCCGGGTCGATTTCGAGTTCCTGCATCAGCCGATGCAGGCGGGTTTCCAGATACACCAGTCGGGCAATCATCTGCTTCATTTGTACGTCCTGCTGATCTTGCCGGGCCAGTAAATAATCGGCTTTCGCTTCCAGTTCATCCAGGCGTTGTTTTTCGTAGTTAGTCATAGGAGTTCGTTCAGAGATGAGCTATTACAAAAGCTACAGCGATAAAAAAGTACTGCTTTTGGGACTATTGGATTCCTTTTCGTCACGATGTCGACCCCAAGATTTTCCGTTACCGCCCGTAAAACCCACCATTATCGTAGAAGCTCCTACGTCGGCTCAGCTTAAGTTCCTGCAAAATAGATGAGCGGGCCCGTAAATCGAATGAGTAGTTGCCGGAGCGGAAATTATTCCCCGAATAAGGTGTCCAGTTAAACGCCATCTCCCAGCAGTGCAGGTCGCGGTTGATACCGATGGTGGTTAGCGTTGGGCTTTTAAACACAAAGTCATAGCCGGTGTTGATGGTTACTTTCCACTTAGGCGTCAGACTCAGATCGCCAGTTAGGGTCAGTGCCTGTATTACCTGCGATTGTTCGGGTGTCAACTTCGTCAGGCCAAATGTATAGCTGACGTTCATGGACCAGGGCACATTAAAATCAACGTATAATTCCGGGTTGTTATTGATAGCTTTCATCGTAGCATCGGACGCGTTCGGGCTGGTCTTAGGTTTTTTGCCCTGCTTGGGAGCAAACCGTGCGCTCAGATAAGCCTGTAAGTTCGTCAGTCGAAGTAATCCCTGCCCGGCCTGAAACGCATACAGGTTGGGTACCCGTATGAACTGCTGGTTAACATAAGGTACTTCGGCATTCAGGGCCTGGATGGACGGAGAATAAGACAGGGGCGTTAAAACACTGGGTGTGGTAGGGAAGTAATACTGCGCCTGACCACCGTAGGCCCGGAATGCGTAAGGGTCGAAGGTGGAGGAAAAGTTAAAACTGATATTCTTGAAAATCTGCGTGTTGGCGCTGACGGCAATGGGCGAGAGCTTGTAGTCGGGAGCCAGCAGGTTGTAACTTCCGTTGAGGCTCAGGTTGTCGAAAATTGGAATCTTTTTAAACTCCTGCCCTGCTGAATCACTTCGGGTCCGGACCTTCATTTCCAACTGATTGACTATTCCAAACGAGATAAACGCTGACTGTGTACTTGAGGCACCACTACTGCCCCCACTCCCATCCACCCCCCGGAATACGGAAATAGTCCTGCGATAGAGGGGTAAATTAGTCAGTGCTCCTTTCGCATCCAGCACAAAGAACTGTCCGAATGAGGGGTTGGTAAAGTCTGGTACGTAACTGAACGAAACGGACGGCGCAACGGTGTGCCGAATCGCTTCAATCCGCTTGCTGCGGATGAAATAAGTGCCGTAGAAACGGGTATTCATACTGGCATTGACCGAGAAGTTGTACGACGGGAAAAAGCCACGAACGGTGTCAATCCTTACGTCGTTATGGGTGGCGTTATACTCTATGTTGGGGCTTAACTTCTTACCGTATATATTGCCCTGAAGCGAGAAGCCCGGCGTAACGTTTATGTACCGCAACAATTTGATATTTGGCAGCGAAATGGGAATGCTGTAACGTGCCTGCACCACGCGGTTCGCAAAGATTTGACTGGCATTGGCCAGGCTAAAAGGAATCAGGTTCTTATCGGCTGTAACGATACCTAGCCTTGCATTATTTACTATGGTAAGGCTATCCTGAATGCGCCGAAGGCTACTGATGGTGGTTAGGTTGGTAACAACCGGAAAGCCAAGCCCGGTTGTGTCAATCTGCCGCCGGATGGTATTATTCACGCCGAAAGACCCGCTCACGTCAAGCCCAATCCGGAAGCTTTCGTACCAGCGACCAGAACCGCCTTTAAGGGCAAACGGTGAAATCTGGTTGAGACCAAAGTTGAAATCGGTCGATACATCGGTCTTACCATTTTCCCGAACCCCCGTTCGCTGGTTTACCTGGCCAAACTGCTGGTTGACCCGCACGTTGGCCCCCGCCCGAACGTACTGCCCAAAACTGCGGCTATACTGCACGGATGAACCGGCTACGTTGGAAATATAGGACTGGGTATTATAGGAGTTAAACTGGTTATAACTATTGCTACTGACGTTCACATTAGCCGAAAAACTGCCCCGACCCCTGGGAACCGGCGAGTGCGACCAGGTAAAGGAAAAGTCGTTGCGCGGAGTCTGCGTGGTATCGACCCGGTCGCCGGAGCGGTTACGGTTGAATTGCAAATTAACCCCACCACTGTACCGGTACCGTTTGTTGTAGGCGGATGACAGCCCCAACCCCCAGCTACCGCGCGAGTAAATCTGCCCTTTAAACTGTAGGCCCAGGTTTTCGTTAACAGCCCAGTAGTATCCGCCATCACGCAGGTAAAATCCCCGCCCGTTCGGTTCTTCCCCATACTGCGGCACAATAATGCCGGATACCCCAATTTCCTTTTGCTTCGGAAACGGAAAAAAACCAAAGGGTAATCCAATGGGCAGTGGAATTTGATTGATAACCAGATTGAACGGGCCAGCTACTACTTGTTTGCCATGAATGACCTTCAGTTTACTGGCGTTGATATGAAAGTGTGGGGTAGCCAGATTGCAGGTTGTGTATATCGCTTTGCCGATATACAGATTATCTTCATCATCCTTCTTCACCGTTTGGCCCCTGATATTTCCTTCGCCCTGTTGCGTTATCACACCCTGAATCCTTCCTTTCCGGGACTTGAAATTATAGCGAATCTCTTTAGCATCGTATTTCCCCTCGCCATCCTGGAAAATTGGTCGACCAATCAGTTTTTGCATTGTTGAATCATAACGCCCTTTCGCGTACACCTCATTAGTGAGGTAATTCATGCGGATATAATCGGCTTTGAGCGAAATGTCGCCGTAATCGACACTGGCATCGCCGAATAGTTCAACCGTCTGGCCATCAGCCGCGTAGATGGTAGAATCTTTGGCCTGATAATTGACAGTTGTTTTAAAGGTATCGGTTGTTTTCACCGAATCACTTTGTACGGAGTCAATGCTGGCGACCGTAGCGGTGAGGTTTTGCGGGCGGACAATACGTGGCGAAACAATACCTGGTTGGCCAACTCTGGGTCTTACCCGTATGGGCTCCATTGGAACAGCCGCAATTCTTTTGTTGGTAGCTGGCGTCGTTGTGGGTCGGGTTGGGCTAATTGGTGTAGTAGGTGGTGAATAAGGCACTCTCTGGGCGGGCACCGTAGCGGGGGGAATGCCACCTTTTGCCGGATTAACGGGTAGCGGCTTAGCCTGAACAACTGAAGGAGCGACGGCAATCGGTGCGGGTTTTACCACCGCTGGCTTCGGGGTCGAAACCGTTTTGGCCGAGTCCGTCACGACAACCCGTGCTACAGGTGTGTAAGGAAGAACGGTTACTGGTTTGACCAGACCGGGGGATAACGAAACGGGTTTGGGAAGTGGAGTACGTACCTGTTTTGGTAGTACACGACCAACCTGAATCTCCTTCACCGATTCGTGCTGGATGGCGTTCAACGTGGCAACCCAAATTGAATCCTTGTTGATGGCAATTGGTTGGATAGCGTCAACGGAACGGGTTAGTCTAGTGGGTGATGGCATCGGAAGAGGCCTTGCGCCCCTAGGTTGTAGCGGGGAGACCTGAACGGCTCTGGTCAATTCGCGTTGGCTGGAAGCGTTGGAGGCAACACGTATTGAGTCAATATTAACGGGAACAATGGGTATAGGTTTAACTAAGTTGATTGAAACCGGCGAAATACGTACCTGAAGTGGTCGTATATTTTTAGGCACCAGTCCCGCAACCTGAATCTGTCTCTGTTCCAACAACCGGATGGAATCGCCCGTAGCGATTACCTTCTGTATTAGGAGGGAATCCGCATTTAGCGGACGAACCACGACGCTAGGTGGGCGAACAAGTACAGTATTAGGTGGTATGGTATTAATTGGTACGGTGTTTTTGTTGGATGGAGAAGGTCCCAGTCGGCCAGGGACGGCATTAGGGCGGTTGAGCTCGCGCTCCAACTCGCTTTCCTGAGGTGTGCGGCTCGGTTTAGGTGCGGTAGTGGTAGATGATGGTTTACTCTGCCCTGATGCACTCAACGCGATGAGAAATAAGGCAACGCAAAACGCTGCACTCATTCTACTTGTTCGTGTAAGTGAGTGCCACAAAATAAAGTATCCTTTTTTTGAGCTTATTAAAAAAATTATATTTGCCAATATATCGTTAAGTCTATGACTTACAAAGGTATCCACGAACCGCAATTCTACTACCGCTTTGAAACGTTTTCCGCTGTTAAAAATTATTAAACCCATGCGTTATCCAACTCCCGGAATAATGAAAACTCTGGTGTTGGCAGTGCTGCCTTTACTCGCCCTAAAAACGCCAGTTTCTCTGGTCGATGGCCTGACTCAGGACACTATTCGCCGGGCCGAATCTCAGGAAACGAATCAGCCTCAAAGTATACCCAATCAACTTAAGACGGTAGTCCTCGATGCTGGTCATGGCGGAAAAGATCCCGGCACGCATGGACGATACGTTAAAGAGAAAAACATCAATCTTGAGCTCATCCTGCAACTGGGCCGAAAAATAAAGCGTAACCATCCGGATATTCGGGTAATCTACACCCGCTCTACCGACCATTTTGTTGATTTATACGAGCGGGGTGCCATTGCCAACCGGAATCGGGCCGACCTATTTATTTCTATTCACTGCAATGCCAGTCCATCGAGCAGTCAGGTGCATGGCACCGAAACATATACTTTGGGATTGCACCGAACAGAACGAAATCTGGACGTTGCCCGGCGTGAGAATGCGGTAATTCTTCAGGAAAAAAACTACCAGCAAACCTATAAAGGCTTTGACCCCAATTCCCCTTTAGCCACCATCATGCTGGCCAATTACCAGCACGCTTTTATGGGTAGCAGTATCAACTTTGCCCAGAAGATAGAGCAGAGTTTTCGGCGTAATGCAGAGCGCAGGAGTAACGGCGTGAAGCAGGCTGGTTTTATTGTGCTCTGGAAAGCAACAATGCCCAGTGTTTTGATTGAGAGTGGCTACCTAACCAACCCTGACGAAGAAAATTTTCTCCGGTCAGGAGATGGACAGGAAGAAATTGCGGAGGCTATCTACAAAGCATTTGACCGCTACAAAGAGGAAATGGAAGCGGGAGGATAAACCCACATAACTAGAGAGTCTCTTTAGATCTGTTGTCCTACCTTCGGCGCAACCACTCATACGAAAATCACCGATTTTTGAGACAAACAATCCCGAAAGTTGGTTATACCGACACACAAACGGAATGGTGTTGCCGCGCAGGTGGCCTACCTTCACACACGCATGAACGTTTCTAAGGAAGTAAAAGTAGGCTTATTGGCTGTTGGTTCGCTGATGATGCTCTATTTCGGGTTTCGGTTTTTAAAAGGTTCGGATTTCTTTTCCTCCAATCATACGTATCAGGTTATTTACGACAATATTGACGGATTAACCGCGTCAAATCCGGTTCGAATCAATGGTTTATCGGTTGGCCGGGTGAAGGCCATCGAAATCTTACAGGACAAGAACAACAAGCTATTGGTTACACTGGACCTCAACAAAAATATTCGGGTAACCAAAGGGACAGAAGCAATTCTGGCTGATAACGGACTGTTGGGTGGTAAAGAGATTTTGCTGAGTATCAAAGCAGGCCAGCCAGAACTGGAAGAGGGTGGTATGTTGGTGGGCACAAAAGAAACGGGATTGACTTCGCTAATCCGGGAAAAAACGCTCCCTGTACTGAACAATGTAGACTCGCTTACCTACCAGCTGAACCGGGTTGTGGCCCAGTTCGACCAGACGGGGGCGGTATTGAAACAGACGCTCCGCAGTGCCAATGCAGGCATGAAGACGCTTGACCTGACCGTTTCTGAAAACCGGGCTGGCTTGCGGGCAACGCTGGCTAGTGTTAATAATCTGGCAAATTCACTGGCAGAAACGGAAAAGCAGCTTAATCCAATTTTGAACAAAATGGATACGTTTGCCGATTCGCTCCAGGGACTCCAGATGAAACAGACGTTGCTCACGGTGAATAAAACGGTGGGTAATTTGCAGCGGATGTTGAGCGACATAAGCGATGGCCGTGGTTCGTTAGGAAAACTGGCTTCTGATGAGGCTCTGTACCGGAACGTGAATGCAACCACTATGAGCATGGAGCGGTTGCTCCGCGACCTGCGCGAAAATCCAAAGCGGTACGTGCATTTTTCCCTCTTCGGTCGAAAAGACAAAAAACTGCCGGGGGAGACGGATACTCTGTTTTTGGCTACACCGGCCAAGATTATGGTGGCTGACTCTGTGAAGTAGCATTCACCGTTGACCGCATCACTACGTAATAGACCTTATGCAAATCCTGCTCGATGAACTGGCTCAGCGCACGACAGAAACCCAACTGGGTGGAGGCACTAAGAAAATTGATGCCCAGCACAAAAAGGGTAAACTAACAGCCCGCGAGCGAATTGCCTACCTGACCGATTCCGAAAAACCGTTTGTAGAAATTGGGTTGTTCACCGGCGAAGGCATGTACGCCGAACATGGCGGATGCCCCTCCGGCGGTGTTGTTGTGGGTATCGGGTACGTATCGGGACGACAATGCGTAGTAGTAGCAAACGATGCGACGGTGAAAGCGGGAGCCTGGTTTCCAATCACAGCCAAAAAGAACCTCCGGGCGCAGGAAATAGCGATGGAGAACCACCTGCCTATCATTTACCTGGTGGATAGCGCGGGCGTTTACCTCCCCTTACAAGATGAGGTTTTTGCCGATAAAGAACACTTCGGCCGAACGTTTCGGAATAATGCACACCTCTCGGCAATGGGGATTTTTCAGGTGGCTGCCATCATGGGCAGTTGCGTGGCCGGTGGGGCTTACCTACCCATCATGTCGGACGAGAGTTTGATTGTCGAAGGCACAGGCTCCATTTTTCTGGCTGGCCCTTATCTGGTGAAAGCGTCGATTGGTGAAGACGTCGATGCCGAAACACTGGGGGGCGCAACGACCCACACGGATATTTCGGGGGTGGTCGATAACAAATACCCCGACGATAAAAGTTGCCTGGATGCTATCAAGCGCATCTTTGATAAACTGGGTCATCACGAAACGGCGGGTTTCGACCGGGCTGAGCCCGCTTTACCCGCTAAAAACCCCCAGGACATTTTCCAGATTCTACCCGCCGACCGCGTCAAACCCTACGACATGCAGGAAATTGTGGACAGGTTGGTGGATAACTCGGCGTTTGATGCGTACAAGCCAGATTACGGCCAAACACTCCTGTGCGGATACGCCCGTATTGATGGTTGGGCAGTAGGCATTGTGGCTAATCAGCGCAAAGTAGTGAAAGCAAAAGGGCGTACTGGTCAGCCAACAGAGATGCAGATGGGGGGGGTTATCTACGGCGATGCTGCGGATAAAGCCGCCCGGTTCATTATGAACTGTAATCAGAAGCGAATTCCATTGGTGTTTTTGCAGGATGTGTCGGGCTTTATGGTGGGCAGTCGGGCAGAACAGGGTGGCATCATTAAAGACGGAGCCAAAATGGTAAGCGCGATGGCCAATTCCGTCGTGCCTAAGTTTACAGTGGTTATAGGAAACAGTTATGGCGCGGGTAATTACGCCATGTGTGGCAAAGCTTACGACCCCCGCCTGATGCTGGCCTGGCCAACGGCGCAAATGGCCGTAATGAGTGGTGCTTCGGCCGCCAAAACGTTACTCCAAATTCAGGTGGCTTCGCAACTGGCAAAAGGCCAGCCCATGACTCCTGAGGAAGAACAAGCGCAACTGAATAAAATTACCGACCAGTATAACGCGCAGTTATCCCCCTACTTTGCGGCCGCCCGGCTTTGGGTCGATGTCATTATCGACCCACTTCAGACCCGCCAGATCCTGTCGGAAGGTATCGCTGCTGCCAACCATGCCCCCATTACAAAAGCGTATTCGGTAGGGGTGATTCAGACGTAGTTGAGTTACCTGCCACATTTCCCTGGTGAGTATCGGACACCCGCACATTGGGCGATACAGGGATTGTCATACGTTTTGCCATCACAGCCGCACACAGGGTAGAGATTAAATGGGCACAGACAAGTGTTCGATTTTGCAATACAATCCGGATCTATATTCTTGTGGCATCCGGCTCCGATACCGAGCCAGAAAAGTAATACCAGCAAGTTTCGCATAGCTTTTGTTTTTAGCTACGACCCCGGCATGGAAGGAATGGTTGGAAAGTAAAGGCAACTACTTACTTCTCCCGAAGGACTTTTACTTCCTCTGCCGTGATGGCATCGGCTTTGTTGCCAAAATTGCTTCGTATGTAGGTCAGTACATCCGCAATCTGGGTATCATTCAGGAAAGCGTGGGCAGGCATGGCATTGTCGTACATGTCGCCTTCAATTTCCTGCCCCTGTAATCCCTTCAATACAACATTGATGAGCCGGGTTTTATCACCCAAGACCCAGTCGGTTCCGCGCAGAGGTGGGTTCAGGTTGGGCACGCCCGAACCGCTGGCCTGATGGCATGTAAGACAGTTTTGTTCGTACACGAGCTGGCCGGGTGACTTGGTTGCGGCTGCTTTGGCGGTTTTAGCCGCCGGTTTTTTGGTCTGTGCCATCCCAACGGATAGTGACAGGCAAGCGAAAAGGACGAGTATTACTTTCATAAATTCGGGGCTATTTTTTCCAGGTCAACGTGTTGAGTAAGTGCATAATATCTTTGCGAATGTACTGAATAACGGGTTGCAGCGAATCGTTTTCGGTTGCCGTGTTAAAGTATAAGGCACCCCGCATAAAATGCGTTGTCGAGTCCGTCGTGACAAACTGTACCTGGCTCGGTACTTCGCCCGATAAATCAATCACACTGGCCTCCAGGCCCGATTTTAATCGAATCTGCCGCTGCTCAATCGCGTAGGCTTTGATGTTGTGCCGGGCCGCCAGCTTATACGAATCTTCCAGCATCGCTCTCAACCGATTCACGTCATTGCGAACGGGTTTATAGGTCAACTGTACGCTGGCGTGAAAGGTTGGATAGTTAATGAAAATCCAGTCCGGTTCCGACCGGGCAAATGTATCGGGCAGGACACGGGCAATTTTATTGTACTCGAACTGATAAGGATGCGTCGGTTCCAGAAGTTTGTAATCGGCCACTGGCAAATCGATTCGGGGAAAACCCTTAGGTTTGGGTATGTAATTCTCCGACGGGCCACTACCACATGCAGTAAGCAGGAGACCAGTAAGTAGTACAAAAGAAAGCCTAATCACAGATGCAGGGTAGTCTGGACGGCCACGTCCGGTTTAGATTACTTGATAGTTGCTGGATGTAGCCCTCCCGGCTATGTATGAACGCAGAAGCCTGGCTGTTTGGTACCAGGCTTTTTCGTTCCATAATCTCGTTCACTTACGCATTGATATCTTCCATTTCCTCCTGCCGAACGGGCTGGCCCATCAGGGTAGCAAAGCGGTTAACGTTGAAGGTTGGCTCAAACCATACTTCACCCATTACCGGATGCTTTACGGGTACGTCTGGATTCTTTATCTCGTCCAGCAGTATTCCGGTTTCGCCCGTTGTGTGGCGTTTCACCTGGCGTACCGTATACATTTGATCGCGCTTAGGCGTCTGAATACCAAACTCAGCGTAAAAAGCCAGTACGGGAGCCGGGAAATTGTCATTGGTGCAAATAACTTCCATTCGTATATTTTGTGTTAAGCGATGCCGGGATGTCGCCGGGTATCGCGTGATTTCATCTCTTACTATGCTTCAACAAAGATAAGGAGATAGAAATTTCTTCACTTACCAAATTTCCTCAATGGTCTTTTCTCCATGCCACTCCTGCTTCGTTACCGGCAAATTTAGTAGCTGCCGGAATCAGTAATCACCCCCTTTCCGCTTGCTTTCCCTTTTCCGGAAAGGTAGGGCTACATTTTCCACAATTCACCGTGCCAAATCAAACGGGATGGGGTAAATTGTCAAACTAATAATGGCCCGACTCCTGGCCATCCACTTACTCTGATGCACGCAATTTCATGGCTACTGCCCAATTCCCCCCGCCGGAAAACTCGCTCGATGTACTGATTGTAGGGGCCGGTTTGTCCGGGATAGGCACTGCCCACTGGCTACAGGAACAATGCCCAAACAAGCACTACGCTATTCTGGAAGCCCGCGAAGCCATTGGTGGTACTTGGGACCTGTTCCGTTATCCGGGTGTTCGTTCTGATTCGGATATGCACACGCTGGGATACGGGTTCAAACCCTGGAAAAATCCCAAAGCCATTGCCGATGGCTCATCCATCCGACAATACATTGAGGAGACTGCCCGGGAAGGTGGCATCGTTGACAACATTCATTTCGGCTATAAGGTAACAGGAGCTACCTGGTCGAGCCAGGAGGCTTGCTGGCGCGTCGAAGCCGTGCATCTGACAACGAGTATCTCCTACACCATGCGAACCCGGTTTCTGTATATGTGCAGTGGTTACTACAGCTATGAGGAGGCATACCGCCCGGAGTTTACTGGAGAAGCTGACTTTCGGGGAACGGTTGTTATGCCGCAGTTTTGGCCCCCGGATTTGACCTACACCGACAAGCGGGTAGTAGTCGTTGGTAGTGGAGCAACCGCTGTGACGCTGGTACCGGCCATGGCGCAGTCGGCAGCGCACGTGACCATGTTGCAGCGGTCGCCCACGTATGTAGTAGCCCTGCCCGGACAGGATGCCATTGCAATCCGCCTGCGCCGTCACTTGCCTGAGCAGTTAGCTTACGGGCTTATTCGCTGGAAAAACCTGCTGTTGAGTATGGCTGCGTACAAGCTTACCCGTCGTTATCCCCGGCAAATGAAACGGCGCATTGTCAATATGGCGGCTAAACAGCTTGGCCCGGATTATGACGTTGACACGCATTTCAGCCCGCACTATAATCCCTGGGACCAGCGGCTTTGCGTGGTGCCAGATGGTGATCTGTTTCAGGCGATTAGTCAGGGGAAAGCTTCCGTAATTACCCATGAAATTGACCGTTTCACGGCCACGGGCCTGCGACTAAAATCGGGGCAGGAGCTTCCAGCCGACATAATAGTCCTGGCAACGGGGCTGAAAGTGAAATTATTCGGGGGGATGTCGCTAACCGTCGACGGGCAGGTATACCAACCAAATCAACTCATGGCCTACAAGGGAATGATGTTTGGCGACGTGCCTAACTTCGCCCTTGCTTTCGGCTACACCAATGCTTCGTGGACATTAAAAACTGACCTGACGGCGGGCTACGTGTGTCGACTACTCCGGTACATGGACCGCCACGGCTACTCGATTGTGGTGCCGCGCCAACAGGATGATGTGCAACCCGAACCATTGCTGAGTTTTTCATCTGGCTACGTGCAGCGTGCTCAGGAGATGTTGCCTAAGCAGGGTTCCCGTCGGCCGTGGCGCGTATTCCAGAATTACCTGCAGGATATGCTCACCATCCGCTTTGGCCGTTTAGCCGATGGCGTGTTACACTTTGGCCCAAAAGGCGTACTCCCATGAACCTGACTAACAAAGTAGCCGTAGTTACCGGGGCGGGTAGCGGCATAGGGCAGGCTATCGCTCTGTCGCTGGCCCGGCGCGGCTGCCATTTGGCTTTGGTTGACATCAATCCGAAGACGTTGGAGCAAACGCATCAGCAGGTCCACGCACTGGGCGTGCGGGTTACCAGCCACCCACTCGATGTGACGAGTCGCGAGGGGGTAAATGCGCTTCCTGCTCAGGTTACAGCGACCCACGGATACCTTGATTTATTGGTTAATAATGCCGGCGTGGCTGTTGGGGGCACCTTCGAGCAAGTAAGCGAGGAAGATTTCGATTGGGTCATTACCATTAATTTTCAAGCAGTGGTGCGCCTGACCCGGGTGTTTTTGCCTTATCTACGCCAGCGCGACGAAGCCCGTCTTGTTTATATCTCCAGTATATTCGGCATTGTTTCGCCACCCGAACAAAGTGCTTATTCGGCCAGCAAGTTTGCCGTACGGGGATTTGCCAACGCGCTGCGCCACGAACTGGAAGATACATCCATTGGGGTGACGGTAGTCCATCCGGGCGGGGTAGCTACGGCCATCGCCCGGAACGCGCGGGTACCTGCGGGAACTAGCCCGGAAACAATCCGTCAGAAGCAAGTACTCCAGGAAAAAATGTTGCGAATGCCACCGGAAAGGGCGGGCGAAATTATTGTGAAAGCTATTGAGCAGCGACGTGCCCGCGTCATGGTGGGCACCGATGCTAAAGTGATTGCGTGGCTGGAACGGATTATGCCCGTGGGATACTGGCAGGCTATCAAAAAGCTTTTACGCGAATGATATATCTGGTAAATCTAACTCCTGAAAAAGTCTCTCTATGCGTCTGATTTTTATTCCTGGTTTTGGCGAAACGCGACGCATCTTCAGCCAGATAGCTCCTCAACTGCCGGGCGACCACCTGTTTATTGAGAATTCGGATTTGCTGAGCAGTCAGCCAATGCCCTCGCTCACCGCCATCGGATACGCCCGGATGCTGATCGACCAGCATCACATAACGTCGGCAGATTGGGTAATTGGGCATTCTATGGGTGGCTGGATTGCTTATGCCATCAAGCACCTGACCGGCTGTTCAATCGTGCAGGTTGCTTCCTGGACGGACCCGGGTAAGGTGGTACGACCGGTCAAAAATCCGGAAATTATTTATTGGTTGGTTCGGAAGGGCTGGTACTTGAATCGGTTCAACAAACGGCTTCTGTTGCGGCTAGGCTACCGGAACAAACCCTCCGCTCAAATCTTCGGCGAAGTATTTCAGAACTTAATCGATAGTCCGACAGACTACGTTATCAATCAATTACGCGTTATTTTGAATTCGCTGGAAGAGCAAATTGACATCCAGCCGGAGGTGGTTATTCACTCAGAAAAAGATACCATTATTCGTTACCCGGCCAATCGCGTAACCACCGTATCCGGTGACCATTTTAATCTGATTACCCATCCCGAAGAAGTGATTGCCGCTATTCGGCCTTTTCTAACTCCCTGATAATGTCATGGCGAACGTGGTCAATTGTTGCGTTAAGACCGTTAACGTAGCCTACCCCAAGACAGGGCGGGGCCTATTCGAATGGCGAATGAATAATGAGGGGGAATAAAAACGGGACTCTGGTCTATTTCACGTAGGGAATAGACCAGAGTCCCGAGAGTAAAGACATAGTACGGTTGCTACGGGCGGCTATTTTAGCCTTGGCTTACCCTTCAAACAAATTGCCTAGTTTCCCAATAACGGATCCACCTTCTTTGTGGCTCTGGGCACCATTAGGGGCTAAGCGTTGTACCAGTTTCGAAATTGGCATCGACTGAATCCACACTTTACCGGAACCACGAAGGGTAGCCAGAAATAACCCTTCACCCCCGAATATCATACTACGAAGACCACCCGCCCGCTGAATATCGAAGTTGATGCTGGGTTCAAACCCGACGACACAGCCCGTATCGACACGTAGGGTTTCGTTATTAAGTGTCCGCTCGATGACTACGCCACCGGAGTGAATAAAAGCCATACCATCACCCTGTACTTTCTCCAGGATGAAGCCTTCTCCGCCGAAAAAACCGGCTCCCAGTCGTTGGTTGAACTGAATACTCAGTTTAGTGCCCAGGGCTGCGCAAAGGAACGCGTCTTTCTGAACGATGAGGGTGTTGCCGTAGATATTGGCCAGGTTAACGGGCATAATAGTGCCGGGATATGGCGCTGCAAAAGCCACTTTTCGCTTACCAACGCCCCGGTTGGTGAAGTGCGTCATAAACAGCGATTCGCCCATCACCATCCGTGAACCAGCCTGAAGCAGCTTGCCCAGAAATCCCTGGTCGGGCTGTGAACCATCGCCCATTTTGGTTTCAAACGTAATGCCATCTTCCATAAACAGCATAGAACCCGCTTCGGCAATGACGGTTTCGTTGGGGTCCAGTTCAATTTCGACGACCTGGATATCTTCACCAATAATTTTGTAGTCGATCTCGTGTGAGTACATAGGGGTAGTCGGTAAGCGTTTATCGTCTGCTTTACAAGCGAAAACTACGGAATCGTACGCATTTCGTCCAGCAATTTTCTGACAAACGGTGCGGAAGTGTCCCAGTCGGGCCTTTTTGCGGATTAGGCTATCATCGAAACCTACTTATCATCATCGTCCAGCAAATCCTTATCATCGATAAGATCATCGTCGGCTACTTCGGTTCCCTCGGATTCTTCGTCAGGTTCCGGGGTACCTTTCAGATTTAGGTCGGTACGGTGACGGAGTTTCTTGTCATCGACAGTTTTGTTTAGAAACTGATTGATTTTGTCAATGTCGAAACTAGTCGTGATCTCGCCGAACGAGTTAATCTGAATATCAAACCCTTCCAGTTCTTTGTGAACGCGAGGCTTATCGTTTTCGTCGGGATTAACTTTTTTCTTAGCCATTGTAGTTTGTGTTTGACGTACAAACCTAAAAGGTATTTAAGGTTTGTATTGTTTGAGTTTTATCATTCCAGCATTTTTTGTCAGGAAATTTGCCGCAACTTCTCAAGCGCGTTTTCCAGCCGCTTAACCGTTTCTTCTTTCCCAATGATTTCCATCGTCAGCATCAGGTCGGGGCCAGCGCCGGAACCCGTCAGGGCCAGACGCATGGCCTGCATGATTTTTCCCTGCTTAATGCCTGCCTGTGTCATAGCATCAGAAAGCGTATGTTTGATATTTTCGGCTACAAAGTCTCCCTCGAATGGAATCAGCGCATCCCGGAAAGCAGTTACGGCTTTCACCGCGTCGTCATTCCATTTGGCGGTAGCGATGACCTCATCGTAACTCGTTGGGGCGTTGAAAATGGTATCAGCTTCCGTAAAGATTTCGTGCGCGAAATTGACGCGACCTTTCAGGAGAGCAACAATCTTTTCGGCCTTTTCGGGCGGGCAGGTGAATCCGGCGGCTTCGGCCTGTTGCTGAACAGCGGGTGCCAGAGCAGCATCGGATTGCTGACGAATGTACTGATGGTTGAACCACTGCGCCTTCTGAATATCGAAACGGGCACCGGCTTTATGCACCTGCGTCAGCTCGAAACTGGCGATTAGTTCATCCATCGTAAACAGTTCCTGCTCCGTACCGGGATTCCAGCCCAGCAACGCCAGAAAATTGATTGTGGCTTCGGGCAAATAACCCTCTTCCCGAAACCCTTTGGCCACCTGTCCGGTAACGGGGTCGGTCCATTGCAGCGGAAAAATAGGGAATCCGCCCAGGTCGGCATCACGCTTGCTAAGTTTTCCGTTTCCTTCGGGCTTCAGTAACAGGGGCAGGTGCGCAAACTGCGGCATAGTCGCTTCCCAGCCCAGATAACGGTACAACAACACGTGAAGCGGTGCTGATGGTAACCATTCTTCACCCCGAATAACGTGCGTAATGCCCATCAAATGATCATCCACAATATTAGCCAGGTGATAAGTAGGCAAACCATCCGATTTCAGCAGAACTTTATCATCAATGGCGGATGAATGAACATTGACCCAGCCCCGAATCAGGTCGTTCAGCCGGACTTCTTCCTTCCGGGGCGTTTTCAGCCGAATTACATACGGCTCACCAGCCTCTATGCGAGTGCGCACTTCCTCAGCCTTCATGGTCAGCGAGTTACGCATTTGCATCCGGGTAATGGCATTGTACTGAGCGGCCGGGGCATTGGCTTCTTCGAGCCGCTTCCGCATCGCATCCAGTTCGTCGGCACTATCAAAAGCGTAGTAGGCTTTGCCTTCATTAACCAGCCGTTGGGCTTCTTTCTGGTAAATATCCCGGCGTTCTGACTGCCGGTAGGGTGCATGGGGCCCACCAATTCCCTGGCCTTCGTCAATTTCGATACCCACCCAGCGGAGGGCTTCGAGAATATATTCTTCCGCACCGGGCACGAATCGATTCTGGTCGGTATCCTCAATGCGAAGGAGCATTTGACCGCCCATTTTCCGGGCGAATAGATAATTATATAGTGCCGTTCGCACGCCACCAATGTGTAGGGGACCGGTAGGACTGGGTGCGAAACGAACGCGAACGGGAGTTTGCATTTTCAAAGAGTGAAAGAGTGAAAGAGCGAAAGAGTGAAAGAGCGGTCTACCGAATTGGTTTCGCTCTTTCATTCTTTCGCTCTTTCACTCATTGTACAGCTATTACTGAA
Organism: Cytophagales bacterium; assembly: GCA_038236215.1. Classification (GTDB taxonomy): domain Bacteria; phylum Bacteroidota; class Bacteroidia; order Cytophagales; family Spirosomataceae; genus Spirosoma. Next base: position 38,008 of record JBBSTD010000016.1, on the reverse strand, counting down.
ATTTCAACGTTAACATTTTTGGGAAGGCGGGCTACTTCAACCGTTTCACGCGCTGGTGGATTCTCGCTGAAAAACTGCCCGTATACCTCGTTGATAGCCCCAAAATTAGTCAGGTCTTTCACGAAAATGCTGGATTTCACAATGTGGCTGTAATCCATACCGGCCGCTTTGAGAATAACACCGATATTTTCCATTACCTGTTGTGTCTCGGCCTGAATATCACCGTTGGCGGCTAAGTCAGCAGCAATCTGTCCGGATACGAACAACATGCCCGCCAGGGACGCACCATCTACTTTCACGGCCTGACTGTAAGGCCCAATAGGAGCTGGAGCCTGCTCGGTATAAACAATTTGTTTGTTCATGGTCTTTAAATTCTACTTTCGCCTGCAAGTTACCACTAATGGCGGGAAGGCCGAAAAACTGCGGTACTCTTCCCACTGAAAGCTTATACCAAACAACCTCCTATCTGATAATGGCATCGTGGAAAGAATTACTAACCAATACGGCTTCTGACATCGAAACACAGTTCGACCGGCTGAAAACCCGACTTTTTGGGCGACTCGATGCGGATGAACCTTACAAGATTATTTATTACCGAGGCTTCGGCAGTCCAAAGGCCGTCTGGTTAAAAGGCCGGGTTTTGCGGCAGCGGTGGTTAACAACGCCCAGCGACCGGGACACGTTTTGGCAGAATATGCTGGCGACCTATCAGCGTTTTGACAGCGATGAGGTGCCGAACGCAACGGTACACATAGAAGCCTTCGACCAAACGCATACTACTGTAACAGACAAAGATGGTTTTTTTGACCTGACAATCAATCCGCCGAATGATTTGCCCCCCGGCCGGGTCTGGTTTCCAGTTCGTTATTCGGTGGATGGGCTGGTGCAGCCTGCCTCGCCAAATGGAGCCGGTGGCAAGCCCATCGTGAAAGATGGTTATCTGATGATTTCGCCCACATTTAGTCAGTTTGGTGTTATCTCTGATATTGACGATACGGTGCTGGTAACGGATGCAACGAACCTACTTCAGACGGCAAAACTTACTTTTTTGGGCAATGCGTACACCCGATTGCCCTTTGCTGGTATTGCCGCTTTTTACCGGGCATTGCAGAGTGGCCCCGTCACGACGTTGTTCAATCCCATTTATTTTGTATCCAGCAGCCCCTGGAATTTGTATGACCTACTGGTTGATTTCTTCCGAATTCAGGGAATACCCAAAGGGCCAATTCTACTTCGTGATTTTAGTTTGAGCACCAAGCTTTTCGCATCCGAAGGACATCATACGCACAAATTAGCCATGATTCGCAAGGTACTGGATGTAAATCCACACCTATCCTTCGTACTCATTGGCGACAGTGGCCAGCAGGATCCAGAAATTTACGCGCAGGTGATACGGGAAAACCCCAGCCGGATTCGGGCCGTTTACATCCGCGATGTATCAGAGGAACGTCGGGATGAATCAGTTCGCGAACTTATCCGAACCACCGAAGCTCTCAATGTGCCCATGTTGCTGGTGTCAGACACGGTTGCTGCTTCAGAGCACGCGGCTTCACTGGGGCTGATTGACCCAGATACGCTCCCCGAAATCCGGGCTGACCGTAGATCTGACAACGAAGACTAATTATTTCTGCCCGTACGCAACCCTTTTTCAAGGCCTGCCGTATTGACGAACGAACCGGTTCAACTGTTCTTTTTCTCACCCTAAAAACACAGTTGATGCTATGAAGTCATTCGTTTACGTAAATCCCCTTGCTGTGCTCACTTTCCTGTGTGCAGGTTCTTTGATCGGTTGTAGTCAGGAAGAGAATCCCACGACAGTAGCCAGTTTAGAACTGTTATCAACCCCGCTGGGTCAGGTTATTACCGGGGATGCCGGTAAGACGTTGTACTTTTTTGCCAGGGATGCTGCCGGAACGGCCAACTGCACGGAGGCCTGCAATGATACCTGGCCCATCTTTTACAAAGAAACACCCAGCTTTGGTAAGAGTCTGAGAGCTAGTGACTTCAACACGATTACCCGCACGGATGGTAATAAGCAGACGACGTTCAAAGGCTGGCCGTTGTATTATTTTAGTAAGGATACGAAGGCAGGCGATGTAGCAGGCGAAAATGTGGGGAATGCCTGGATGGTTGCGAAAACGAACTATACGGTGTTACTGGCTTTGCAACAACTGGTGGGTAACGACGGGAAAAACTACACGTTCGATACGAAAGAGGGGACGGGAAATTCGCTGTTCCTGGTAGATAGTCTCGGGCGCACCCTGTATGCCTTTGCCAGCGATAAGCATAGTGTCAACAAGTACACGAAGGCTGATTTGAGTAATAATAGTACCTGGCCTATATTCGAGACATCGTCTATTGTTGGTGAGGTTCCATCAGCCCTTAAATCAACTGATTTTACCACAGTTACGGCGGTTGGCAAAACCCAACTAACGTACAAAGGCTGGCCACTCTATTATTTTGGACCGGACCAGGGTATACGGGGAAATACAAAAGGCGTTAGCGTACCCCGGCCCGGGATTTGGCCAGTGGTAAACGCAACCTCGCCCGAAGCCCCAAACTGACCAACTTTTTACTCGAAGACTGACAAGCACCTCCAGGAAATACGTACTTGACCATAAACTAAGTCCTTTGGCCAACGCTCCTAACATACCGGCACTATCCGATATCCTGGCGGGTTGTCTGCGCAACCACCGGCAAAGTCAGGAATTGCTCTACCGGCAGTTTTACGGGTACGCTATGAGTGTTTGTCTGCGCTATGCTCCTACCCGCGAAGGTGCATTGGAGGTACTGAATGATGGTTTCCTGAAAGTATTTACCCGATTGGAGCAGTATGACCCGGCACAGCCGTTTAAAGGCTGGCTTCGGCGTATCCTGATTAACGCAGCCATCGACCATTACCGGCAGGAAGTACGTCATCAGCATGAAACGGTCGAACCGTTTGAACAAACCATCGTTTCTGAAGCACCCAATGCACTTAGCCAGTTGGCTCATGATGATTTAATGGAATTGATTCAACGATTGTCACCGGCCTATCGGCTGGTTTTTAACCTGTATGTTATGGATGGATTTACGCACGAAGAAATTGCCGGGCAGCTGGGCATTTCGGTTGGTGCGTCGAAGTCGAATCTGGCGCGGGCACGCGAAAACCTGCGCCAGTTAGTGAAGCACTTAAACAACGATGAGTATGTCAGAGCTAACCGATGACCAATTGGATGGCCTCTTCAGAAAGTCGGCTGAAGAGTTCAAACCGCCGTTCGATTCGGCGGCCTGGCAGGACATGAAAGCCCGCCTTGATGCAAACGACCACAGCGTGCCCACCAGTGGAGTATCGCTGGTGAATAATATCCTGCGCTGGGGCTTACCCACCGTGTTGCTATTGCTGCTTTTTGGGTGGTTTTTTTATAAATCTGATAAGTCCGCTAACCCCGTTGCGCTATCGACAGTAAAAAGTAAACCCGGCATAACAAAGGAGACAACGGATAGGGGAGGAAGGCCACTTGCATCCGACCGACTGACTGATGGAGAAATTGCTACCAAAAAGTCGATGCGTGCGCCGGAACAGACAGTCATTAATTCCAGACCAATTTCTGGCCTGGAGCAGGTACCACCTGACCAGAGTATGGCAGACAGCCGTACCAACGCTGTTAAAACACGGGGTGTACCTGACAAGGTAAGGCCTGTAAAACGCAGCAAACTTGAGGAAAGTGAACAGGAGGGATTAGTATCGGTAACTGTAGTGGAAAATAAATGGGTATCTCGCTCACCGTTGGATAAGTTGCCTTCAGATAAATCGCTCTCAAGGGTGGTCAATGTGAAATCAACCACTAACCGTCGTTTTCGTAGGAAGTCCCTGACTATTAGTAACTCATTAGACGAAAAATTCCGAAAGTATACGGCTGACCATGAATTGATTGATACCCCAAATAATACGTATGGGCTAAAGGCTAGGCCGATATCCGGTAAGCAACGCGGCACAAACTTTCTGGCAGAAATACCCGAAAATGGTTCAACAGGAAGCGTAAACGAATTGCCTGCATCCATAAATGAGCCGACTGCCGTAGCGTTGCCCTACATAGCAGAGCTGGTTAGTAGACCGGCGAAATGGCCAAAGTCGTTACCATTTACCAGTCGATCTGTTGAAGTGCATCCCGACACCACAGCCAAGAAAATCGCTTCTCAACCGGCAACTGATCGGGGGCTAAGTATTCGGTTTGCCGTGTCACCTGATTTGAGCGGGATTGGGTTGAAAAACTTTGCCCGGCCAGGTACCAATATTGGCTTATTGCTTGAATACCGGCTATCACAGCACTGGAGTGTTCAGTCTGGCGTTATTCAAAGTACAAAAGTGTATAAAGCCCTTACAAGCGAATATACAGTACCGGCAGGTTTGTGGCAATTGCCCCTGAAACTACCTGAGAGCGTTGATGGGCGTTGCACGATCTTCGATATTCCCATCAATATTCGCTACGATGTTATTGTAAAACCCCGCCTGAATGGAGCTTTGCCAACCCGCTGGTTTATAAATGGTGGGGTAACCAGTTACATCATGAACAATGAAAACTACCATTATACGTATCCGCCCCATACGTATAATCAGCCCGTAGACTATAGCGCAAGCACGGGTGGTTACGGTTTTAGCCATATTAACGTATCAATGGGTTACGAACAATCAATTAGCCGTCGGTTGTCGTGGCAGGTTGAACCATTTATGAAAATACCCCTGAAAGGCGTTGGCTTTTTCAAGGTCAATCTATCAAGCACTGGTGCTTTCTTCTCCCTACGGTACAAACTTTAAAAAATCATTTCACCGCCCAACTGGCAACTAACTAGTGTGTCTAGATGAAAACGAACAACGAAATGGAGAGCAATTCAACAACGGACCAAATGAAACGCGGAGAATTTCTGCGCAGCTTAGGTATAAGCAGTGCCGCATTAATGGCCTTTTACTGCATGGGTACCGGCCTGACCGCCTGTTCTAATAGCAGTGATCCTATGCCTGCTACCCCGACAACCCCCACCACATCGACTGGGTTAACGGGTAACGCCGAAACGGCTAAAGGAGCTATCAATTTTACGCTTGATTTGACAGATGCCAATTATAGTAAACTTAAAACAGTAGGCGAATTTGTTACAGTTGGTAATGTTGTCGTAGCCAACTCTACCGGCAATAAATTAGTGGCCGTGAGCCGGGACTGTACGCATTATAATCCATCGCAGGGGCAGCTTTTGTATCGTAAGACTGAAAATGATTTCCGGTGCAACAACCATCTCAGTGAATATGCATTGGATGGGAAAGTCAAACCTAATCAGCAATCTTCGAATAATGTCGCGCAGTATAAGACTTCTCTGAGTACGGACGGTAATAAACTAATAGTTACAGCATAACATCTGGTTTTGGTTAGAAACGTACTCGCTCTTTACTGTCTTCCCATGAAATACGTTTGTGTAATCTTATGGATGAGTCTTGCCATAAATTCTCTACACGCGCAGGATTCCACCGCTATACGTCGGGACACCACTATTACCCCGGTAACATCAGTGGATACTGAAGCAACCGATCTGCTGGCAAGCCTGACAGACTCCACCGAGGCACAACCTCTGCTACCCCATAAGATGATTTTTACCCAGCGGGTATTCTGGGGGCCAAAGGGATTACTACGAACGATGAAGATTGCTCCTTTGACGCCAGAGAGTCGTATTCATGAATTGAAGGTCCGGCGAACGATGCTTGTAGCGCATCAGATTGGCGGATTTATCACACTGGCGGGCTTTGTCGCTCAGGGGCTACTGGGTGCGAAGTTATACAACGCACAAGGTCAGGAATACATAGATACCAAACGATGGCACGAACGATCGGCTACATTCATCAACATTAGCTATGGCACCACGCTGGCTCTATCATTAACCGCACCGCCCCCGGTGGTAGGAGCGAAAAAAGGGTTCACATCCATCAAACTCCATAAATATCTGGCCATTGTTCACCTGACCGGTATGGTGGCTACCAATGTGCTGGCTGGATTAATTACTGAACATTATAACCTGAAGCCCTACCACCGGGCAGTTGCTTACACCACCTTTGGAGCCTATGCCGCTTCCATAATCGCCTTAACATTCTAAAACTATGAGATATGCTGTTCGCTGTAGCTGCCTATTGGCAGTAGGAATGTTGTTTGCCTTTGTATCGCCGATGGCGAAGCGAAAATTGTTGGCCGATAAATCATTGTCGACCGTTACCTACGCGGCCAAACATCCATTACACAAGTGGGAAGGTGTAAGTCATGATGTGAACGGGGCTGTCATTTACAACGATGAAACGAAACAACCCGAAAGTGTGGCCATTGCGATAAAAGTAGCCTCGTTCGATAGTGACAATAACAACCGGGATTCGCATGCCATTGAAGTGCTGGAAGGGATAAAATACCCTACTGTTACTTTCGTCAGTTCTACCATTGACGTGGACAAAGACGGGGTACTGATGGCTAAAGGGACATTGACCTTTCATGGCGTTGCCAAACCCGTAACGTTACAGGCAACCCGTAAAGATTCAGGGGGCAAAATGGCCTTGACGGGGGAGTTCCCGATTAGCATGACCACGTACAAGATTGAACGTCCGTCACTGATGGGAATAAAAACCGAAGACGAAATGACGCTCCGGTTCAACGTGGCATTTTCACTTTAAACGGGTAAATCTGTTGTCGGCACCGATTCTACTCTGCGGATACCGCTTCGTTTCAGCCCGCGCCGGGCCAGCAACGCACTAACCAGCACCAATACCGCACCCAGAAAATATGGAGCACCGGGCAGATAAATGGGTGCGTTGGTAGCCGTGAAGTACGAGAAAAGGTTGGTCATTATGAGCGGACCAAAAATGGATGTGGTACTGGTCAGGCTGGTTAATGCCCCCTGCAATTCGCCCTGCTCGTTGGGTGGTACCTGATTGGAAATAATACCTTGAATGGATGGTTGAGCAATACCGCCCATGGCGTAAACAGCCATAAAGGCGAACATCATCCAACTCTGGCTGGCGAAACCAAACAGCGCGAGGCCAATAGCACTGAACATCAGGCCAACGTACACGGATCGCTCCTGCCCCAGTTTGGGAATGATAATCCGGCTCAGGCCACCCTGTACCACGGCAAAGGATACGCCGATAGCCGCCAGCGACAGGCCAACTATCTTTTCATCCCACTTAAATTTCTCCATGGTGTAGAACGTCCAGGTGCCCTGTACCGCAAACCCGGCAATGTACACCAGCACCAGTGAGGCTACCAGCCCCAAAATGACGGGATACTTGCCTAGCCGCATTAGCGAACCAATCGGGTTAGCCCGGCGCCAGTCGAATGGACGGCGGTTTTCGGGAGCGAGTGATTCGGGCAGGACGAAAAAGCCGTACAGGAAATTGACCATCGTTAGCCCAGCCGCCACAAAGAACGGTACGCGGGGACCGTACGAACCCAGAAAACCGCCCGCAGCAGGTCCCAGAATGAAACCTATGCCAAAAGCGGCCCCTATCATGCCAAAATTCTGCGCCCGTTTTTCAGGCGGACTGACATCTGCAATGTAAGCCGACGCGGTTGTAAAACTAGCCCCCGTGACACCCGCCAGCAATCGCCCAACAAACAGCCACTCAATGGTTGGTGCGAAGCCTGTCAGGATGTAATCCAGGCCGAAGCCAAATAACGAAAAGAGCAGTACCGGCCTGCGCCCGTAGCGGTCACTCAATCCCCCCAGCACGGGCGAAAAGAGGAACTGCATGATGGCGTAGGAAAAGATAAGCCAGCCTCCCCAGCTAGCCGCCTGACTCAGGTTGCCGTGAATAAGCTGCTCAATGAGTTTCGGGAAAACCGGAATAATAATTCCCAGCCCCGTAACATCGATAAGCAGGGTAATGAAAATGAAAATGAGAGCCGGAGCCGGACGTTTGGAAGCCATAAAATGATAAATGAAGAATGATGACCAGGTCGCCGGAGCGACGGTGAATTTTGCGTCAGCTAATTCATCGTCGCTCCGGCGACCTGGTCATCATTCTTCATTCGTAATTAATTTAAGCGTATGTATTCAGCATGACCGGCATAACCAGCATCAGAATATCTTCGTTTTCTTCTTTATCAGCCGGAATCAACAGACCCGCCCGGTTGGGGGCCGACATTTCGAGCGTAACCATCTTGGCGCTCAGATTACTCAGCACTTCGGCCATTAGTTTGGCATTAAACCCGATTTCCATAGCCTCGCCATCATAGTCACAGAGGAGCTTCTCGTTAGCTTCATTGGAGTAATCCAGGTCTTCGGCTGAGATAGTTAGCGCGTTTGGTTTAAGCGACAATCGAATCTGGTGCGTAGTCCGGTTGGCATAAATCATAATCCGCTTCAACGAATTGAGCAGATCAGTACGACCAATGGTCATCACGTTCGGGTTATTGGTCGGAATCGCGTTTTCGTAATCGGGGAAACGCTCATCGATCAGGCGGCAGATTAGCTGCGTTGGTCCAAACGTAAACGAAGCGTTCGACGGACTGAACTCTGCCGTAACGGACTCGTTTTCGGGCAACGATGATTTTAGCAATTGCAGCGCTTTGCGCGGAATAATGAAGGAGTTACTACCCGATGCACCGAGGTCGGTCCGGCGATAGCGGATAAGCCGGTGACCATCCGTGGCGACAAAGGTTGCGTTGGCATCTGTCAGTTGTAGTAGTACCCCGGTCATGGCAGGGCGAAGATCGTCGGTGCTGGTAGCAAAAACGGTATTATTAATCGCACTCAGCAGCACATCCGAGGTCATTTCAACCGACATGCTTTTGGTTACAGTTGGCAGCTTGGGGAAGTCAATCGGATTTTCGCCCGATAGTTTGTACCGCCCATTGTCCGTAAGGATTTCAGTGCCGAAGGTTTCGGTGTCAATGTTAACCGTTACGGGCTGTTCGGGCAGGCTACGAAGGGTATCAAGCAGCAGTTTGGCCGGGATAGCAATAGCTCCGCTCTCACTGGCATCCACCGGAATTTGGGTGGTCATGGTCGTCTGCAAATCCGAAGCTGTTACGGTAAGTGTACCGCTCGATGAATCCTCGCCAACGTCGATGCGAAACAGGAAATTTTCGAGAATGGGAACAATGGGATTTGTGGCGACAACACCGTTAATATGCTGAAGGTTTTTGAGCAGTACAGAGGAGGAAACGATGAATTTCATGAGCCAGTAGATTAAGGCGTTTTATTGACAGATATAAGGACAAAAGTAGCGAAAAAAGCCGACTCATTTGTGCGTTTTTTATTAACGGCAACGCGTAAGTAGCCTGCATTGAACGGCCTTGCGACAGTGGTTGTTTACAGCGTATTAGCAATAGAAATTATGGAAACCGAAATTGTGAATCGCGTTGCTGGTAGTGGACTGGTCACTCTTGATCTGGAAGATAACTATCATCCCGGTGAGCGGGTCGTTTACGACCTGAAGGATAATCTCTTTATGGGATTGATTTTAAAGGAAAAGGACTTTAGGGCGTTTCTGAAAGAACACGACTGGAGTCAGTATGCGGGTAAAAATGTAGCCATTACCTGTACTGAAGATGCCATTATTCCTACCTGGGCGTACATGCTCCTAACGTTGCAGTTGCAGCCTCATGCGAACACCATCGTATTCGGTGACCTGACCGACCTGGAAGAAAAATTGTATTTCGATGCTATCGCCCGCATCAACCCGGAAGACTATCGCGATGCCCGCGTTGTAGTAAAAGGCTGTTCCAAAGTACCCGTACCTACGGCGGCTTACGTGGAAATTACGCGGGTATTGCGCCCTGCTGTACAGAGTCTGCTTTTTGGTGAGCCGTGCAGCACTGTGCCCCTTTATAAACGCCCGAAGGGGTAAGGAACAGAAGACGTGACTTTGGTATGTTCGTGGAACAGGATTTCTTCGTGAAGACAATAAAAACGGCTTCGGTAACTGATACCGAAGCCGTTTTTATTGATTGCTATCAGCTAGTGATTACTTAGCCACTTCCACATTCACGCGGTGCCCTTTAATGGTATTGCCTTCCATAGCATCTACAACACGGTTAGCAATGTCCTTCGGTACATCTACGTACGTGAATTTATCGAAAATGTCGATGCTACCGATGCTGCTGCCCGGAACGTTGGCTTCGCCCGCAATGGCTCCGACAATATCACCCGGCCGGATAAAGTCCCGACGACCAACGCTCACCATCAAACGGGTCATGTTGGCTTCCCGTTCCCGTGGAGCGCGTTTGTCGTCCCGATCAAAGTAAGGCTTGGCATCGCGGTCTGGACGGGAATCGCCCTCATTCCGGTTGAAACGTGGACGGTCACCACCTTCGCGGCTGAAACGACCCGTTCCCCGGTCCGGTCCGTCGCCCCGGTCCCGGTTGGCATAGCCACCCCGGTCTGGTCGGGATGCCGCATCACCATCGTTACGGCCACCAAAGCGCGACTGGCCTTCGCCACGTCCACCCCGGTCAAAACGACCTGAACTCTCACCACGACCCCGGTCAAAGCGGCCTGATCCTTCACCACGACCCCGTTCTTCGCGACGGCGATCATCTTCAAGGGCCAGGTTCTGATCCGCAAATTCGTTTTTCTCCAGACCCATGCTCCGCTTTACCAAAGCGGCTACGATTTGCTCGTTCGAGAAACCAGCGTGCTGCAATTGGGTTAGCGTATCTTCGTACAGGTTCAGGTCTTTGCTTTCCTTGATGGTTTGCTGAACCTGCTCAATAAACCGCGCTTTACGTACACCAACAATGTCTTCAAAGGAGGGGATAACACCTTTGTCAACCCGTACTTTGGTGTAGGCCTGAATTTCGCGGAAACGGTATTTCTCGTCACGACCGACCATAGAGAAGGCACGACCTGACTTACCCGCCCGGCCTGTCCGGCCAATGCGGTGTACGTAATATTCTTCGTCGAGGGGAATATCAAAGTTGAATACAGCATCCACATCGTCTACGTCGATACCGCGGGCGGCTACATCAGTAGCTACCAGGATACTCGTTGTGCCCGAGCGGAATTTGCTCATCACGTTATTCCGTTGCGCCTGCCGTAAGTCGCCGTGCAGGCCTTCGGCCTGATAACCGCGAATTTGTAAATCTTCAACAATTTCGTCGACCTTGCGCTTCGTATTACAGAATACCAGCAGCAATTTCAGGTCATACATGTCGATCAGACGACACATCACCTCTACTTTCCCTTTCGGCTTTACCTCAAAGTATACCTGCTCAATGTTGGTGGCAGTCAGTTCTTTCTTGACAACTTTTACCAGCACGGGGTCCTGCAGGAACTTCTGTGTAATCTGTAGGATTGGCTTCGACATTGTAGCCGAAAACAGAATCGTCTGCCGCTCTTGGGGCATATCTTCCAGAATGCTCTCAATATCCTCGCGGAAGCCCATGTCAAGCATTTCATCGGCTTCGTCAAGAATCATCATCTTCACGTTGCCAAGCTTGAGTGTGTTTCGTTCCATGTGATCCATAACCCGACCCGGTGTGCCAATAACGATGTGAACACCGCTTTTAAGCGACCGAATTTGCCGGTCAATGGAGTCGCCACCGTAAATTGCTTCAATCCGTATACCGCGCTTGTGTTTGGCCAGTTTCCGAATCTCGTCGGCTACCTGTAAAGCTAACTCACGGGTGGGGCACAGGATAAGAGCCTGCACCGAACGATCCTGTACGTCGACCAATTCCAATGCCGGAATACCAAAGGCTGCCGTTTTACCCGTACCGGTTTGTGCCTGACCAATCACATCGCGACCAGCCAGAATGGGTGGAATAGCCTCGGCCTGAATGGGTGATGGACTGGTGAAGCCCATGTCGGTAACGGCTTGCAACATCTCGTCGGAAATGCCAAGGCTTGAAAATAAAATCTGGTTGGGGGCCACTTTAGGAGCAGGCTCCGTTGTGGCAGCGGGTTGCTCAGCAGCAGGTACTTGCGGAGTCGCTTCCGATGTAGCAGGAGTAATCGGTTCATCTGCTACCACAATGACTTTATCGGCTACGCCTTCTACTACTGTTTCAATAGCCGAATCGGTAACTGGGGCTTCTTCGGCCGTTGCCTTAACCACTTTCTTTTTAGGAACTTTGGCTGTTTTGGCCTCAGGTGCGCTGGATTCGTTAATCAGACTAGCGGGTGCTACCGCCATGGCAGCCATCTCGGTGGCTACTTTTTCAATGTCCAGAAGATCGTTTTGATCAACGGCTTTGGTTGTTTTCGTTTTCATTAATTTGGAAATGATTAAATAAAGTAAATCATCCAAGCGAAGACGAGTGTGTGCCAGTGAACGGCGCGATAATGCGAGAATTGCCCAACGAACGAAGCTGCCCAACGACCTGATAAGGTCTCCAAAACTATCCCCTCTATAACAGGGGAAAAGACAACGACCAGCATGCCAACCCTGTAGCATGAATCCGGTACGACCGATTGACGATTAGCCCACGCGCAAATGTTCTGCTCTCGGCAGAACGTCCACTCAGAAACCCATCCTGTACATCCGTACATTGGCTCTGCCAGACTGCACTCCGCGTGATAAAAAGGAGGGAAACAGAGACGCGACGGATGTCGCTTGTAAAATCTGGTGCAAAAGTAAGGCGAAATCGTTGATAATGCAAGTAGGCGCGTGGTGATTTTGTATTTATTTTAGAAACTGCGCGTTGCTTTAGCGTGTAAGTACACAGTACCAACTGCTGGCAATGCTGTTACTATGAATCCATCCATCGGCAAATACATCATTCTGGTTGGCGCAGCGGTTGTGCTGATAGGCCTCATTATATACTTCTTTGGAGACAAGCTTAGCTGGGTGGGACGCTTACCGGGCGATATTCGGATTGAGGGCAAAAACGGCGGTGGGTTTTATTTCCCTATCGTTACCTGTATTATAGTCAGTGTCTTATTGAACCTGATTATCGTTCTGATCCGTCGTTTTTTCGGGTCGTAGCGTTTGCCGATTTACCGGTCGGTTCTTCTTCACGATAGGTGAGTTTGTTCAGATAGAACACCTCACGCTGGTTGGCGTAGTTTTGAATGGGGGCTATTTTCTGAAATCCATACGCCAGAAAGTGCTGCCCATACCAGGCCATCAAATTATCCTGCGCGGAAAAGGTCACCTTTTCGTTTTCAGTATTTGTCTGGAGTTTAAATTTTTCGGTCCCCTTCAGGACCTTACTACCCTGAATCACTTCTGTTGTGATTTCGCCATCATTGGGGTAGGCGAGTACAATTCGGTCACCCTGCTGCGACACCTGCACCATTTCGGTCAGGTCTTTACTGAGTAGTTCTTTAATGGGAAAGCAATTGTCCCACAAGAGTTTGCCCTGCTTATCGAAACCGCAAATAAACGCATGGGTATAGCGGAAGCCCTCGTAGCGGTCAGCACCCCGAATGTACGTTCCGTACCCAATTGTACTGCCCCGGTATTGTGGATAATATACCTCTGCAACAAGCGTAAGGCCATCAGGAGTGGATTGCAAATCGTGTACCAGCAACCGGTAATGAAATTTATAATCTTTACCTTCTTCCTTTTTCTTCAAGGCCCGAGCCAGCAATTTTTGCTGCCTATTAGGCTTTAAATAGTTGAAGAAATTCTGAAGTTGCGAAAACTCAATGTACTGAATGTCATTGACTGACTCATTTGCCTGTGAATTGCTGGGTTCGCCGTGATGAATTCGGGTAACGTAGATGCCCTGAGAATAAGGAGTACAGTCTGTTGAATAATTACCAACCAGTAGGGATTCATTTTCGTTTACCGGGAGTATTTTTCCCGTAATTAGGCTATTTTGGGCACCATCGAAATCCTTGATACGAAGCAGTTTACAATCATAATTATACGTTCTGATAGAAAATTTGCAGTGCCGTTTCAGTGAGTGAACCAGTACGTTTACTTCCCGGTGGACCTCGTCAACTTCCAGACTACTAATCTCCATCCGATTGACGTATAGGCCGGGCAGCACTTTAGTAGAGTGATCGAAGAAAGAAAACGCCATCACTACGGGCCTGCCGTGATGATAACCACTGACGTAAGCCTGGCTACCTAATACTTTGAACTGGCGTACGTCGAACTGGTCAATCAAACGACTTTCAAAAAGTTCTGTAGCTCCATCGTCGAGGTGCAACCGTATAAACTGATACCGGTCGGTGTCGTATTCGCGGAAGAGATGGTAGGCGTACTGATCGGTATTGTAGGTTAGTATCGGTCTAAGTTTAAGATCCTGTTTAAAGGCTACCTGCCAGAGTAATTTCAGGTCAACATCATACTTTTTAAAGTGAAGTGTAACGGGAGTATTGTCATAAAAACCGCCTGTTCTAACCGTCATTAACACGCCCTGCTCGGCTAAGGGCGTAACATCGAACGATTCGGATGCATTTGGGTCAGAGGGGATTTCAATACGCAGTGCCTGAGCCAGTTGCGCTAAGGCTGGCTGCACGGCCAGCATTGAGAGCAGGCAGACAATAGAATAAAGGATACGAATCATGTAGCCTGATGTGTGATCGCATGGACGAACACGGTTATATGAAGTTACGAGTAAAAGAAGACATCGCAAAAACGTACGTCAAACAACGACAATTTCTATGCCATCCTATCCCCCGTTTGTAAGCTTTCGAATTGGGTAACCATTCTGGGGGAATAATGTGTCAAAATACCAGCGTAGATCATGGGTTTACTCCGCTGAGTGAATGCGTTGATCTAGGACCATCTTCTTGCTTTAGCCTGATATCAAGGGTGGGATATTCTTGTAATCAGTAAATATTCCTTATTTTTAGCTGATTATACGTTGAAAATCAACATAAAATTTGGCAACCCTAATGAAAAAATGTAAAAATCTACTACTTGTCTTCCTGATAATGCCTGCGCTCCTGTTTGGTCAGGCAAAAAAATCAACTAAGCCTACTATTAACCGAGCGTCGGACCGACTCGAAAAACTTAAAGCTGAGGCCATCACCACTGTCGAATCCCGTAAAGATCAGGCTCAGCAAATTAACGACATGCTGTTTAGTTTTTCGGAACTTGGTTTTCAGGAAGAAGAGTCGTTTAAGTACTTAACTAACCTGCTCGAAAAAGAGGGGTTTACCGTGAAAAAAGGTATTGCCGGTATTCCAACGGCTTGGATTGCTACTTGGGGATCAGGTAAGCCGCTCATCGCTGTCGGCTCTGATATTGATTGTATTCCCAAAGCGAGCCAGAAACCCGGTGTGGCCTATAAAGACCCTATCGTGGAGGGAGCACCCGGTCATGGCGAAGGGCACAACTCCGGTCAGGCACTTAATATTGTGGCCGTACTAGCTGTAAAACAGCTCATGGAGCGGGAAAAAATTCCGGGCACACTTATGCTTTGGCCCGGTGTAGCCGAAGAATTAGTTGGCACTAAAGCGTTTTACGTGCGCGATGGCTATTTCAAGGATGTGGATGCCTGTATCTTCACCCATGTGGGAAATAATCTGGGCGTTTCCTGGGGCGACAATGGCAATAATGGACTGATTTCGGTAAAGTTCAATTTCGAAGGTCAGGCTGCCCATGCAGCAGGAGCACCCTGGCGCGGCCGTAGCGCACTGGATGCCGTCGAATTGATGAACATTGGCTGGAATTTCCGACGCGAACACCTTGAACTGACCCAACGCTCGCACTACGTCATCTCGGACGGTGGCGATCAGCCCAACGTAGTGCCTTCCAAAGCAGCTGTCTGGTACTACTTCCGTGAACGCACCTATCCCAAAATCAAAGCCCTTTTTGAGAAGGGTATAAAAACGGCAGAAGGGGCGGCTTTAATGACCGATACCAAGTTTACGTACGAAATTCTGGGTTCGGCCTGGCCGGTCCACACCAACCGGCCTATAGCGGCTGCCATGTACGACAACATCAAAAAAGTTGGCCTACCCACCTGGTCGGAGGATGATCAGTTGTTGGCGCGGGCTTCGCAGATTGAACTACAAGCCCCCAAAATAGATGGATTGGCAACGAAGCTGGATTCAATGGGCATGCCTACTTCCTCAGCCCCTGTTGTAATGATGGGTGGTCAGGCTATGACACCCATGGGCGGTGGCTCCGACGATATTGCTGACATCTCCTGGTCGTTGCCCACCATTGTACTGCGTTATCCCAGTAACATTCCGGGGTTGCCCGGTCACCACTGGGCCAATGCCATCTCTATGGCTACCCCCATTGCCCACAAGGGCATCGTACACGGTGCCAAAGCGGAAGCCATGACATTGCTGGATTTGCTGCTGAAGCCCGAAATTATCAAAGAAGCCTGGGCGTACTATAAGGACGAACAGACGAAAGATATCAAGTACGAACCGCTCATCAGCTCGAAAGAACAACCAGCGATCTACCTGAACCAGAAAATCATGGCCGAGTTCAAGCCGAAGCTGGAGAGGTTTTACTATGACCCTAGTAAGTACAAAACGTACTTAGAACAACTCGGTATCAAGTATCCAACCGTGCGCGATGACCAGCGGGAAGCCGTCAAGAAAGCGGTTGAAAAAGCAGCGGCCGCTAAAGTAGGGTCATCACGGTCAGAATAGTTTCTGACGTTGACATTTTATTCTGGCTTGGATCGAATGGGTCGAGCCAGAATAGAATGTCAGGTAGCGTGTTATTGCACCTGCTTTTCCAGGTAAGCTACCATCTTGGCTAATGCCCGTGACCGGTGGCTCATGCCATTTTTTTCTTCTACGCTCATTTCGGCAAAAGTACGATTGTGTCCATCAGGTCGAAATACTGGATCGTATCCAAACCCGCCACTTCCTCTCGGTTCACTCACAATTTGGCCTTCAATCCGACCTTCGAACTGATGCTCTATCCCGTGAAGAATGAGTGTAAAGACCGTTACAAACTGAGCTTTTCGGTTGCTGTTCCCAGCCAGTTTTGCTAGTAACTTCTCCATATTTTTTTGCGCATCGCGACTACCCGAATAATGAGCGGAATCGACACCCGGTTCACCACCAAGGGCCTCTACTTCCAGTCCTGAATCATCGGCGAAGCAGGAAATACCAAAATGCGTCCAGATGTAATCCGCTTTCTGGCGTGAATTGCCGGTGATGGTGCCGGAGGTTTCAGGCAACTCCTCCGTACAGCCAATATCGCGGAGCGTTTTGATAATGAACGAGTTACCCAGCTGGCCGGACACTTCATCCAGTTTGTGCTGATTGTTGGTAGCAAAACAGAGTTCGATCATAAACAAAAAAAGCCGTTTACAGCAGAAACTGCAAACGGCGATCTAAAAAAGTTACAGCAATTTATCGACCTGAAGGTTGCTGCGGCATTTGCGGCATACCGGGCTGAGGTGCCTGACCTTTCTGAATATCCATCAGTTCAATATCGAATAAAAGCACCGAATTTGGTGGAATAGCCTGATTACCACGTGGACCATAGGCCAGCGTTGAAGGTATCACCAGCGTAGCTTTTTCGCCTTTGTGTAACTTACTGACCCCTTCTTCCCAACCAGGAATAACCATGCCCACGCCCAGCTGGAACTGAGCGGGTTTTCCACCCGCCTGAGGATTGGTCCGGGAACTATCAAAAACCTTTCCGTCCAGCAGTTTACCGGTATAGTGTACGGTTACCACTTCTCCCTTCTGGGGTGTAGGGCCACTACCTGGCTGCGTGACAACATAATACACCCCCGAATCCGTTTTCTGCGCTTTACCAGTCAAGCCGTTTTTGGCAAGGTAATTCTGAATTACTTTCTCATCAACACCTTTCTGCTTATCAAAGTCAGCCGCCTGCGTTTTCTTATATTCTTCTTCGGTTTGTACGTTCATCACTTTAACCGCAATACCAATGTCGGTTCCTTTCTGAACGCCCGGAGGCAGAGGTTGCATGGCTTTGGTAAACAGGGAATCAGCACTAACGTAGAAAGTTGCACTGTCGCCTTTGCCGAGCATGGTTAGCCCTTCCTCATAAGAACCTTTAAAAGGCGGAACCTGCAACAGCATCTGAAAAGGAGCCCCTTCTTTGTGGGTGTCGCGTAATACGGAGTCTTTATTATTCATCAGCGTGAGGTGCAGTGTCATAATATCACCGACTTTACCTTTTCGCGTTCCTTCCGTTTGTTCGTGAATTTTGTACTTCAGACCGTTATCCGTTACCTGTACGCGGTTTTTACCGCAGGCCGCTACAACAGCGACGAGTAGGGCGGCTTTACCGAAATTTTTAAGAGACATGAGAAATTAGTTGATTTATTCTTGAATGAGTTTACGTTATTCAATTTAGGGTAATGGCATTCTGTACGCATTGGCTTATTACCATAAACCCAATACGGCAAATTCATCTAAACAGTTTCCAGTAATAGTTGCTGGTACAGGGGTAGTACAGCTAAAAGCTTCTCTTCGGTTGCGGCTAATGATAGTTTAGAGCGTCCTCCTGCGGCATTTCGATGCCCTCCTCCATTGAAATGCGCATTGGCTAGATCCCGAACGGAAAAATCACCGATTGACCGGAAGGAAATTCGAATTTCGTCCACCCGATCAATTAGAATAGCAGCCATAACAACTCCTTCAACGGCCAGCGCGTAGTTGACCATGCCTTCTGTATCGCCGGTTTTTGAGCGGTATTGCTTCAGTTCGGCATCCGTAAGAATAATGTAGGCAAACTTATATTCGGGGAGAACCTTTAGTTTTTCGTTTAGAATGTAGCCCAACAACCGAAACTTATCCAGGGATACATTATCAAAAATACGTCGGTGAATACTACTGACATCAAGAGTGAGGTCCAGCAATACGGCCGCCATCCGATGCACGTCGCCGGTAGTATTTGAATGACGGAATGAGCCTGTATCGGTCATTAACCCGGCGTACAGGCATTCGGCAATGGGAATGTCAATCATATCCTGATCTCCCAGAGCCACAATGAGCCGGAAAACCAATTCGGCAGTTGCCGCAGCTTTGGGGTCCCACAAAGCTACATCTGCGAAGGACTCCGGCTCCAAGTGATGGTCGATGAGCACCTTGCGGGCGCGGGACTGCCGTACCATAGGCGCTAGCTCACGGATTCGGTCGAGACTTGAGAAATCAAGACAAAAAATAATATCGGCCTCTTCAAAAAGTTGACTCACTGCCACCCGTTTTTTTTCATCAAAGGCAATGACATCCTCATTGCCAGCCATCCAGTGAAGGTTCTGCGGGTAATCAGTTGGCGTAATCACTGTAACCTGATGGCCTTTTTTACGAAGGTATCCCGCCAGCCCTAGTGACGATCCCATTGCATCAGCATCGGGGTTCTGGTGAGTAGTAATCAGCATGGTGTATTTTGAGCTAACAGGTAGTTGCCCTATAATCGCACCAATTGCTTCAATATCTTGCATATGTAAACAACCGTAGTTGTAATCGAAACCCAAAAGTACGAATAATACTAATTACGAAGGCCGGTTTACCCATTAGGATGCAAAGCCGCACTGGCTGATTTGAAATTCGGTCATTTATTGTACATCCGCCTGTGGGGGCTACTGCCAGTGGGGTTTACCAAAAAGCGTGGCTTTTTAGCTGAAAGTCTGTACCTTCGCGCCCAATAAAATTTGGATAATACTACTCAGAATGACAACCAACCGAACATTTACTATGATTAAGCCCGATGCCGTAGAGGCCGGGCATACGGGTGCCATTATTAAAATGATTGAAGAAGCAGGTTTTCGGATCGTCGCCATCCGGAAAACGCAGCTAGCATCCGAGCGGGCAGGTCAGTTCTATGCCGTTCATAGTGAACGCCCATTCTATAATGATCTTTGCGCGTATATGTCATCTGGTGCTATCGTGCCAATGATTCTGGAAAAAGAAAACGCCGTTGCCGACTTTCGCAAACTTATCGGAGCTACTAACCCAGCTCAGGCGGAGGAAGGTACAATTCGTAAGATGTTCGCTAAGTCTCTGGAAGCCAACGCTGTTCATGGGTCAGATTCAGACGATAATGCCCAGATAGAAGGTAGCTTCTTCTTCGCCGGCACCGATCAATACTAAAAACAGTCCTGAGTCATAGGAGTCAGAAGTCGTTAGGGCTGACGCATGATATGCAGCATCTATAACTTTTGACTCCTATGACTTTTCTCATAATACTTACAAAAGCCCCTCAAATTACACTCTTCGCATTTGGGGGAGCGGGCTAGGCAAATATAGCGCCCATGTAAGATGAGCCAATGATGCGCTTTTGGCACGTATTCTTTAGGAATGTGCATCATTAAAGCCTTCTCCACGGCTAGTGGAGTTGTAGTTGTTAGTGGGGCTAATCCTAGTCGATGTGAAACCCGGAATACATGGGTATCCACAGCCATCATTGGTTCGTTGTAGACAACCGATAAAATCACATGCGCTGTTTTACGGCCTACACCGGGCAATGTCTGTAATTCCTCGACGGTTGCCGGTATCTCCCCGCCGAACTTTCCCAGTAGTGTTTTAGCCATACCAACCAGATGCTTTGCTTTGTTGTTGGGATAGGAAACACTGCGGATATAACCAAACACTTCATCAATGGGAGCGGCTGCCAACGATTGCGGCTCTGGAAATCGGGTAAACAGCGCGGGCGAAATTTGGTTGATTCGCTTATCGGTGCATTGGGCCGATAATATGACCGCGACCAATAGTTCATAAGGATTGGCAAAATTCAGTTCCGTTTTCGGATCAGGATAGTGTTGGGTAAAATAGTCTATAAAGCGACGAAAGCGTTCTTGCTTTTGCATACGATAAAACAGGTACAGCCCAGGCAGTAGTGTCTGAAGGGTCGCCACTCCAAGTTGTACAGTACAACCACGGAATAGGCTAGCCCACAGAGCATAACTGCTCAGGCCGTAAAAAGCAAAGCCTACCCGCCCTTCACGAAGATCGTAAACGGGCAGATGGGTTTGCAGAATGGTTCTTGGAATAGTTCAGGATAGCCTGAACCGTATTGGGTCTCGGTTGACGTTCTATCTTGTTCATTAGCGCTCTCAGTTCGAGCGCTTCCAAAAAGAAAGTCATCAAATCCGGCTCCGACATGAGGGCGTCTTCAATAAGCAGACTCTCCTCTGGAGAAGTCTCTTCATAGACATACCGGACTACATCATCTTGGGTAAATGTTTTTATCATAACTCGGCGAACGTTTGCTCAGCTGTTTGCGCAGATTAATTAACGCATAACGCATACGTCCCAAAGCCGTGTTGATGCTGACACCGGTTGCATCGGCTATCTCTTGGAAACTCATTTCCTCGTAGTGCCGCATGATGAGCACCTGACGTTGTTGTTCCGGCAATCGCTGAATCAACTCGCGCAAATGCTCGTGTGTTTCCTGCCGAATCTGGAGTGATTCAACGGAATCCTCCGCAAACTCAAGCGTATTAAACACACTGCTTCCGTCTTCAAACACCACACTGGGGTAGCGTTTATCTTTTCGGAAATAGTCAATCGCCAAGTTGTGAGCTATTCGGATAATCCAGGGTAAGAATTTTCCCTCCTCGTTGTATCTACCCGACTTGAGTGTGTCCACGGCCTTTATGAACGTGTCCTGCATTAAGTCTTCCGCTACGTACTGGTCTTTTACGATCAGATAAATAGTGGTGTAAATCTTCGATTTGTGCCGTTGCACTAATTTAGCAAAGGCTTTCTCATTACCACGGATATACAGGGAAATCAACTCACTGTCGTTTACCTGGGCTTTTTCCATTTTCAGTAAGACAATTAGGTAACGTAGAGTTGTGTTTCGATAGTGTATATGAGGTTATGTTTTTTGTGAACTTACTCCTATTCAAGACTTGAAAATAAACGAAAACTATGTTAAAATCCAAATATATATAGCAAAAAATCTGCCAGACCGTATGTTTTCTTAAAAAAATTCAATTTGTATCGAGAAAAAATACTTTATTAGTAGCGTTTTGCAAATATAGCTTATTCAGGGAAATAATTGTATTTACGTTATGACTACATCCTTTGGATTCGACTGGTTCCCATTTAGTTTAATTTCATTTCATTTTTTTTCATTGCTTCCTTCAATAAATGAGCAATGAAAGCTCCTATGCGTGTACAAAGGTAAGTATATGTTGGAGATTGGACTTGCAACACAATACTGGACAAATCTTTAAGCAACATGTTGGAGTTGCCCATTATAATAGTCGAAAGGGGAAAGATAGCCTAACGATGAATGCCGTCGTTGACGATTGTACCAAATTTCAATATATTCAAAGACAGCCTGTCTAGCCATGGCTCGCGTCTGGAAGTTCTGCTGATAGACCAACTCCGACTTAAGACTTTTGAATCGGATCGCCGAAGCGAAAGCTTTCCGCCACTGCATTGTCCCAGCAATTACCTTTCCCGCTCATGCTTTGCAATACCAATGGGTGATTTTTGAGCAATTTGGTAAAAGCATGACAGGCATACTGAACCCCTCGATCCGAATGAAAGATCAGATTTCGTTCAATAGGCCGGTTTTTTATCGCCATCTGCCAAGCCGGTATAGTTGTCTCCGTAGCTTTCATGGACTTACTCAGGGCCCAGCCAATCACTTTTCGATCATACAAATCCATAATCATCGTCAGATAGATCCAGCCTTCACCCGTGGCAATGTAGCGGGGCGGCCCGTGCCGTCAGATCCGAAACCCATGCCTGGCCCGGTTTTGTCGGGTTGAACTGGCGGTTTAAATGGTTTTCGGCCACGGGGTAAGTGTGTTTGGAATCCGTGGTCGTGACCACATACTTCTTCTGAATGATACTCTTCAGATTGGCCTGCTTCATGAGTCGGGCCACACGAGGCCGGGATACGTTTACGCCTTGAGCACGAAGATCTTGTGTGATTTTAGGACTACCATAACGGCTCTTACTAGCTGTCAATGAGCTACTTATTAATTTAAGGATCGTCTCATTTTCTTTTGCCCATTTGCTTGGGCGTTGGGCTAACCAATAGTAATAGCCACTGCGGCTCACGTTCAGTACTCTACACATCATCTCAACGGGAAACTCACCTTGGTGAGCTTTTATGAACTGAAAAATGTCCCACGGTCCGCCGCGCGGTCGCTCCTGGAGAAGATGCCGACCGCCTTTTTTAATATATCGCGTCGCTTCGGCGATCCGATCTAATTCGGCCTGTTTAAGCTCTTTTTTCAAGCGTAAGATTTCATGCTGCTCTTGGCTCACTTGGGACCGGCTGCCGGTTCCGGTGTTTTGAGTAGCCACTCGCTCTCGGCGCCATCTGGTTAGTATCTGTGGGGTAATGCCCAATTCTTCAGCGGTCACTTTTAGAGAGCCTTTGGCATTCGCCAAGTCCACTGCCATCCGTTTAAATTCGTCCGGTCCGCCGGTGCGGTCGTACTGCCTCCTGGTTTTCATAGTTCACTAAGTTAGATCATGCTTAACTTAATGTCCAGTTAAAGGTAGCAGGTCCAGATAATGGCTGTGGGTTGAATCCGGATGATGCAACGGGCATGGGGTTGCGTAATACTCAGGCCCGGATGGAATTGATTCAGGGACGTTACGAAATCCACTCCGGCGCAGGCGAGGGAACGACCTTTATTTTTATTCTGCCATTGAACAAAGCCTAACCAGGGCTTATTTAATTGACCTGCCCTTCTACCAGAAAGCTGTTTTTATCGAAATATGGAAGTTTCTGAAAACCTGTTAACCTATAATGGTTCACACGCCATTGGTCGCCGGTTAGCCCACTTTCCAGCAAAAGATTACGCTTGGATGAATACAGGGGATTGTTAGTTTGCAAGACCGCTTCAATCCGGCGTGGCTGGTGCGTTACAGAATCGACCTGTACCGTTAGCGACTGAACGGTTAGCTGATCGTCCGAGTTTTTTAGCGTGTATTGATACGTTAGTGAATCTGGTCGGGTAATCTGATAACTGGTCCGAAGTGCGGGTTTATTGATGTCGGCCTGCGTAAATAACGCCAACTCCCGGCTCCAGTTAATATCACGGGTTTGTTGTTGACTTCTAGTTTCGTTGATACCAACGGCTTTTTTTACCAGTGGCTTCTGTACCGAGAGATCCGCAATCTGCTGTTTAACAAACCCCAGTACATCGTAATAAACGTTCGGCTGATCTTGTCGGGCGGGATTGGTACAACTACTGGTGAGGAATTGCAATAGTATAAAAACAGAGAAAATAAAACGCATAAATCAGGGCAAAACGGTGCTGGTTTGGAAAGACCTTACAAAACTTCCAACACGTTTTTTAGTAAATCGGTTTGGGTAATCAATTTCTAAACCAAATTTGCATTTAGTTTGAAGGAAAGGTGTTGTCCATAAGAAGAAAGATGCGGAAACGTTCTTTTATCTTTCTTTTATCTTCTGTTTAGTCGTCTCTTTATCTGATTCTATGGAATACGATGTGATTTTTATAGGTTCGGGACCGGGTGGTTACACCGGTGCCATTCGCTGTGCCCAACTTGGTCTGAAAACGGCCATTATCGAAAAATATTCAACCCTTGGCGGGACATGCCTAAACGTTGGCTGCATTCCGTCTAAAGCCCTGCTCGACTCGTCGGAGCATTACTTCAATGCCGCTCACACCTTTGCCGAGCACGGTATCAAGTTAAATGACCTACAGGTTGATTTGGGGCAGATGATTTCCCGGAAGGCCAATGTTGTCGATCAGACTACGAAGGGTATAGCCTACCTAATGAAGAAAAACAAGATTGACGAAATACACGGCGTGGGTTCATTTGTTGATCCTCATACCATCAAAATAACGAAGCAGGATGGGTCAGAACAGACCATCAAAGGCAAAAATATTGTGATTGCCACTGGCTCGAAGCCTTCGTCTTTCCCCTCCATGCCTATTGACAAGAAGCGGGTCATCACATCTACCGAAGCGTTGACGCTTACCGAAATACCCAGGCATATGATTGTGATTGGTGCCGGTGTGATTGGTGCCGAATTAGGCTCTGTGTACGCCCGACTTGGATCGAAAGTGTCGTTCGTAGAGTTCTTCGATTCCATGATTCCGACAATGGACAAAACGATGGGTAAAGAACTGCAGAAATCCATAAAAAAACTCGGTGCTGATTTTTACTTCAGTCACAAGGTGACCAATGTGGAGAACAAAGGCGATGAAGTCATAGTAACGATGGATACGCCCAAAGGCGAAACCACTACTCTTACCGGCGATTACTGCCTGGTATCTGTTGGCCGGCGACCTTATACGGATGGATTAAATCTCGAAGCGGCTGGATTGAAAACGGATGCGAAGGGAAAGCTTGAAGTCGACAACCACCTGCGTACCAGCGTACCGCATATCTTCGCTTTGGGGGATGTAATTCGGGGAGCAATGCTGGCGCACAAAGCCGAAGAAGAAGGTACTTTCATTGCCGAAACTATTGTGGGCCAAAAGCCGCATATTCATTATAAACTAATTCCCGGTGTGGTATATACCTGGCCGGAAGTAGCCTCTGTAGGATATACGGAAGAAGAAGTGAAGCAGGAAGGTCTCCCCTACAAAGTAGGGTCTTTCCCGTTCAAGGCGCTGGGACGGGCGCGGGCCAGTATGGATATTGATGGGCTGGTGAAGGTGTTGGCACACAAAGAAACCGACGAAATCCTGGGCGTCCACATCATTGGTGCCCGTGCCGCCGATATTATTGCCGAAGCCGTAGTAGCTATGGAGTTCCGGGCCTCGGCCGAAGATGTCTCGCGTATGTCGCACGCGCACCCAACCTATACCGAAGCGTTCAAAGAAGCTTGCCTGGCCGCAACGGACAATCGGGCGATCAATATATAGTTTGCTGACAAACGAACAAAAGCCCGGCTGCTGTGAGGTAGCCGGGCTTTTCTGTATCTTGCCTACTTAATCTATACAACGCCTGAGATATGAAAAAAACAATTACACTTGTCTTAAGCCTGCTCGTCAGTTACGGATACGCCCAAAATGCTGATTCGGTTACCATCCGGAAAATTTATAACGAAGCCCTTTCGAATGGTAAGTCCTATGAATGGCTGCGACACCTTACGAAGCAGATTGGTCCCCGACTGAGCGGCTCGGCCGGTGCTCAGAAAGCCGTTGACTGGACGAAACAGGTAATGGAACAACAGGGATTCGACCGGGTGTTTTTGCAGGAAGTCATGGTACCCCATTGGGTTCGTGGTGCAAAAGAGGAAGCCTTCATTCACATCGGAAAGCAGAAAACGACAGTACCCATCGCGGCTTTGGGCGGTTCGGTAGCGACACCACCCAAAGGTATCGAAGCGCAGGTGATTGAGGTGAAAAGTTTTCCTGAATTACGGGCGCTGGGTGCCGAAAAGGTGAAGGGTAAAATCGTTTTTTATAACCGCCCGATGGACCCGACAAAAATCAACACGTTCGAAGCTTATGGTGGGGCCGTAGATCAGCGTGGCAATGGAGCAACCGAGGCCGCCAAACTCGGTGCAGTTGGGGCCATTGTTCGTTCCATGACCAATGTACACGACGATAATCCGCACGTGGGTGGTATGCGCTACGGTACGGGCGTTGCCCTGATTCCAACGGCTGCCATTAGTACGAATGCGGCCGATTTACTCAGCAGATCCCTGCAAGAAAACCCCAGCCTGACATTTTATTTCAAACAAAATTGCGAAACCCTGCCCGATGCAAAATCCTATAATGTAGTTGGTGAAATTAAGGGCAGTGAGAAACCCGACGAAATTATTGTGGTTGGTGGACATCTGGATTCATGGGACCTGGCCGAAGGTGCTCATGACGACGGTGCAGGTTGTGTGCAGTCTATGGAAGTGTTACGAATCATGAAGGCGTTGGGCATTAAACCCAAGCGGACTATTCGGGCAGTAATGTTCATGAATGAAGAGAATGGCCTGCGTGGTGGCGTTCAATACGCTGATTTAGCCAGGAAAAATAATGAAAAACATATTGCAGCCGTTGAGTCCGACAATGGTGGTTTTACCCCGCGGGGTTTTGGTATTGTCGGCAAACCCGAACAGCGGGGAAAAATCATGTCCTGGAAACCCCTGTTAGCACCTTACGGTCTGACCGATATTGGCGCGGGTGGCGGAGGTGCCGATATTGGTCCGTTGGCCCAGAGTGGCACCGTGTTACTCGGCTTTAAACCCGACTCGCAGCGGTATTTCGATTATCACCATACAACCATCGATCGATTTGAAGCCGTTAGCCAGCGTGAACTGGAGTTGGGTGCTGCTTCCATGGCGGCAGTAGTTTACCTGCTGGATGCGTATGGTTTGTGATATGGAGCCTACAGGTTCTTATCAATAATTTTTGTTGCTTCCTCGAGTGCGCCTGGCAAGGGCGCATTTCGTTTTACAACCTTACCCGTTCGGTTGATAACCATAGCCGAAATTTCGTCATTGGCTCTGAATCGACTAATGGCGTCCATAAGCTGATTATCCGTCAGTAACAGATGGTCGCCGGAGAGGTTATACCGGGTGGCAAGTTCGGGCCAAAAGTTTTTATCGTTGTCGGGCAGGGGGAGATAAACTAACGCAAAATCGCGCGGACTGTAGGTGTTACGTATCCGCTGGGCATCGAGTGCGGCCTGCCGTCCGGCCTCATTACCAGGAGTGATGAGCAACAGGTAAATCACTTTTCCCCGGTTGGCATCAATGACCTTGTCAAGCAGGCCTGAACCGCTGGCCGAATTATCCCGGGTAATAAATACGCCGGGCGAGATTTCCAGTGCATTTGTTTGTGTACTGGCTCTGCGAAGTAGTTGTGTGGCCGCCCTGATTCGGGTGCTGTCCTTCACTTCTAGCGAGTACAACTCGTCCAGCGATGCAGCTAATTTTGAGTCCTTAATCTGAGGCCGGGCGTAGTCGTAAAGCAATCGGGCAAAATTGAGCGTCAAACCGGGCAGCGTAGTCGTTAGCCAGTATGCGGCCAGATAATCAACGGCTGTGCTATCATACTGCCGTATACTTCGCTGAATGAGGGTTTCGTAATTAACCAGTCGCTGGAGCGTATCAGGGCTTCGTTTCACTAACCCATCGAAAAATCGTAAATCGGCGGCCCGGGCGGAGTTCTGCTGAGCGTAGTCTTTGAGCCGGGTCCGCTCGTCGGCCGTAAGGTTTTTGCCATATCGCTCCAGCAGCAGAGCTAGTGCCCGCACAGTAATGCCGTTTGTGCGAGTGGTGGCATCGGTCGTCAGCCGTTGAGTAGCGTAAGCCGCAAATCGGTTCATGGCCGATGCGCGGGCCGCCGTAAGCAGGATATTGTTGGGAGGCCGGAGCGAGTCATTCAAAGAAGTAGGTAATTGTTCGTTCTCATACGTGGCTTTATCGTACAGGAAAGCAGCCGCATTGTAGGTATTGTTCCCGGCAATCCAGCGAGTCGTTAGGGGGAACGGTTTCTCTTTCGTTATGAACTGCCGAAACGGAGCCTGGTAAGCCGTAGAGAGCGACCGAAACGCATCAACGTTATTGCGGTTTTCAACTAATTCGCTCAGTTTTTTACCGTCCGGCTTATCGGCGTAGGCGGCTTCGAAGGCTTTATACCGGGCAAACTGTTGGTTCACCTGCGCATTCACACCACCAAACTTGAAGGGAACAGCCATCGAGAAGAGAGAGTCCGCATTCAGGTCAAGCGTGAGTGTACCGGGGGCAGCCAAAAAAGCGGTTGAAATACGGCCGTAGTTGAAATACATTTCTTCCTGCGGATAAATCAGCGGCATCGCTACCCGGAATGTTCCGTCAATACTCAGCGGAGCGGGTCGTACCAACTCCCTGTTGGCCTGCAATACATTGTTTCGACTGATTAGTACGGCGGAGGCTTCCCGGTACATGCGGGCCGACAGATTACGAATACGCCCTGTCACGATAACAGAATCCGTTTGAGCCTGACTTGAAAAAGGGAATAAGAAGGGTATAACGAGTAAGCCAACCAGAACACAAAAATGTTTTTTCATTGCTTTAGTAAGAACAGACAAAGCAATAACAAACGAAAACCCCAAACAGTCAACTGCTTATTAAAAAAGCTGTAGGCTCACTTCGTTTTTATGCCGTGATATTGCTCCTGTTCCTGATAATCTGTACGAAGGGGGTGCCCAATCCAATCAGCAGGGAGCAGGATTCGGCGCAGGTCGGGGTGGTTTTCAAAATGAATACCAATTAGGTCGAAGGCTTCGCGCTCGTGCCAGTCGGCGGTGCGCCAGATATGAGCAATACTCGGTACGGATGGTAGTTTGGCCGAACCCGTAGTGCGGGATATAATGACCTTCATCATCAGATTATGTTCGTACGGGATGGATGTGAGGTTATAAATGACCTCCATTGTATTGGCCTCCGGGCCATTGTCGATACCGGTAACACAGGCCAGCAAATCGAAAAATAGCCGTTCATCGTCGCGCAGAAACTGACAAATGTCAACCAGCTGCGCTACCGGAACGGTGATAAAAGGCTGCAAACTCTGGGTACTAATCTGAATCTCAGCACCAAATTGATCGGCGAGAAGTTCGGTTATGTCGGAGAAAATCATTGTGATAAATTGAGGGATAAATATACTTGCCTGATTACAATTACGCCAGCCAGGCCAGCCACTGCATCCAGTTCTGGACCCAGAACAAAAACTTAACAGCGAATTTTGCCGCCGGTGCCGACGACGGCTCCAGCGTTAAACTGTTGTTGTTGAAATTGGTATCCATGTAGATTTTCTGCTTCGGGTCAACCGTTGCCCATAGTACTTTGGCATTTTGGGTAAGGGTAAACTGGCGCTGGTGTTCTTTACCGTCCCAGTGTAGTGTGACTTCTTTATCATTATCGAAATGAACCAGAACGTCTACCGGCATGATGCCGTCGCCATTGCGTTGTACGGTGACGATGGTCTGTTTTTGTTTATCCAGTGTTCTGTTTTTGAGCGAATGCAAGGAGTAATCCACTACGTTCTCACCGTACAAAACCTGCTTGAAAAACCAGTTCATATCGGCTCCGTACTTACTACCCAGCCGTTTCGGAACGATTTCATTGACAATGTCGATGAAATCCTGGCCATTGGGATGCTTAAACTTCCAGCGGATAAAGTACGTCTGCATGATTTCGTCCATTATGGGGCGACCTACCAGCCCTTCCAGCGTCCGCAGCCACGTCGCCGTCTTGAAGTAGGTGAGCACTCCATATTGCCCGTCAGGTAATTGCCAGGTGTTGCCAAATGACGAACCGACGGCCGGATTATTCTGATGTACGTACCCATCCCGTGAGCTTTCCATATCGCCCATTTTGTAGCCCAGCAAATCAATTTGCGACGAACGCAGGCCGTAGGTTTCGTCCATAATCCGACCTTCGTAGTACTGATTGAATCCTTCGTCGAGCCAGGCTTCCTCAAACTCGTTAGTAGCCAATAATTGCATAAAGTACTGATGCCCAAATTCATGAATCGTTACCTCCTCCGGAAAGCGTGCTCCATTGGGTATAGCCCAGACAGTACCGGCAGTGATGAACGTGGGATATTCCATGCCAAAGGAACCACTGGCGTGCAGGGGCGGGTCAACGATGGTCAGGTTGGGAAACGGGTAGCGGCCCAAGTATTTGTCGAAGTAGGTAAGGGTTGCTTTGGCAGCGTCGATATGGCGTTTTGCCTGGCTCCGATGCTCCGGCTGCATGACCAACTCGATACTAACTTCCCCGCCCGAAGGCCGTTTCCATTTGTCGTTTAACACCTCGAAATGCGGAGAAGCCGTCCAGGCAAAATCCACTACATCTTCGGCATGGTAGAGGATGGTTTTAGTACCGTTCTGGTGCAGTTTTTCTGACTGATACAAACCCGTAGCACTCACCCAATAGGCCTTTGGCGTGGTGATATTCACGTCGTACACCCCATAATCAGCATAGAATTCGGAGTTGGCATGGAACTGATGGCAATTCCACTGACCTACCGTAGCATAGCGGGTACCGGCGGGTTCGTAAACGCCGATTTTTGGGAACCATTGTCCGACCAGAAAGAAGTCGCGGCTGAACCCCGTGCGGGCAAAAATCTTCGGGAGTTTGGCCTTAAAGGCAATATCCAGCGTAATGGTTTCCCCCGGCCCAACAGGCTTGTTCAGGGGTACCCGGATTACGGTATGGTCACTGACGTCACTACGGTCCGTCGTACGGTTATCGGGCTGGATGTACTGATAAACAAGTGCTTCTGGAGCGTTACCGCCCGAGCCTCGTCGTTTCATGGAGAGTATATCAATGGAACCATAGGCTGTCTCTTTTGCCTCCTGATCAATAGTTACTCCCCGCAACTGCCCCCCCGATTCGCGCATGAACGTCGATTTGTCGTTGCGAAACGCGTTGAGATACAAATGAAATCGTAATTCGCGAATGACATCAGGGGATGCGTTTTTCCAGGTGAGCGTTTCGCGTCCGTTCAGTTTTTTAGTGACCGGGTCGAGGATAACGTCAATCTGGTAATTAGCCAGCCGTGGGCTTAGTGGCTGCGGGAAAATGGGCTTCGCCGACTGGCCAGAACTGGTTAGTGTGAAGCCAAGAAGCATGAAAAAAAAGTAGTATTTCATTGGCTTTTAAGGGCAGCTGTGAGAAATCGCATTATACAGGAACAAGTAATAAAACCTGCGCTAACAGATTGCTGCAAAGTAAGGGGAAAATTGCCTCGTGCTCCCTAAACCCTGCTGACATAGGGCTGTCACACCCCCCATTTACCTTTGTTTCGAACAATAAACCAAACAAAGTCGCATGGAATTGATACCGATATTTTTACATGAAATGGAGCAGGAAGCGCAAACAACCCGCAACATGCTGGAACGTATTCCGGATGATAAATACGACTGGCAACCGCACCCTAAAAGCATGCCCATTCGTCGGCTGGCTACCCATATCGCGAACCTGCCAATCTGGATAACCATGACCTTCACCACGGATGAACTGGATTTTACGAAGAACCCTTACCAAGAGGATGTAATCAATACCACCGCTGAACTAATGACCTATTTCGACACCTGTTTTGCCGATGGCCGGTCGCAGTTAGTGCCGGAAAATGAAGCCTTCCTGACCAAACCCTGGACACTGCGGGATGGAGAAACAATTTACAGCGTTTCGCCTAAACACGAGGTGATTCGGATGACTTTCTGTCAGATTGTGCATCACCGTGCTCAACTGGGCGTTTATCTACGGTTGCTGGATATTCCCATTCCCGGCAGCTACGGCCCCAGTGCGGATGAACATTGAGTTTCCCTGCGAGGTGTCAGGTTAGGAAAGCCGTCTGCGCTTCCTAACCTGACACCTCGCAAACCTAATCTACCTAGGTTTACGATTCATTTTCTCCCCTTATTGTCAAAATCAATTCCGTTTTTAGTTCATGAAGGTGTTTTTCCAGTCCTACCGGGTAGGTATGTGGGTTCACAAATCGCTTTACGCCCGGATGAAGCCCGGCCAGTTGCGTCTGCACCCGCGCCCGTACCGAGTGAATATTAGGCAGTTCATACACGAATTTGCCCGCATCAAATATGGGTACTAACAAATCTTCGTAGGGTTGGTTCGCGTCAAAACGTCGGCGTTTGGTGAAATCGAGCGGGTCAATCAGGGTGACATCCTTACCTATCAGGACTTCTTCTTCGGTATTGTAAATCATGTCGGACAGAAATCCGCGTTCATCCCGAAACCGGCGTACCTGCTGAATGCCGGGGGTCGAGATTTTAATGGCCTGCTCCGAAAGTTTCATTTTGTAAGACCATTGGCCGGTTTCGCTATCTTTCAACGCGGCCAGTTTGTACACACCACCCAGGGCGGGCTGGTCAAAAGCGGTGACGAGTTTGGTACCCACGCCCCATACGGTTATTGCCGCTCCCTGCTGTTTAAGACTGCCAATAATCGTTTCGTCGAGGTCGTTGCTGGCCACGATGGCCGTATCCTGAAAACCGGCTTCATCCAGTAATTTACGGGCTTCGATACTCAGGTAGGCCAGGTCGCCGGAGTCGAGCCGGATACCGGCTAGTTTATGTCCCTGCTGTTCTAGTTTTCGTCCCGTTTCTATTGCGTGTCGAACACCCTGTAGCGTATCATAGGTATCAACCAGCAGGGTCACGTTGTTGGGTAGTACCCGTGCATACGCGTCGAAGGCCTGTTGCTCATCGGCAAAGGCCATTACCCAACTGTGAGCGTGGGTGCCCCGCACGGGAATGTCGTAGAGTTTACCAGCCAGCACATTGGAGGTGCCATCACAACCGCCAATATAAGCCGCCCGGCTGGCGGTCATACCCCCATCAACGCCCTGCGCCCGGCGCAGACCAAACTCCAGAATGGTGTCAGATTGAGCTACCAACCGCAGTCGGGCGGCTTTCGTGGCAATCAGCGATTCAAAATTGACAAGGTTCAGCAGGGGCGTTTCCAGCAACTGACACTGCAAAATCGGGCCGCGTACCCGCACTAGCGGCTCGTTGGGAAAGGCGGCCGTTCCTTCGGGCATCGCATCGATGCTACATGTGAGTTTCAGGGTAGCCAGGTACGCCAGAAAAGCCGGTTCGAACAGGGGTTTTCCATCATTGCCGGTCAACGTTTGCAAATAACGAAGGTCTTTTTTGGAGAAACCAAAATTGTTGATGTAACCGATTACGTTTGCCAGCCCACAGGCTATCGTGAAACCACCCCCAAATGGATTCTTTCGGAAGTACAGATTGAAAACTGCCTCTTCTTCAGCCGTTTCCGACTTCCAGTAGGCATATGCCATTGTGACCTGATACAGGTCTGTCAACAGACTCAGAGAGGTGTCGTAAAGCTTGTTTGTCATACAGGGCGAAAGTATAAAAAGATGGCTTCACAGAAAATTTATGAGGATAAAAACAAAATGAGTATTACTTTGGTCTGATAATTGTGAGGGGCTGTTTTGCTGTCGCCCTAACCGATTGACAATAGGATAAAAATCTACCGCTCTCAGGACCACCATGCAGAAGTTAAGCTTATCTCAATCGCTCCAGCAGAAGCTATCTCCGCAACAGATTCAGTTTATCAAGCTGTTGCAGATTCCCACAATTGAGCTGGATACCCGGATTGAAGAGGAACTTGAAATCAATCCAGCGTTGGAAGAGGGCATGGACGAGGAGTATGACCAGAAAGAGGAAGATGACTCCTTCGATGAGGCAGACGAGTATAAGGAGCGTGACGATGAACTGGATATAGACCGGTACATTCAGGACGAAGACTACGGTGGGTATAAAATGCAGGGGGATGGCAACTATGCGGAAGAAGATCGGGATATGCCGCTGGCAACTAGTTCGAGCCTGATGGACGCCCTGCTCCAGCAGTTTGGGTACCTGACGCTGTCGGATCAGCAGCGTACCGTTGGATTACAGCTCATTGGCAGTATTGAAGCAGACGGCTACATCAGGCGGTCACTGCAAGCTATCGTGAACGACCTTGCCTTTGGTCAGAATGTGTTCACCGACACCGAAGAGGTAGAATACATGCTGCATAAGATTCAGTCATTCGATCCAGCGGGTATCGGTGCCCGTACGCTTCAGGAATGCCTGGTTCTGCAACTAAAGCGCAAAGATACCTCCGACCCCTATAACACGCTGGCTATCCGGATTATTGACGATTTCTTCGACGAATTTTCCAAGAAGCATTACGATAAAATTCAGCGTCGACTGGGTATCAGTGATAATTCGCTGAAAAAAGTGATTGATATTATCATTAAACTCAATCCAAAACCCGGCTCCGTGGATGGCGAATCCAGTACGGCCCAGTACCTGGTTCCCGACTTTATTCTGACCAACAGTAGTGGCAAACTGGAACTGACGCTGAACTCGAAAAACGCGCCCGAACTGCGCATCAGCCGGTCCTTTGCCGATATGCTCGACACCTATGACAAGAGCAAGAAGCAGAATAAAAACCTGAAAGAAACGGTCACGTTTGTTAAGCAAAAACTGGATGCGGCCAAGTGGTTTATCGATGCCATCAAGCAACGCCAGCAAACGCTACTCAGGACCATGAACGCCATTGTGCGCTACCAGTTTGATTTCTTCCAGACGGGCGACGAATCCCGACTCCGGCCCATGATTCTGAAAGATATTGCGACCATGATTGATATGGACGTTTCGACCGTATCGCGGGTGGCCAACAGTAAAGCCGTACAAACCGAATTTGGTATTTACCCGCTCAAATATTTCTTCTCCGAGGGTATCTCCACCGATACGGGCGAAGATGTGAGCAGTCGGGAAGTAAAAAATATTCTCAAGGACCTGATTGATACCGAGCCTAAACTGCACCCCTTATCGGACGACAAACTCGAGAAGATCCTGAACGATAGAGGCTACAACATTGCCCGCCGGACCGTTGCCAAATACCGCGAACAGCTCAATATTCCGGTGGCCCGGCTGAGGAAGCAGCTTTAAAATAATTGTGAATTATGAATGACAAATGATGTACGGCAAAAGCCAGTACGTTTACCTTTGCATCGGTGGATACACCGCGTAACGGCACGGCAACGGCCAACCGTTGGTGGCCCGATTATACTTCACAATTCATCATTTATCGTTGACTTCCTCTTTAGCCCGCTTCCTTTCGGTCGTCCTTCATCCGTTACTGATGCCAACTTTACTGTTTGGCCTGCTTCTGTTTCAGGCCCCTGCGGTATTGGGGATGGACGCTTTTTCCGGCTCATTGCGTCTGAGCCTACTGGTGCTGATTTTTGTTGGCACATTTGCCGTACCGTCCCTCCTGATTTATTACCTATTCCGTAGCGGCTACGTTCAGAGTTTATACCTGAATACCCTGACCGACCGCCGTTTGCCTTTTTTTCTGACGGCCCTGGTCTATCTCTTTCTGGCTTATCTCTTCGCCTTCCGAATGGAAGGGATTTCCAGTTTGGCTCCCGAAATTGGGATTCTGATTGGAGGTATCGCCGTTTCTATTCTCCTGGTTGGCATCATTAGCTTATCCTGGCAAATCAGTGCGCACGGTGTCGGTATTGGCGGAGTTGTCGGTATTGTTAGCAGTATGATGCTTCGATTCAGTATAACCGACTTATTCTTTCCGTTGCTCTTGCTGGTGTTACTAATGGGCTTCGTTGCCAGTGCCCGCCTAAAACTCAACGCGCACACGCCTGCCCAGGTTAGTGCTGGCCTGACTCTGGGACTTATCGTTAGTTTTATGACAGTTTACGGGTTATTGTAAACGGGTAGTTGAAAGGGCTCTGCCTTCAGCGTGAAGTAGGTCGAAACCTGCGATAATCGTATGGCAGGCTAACCTAATTTTGCCAACTCCGTCAAAAGCCGTATGCTTGCCCACTGTTTCCCCAAAAACGATATGTTTGACAATCTTCTCTACGAACGGCAGGGCGTAGTTTGCCACATTACCCTCAATCGCCCTCAGGTGTACAACGCCCTCAGTGCCGGGCTAATTAATGATATCACGGCGGCCATAGAGGCTGCGGGTGCCGATGAGCAGGTACGCGTTGTCGTGCTGACCGGTGCGGGCGATAAGGCTTTCTCGTCGGGTGCTGATTTAAAAGAAGGATTTACGCAGGCAGCATCAACGGGGGGAGGGCTCACGTTGGGTGATTCGCTTCGGCGTACGTATCACCCCATGATTCAGGCTATTCGTAACCTACCCAAACCCGTCATTGGGCGGATTAATGGCGTAGCGGCCGGAGCGGGTTTCTCACTGGCGCTGGCGTGTGATGTGCTCCTTTGCGCCGACGAAGCCTATTTCAGTCAGATATTCGTGAACATCGGACTAATGCCCGATGCCGGTTCTACCTTCTTTTTACCCCGGCTCATTGGCGCACAACGGGCCTTTGACCTGTGCAGCACTGGCAGGCGGGTCTATGGGCCGGAAGCCGCCCAAATGGGTCTGGTGAGCCGTTCTGTTCCGGCGGCTGACCTGGATACGGCCGTGGCAGATGTGGTAGCCTACTACGCTACGGCTCCTACCCGCGCTATTGGTGCCATGAAACTGGTTCTGAACCAATCCCTATACGCTGACCTTGACAGCCAACTGGAAAAGGAAGCGGCTAATCAGGATGCTCTAGGCCGGTCGGCCGATGCTGCCGAAGGCATTAGTTCTTTCCTGATGAAGCGAAAAGTAAATTTTTCAGGAAAATAGATTGACAGACCCGCTTTTTCTCCCTACTTTTGCACTCCCAATTCATGGGAAATGCCACAGAGCAATGCATTCGTAGCTCAATTGGATAGAGCACCTGACTACGGATCAGGAGGTTTGGGGTTCGAATCCCTACGAGTGCACTGAGAGTCAAAAAATTCCTCATAACTTACTGATTATGAGGAATTTTTGTTTTTATGCCTGTCCCGCAATGCCACCAATATTCAAGCCTGTGTCTGGTGGGAGTGAGTTACTCGGAGGTACTATAATAATCCTGCCTTAATTATTTCCCGGTTCAATCCTGAATACGTGGCCAGGTCATCTACAAAAATGCGATCAGTGTCTATATGCGAGTCGCCCAAGCGTTTCTTTTTGTCAGCTTTTAGGCTGCGAAAATAAAGATGAGCTTTTGTGCGCTTGAAACCCATAATGCTCTGAATGTCTTTAACGGTTATTCGTTCCCTCATGGTAGTAGGCAATCAGTGATAGGATGATGCTAAACCGAATCAGTTTACTTTTCTCATTGGCTTTACCATAAAGTAAACGTTGATTTTGTAAACCACTAATGTAAACGGTTTATGGCCTGAATTTCGGGGGGTACGTCATCACTGGTACCGGTATCCCTAATCCACCGTTTTAGGATACTGCCTAATTGGGTGCTTTGTCAACGCTCAAATTTTGGGTGTCGCACCAGCCAATAAAATCATCAGCATTTTGCAAACCAGATTCCGATACAACGCCTACTAAATTACCATCCCATCCCATAGCTTTAAACAGATTGTCATAGGCGCCATTGAAAACAAGTAGTTTTTCTTGACTGTGATTAGATAGTATTTTTCGGTAGTCATCTACTGAGAAATCAATTATCTCCCTGCTATTGAGGTGGTGTAAAGTACCCATTAGTGCGGTTAGTACGCCCTTCCAGGCCATTTTACCAGCCTTACGGACATACTGGCGATCACGATAGTTCACCCCATCGTATCCGGCCTTTTCAGCTAATAGCTGTCTGGCTGATTCGACGTATTGCCTGGCTTTGATAATGTGGCGGTTTCCCAGTCCTGTTGATTTAGATTTCATCCTGTT
>JBBSTD010000015.1:0-72827 GCA_038236215.1 Cytophagales bacterium | reverse complement strand
GATAAGAAACTGTCTGCAAACACCAAGCACCCCCAAGTTGTTGCCTCAAACACGTAGATGAAACTTTAACTTCTTGGTGTTTATCCTAAAAGACTACTGTTAGCCAAGTACTTACCAAATTATTTTCAGATGAAAGCCCTGACCTAAGCGATTATCTGACAGGTAGGATTTAGCCTGGTTTGATGTCCATTAGCCAGGACTAAATGCTTGTTATTGGTGTGCCGTTTGCAACGAAGACCCGGACTTTATAACTGCTGGATACTGACCTGAAGGGGATGTTGATGACAGGAGAATTTACTGTTAGGTGTTCCGCAACGTGTTTACACCTCAGGCAGGAGTAATTAGCTACAGGCAGTTTGGCACGATTACGGCCTTAAACCGCAAGTTAGTAGCAGAAAGACGTTCCTTTCTATAACAACACCAGTAAACTCCCCGGAAGTATCTGCACATCGGCCTGGCCGGAGGGCAACGTAAGCGGCTCCCCATCGGCATGGATAAGTAGCGGCTCATTGGTTTGCACGGTTGCTTTCGTGATGGAATGACCCCGCCAGTAGGACGATTCATTCAGGGTTTTATTGAACAAGCGCCAGGTAATCATCCCGGTTGCCTGTGCCGGAAATGGTCTGATTTCGCACTGCTCCAGTTTACCATCAGCAATGTTAGCCTGCGGAGCCATCCAGGCATTGTTGCCAAACTGCCCGGCATTGGCGAAGGTGAGTGAGAAGAGTTTTTTCTGTTCACCTTCCAGGGTAAATACGGGCGGTTTGTAGGCCCAGAATGCCCGAAAAGCGGCACGAATATAGGTTGGCAGGCCGCGAACCGGCTCCTTGGCAAACGCATGGGCCACAAACGCTTCGAAACCCAATCCGGCCGTGCAGAAAAAAGGATGGCCGCTTATCTCACCACTGTCGATAACTACGGGTCGGCCTGACAGGGCACGATCGATGGCCTTCATGGGGTTGAGCGGAATGCCCAGGTGGCGGGCCAGGCCATTGCCTGAACCGATGGGAACAATACCCAACGCCGTAGCCGATCGCCGGAGCGCCTGCGCCGTTTCGTTGATGGTTCCATCGCCCCCAATGGCCAGTACGCGGCTTACGCCCTGCTCAACGGCCCTCGCTGCTAATTCGGTAGCGTGGCCGGGGTGGGTTGTCATCACCACATCGGGTGAGAAGCCAAGCGCATCGGCCCGGCGCATGAACGCATCCTGAAGCAGTTTTTTTTGCTCGACGGACGTAGTGCCGGAAAGCGGGTTGATGATGGCCAGAACAGCCGAACGGGTAGCCACTTAAGAAAAGAAAATAAATAACAGCAGAATGAAAACAACAATAAAGACGTAGTACCAGCCATCCGAAAAGATGTATGGTTTGTACTCATCATAAAATTTCTGAATCTTGTTCATAAGGTACTGCCTTACGGTGAATGCTTCTGTAAAGTTAATCACGGTTTTGTCGTTTACGGTCTATCGCTTACGGTTCGTATCAGCCACCTAATACCATGAACTGTAAATCATAAAACCGCTACAACGCCTGACCACCATTTACCGACAAGAGGTGTCCGTTTACGAACGATGCTTCGTCAGAAGCCAGAAACAGGTACGCATTGGCAATGTCTTCCGGCTGACCAATGCGTCGGACCGGTATTGTAGCTATGGCATGATTACGAACTTCGTCGGGCATGGCATCCGTCATGGCGGTCTGAATGAAGCCGGGTGCTACGGCGTTGGCCGTAATGCCTTTTGGGCCCAGTTCCTTGGCCCACGAACGGACCATGCCAATAATCCCGGCTTTAGCCGCAGCGTAGTTAGTCTGCCCAAATGCGCCATGCACCCCATTAATGGACGACGTACAGATAATGCGCCCCTGTTTCTGGGCCACCATGTAAGGGGCAATGATTTTGGTACAGTTGAAAACGCCGGTCAGGTTGACGTCGATAACCTGCTGCCATTCATCGAAAGACATTTTTAACAGGCTTTTGTCGCGGGTGATGCCTGCGTTGTTGATCAGAATGTCGATTCGTCCGTAGCGGTCGTGTACGGCTTGCGCGGTGGTTTCGATGGTTGCCACATCGGTCGTACTGACGTGGTTGAACTCGCACCGGAACCCCTGCTCCCGCAACTGCCGGGCGGTGGTTTCGCCTTCAGCCAGTACATCCCAGATGACGACGGTGGCGCCTTCCCGGCAAAAGACTTCGGCGGCTTTCTGGCCGATTCCCCGGGCGGCTCCGGTAATAATTGCCACTTTATTCGCTAATCGCATAGTTATTCAGGGTATCAAATTCTGTTGGCGGCAAACACCGATAAAATAGAAACGCATAGCATCCTTTCAACTACCGCATGATTCAGTTAGTTTAGTAAAAAAGTTGTTATGACCTATTTCCTTACGGCTTTACTTTTCATTTCAATCTGCCTGTCGGGTGCGGGGCAGCGGACCATTGAAGCAGAGAAAGCACAAACGGCCAAACAACGGCGCGCTATTCTGCAAATCCTCGAACGCCAAACTGCCGACTGGAACGCCGGACGGGTAGACCGGTTCATGAACGGGTATTGGCCCTCTGATTCGCTGACCTTTGTGGGGAAGGTGGGTATCACCTATGGCTATCAGGCTACCCTGGCCAACTACAAAAAACGCTACCCCGACCGGGCTTCGATGGGGACGTTGAAATTCGATATTCTGGAACTGGATTTACTGACGCCCAACACGGCCTATGTCATAGGCCGGTATCACCTGACCCGCCCCCAAACTGGGGATGCTGAGGGATATTTTACCCTGCTTTGGCGAAAAATAAAAAACCGCTGGGTTATCGTTAGTGACCATTCGGGGTAGCACAAAGTTTGAACAGCTTTTTTATGCAGCAAGGCTACCTACGTCCAGTAATCGAATTTTTTCCTAGTGAAAATTGACTTTGGAATCATGGCGTGAACGCCTAATGTCTGGTCTACAACCTGACTGACCTCAAAATCGACGCCGGTGCTGGCAATGGACAGGGCTTCATTGAAGGTAAATCCCAGTTCATCCTTAATGAAAGCAACCGCTTCCGAAAGGGCATTTTTCATGGCTTTGTTCAGGTCTTTATCCAGCCCGATGGCAATGAAATGAGTAGCCGTTTCGGCACGACACTGTTTCAGTGTTTTCCCTTTGTGAACAATAAACTTTGCCGTGAGGGTCAGGGCGGTTTCGATGGCTACGCCACTTACTTCGCCATTACCCTGCGCCCCGTGGCCATCTCCAGCCGTGAATAATCCCCCCGGAACCGACACGGGCAGGTACAGCGTAGAGCCTTTCGTTAAATGTTTGATGTCCAGATTACCACCGAAAAAATTAGGTGGAATGGAACTTTGATGGCCCATATCGGCCGGGGGCGACAGGGCCATAACGCCCATGAACGGCTTTAGCGGAATATCGACACCCGCCACGCAGGAAGCCGTCATGCGCTTAGTATCATATCGGTACACAAAGGTTTCGCGGGTGGTGACCGCATCGGGAATGCCGCCCCCACCGGGCCATACACTGTTCACCCCAAAGCTGGCCGGGAAAGCCAGGTCCAGAATACGAATCTCCAGGGTATCACCGGGTTGGGCGCCATCGATATAGACCGGCCCCGTCAGCATATGGCCCCGAATACCCGATGGTTCGGGCTTCACGTTCTTCAGGATGGCAATTACTTCCTGCGCGTGCGGGTCGATGGGTAAGTTGTTCTTTGCGTAAAATTCGTCGGGGTTCGTGCGGCTAACGCCCGATGGGTTAACGGTTTGAATTTCGATAATGTCCCCATCTTTAGCTTTATAGACGGGTGGTACATCGGCCCCAAAATAGCCCCAAACCATGTTTTCGGGGAGCGAACGCACGACGTGGTCTGGTTTGACCCGTACCGGCTCTTTTGCGGATTCGGTAGCCACCGGAAGGGGAAGCCCCGCCGACGCATTAGTCATGAGGCTACCGGCCGAGAGTAAGGCCAGTCCCTTTTGGGTCGACTGGCGAAGGAAATTTCGTCGGGAATTTTTCATCAGGTTGTTTGCTTGGGTAAATCGTACGTATCCTGGACGTCCACGTCCAAGTGTGGAAAGAGTAGCGTTACGCCCGGACGTGGACGTCCGGGATACATTCTGGCGAACTAACCTTAAAATCTATCTCTTAAATTTGACTTCATGCCGTCATAGCTTAAAGATAGATACGCTCCTTATCGGCTTCCTGAATATTTGGCCGGTTCGCTGTTTTTGGGTGTGCTTTTTTTGATAAATGTCCGCAGGCGTTCGTTGCTGGTGGCCAGATCTTCTTTGCGCAGATACATCATGTGGCCGCTCCGGTAGCCCTCCCATTCCATGCGGTCTTTAAGTTTGCCACTGGCATCCATTTGCCACATGTTGTACTTAGCATTGAAATAATCGCAGGCCCCATCATAGTAGCCCGATTGCACCAGCAGATGCAGATACGGATTCTGCGCCATTGCCTGACGCAGGTTTTCGCCCGTATGGTTGTTAGTGTTATCCCAGGGACGCACCGGCCCGAACATGTAGTATTTCAGGTCCGTTTTGTAGTTGAGTTCTTCCCGCATAAACATATTGATAGCGGGCGTGAACGAGTGCAGCCAAGAGGTCAGTTCTGAATTATAATCCGGAGCATCACCGGCGTCTTTACTATCCATACCCAGGTAGCGAGAATCCAGCCGACCTATTGTCTGGCTTTTATCGCGCAGGAGTTCTTTCCAGAAAAAATTGGTGGGTACGTCCAGATTCTGCTGCATCACGGCCGTTTCGGACAGCCCCGAATACCGGGCTACTTTTTTGGCAATTTCGGCGCGTTTCTGGTCGCTCAATGAGCCGCCAAGTGCCAGCGCGGGCAGGTACTCCTGAATAGTGAAGTTCTCTACTTCGGGCAGTACGTCGGTCAGGTCTTTCTTTTGTAAATCGGCTGGCAGTGCTTTGTGGAACCAGGCTGTAGCCGCAAAATACGGCAGTTTCAACGCCCCCTGAGCCGGTCCGGCGCGGTCGATGCCGAGATCGGTGGGGGAGACCAGAATAACGCCGTTCAGGTACATCCAATGGCTGTTTTGCAGTTCCAGTGCCAGGCCCGATACCCGCGTGGTGCCGTAGCTTTCGCCAATCAGATACTTCGGCGATGCCCAGCGGTTATACCGGCCAACGAACGTGTTTATCCAGTCGGCCAGGTATTTGATATCGGCGTTGACACCGAAAAATAGTTTGGCTGCGGGCACATCCTTGTTCACCGGCCGCGAAAAACCGGTATTGACCGGGTCGACGTACACAATGTCGGCTACGTCGAGAATGGAATGTGGGTTGTCTTTAACGCCGTAGGGCTGAACGGGGTAACCTTCGTCATCTACCTTGAGAATGCGCGGCCCTGTGTAGCCAATCATCATCCAGACGGAAGCCGTACCGGGGCCACCGTTGAAAGAAATGACCAGCGGGCGGGCGGTGCGGTCGGTGATATCAGAGCGTTCAAAATAGGTGAAAAATACACCGGCCACGGCTTTGCCATCCTCATCCCAAACCGGGATGGTACCGGCCGTAGCTTTATAGGGAACCCGCTGTCCTTTTATGGTCACCTGCCCATTAGTCACCACCTGCGAGTCGATGTCCAGACTCCGGGAATCAGGTGCCGATTTATACTCTTTGGGTGATTTAGCTTCTTTAGCTGGTTGTTTTTCGGCGTTAGCTGGCTTTTGTGCCAGCGTATTAGTGAGCGTGTAGCAACTGATTAGTAACAGAAGAAAAACCTGTTTCATGCCTGTAAACCTGGATTGATGAGTGGACCAAAAATAATGCCTTACGGAACGCCCGCTTTCGACCGACTAAATATAAGGAGAATAACAGCGCGGTATTTGGCGCGTATAGGACAAGTTTGTATCAGTCCCCGGTTTCAACCGGGGACTGATAGATGATTCCAGGAAAAAACAGCCAATATCAACGTAGTTCGCTTATTATTGAGTGCGTATGAGTTATTACAAGGCACCATATACCGCTGGAAGGCGGTAAAGCTTTCCGGTCTTCTTATTTTTACGCCATGCAACAACAATTAGATAGCTGGATACGGGCCGTTATTCGCTGGTTTGGCTACGTACCCAACCATGATTTGTCGGGGTGGATACTGCTGCTTACAGCCGTATTGGCCGGTGTAGTAGTCGACGTGGTTATTACGCAGGTAATCCGGTTTGTGGTGCGTCAGCGACCTTTTCAAACGCTGGCTCTATTGAAGCAATATGCCCGGTGGCCATTTTGGCTTTTTATGCCTTCCCTGTTTTTTCTGCTGGCTACCAATGTGCAGTCCGAGCGTTTTTTGCGTCGCCATCCGGTAACGGATAAAATGGCGGAGATACTGTTTATCATCACCACGACGTGGTTAGTTGTTCAATTGTTGAAAGTGGGAGAGAAGCGCCTGATTCAGCAATATGACACCAACGATGACGAAAAACTGAAGCAACGGAAATATGTCACGCAGGTTCGCTTTTTACGTCGGATAGTCGCCACTACTGTCCTGCTTATCGGGACTGCGCTGGTCCTTATTTCGTTTCAGGGCAGCCGGAAACTAGGTCTTAGTGTATTGACCTCAGCTGGTGTGGTGTCAGTTGTGATTGGTTTTGCGGCCCAGAAAACGCTGGCTAATCTGCTGGCCGGTGTTCAGATTGCGTTTAATCAGCAAATCCGGCTCAACGATGCGGTAGTCGTTGAAAAGGAGTGGGGCCGCGTGGAGGAAATCAACCTTACCAGCGTCATTGTTCGTATATGGGACCGGCGTCGGCTTATTTTGCCCATCACGTACTTCGTTGAAAAACCATTCGAGAACTGGACCCGTTCGGATGCTTCCATCATCGGGTCCATCATTCTCTACCTGGATTATAACGTACCCGTCGATAAACTCCGGGAAAAAGCG
Organism: Cytophagales bacterium; assembly: GCA_038236215.1. Lineage (GTDB taxonomy): Bacteria > Bacteroidota > Bacteroidia > Cytophagales > Spirosomataceae > Spirosoma. Next base: position 65,937 of record JBBSTD010000015.1, on the reverse strand, counting down.
CGTAAACTGGCCGAAAATGACCCCCTGTGGACGGGCGAAACCTTCGCCGTTCAGGTAATCGATACGCTGCCTACCTGCATTCAGGTGCGTATTCTGGTCTCGGCCCCTGATTCGCCCTCGGCCTTCGATTTGCGGTGTAACATGCGGGAGGAACTCATCGCCTTCATTCGGGACGAATACCCACAGGGGCTGCCCCAAACCCGACTGATTGGGACCGAAGACCTGCCATCTAAAGAGATCCAACAGTAATCACGCTTGTTTTATACACAAATTACCAACGCTATGAATGCACATGACATCGTTACCAATTATTACAACGCCTTCAACCGCCAGGACTGGCAGGCTATGCTGACCCTGCTGACCGACGACGTACGGCATGACAGTAATCAGGGCGATACGCACGTCGGTAAAGAACACTTCGCGCAGTTTTTGGCCCACATGGATGACTGCTACGACGAAACCCTGACGGAACTGATCGTGATGGTTGACCCATCGGGCACGCGCGTGGGTAGTGAGTTCGTTGTGAACGGTACGTACAAAAAAACGGATGGTAACCTGCCCGCTGCCAACGGACAGGCTTACGTGCTGCCCGCCGGTTCGTTTATGACGTTGACTGACGATGGACTGATCAGTAGGGTGACGACTTATTACAATCTGTCCCTCTGGGAATCGATGGTGACCGGTGACAACTAAGCCAGTACTCCGTTACGAACGCCTGACGGGACGGGCCATCCACGATGTATTTGATGAACTGGCCCGGCTCCGCATCGCCGTTTTTCGTGACTTTCCCTACCTCTACGAAGGCAGTGTCGACTACGAACGGGCGTACCTGGAAACGTACGCCCGCTCCGAACGGTCGTTGCTGTTTGCTGCCTGGGACGGTGACCGAATGGTAGGCGCAACGACGGCCCTCCCTCTGGCAGATGAAACCGTCGACGTTCAGCAGCCTTTTCGCGACGCGGGGTACGACTTGGACGCGGTTTTTTATTTTGGGGAAAGCGTTCTGTTGCCCGATTACCGCGGTCACGGCCTGGGTCACCGCTTCTTCGACGAGCGCGAAGCCCACGCCCAAAAGATTGGTGAGTATACGCTTACCTGCTTCTGCGCCGTACAACGCTCCGCCGAGCACCCGCAGCGCCCGACGGATTACCACCCGCTGGATGACTTCTGGAAAAAACGTGGTTACCGGCCGGAACCCGCCCTGCAAAGTACCTTTCGCTGGCCCGATATTGGCGAAATCGAATCGACGCCGAAGAGCATGGTGTATTGGGTAAAGGAGGTTTGAGCGGTATCCGCCCCGCAATCATGGTGCGGAGCGGCCTGTTTCAGTCGGTAGTATATTCGATTGTTAATCAGTTGTTATAGTGGCTTTTTTCTGCTACTCTTCCCAACCGAATGACCGCTCGATGGCTTTCTGCCAACCCCGCATGAGTTTTTGCCGTTGGGCATCGTCCATGGTTGGTTCGTAGGTTTTGGCAATTCCCCAGTTCTGGCGCAGGTCGTCTATGTTTTTCCAGTAGCCAACGGCAAGTCCGGCTGCATAAGCAGCACCCAGGGCAGTGGTTTCGGTCATTCGCGGGCAAACAACCGGGCCGTCCAGCACATCGGACTGAAACTGCATCAGCAGTGAATTGACTACCATACCGCCATCCACGCGCAGGGATTTCAGCGATACATTGGCATCCTGTTCCATCGCCCGCACTACGTCGACCGTCTGGTAGGCAGTGGCTTCCAGCACGGCTCTGGCCAGGTGGCCTTTAGTAACAAAGCGGGTTAGTCCGGCAATAATACCCCGGGCGTCGGCTTTCCAGTGGGGTGCGTACAAACCCGAAAAAGCCGGGACAAAATAAGCCCCACCATTGTCCTCGACGGAACGGGCAAGGCTTTCGATTTCCTTGCTGTCTTTTATAATACCGAGGTTATCGCGCACCCACTGCACTAGCGCACCCGTAATGGCGATACTTCCTTCCAGCGCGTAATGAACCGGCTCGTTCTGGAACTGATACGCTACGGTTGTCAGCAAGCCGCAGGTGGAAGGGCGGAGTTCGGTGCCGGTATTCATGAGCAGAAAGCAACCCGTGCCGTAGGTATTCTTGGCCTGACCCGGTTCAAAACAAGTTTGGCCAACCAGCGCGGCCTGCTGATCGCCGAGGATGCCTGCAATGGGTACACCGGGGAGTACTTCCGATGTTACGTGACCATATACTTCACTACTGGGCCGGATTTGGGGAAGCATGGCGCGGGGCACCGTAAAATCAGTGAGTAATGAATCGTCCCAGTTGAGGGTGTGCAGGTTCATCAACTGCGTCCGGCTGGCGTTGGTAACGTCGGTCAGGTGTATGCCCCCCTCCACACCACCCGTCAGATTCCAGACCAGGAATGCGTCCATGTTGCCAAACAGCGCGTCGCCCCGCTCAGCATCGGCCCGAAGACCGTCTACATTGTCCAGTAACCACTTCAGTTTTAATCCACTGAAATAGGTAGCGAGTGGAAGGCCCGTCTGGGCACGAAACCGGTCTTGTCCCAAACCGGATGGCCCCCCTTCTTTTGAGAATTGCGTCACCAGATCGGCCGTTCGCATATCCTGCCAAACGATGGCGTTGTAGTAGGGTTTACCGGTTTTACGGTTCCAGACAACAGCAGTTTCTCGCTGATTGGTGATACCAACCGCTACAATGTCCTGAACTGGTATTTTTTTGTTGATACGGGCCAGGGCAATCACTTCAAGCGTATTTCGCCAGATTTCTTCCGGATTGTGCTCTACCCAGCCGGGCTGTGGGTAAATTTGTTTATGTTCTTTCTGGGCTACAGAAACAATCTGTCCCTCGCGGTCAAATACAATACATCGGGTGCTGGTGGTACCCTGGTCAATAGCGGCTACATACGTGGGCATATCCTGTCTATTAGAATCGGTTAAAAGGTTTTTTCGTGTGTAATATTGTCAAATTATCCAATTAGTTTAGCGAAAAACCCAATGGCCATGAAAAAAAGAACGTTCCTGAAACTATCATCTTCCTTATTAACTGCTCCCCTCATGGCACCATTGGTTAGCTGGGTAACGGCTGAAAAACTCAAAAACTGGGCTGGTAATTACGAATACAGCACCGATAAACTATATAAGGCCGACTCCATTCAACAAGTGCAGGCCTTTGTCAGCAAGCAGAACAAAATGAAGGTGCTCGGCACCCGCCATTGTTTCAACGGCATTGCGGATAGCAAGGATACGTTTATTTCGCTGGAAGGCATGGACGAGGTTGTTGCGCTGGATACGAAGGCGAAAACCGTAACTGTCGACGGCCGAATGAAATATGGCCAGTTGGCACCTTACCTCGATAAAAAAGGATTTGCCCTGCATAATCTGGCTTCGTTGCCGCATATTTCGGTGGCTGGTGCCTGTGCCACGGGAACGCACGGGTCAGGTGTGAAGAATGGTAACCTCGCAACGGCTGTATCGGGTATGGAACTCATTACGGCGAAGGGCGAAATGCGCACACTGTCCCGCGCCAAAGACGGCGATGCCTTCAACGCGGCTGTGGTCCATCTGGGTGCGCTGGGCGTAGTGACAAAGGTGACGCTGGACATTCAGCCGACGTTCATGATGCGCCAGTACGTGTACGAGAATTTGCCGATGGAGCAGCTTAAAAACCACTTCGAGGCCATCATGTCGGCGGGGTACAGCGTCAGTCTGTTTACCGACTGGCAGAATCACCGTATCAACGAAGTCTGGATAAAAGAGAAGGTGGACAATGGTAAAGCGGCAACCGCAAAGGCAGAGTTTTTCGGGGCTAAACTAGCGACCAAGAACCTGCACCCCATTGCGGAACTCTCGGCTGTGAACTGCACCGAACAGATGGGCGTACCCGGCCCCTGGTACGAACGGATGCCCCACTTCCGTATGGGCTTTACGCCCAGTAGCGGCAAGGAGTTACAGTCCGAATATTTTGTTCCCCGCAAAAACGCGGTCGAAGCCATCCTGGCTGTCGAGCGACTCCATAACCAGATTAGCCCGCACCTGATGATTACCGAACTACGTACCATCGATGCGGACAATCTATGGATGAGCATGGCTTATAAACAGCCAAGTCTGGCGATTCACTTCACCTGGAAACAGGACTGGGCGTCGGTTCGTAAAGTGTTGCCGATGATTGAACGAGAGTTGGAACCATTCAGTCCCCGGCCCCACTGGGGCAAATTATTCACGCTGGCTCCCGCCCAGTTGCAGTCCCGCTACGAGAAGATGGCGGCTTTTAAACAACTGGTCAAGGAGTACGACCCACAGGGTAAGTTCCGTAACGCGTTTCTCGAAACGAATTTGTATAGCTGAGAAAATGCTGTTGGTTAGGCAGTGATTTTTCCGTTAGATGCTGGTTAATCATTAATCTGATTATTCAATTAGCACAAAGGCGTTTATTCAACAACTAGCATTATGAATAGTACTAGGCTTATCCGCAACCTCTTTATTAATGGACTTATTGTTCTGTGCACCCTCCTGGTAGTAGCGGAAGCTGTTTCCTGGAGCGTTGCTACAGAAGCTAAGTTGAATATTGTAAATCAGAATGGTGGCACGCTATCTTACCTCAACTTGTTAGTTAGGAGAATACTATTGCCTGAAACTATGATGGTCTTCGTCCTGGCAATGTTGATGAATTGGACTTGCTATGGATTAAAGATTAGGTTTGTTGATTCAACTTGGAGTGCCTTAATTCGCTACCAACTTATCTTCTTACCAACATTACTGATTGCCTACGTCATTTTTATCCCTTTTACTCAGTCTCTCCGCTACTTACTAATCGCGTTTCCTATTTATTCGTTTGATATCTATTGGCATAACTACATCCTGGGTAATTATACTTTCCCCATGTATTTCCGCTACCTATTCTCGGTCTTATTCATTGGCTACAGCACTCTTAATATATCTCTTGCAACCGGGTTTTCGAGGAGCCGCCCATCAACGGCACAATAGTAGATTTTTAAGATCTATCCGTAATAAATATTTTGAGTATTCTAACTTGAATTTATTTACATAAGCGGAGTCATAGAACCGGCCTAAAAAAAATACAATGATTTGATTATTAATCAGTTTGTACTTTTTTTAGGCCGGTTCTATAACTACCAGTCAAAAGATGGGTTTCTTCAAAATGTATATTTTAACTGAGTTTGTAAGCCATATAGGTATTCATTCCAACGAGTATACGATAGTAGAGAGCCCTTTGAAGGTGCATTTAACCGGTAAGCAGCAGTCGGTTGGACGATCAGCGCCAGTTTGGGCGTTACCCGATAGCATATGCCCATCCCAACCATTCCATAAAGTGAAAAGGTGAATGTAAGGCCATTGTCTATATTATGATAGGTACGAACCATCGTAGTGGGATTGGTCGTACGAAACGTATGATTGGCTAAGAGTCCCGCCGAAAAATAAGGCGATAGGCGCCGAGCAGATAGGGTATAATTCAGTAAAAGAGGTAATTGCCAATTCTCATATCGCCTTGCTTGGGTTGTTATGTAGGTGAAATTATCGTAGTGAGTATCACCAGCGGAACGGTTATATAATAAACCTGCTGAGACTGACCACACAGGAGTAAAAGCATAAGCAGCAGTTAATCCCGCTGAGATTCCTGTCATAGATTGTGCTCCCCTTGCTCCATTACCATTTTCGAACTGAGATGTCCAATTTAGATGCTGGTAAGAGGGTGAGAGGGTAGGTGCAATAGAAAAACGCCCTTGCCCAACCGTAGTGGTCGCAACTAGTAAACTAACGAATAGAGCGTCTAGAAAAGGAGTAATTATAGTTTTCATATAGATGAATTAATGAGTGATCTAAAAGAATTGTCTAGTAGACCCCAGTCAAACGAAAAACGTTGTAAATACGCTAATATACATAAGCTTAGCGATTTACTGTACACAGAAATCAGTAGCATACGGAATACAATGTCGTGGTGATATCAGGATTCAGCGATAGAAATTTGAAGCCTTCACCCGCTTCGCTAGAGCGCAAACCACCGAATCAGCAGGCCACCAATTATAGCACCCACAATGGGCCCCGCTACCGGCACCCAGGAATAACTCCAGTCCGACGAACCTTTGCCCGGAATGGGTAGCAACGCGTGAGCCAGTCGGGGACTAAAATCGCGGGCGGGACTCATGGCATAGCCCGTGGTGCCGCCAAGCGACAGGCCAATGCTCCAGATTAAAATACCAACCAGGTAAGGCCCAACACCAATGGCCAATTCGCCGAGGTGTTTGGATGAAATACCGGCCAGACCCAGAATCAGCATGAGCGTCGCCATCATTTCGCTCACAAAATTATCACCCTTGCTCCGAATGGCGGGGCCGGTAGCAAAACAGGCTAACTTATCAAATGGATCGGGGGTGGCGGCCCAGTGGGGTCGGTAAAGAATCCAAACGAGTATAGCCCCCAAAAAACCGCCAATCATTTGGGCGGTAATGTACGGCACAAGATTACTATAATCGTTGGTAGCTACGGCGAAGGCTACCGTAACGGCAGGATTTAGGTGAGCATCCAGGCTGCCAAAGGCTTTGGCAATAAATACGCCCATTGTAACGGCGAAAGCCCAGCCAGTAGTAATCACAATCCAACCGGACGAATTACCCTTGGTTTGCTTTAAAACAACATTGGCCACAACGCCATTACCTAATAATAAGAGCACCATCGTGCCAATCAATTCACCCAGAAAAGGAGAGGTTTGCATAATACGTGTGAGTCATGAAAGCTATCAGTTAATCGATTGCTGGAGGCTTTCAAGCCTGTTAATAGGAGTTTAGGAATAGTTTCTGCGAATTAAGTCATATTTTTGGACGTATTCCAACAGGAAGCACTCGAATTTTAATCGCGTGTTTTTGGACGCTTTTTTAATTCCTCTGCTGCACTCATTTATCTTCTCGCTCATTGACCTCATGAAAAGCATAATTTTTGAAAAGCCCGGTAAACCAGCCGACATCCTTAAGAATGCCGACGTTCCCATGCCCGAACCCGGCCCGAACGATGTTAGGATAAAGGTTATTGCGGCCCCTATTAACCCATCCGACACCATGTTCGTGCAGAATCTGTACGGTATTCGGCCCCAGTTGCCCTCGGGGGCAGGGTTTGAAGGAGTGGGCGTTATCGATGCAGTAGGAGAGGGCGTTTCGATGGAGGCAGGCACACGGGTTAGTTTTACCGGCGTAGGGACCTGGGCCGAATATGCCATTGCGCACCACCGTAGCCTGATTCCGGTTCCGGACGCCATGTCGGACGATATAGCGGCTCAGTTATTCGTAAACCCGTTTACGGCGTACGCCATGGTGCAGGACGCGAACGTGCCGGAAGGGGGCTGGCTGATGCTCACAGCAGCCGGGTCGGCGTTTGGTAAAATGGTGATTCAGTTGTGCAAAATGCGGGGTATCAACACCATTGGTACCGTTCGGCGCGATGACCTGAATGACGACCTGAAAGCACTTGGCCTGACCGAAGCTGTCAATGTAGAAACGGAAAATCTGGTGGCCCGCGTCAAACAGATTACGGACGGGGTTGGCGTTGCCTGCGTGCTGGATGCCGTGGGCGGTCAAACCGCTACCGAAGCCCTGACGTGCCTGGCAAAAGGGGGCACCATGCTTATTTACGGTTTGCTGAGTTTACAGGACCCGCAAATCAATGCGGGGCTGCTGATATTTCGGGAGCTGACCGTCAAAGGGTTTTGGTTGACCGACTGGATGCGCCGGGTTGATAATGATACCCGGCAGGACGTGGCCAAAAACGTTATCGGTCTGCTGGCGTCGGGGAAGTTTCAATTGCCCGTGGAAGCCTCTTATTCACTCGACCAGATTGCCGAAGCCGTCGAACATGCCGACCGGCCCGGTCGCTGGGGTAAAATTCTGGTCAAACCATAAAGCAGGAGAAATCCAGTAACGGGAGTCTGTTACGTTTGATAGGAAAAATACGCTCCGCTTATCAGGATAAAATGCGCTTGCGTATCTTTGAAACAATATCCATCGAAACCAGCACGTTTGTTCCTTTAACAGTCATTGGTCTAACCTTTTCCATTTACCCGACTCGTTCGTATGCTTTTGCTCCAGGTTCCGGCTATTGATACCACGGCCGCATCGATGACCGCCAAGGCGGCCGCTCAACCCCAAACGTTACAACTATTTGACTTGGTCGCCAAAGGTGGCTGGGTAATGGTCCCCATCGCCTTTTTGTTCTTCGCTGCGCTCTACCTGATGTTTGAACGATACTTTGTCATTCGCTCCCAAACAAAAGCGGATGCCAATTTCATCGACAACATCCGGGATATGGTGGCGCAGGGCAACATCAAATCGGCTGAATCGTTCGCCAAAAATCAGCGCACGGCTATGGGACGCGTATTCGAGAAAGCCATTGGCCGGATTGGATCACCCATTCGGGAAATCGAAAGTACCATCGAAACAGTTGGTCAAATTGAACTCTCGCGGCTGGAGCGTAACATGGGCTACCTGGGTATCATTGCCGGTATCGCACCGATGATGGGCTTTATCGGAACCATCTCGGGTATCATCCGTATCTTCTACGACATCTCGCTGACCGACAATATCAGCGTCGGCATTATTGCCGGTGGGTTGTACGAAAAAATGATTACGTCGGGGGCCGGTCTCATTGTGGGTGTTATCGCTTATACCTGCTATCACCTGCTGAATATGATGATCGAGCGATTTACGCTCGCGCTCGAAGTGAACGCCTTCGAGTTTATCGAAGTACTCCAGAAACCAACCACCGAACCCGCCCGGATGCGGTAGAAAACTTGTTTGATGTTCGTGGTTGTTTGTAGTTGTTGTTAACCATAAACCACAAACATCAAACCATAAACTGGCCCTATGAAACTTCGCCGAAAAACCAAGTTTGCTGCCGAAGTGGCGACGTCCTCGCTGAACGACATCATGTTCTTTTTGCTGTTGTTCTTTCTGATTATCTCCACGGTAGCCAACCCTAACGTTATCAAGTTGTTACTGCCTAAGGCCGCTGCTACCCAGCAGTTGAGCAAAAAGCAGGTGACCCTTTCCGTTGATGAAAAGAAACAGTACTTCATCGACAAAAGACCGGTAGACCCGGCTAACCTCGAAAATGAATTGAAAACCATGATGGCCGGTATTGCTGAACCAACCGTTGTTGTTCGCTTCGATAAAACACTGACCGTTCAGGACCTTGTCGATGTGTTGCAAACGGGTGCTAAAATGAATATTAAAATGGTGATGGCTACCTCGAAATAAAGTTACCCGACGCCGGGCTGTCTGGTGTAAAAGGGGCAAAAGGAGCAGTCGGCTTTTCGAACGCCGACTGCTCCTTTTTGTTACGTACCCCACGAATTAGAATAGACGGGTATTGATACTAAATTCCGGCAATTGTATTTCCCCTTTACATGTACAGAGCCGAATCTAGTTGCTGTACAGGATAACACTCACCAATTCAGTTTGGCGTGTATGTTAGCTGAAGTACTAAGGCCTGCGCGCCGTTTTTGTTCGAGCGTTGCCAACCAACAGCCAGGGGAATGTGCTTGCCCAGATACACTTCCAGGCCTAACACCAACTGGCCAAAATCGTGTGGACCAGATATCCAATCGCCCAACAGGTGCAATTTCTGGTAAAAAATTCCAGCGTCGAAACCCGTCTGAAATCCGGTATTAGGTCCATCCCCTAAATAACGGGCATTGGCTACGTAGCCTCCCGCCGAGAAATTATAGTGTTCATCCGTGGAAGAAGCAGCCACATTGCCATAGGCAAACCCTACCCATTGTGGCTGTCGGTGGGTAAGCGCGTTCAGCCCACTCTGAAACCCAATGGCTAGACCAATATGGTCAGTGATATCGAATGCTTTCTGTGCATTCAGCATCACCAAAGGGCTGAACGCTTTTTCGGTGGTTGAGTCGTTGGCTACAATTCGATGCTCACTCGGTTGAAAATCAAGATTATACACATTGAATCCTATCTCCCATTGTCGTCCCAGGCCATAATTTACGGTAGTAGATGAGCGTAGCGATTCAGAAATATTAACTTGTTGCTGAACGGCAACTTTATGTTTGTCAAGTATGTCGGACGAAGGAACATTGAAATAGGTTTGTTGCGAAAAGGCGATCTGACTAAAACAGAGCCCACCAAGTAAGAAAATGTAAATTCGTTTCATGTTGTAGTAGTATAGACACCTACAACCTGACAAGCTCAATTAAGTTATTGACCCAATCAGGTCGTCAATGTCAGAAAACCGGTCAGGCTGATGGCTGAAAGCCGAAGGGTTACTCAAATCAAATTAGAGTACTTCGTAGTTATACTACAAACCCCACTGCGTCATGATAGCCGATTACACCGAAGCCCCCGTTTGCCATGTTGATGACCTGGCCGATGGAGAAATGAAAGAAGTTCACGTGGGTGATACCGACGTGTTGCTGGTTCGTGCCGATGGGCAGTTTTACGCGCTCCATCCTCAATGTACTCACTACCATGCTCCGCTGAAAAAGGGCTTACTGAATGGGTACCGGCTCGTTTGTCCCTGGCATAATGCCTGTTTTGATGTCCGCAATGGGCAACGGCTGGAAGCTCCCGCGTTGAGTGGCCTGCCTACACACGAAGTACGAATTGAAAATGACCAGGTATTCGTACGACTCACTACGGCCCAGGAAACCCAGGATAATCCCATGTCTTCGCCCGATGAGGCCAGTGAGGAGATGTACGTCATCATCGGAAGTGGTGGGGCCGGGGCTTTTGCGGCCGAAGGGATGCGTGAGGGTGGATTTACGGGGAAAATCCTGATGCTGACATCCAGTAGTCAGGTGCCTTACGACCGGCCCAACTGCTCCAAAGAATATTTACAGGATGAAGCCCCGGACGAATGGATGCCACTCCGGACGGAAGAGTTCTATAAGAATTATGGCATCGAGATACGCACCGGTCAGACAGTGATGAGTGTAGACCCCGCCAAAAAGAGCATTGAATTAGCCACTGGCGAGACGATTGCGTACGATAAAGTACTGCTTTGCTCTGGTGGTAAACCGAATATGTTGCCTGGAGTCGATGCTGAACTGGAGGGCGTTTATCCACTCCGAAGTTTGCATGATAGCAAGACCCTGCGTGATTTGGGTAAACAGGGGAAGCGGGTGGTCATTATTGGTAGCTCGTTCATTGGGCTGGAAGGGGGCATGAGTCTCAAAAAGCTAGGCGCCAGCGTAGATGTAGTGGGTACAGAAACGGTTCCGTTTGCGAAAATACTGGGTGAAAAAATCGGTCGTGTTGTGCAGAAATGGCACGAAGCCGAGGGTATAAAGTTTCACCTCGGTCGTAAAGCAGACCACCTGGAAGGCAATGGCGCTGTTAGTGCCGTTGTACTGGACAATGGCGAGCGGCTCCCCGCCGATTTTGTGCTACTGGGCTTAGGCGTCAAACCCCGGACCAATTTCCTGAAGGGTGTTCCGCTGGAGAAAGATGGGGGCGTTAAAACGGATGAATACCTGCGCGTGACCGATGATATTTACGCGGCTGGCGATATTGTTTATTACCCAACTGCCGACGGGCAGCAACGGATTGAGCATTGGAAAGTGGCCGGGCAGCAGGGCTATGTGGCGGGTATGAACATGGCTAAAGCCGAAGAAGTACCGTATCAGGAGGTGCCATTTTTCTGGACAAATCAGCAGGGTAACCGGATTAACTACATTGGCCACGCCACGCAGATTGATGATATTATTTATGATGGCGATCCCGAAAGCGATGATTCATTTCTGGCTTTCTATGTGCAGGAGAATAAGGTAAGAGCCGTAGCGGGTTTAAAACGCGACCAGGATATTATTGCTATTCGCGAGTTGATGCAGGCCGACCGTATGCCGTCAGTAGAAACGGTACGGAAAGGGGTTAAATGGGTGTCGGAGTTGAAAAAGGGCTAATTCCTGCAAAAGGTTTTTACCTTTGCACCCTGACCGTATTAAACCCGGTTTGGTTATGACGCATCAACTTATACTCAAAAAACCACTCGCTTTTTTCGACCTCGAAACCACTGGTATCAACGTTGCCAAAGACCGTATCATCGACATTTGCGTGATAAAAGCCCTGCCCGATGGAAGCGTTGTTAGCAAAACGCAGCGTGTAAACCCGGGTATGCCCATTCCGTTAGAGTCTAGTCTGATTCACGGTATTTACGATGATGATGTGGTGGATGCACCGCCGTTTAAATCGGTGGCCCGAACGCTGGCCCAGTTTATGGATGGCTGCGATTTGGCCGGTTTTAACTGCAACCGATTCGATGTGCCTTTGTTGGTCGAGGAGTTTTTGCGGGCCAATGTGGATTTCGATATGAAAAATCGTCGGCTGGTGGATGCTCAGCGAATTTTCCACCTTATGGAACCGCGCAACCTGTCGGCTGCCTACCGGTTTTATTGCAGTAAAGAGTTGGTTGGGGCGCACGGTGCCGAAGCGGATACCATTGCTAGTCTGGAGGTGCTCAACGCGCAGGTACAACGCTACATGGGTATGGTAGCCAAAGCCGATAACGGGCAGGAAGTCGTCATTGATAATGATATGGACATACTCCACAGCCTGACGGCCAATACGAACGTTGACCTCGCTGGCCGTATTATTCTAAATGACAAAGGAGAGGAAGTCTTTAACTTCGGTAAGCACAAGGGGTTTTCTGTACTGGAGGTGTTGAAGAAAGAGCCTTCGTTTTACGACTGGATGCTGAAAGGGGATTTTCCCCTCGATACTAAACGCCGACTGACCGAGATAAAACTTCGGACCTTTGTCCAGAGTAACGGGAAACGTTGACAAAGACTTTCCATTGCTCTGCACGAAGAACCAAAACCTACGTCGCAGGGAATGCTGCCTGTGACGCAGGATAATCAAGGGTGACAACTAAGGGATTAACTTTTCTGCCCGAAGCTGCTCAAACAGGTCGAAAAAAGACTCATCTGTGCGCTGGAAGACCAAAAAGCCAAGTTTACGGCTCTTGGACATATCCGTCATCACTTCAATAGGGCGACCCAGATCCAAATCTGTATGCCAGGCTGAGGCCAGTCTATCCAGAGCCGGTTCTTTCAGGTTGTAACGCCGGGCGATGTCTTGCCAGAGCGGGCCATCGTGTTTGATTTCTTCTTCGAGCGGATGGATGGTACCATCATAGCCAATGGGTTCAATGTCAAACCAATCTGCCAGTTGTTTCCATAGCCAACTCCACCGAAACACATCTCCGTTTACAATGTTGAACGCTTCATTTTGGGCTACCTCTGTGGTCGATGCCCAAAGCAAATGTTCGGCCAGCACCCTTGCATCCGTAACATCGGAAAGGCCATTCCATTGGGTCTGGGAGCCCGGCCAGCGAAACGGACGACCTGTTTCTTTACAAATGGTAGCGTAGACGGCCAGGGTAGTCCCCAGGTTCATCATATTTCCGACTGCCTTCCCAATAACCGTGTGGGGGCGATGGATACTCCATGTAAAACCATCGCGAGCCGCTGCGGTATACACTTCATCCTCCTGGGCGTAGTAGAAATTTTCTGTTTTTAGGCGTGGATGCTCTTCCCTCACGGGTGTTTCCGGTAAAAAACCTTCCCTGGCGTAATCCTCAAAGGGTCCCAGGTAATGTTTAAGCCCCGTGACAAGGGCCACGTGCTGAACGGATTGTTTGGGCGACAATACATCCAACAGATTTCGAACCATCAGGCTGTTTACCCGGATGTTCTCCGCTTCGGTTGCATTGCGCATCCAGCTTGTTATAAATACGTGCGTTGGGGAAATAGCTGCCAGCGCGCTTTCCAGACTTCCCCGATCTAAAAGATTCGCAGCAACAGGGTTCAAACCGGCTATGTTGTTCTGAGGGTTTCTGGCCAAACCGAATGTTGGCCAACCCGTTGACATTAATTTCCTGGCTACATTACTTCCTGTAATGCCGCTTGCTCCCACGACTAATGCGACTTTTTCCATTTGACTGACTAAACTAATATTGATAAGCTGACTTCTTAATCTGATACAATGTTCGCTAACCTTCTAGGGGTAACAAAGGATCTAGGTCACAAAATAAGTGTGATGTATATCACATCAATGGGCGTACATCCGGCTCAGGGTTTCCCGGCTAATGCCCAGATACGAGGCTATCAATGTTTTAGGTACCCGTTGTGAAAGCGTCGGGTATAACTGAACAAACTGATTAAATCGCTCTTCGGCCTTCTGGCTCATCAGCGACAATATTCTTCGCTGCAAAGCAATGTACCCAGCAGTGGTTTTCTTCATGAAGAAATACTCCATTTTTTGCAAATCCGTACAAAGCTTCTCCCGGTTGTCGATGGAAATGAAAAAAACGTCCGTGTCTTCCAAACAATCAATGTTAAGGGAAGCCTTTACCCGATTATGATAGGCCTGAGGATCAGAAATCCACCAGTCTTCCATGGCAAACTGTAAAATGTGCGTTTTGCCAAGGTCATCAATGTAAAATGACTTCAGTAACCCTTTCGCTACGAAATGGTCATTGGGTGCGGGATCACCCGCCTGAACCACGTACTGATGCTTTCTGAAGGTTCTGGCTGTGAAATAAGTTAGTACGAACCGATACTCCTCATCGGTCAACGGTACAATTTTCTCTATCTGTTTTCGTAAAATGTCTTCCATGCCCGGCTGTCAAAAAATGCCTGACCTAAAAGTAGTCCGGAAAAACTGAAATTTAATTCATCATACCTTTGCTTCCTTACTTAACTGCCTACCTATGAACCGAAGAAGTTTTCTTGCCCTGACCGCTGGTGCTTCCGCTACGGTTGGGTTACCCTCGTTGGGCTGGAAAGAGGATACCGATATCCCTATCATCGATACGCACATTCACCTGTTCGATACGACTCGCCCCCAGGGGTGCCCTGGCCCACTAAAAATAATGGTATTCTTTACCAGCCAGCCCTTCCTGGCCGCTATCGCCAGATCGCGATGCCCCTCGGCATTGTAAGCGCAATTGTTGTGGAAGCCAGCCCTTTGGTTGAAGACAACCAGTGGGTACTTGACCTTGCTACCCAGGACAAGATCATTGTTGGAACGGTAGGTAACCTTGAGCCAGGCAAGCCGGACTTTCGTCGGCAACTCGAACGCTTCCAGCGCAATCCGTTGTTTCGCGGCATTCGTTACGGAAATCTCTGGGATCGTGATCTGTCCCGTCAGCTATCGAATCCCACGTTCGTATCGGACCTTAAATTTCTGGCCACGGCAGGACTTGTGCTGGATACGGCGAACCCGAATCTGGCCCTTCTTGCTGCCGTTGTGCGGCTAACGGATCAAGTGTCGGAGTTACGGATAGTTATCGATCATCTTCCCCAAATGACTATGCCGAAAGCGGTTGCAGCCCGGAAGGTCTATGCTGCCTATTTGCAGGAGTTAGGCCAGCGGCCCCAGGTTTACGTGAAAATATCGGAAGTGCTGCGCCGGGTGGAGGGAAACATTCCGACGGCGTTGAGTTTCTACCGGCCTCGGCTGGATGAACTGTTCGATACCTTCGGTGAAGATCGGTTGCTGTATGGGAGTGACTGGCCCAACAGCGACCAATGGTTGCCTGTTGGGGTTGGCTTGAAACTGGTCAGTGACTACTTCACCGCCAAAGGTCGAACCGTGGCCGAAAAGTATTTCTGGAAAAATTCGGTGGCTGCTTACCACTGGCAAAAGCGGAGTGATTTACAGCCCGGTTAGCGGTAGGGCGGCATGTGTGTTGTGTCTCTCCGGCAGGAACCGGACGTTTCCCGAACGGCTTCGTGCTTTGTCTGGTCCCAGTGCTGACAAATTATCGATAGCACTTTACACGCCCATTAAATTTCCTTCGCTGGTTTTTAATGCAGTGTGCATCAGGTACCCCAAACCGCTTCTTACTGCGGCAGGATATTTCATTGCGGAATTGCTCCCTTTTGATGGCGAGAACCTGCTAAAGTGATGCGATGAGGTTCTGCTCGTTTTATCAAGGGACAGTCATTTACATACAAAGTTCCTGCGACCGGTCAGCCCTTGTTTTGCAATAACTATGCACAGGGATGAAAAACACCTTTCGGCCAATTCCGAATAATCTTTACCTTTGCGACACTTTCTATTAACCGGCAAGCCATGCAACCTACGCAGGACGTCCTCATTCCGGAAGTCATTCAGCAAATACCGCTTACGTACTACCTGATTCTCAGTACCGCACTGTTCGTTATCGGCATCATTGGTGTACTGACCCGGCGCAATGCCATCATCATCTTTATGTCCATTGAGTTAATGCTCAATGCGGTCAATCTGTTACTTATCGCTTTTTCATCCTACCGGTCTGATTCAGCCGGTCAGGTATTTGTCTTTTTTATCATGGCTGTTGCTGCCGCCGAAGTATCGGTTGGGCTGGCAATTATCGTGATGATTTATCGCAACACCCGCTCCATTGACGTGGGCTTGCTTAATAAGTTGAAATGGTAGAATCAAATTTGACGGTCGTAGTCTGATGGTTGTCGTTCCTGCCAGAACAGATGCAAAAGCATTTCAACTAGCTCCGGTGGAGAACCACAAAGACAAACAACAACCGTCAAACATCAAACCTTACCTGTGTTCATGCAAATAGAATTACTCTGCGCGTTAATTCCGCTTCTCCCGCTGATTGGCTTTCTAATTAACGGACTCGGCTTCCGCCGATTACCAAACGGTCTGGCTGGCGTTATAGCTACCGGGGCTGTGCTGGCCTCCTTTGTACTTTCCATTTATTTGTTCAGTGCGTTCAGTGCGTTCAGTGCGGGGGGGAGTCAACCGCTCATCGCTACCCTTTTCAACTGGATAAGCGTGGGCGATCTGCAAATTAATTTCTCGTTTCAGATTGATCAGCTGTCGCTGCTGATGCTGCTGGTGGTAACGGGGGTTGGCTCATTGATTCACCTGTATAGCATTGGCTATATGAGTCACGATGTCGGTTTTGGTAAGTTTATGGCTTTCCTGAACCTCTTCATCTTTTTCATGCTGCTGCTGGTGATGGGGTCCAACTACGTCATCATGTTTATTGGTTGGGAAGGAGTTGGGCTTTGCTCTTACCTGCTCATTGGCTTCTGGAACACGAATACCAACTACAACAATGCCGCGCGTAAAGCCTTTGTCATGAACCGAATTGGTGATCTGGGCTTTCTGCTGGGGATATTTATGCTCATCAACACCTTCGGTACGGTTGAGTATCTGGATATCTTTAAACAGGCTACCAGTCTGGAAATAGGCGATCCAACAATTCTGGCCATCACACTCCTGCTATTTGTGGGAGCAATGGGTAAATCGGCCCAAATTCCGCTGTTTACCTGGCTGCCTGATGCCATGGCCGGTCCAACGCCCGTATCCGCACTTATTCACGCAGCCACTATGGTGACGGCGGGTATTTATATGGTCGTTCGCTCCAACGTGCTCTACACGCTATCTCCGCTGACGCTCGAAATTATTGGGGGAATCGCCATTGCTACGGCATTACTGGCGGCATCCATCGGTCTGCTTCAAAACGATATTAAGAAAGTACTGGCTTACTCCACCGTGTCGCAACTGGGCTATATGTTCCTGGGGTTGAGCGCTACGGCTTATACGGCGGGTATGTTCCACGTTATCACTCACGCGTTCTTCAAAGCATTGCTATTCCTGGGGGCCGGTAGCGTTATCCACGCCATGTCCGATGAGCAGGATATTCGGAAGATGGGTGGATTGCGGAAGGCATTGCCCGTTACGTTCATTACCTTTCTGATTGGCACCATCGCCATATCGGGTTTGCCCCCTTTTGCCGGTTTCTTCTCAAAAGATGAAATTCTGGCTCATGTGTTCGAGCACAATAAACTGCTCTGGGCGCTGGGTGTTTTCGGTTCCGGCCTGACGTCGTTCTATATGTTCCGGCTACTATTCCTGACCTTCTTCGGGGAGTTCCGGGGAACGGAGGAGCAGAAGCATCATTTGCACGAGTCGCCCATTAGCATGACGGCTCCGCTGGTGATACTGGCCATTCTATCGGCGGTGGGTGGCGTACTCAATCTGCCCGGTGGCGGCTGGCTGAGCAATTTTATGGCACCCCTGTTTGAAGGCTCCCGGCAGGTAAATCCCGAAGCGTTCGCCGAATCCACGATTGAGCATAGCACAGAATACGTACTGATGGCTGTTTCGGCCGGGGTGGCTTTACTGGCCCTCATCATCGCGTATATCATGTACATTAGCCGTCAGGCGGTTCCTGCGCCCGAAACGGCTGAGCGTTCATTGCCAGAAAAAGTTATTTATAATAAATACTACGTAGATGAATTGTACGAGGCCATTATTGTTCGTCCGGTTCGTGGCATGGGAGACGCCCTGTACAGCTTTGGCGAAGGGTTGATTGATGGCGTCGTTAATGGCGTAGCCTGGCTGGTGCAGAAAAGTTCGGCGCAGTTGCGGCTGGTACAGAACGGCTCCATTGGCTTTTACGTCCTGGCCATGGTGGTTAGTATTGTCGTCATTTTTGCCCTTCGTTTTTTTATTCGATTATAAAACGGTTTATGGTATTCGGTCTATGGTTTACGGTGGACCGTTCGGGCAAACTCCTTTGGGGAGGTAAGACGGGATCGCTACCCATAAACTAAAAACCATAAACACACACTACATGCTTACACTACTCCTGATTCTTTACCCTGTTGTAGCCGCTACGCTGATTCTGATGATTCGGGGAGAGCGGGTAAAACAGGCCGCTTTTGTAGCTGCGCTGATCGAGTTTGGTTTTGCGGGCTACGCCTTCGTCGGTTTTAAACCAGATGCCAGTTCGCAGTTTGGTTTCGACTACGCCTGGATTGGTTCTTTGGGAATTCGGTTTAGTGCCGGTATTGACGGAATCAGCATTTTGCTGGTGCTGTTAACAGGACTGCTGGTTCCGCTGATTGTGCTCTCTACGTTCAAGCGTAGCTATAAGCAATCGTCCCTTTTCTACGCGCTGATACTGTACATGCAGGCCGCGCTGATGGGCGCTTTTACGGCGCGGGATGGGTTCCTGTTCTACTTCTTCTTCGAAGCCGCACTGATTCCAATTTACTTCCTGGCAGCCATGTGGGGCGGGAGCAACCGGGTGACGGTTACATTCAAGTTCTTTGTATACACGATATTCGGTAGCCTGTTTATGCTGCTGGCATTGGTTTATCTGTACTATCAGACACCCGCAACGGAATTATCGTCTCACTCGGCGGCAATCGCTGATTTCTATAAGCTCAACCTGACACCTGCGGCCCAAAATTGGATTTTCTGGGCATTCTTCGTTGCTTTCGCTATCAAGATGCCGGTGTTCCCCTTTCACACCTGGCAACCCGACACCTACGTTGAATCTCCTACGCCCGCCACAATGCTATTGGCCGGTATCATGCTCAAAATGGGTATTTACGGGCTGATTCGCTTTATCCTGCCTATCGTGCCACTGGGGGTAGAAGCCTGGGGGAAAACGGCCATAATTCTGGCGGTTATCGGCATCGTGTATGGGTCAATCATCGCCATTCGGCAGCGGGACATGAAGCGTCTTATTGCCTACTCGTCGTTTTCGCACGTTGGCCTGATGGCCGCCGGAGTGTTTTCACAAACGGAAACGGGAATGCAGGGCGCACTAATTCAAATGCTGGCCCATGGAATTAATGTGGTCGGGATGTTTTTTGTGGCCGACATCATTTTTTCACGCACTAATACGAATCAACTTGACCAGTTAGGCGGGATTACCAAATCCACACCTAAGCTGACGGTCTTTTTCATGATTATGCTGTTAGGAAGCGTTGCCCTGCCGCTTACGAACGGCTTTATTGGTGAGTTCCTGCTGTTGCATGGGGTTTTTACGTATAACCATTACCTGGGGTTAGCCGCTGGCTTCACCATTATCTTTGGGGCAGTTTACATGCTGCGAATGTTCCAGAAAAGTATGTTTGGTACGCCTTCGTCACGAACGGAGTCATTTGCGGATTTGAGCAGTACAGAGAGTCTGGTGTTTATTCCGCTGGTGGTCTTAATTTTCTGGATAGGTATCTATCCTCAAACGTTCCTGAAAGTAACTGAGCCTTCCGTTGTCAGCATCATGAAGTACATCGGTACAACATCGGTATCATTAAAATGAATTATCCAGTTTGATGTTTGTGGTTTGTAGCTGGTTTGCGCCTTTTCACTATAAACGACAACTATCAAACAACAAACTACCTGTTATGCTTCCCATCGTTCTATTGTCGGTTTTAGGTATTGTACTCCTTTTCCTGGGCTTCCTCAAATCGAGAGCTGTACTCTTACCGGCTACGCTGTTATTTCTAGCCGTTACGCTGGCAGTTAACTTCCTCGACTGGAACAAAACGTATCTGTATTTCAACGATATGCTGCGAACCAATAATCTGACCATGGTTTTTACGGCCATTATGCTGGGGTCGGCCTTTATGGTGGTAGCTTTGTCGGGTAGTTTCATGGATACCGATGAAGCGCAACCCGCCGAATATTACGCACTGATGCTTTTCTCGCTGGTAGGCGCCGTTATGATGGTTGGCTTCGACAACCTGATCATGCTCTTCGTGGGTGTTGAAATTTTGTCGGTAGCTATGTACGTACTGACCGGTAGCGATAAGCGTAACCTTCGGTCCAACGAAGCAGCCCTCAAATATTTTCTCATGGGGGCCTTTGCTACGGGTATTATGCTGTTTGGCATGGCCTTGCTCTACGGAGCAACGGGTTCCTTTACCATAGCCGGTATTGGTGCTTATGCGGCTAATCAACAGGGGCTTTCGTTGTTATTGTACGTTGGTTTACTGATGCTGCTGATTGGGTTGCTTTTCAAAGTATCGGCGGCTCCATTCCATTTCTGGACGCCCGATGTGTACGACGGTGCTCCCACTATTTTCACCGCTTTTATGTCAACGGTGGTGAAAACAGCCGGTTTTGCCGCGTTATTCCGGTTGCTATCGGTCTCTTTTGAAGGGGTTTACGGATTCTGGTGGACAATGCTGGCTATCATCGCGGCCCTGACGCTGGTGGTTGGCAACATCACCGCCGTATACCAGAATAGCTTTAAACGGATGATGGCGTATTCCAGCATTTCGCACGCGGGTTATCTGCTCATCGGACTGGCTTCGCTGGGAGCGCAAACAAAGCAGGCCATCGTGTTTTATTCATTGGCTTACTCCGTTGCTACTATCTCAGCCTTTGGCGTTCTGTTACTGGTTGCCCAGCAGCGAAGCACCCAAACGATTACGCGCGAAGGGGTGAATACCGAAAATTTTGATTCATTCAATGGGTTGGCCCGCAAAAACCCGCTCCTGGGCTTTACGATGGCTGTTTCTATGCTCTCACTGGCGGGTATTCCACTGACGGCAGGTTTTTGGGGGAAGTTCTATATATTCTCAACCGCCGTCGAACGAGGTCAAATCTGGTTACTGGTCGTAGCGGTATTAATGTCGGCGGTTGGCATATACTATTACTTCCGGGTTATCATTGCCATGTACTTTCGCGATGGTGCAACGGAAACTATTCAGGTTGCTCCTTTTTATCAATATGTTCTGTTGGGTGCTACTATCATCACGATAGGTTTGGGTATTGCGCCGGGTTTATTGCAGGGTCTTTTCTAGTCAACGGGTGTGGAATGGCCTGTACCACATACTAAGTAATGATTACTGATAACAAACAGGTGTGGTACCAAGTTTGTACTTTTGGGTTTCCCAGACAGTTAATCACCGTAAAATAGTCTATCCTTCGTCCGGTAAATCAGTCAACGTGAACGCCATCGAACAGCCAAAATCAACTAGCTACAATAGTTTTTTCTCGTTTTTTTTAACGGCTCTATTTGGTGCTTCCGTTAATTTTTTCAGCCAGATTCTATACCGCAAATCCTTCGATTACTCAACCAGTGTTCTTCTTGGGTATCTGACCGCTACGGTCGTTAGCTTCTTACCAACCAAACTATTTGCGTTTTCGGCACAACAAACGGGTAATACGGGCCGCGAAATGGTCAAGTTTGTTATCATTGCGCTGGTGGCCTGGGGGGTTCAGGTAGGTATAGCCGTGGCTACGCTCGAATGGATTGCCAATCCCTATTTTCCTAAAGTATCCGAGTTCTGGCGTGAGAAAGGATCACACGTAATTGGGATGGGTTTTAGTTTTCTGGCCAACTATTTTGGGCATAAACTCCTGACATTCCGCACTACAGGGTTTTATGATAGAATTCGCTCCCGCTCATCCAGATAGCGATAGGAACAATTGTAGAAAGCTATCCCAGATTAATCTTATTTTAAATGGTATTTTATTTATACAAATGACCTTTTGATGGATAAATCGGCCATATTTATTGCATTCGCCAGGAAAACGTTATATTTGACATCAAAACATAACGAGTAATTTACAGTATGAAAAAAATATTATCGATCCTGTTCGTTGGTAGCATGCTAACCTTCGCAGCTTGCCAGAGCAAGAAAACGGAAGAAACGACAACAACCGAAGAAACGACAATGTCGACAGACACCGCTACCATGATGGCTGACTCATCAACTATGATGTCTACAGACAGCGTGAAGTAATCAGCAGTATCCCTGCGAGATGAATGAAAAAGCCTTATTTTTATAGGGCTTTTTCGTTTTCAGTCCATTGACAAACGTACTCCTCACTCATCTCCCCCCAAAGGCAGTTGATTACTGTCAGCACCTTTGGCAGCATTACGGTTTCCATTTGCACAGTACGAAACCGCGCCGAACCCGCCTTGGCGACTTCCGGGTACTGCCGAACAGGCAATCCAAAATTACCGTCAATGCCAATTTGAATCCGTATGCTTTTTTGATAACGTATGTACACGAAGTCGCTCATGCGGATGTACATGCTCAATATGGCATACAACGGAAAAACAGCCCTCTGAAACCCCATGGCGAAGCCTGGCAACTGGCTTTTCAACGGCTCATGCAACCGTTACTTACCGAAACAGTGTTTCCCGCTGCTATCCTGACTCCGCTTCGGCAGTATTTGAGCCGACCGGCGGCTACGACGTACGCTTCTCCGGGCCTTATGCTGGCAATAAGGCAATTTGATGGGGATACGCTGGAAGAGCAACCAACCAATAAACGACTACTTCGCGATTTGGCGGAGGGTAGCGTTTTTAAACTTTTTCAAAAGATGTACGTACGGGGTACGTTACGCCGAACCCGTATCGTTTGTAAGGAGTCCGTAACGGGCAGGTCATACGCTATTCTGGCTCACGCCCTGGTGACAGTAATGATGAATGATGAACGATGAATTATTGTTGTAAAATACGTAAGGGGGTACGTGCGGGGCTGGTTCGAACGCGGCTGCTCTGCCTGGCTTTTTTATGCATCATTTATCACTCATCATTTAATATTACCCCAGCAAAAGCTCAGTCAGTACTAGCGCAGGGCTCGTGGGTGAAAATTGGTGTTACGGAGTCGGGCGTGTATCGACTCACACAGGCTCAGTTAATACAATTAGACCCTGCTTTTGCCACCGCAGATCCAAAACGATTACAACTTTACGGGAATGGGGGTGCGGTGCTGCCCCAGCCGAATGACATCCCCCGGCCAATTGATTTAACTGAGAATGCGATTCAGGTAGTTGGTGAGGCCGATGGGCGATTCGATGCCAGCGATGCAATTCTGTTCTTTGGTCAAAGCCCCCGCGTTGTTCGCTATGACTCGATAGCCCAACGCTTTACGCACCAGATCAACCCTTATTCTGATACTACTTTTTATTTTCTGACCATTGGGAGTTCGCCCGGTTTACGCCTGGCCGACCGTCCGGTTGGTTCGTTAGCGGCTTCCCCAATCGTTACCGCATTCGATGATTATCAGTTTCATGAACAGGAGCTTATGAAGATACCGTCGGTACATTCCGGGCGGGAATGGTTCGGGGAGTATCTGACAACTGATACCACGAAGGTTGTGCCGTTCAATGTGCCGGGTGCCTTGCCGAACAGTGTCATACGACTAACCGCTTCGGTGGTGGCGGGCGCTACCGTATCGACACAATTTCGGGTGCAAGTCAATGACCAGTCGGTGGGTGTTATGCCTGTTTACCCTATTTCCGGGTACGAATACGACTATCAGGGCGTAGCCCGAACGGATACCTTTCTGGCTAAACTAACTACCGGGGATAATCCCCTTCGGGTGGCGGTTACGTTTCGGAAGAACGGATTGTATTCGGCCCAGGGGTACCTGAATTACCTGGCCGTGCAAACGCAGCGCGAACTTCGGCAGTATGATAAACCGGTCTGGATGCGCAGACTGAGAAAAGGACAATACGCGGTGAAGCAGGCCACGAACAGCTTGCGCGTTTGGAATATCACTGACCCGCTCAAACCAGTGGCGCAGGCCTATATACTATCGTCCGCACAGGAAGCGGCCTGGACGTCGGCTCAATCCGGCGATTATTTTTTATTCACAGATTCGCAGACGTTGTCGCCAGTATCCCTGGTAAGCATTTCGAATCAGGATTTACATAGCCAGCAAACTCCCGCTCTGATACTCGTTACGCCCGCTGCCTGGCGGGAACAGGCCGAACGGCTGGCTAAGTTTCGGCGCGATAACGACCAGCTTACCGTTTTAGTCGTTACTACACAGCAAGTCTATAATGAATTTGGGTCGGGCCAGGCCGACCCGACGGCCATTCGGGATATGGCCCGGTATTTTTATTTGAAACAGCCTGATAAACTGCGCTATCTGCTGCTATTTGGTGACGCTACGTACGATTATCGAAACATAGCAGGCCAAGTCAACGCCATGCAGTTGGCAAACATGGTTCCGGTGTACGAAAGTCGTGAATCACTGCACCCGGTGCTGAGTTACTCGTCCGACGATTATTTTGGGTTTATGGATGCCGATGAGGGTGAGTGGCCGGAAAATAACCTGGGCGACTACCAGCTGGATGTTGGCGTGGGGCGACTACCAGTAAAATCAGCCGACGAGGCCCGAACGATAGTCGACAAGCTTATCCGGTATAGTTCGGATGCGTCGATTACCGGCGACTGGCAAACGCGGGTGATGCTGGTGGCTGATGATGGCGATTATAACATTCACCAGCAGGATGCCGACCAAATGGCCAAACTCGTGGAGAAAACAGCACCTGCTTACCGGCCTGAGCGTATTTTTCTGGACGACTATCCGCAGGAGAATACGGCCAATGGGCAAAAAGCCCCAGTTGTTAATCAACTCATCAATCAGGCAGTGGCGGATGGGCGACTAATTATCAACTATAGTGGTCATGGGGGGATAGTAGGACTGGCCGACGAGCAGATTGTGACGCTTCAGGATATACTCTCCTGGAAAAATGCGCGCCTGCCGTTGTTCATAACGGCCACCTGCCAGTTTGGTCGTTACGATGACCCGAGCGTTATTTCCGGGGCCGAACTAACGTTGTTGAGCCGAACGGGGGGCGGGATTGGCTTGCTCACTACAACGCGCCCCGTGTACGCCAACACAAATCTGCTCCTGAATCAGGCGTTCTATAACGCTGTTTTTACCCCCGTAAATGGCCAGATGCCCCGCCTGGGTGATGTCATGCGAGCTACAAAAAACAATAGTTTGAGTGGACCCGTCAATCGAAACTTCGCACTATTGGGCGACCCTTCTTTACGGCTGGCTTATCCAAAAGCACAGGCCATCCTGACGCAGGTAAACGGCAGAACAATAATACCCGATAGGCTCGATACGCTACATGCCCTGCAAATAGTTGAATTGAAAGGGGAAATCCGACAGCAAGGCCAGCGGCTCGCTGATTTCACAGGTACGGCGCTTCTTTCCTTGTACGACAAAGCGACAACCCACACGACACTTGGCCTCGATGCCGCAAGCCCTAAAATGACTTACCAGGCGTTCCGTAACCCAATTTTTACGGGTCAGGTAGCGGTACAGCAGGGCCAGTTTACAGCCCGTTTCACCATGCCCAAAGATATTGAATATACGATTGGCAAAGGAAAACTGTATTTATATGCTGTGCGGGCAGATAGTGCACAGGATGCAACGGGAAGCTACGATAGTTTACGAATAGGTGGTAGTGTTTTTGCTGACAGTATTGATACCGAGCCTCCCGTAGTGGCCCTGTCCATCATTGGTGGTGCTAGTAACAAAGATATTGTGCAGATTGCCGGGCCGGATATAACACTGCGCATGGATTTGTCTGATAATCAGGGCATCAATATTGCCCGGTCTGGTATAGGCCACGAACTGACTGCCCGGTTGGGTGATCAGCCGGTAGTCATACTGAATGAAAACTATGTAGCCCGCGGCTCCAGTGGGCGGCAGGGGGCCGCACAATACACGTTTCGGCAAGTGCTTCCGGGTACGTATATGATTCGGGCCAAAGCCTGGGATATTAACAATAATTCAACGGAGGGCACGTTGACCATAGTAGTTTCTGAGCGACCGGGGTTGGCATTACGGGCGTTCAAAGCCAGTCCGAATCCGGTTGTTGCCCAAACATCGATGACGGTTGAACTCAACCGTTCGGGTGAACCGCTCGACTGGACAGTGGGCGTTTACGACCTGAACAGCCGGTTGCTCAACCAGCAAACGGGGCAGTGTAGTAATTGTGAATCGACCGTAACCGTTGGCGAATGGAACGGTCTGACGGGGGGGGGGCAGCCACTGGCTAACGGCCTGTACATCATCCGGGTCGACATTCGGTCGGCAGTAGATGGGTCAGCTGTTACCGGCACCGGACGAATTGTATTGACAAAGTGAATAAAAGAAACTTTAAACAGTCGCGTTTTTTCTAATCCGACGTTTACTTGTAATTTTGGCCGCACAGCACGGCCATACTCACCATAATTAACTGCTGTTGTTGACCAACACTTACTATATGAAGCACAATTTTCTTCGTGTTCTTCTGGGCGCTTGTACCTTCCTCCCCCTTGCAGTATCGGCCCAAACCACGCTTAACGGTACACCGCTCAATATTCCCACGTCATCGGTACCTTTTCTGAATTTTACGCCCGATGCCCGCTCAGGAGCGTTAGGGGATGCGGGGGTAGCGCTGGGTGATCCCGATGCAAACGCCGTTTACTGGAATCCATCGAAGCTTGTCTTTGCCAAGCAGAACAAAGGGGCTTCACTGTCGTATACGCCCTGGTTGCGCAACCTGATTGGCGATATGTACTACACCTACCTGAGTGGCTACACGAAAGTGGGTAAAAACTCGGTTGTAGCGGGCTCATTGCTGTATTTTGACCTGGGAACAGTTGATTTTACGACGGCAACGGGCGTAGCAGCTGGAACGTTTAACTCCCGTGAGTATGCCGTTACGGCTTCGTTTGCCCAAAAGCTCTCGCAGAATTTCTCTCTGGCTGTCGATCTTAAATACCTGAACTCCAACTTGGCAGCTGGTAGCAGCAATCCGGGCCTGAAACCAGGTGCCACGGCAGCCGCTGATATTAGCACCTATTACCAAAACGAATCCCGCGACAATGCTACGGGGAAAGGAATTGGCTGGGCCTTCGGTGGTATGATTTCTAACCTCGGCGGTCGTATCAATTACGGCGGTACCCAGAGTTACTTCATTCCTACAAATCTGCGTCTTGGAACCCGGCTTACCATATACTCGGATCAATACAACAAATTCAACTTTGTCGTTGACGCGAATAAACTGATGGTGCCAACCCCCAATATCCAGACGGTAAATGGGGTACAGGTGAATCAGAATGGCAACAAAAACTACTTTAGTTCGGTCTTTGGTTCGTTTGCCGATGCACCGGGTGGCCTCAGTGAAGAACTGAAAGAAATTACTATTTCGTCAGGCGTTGAATACTGGTACAATGACCAGTTTGCGGCCCGCGTTGGTTATTTCAATGAGTCGAACGAAAAAGGCGGTCGCAAATATGTGACTGCCGGTATAGGGCTACGGCTTCAGCAGCGGTTTGGCGTCGATTTTTCGTACCTGATTCCGGTAAAACAGGGTAACCCACTTGCCGATACCTTTCGAATTTCATTATTGCTAAACCTGACCGGAGCAAATCGGGTAGGGGGAGATGATGAAGTAACAAACGACGATTTTAACTAAATCAAAGAGTGAGAAAGTGAGAGAGCGAAAGAATGAACCTAGTGGTCTTCATTCTTTCGCTCTCTCACTTTCTCACTCTTTCTCATTTATGACCCTCAACAGAACTCAACCACCCGCATTTCAGGCCATCCACGAAATACAGCTACCGGCCATAGAGTCAAACCGCCTGGACAATGGTATTCCGCTGCACATGATTACGGTAGCGCAGCAGCCAGTGTTGCGTTTAGAGTTTGTTTTCGACGCCGGAACCTGGTATGAACACGTACCAGGAAGTTCCTTCTTTGCCATGAAAATGCTGGCAGAGGGAACGGTATCCCGTTCATCGGCCCAGATAAGTGAGTACATAGATCGGTACGGGGCATTTATTGAATTGAACAGCGGACCGGACCGGGCCAGCCTCGTCATTTATTGCCTGACTAAATTTCTGCCCGATGTTCTGCCCCTGATGCAGGAGCTTTTGAATGAACCCATCTTCCCAGAAAAAGAGCTGGATGACCTGCGGAATATTACCCTGCAAAATCTGCGGGTTAATTACGAAAAGAACGCGTATCTGGCTGGTGTGCTGTTTCGCGAAAAACTATTTGGTAGTGAACACCCCTATGGCCGTAGTCAGAAACCCGAAGCTGTAGAGCAGCTTACGCAGGCTAATGTCGTTGAGTTTTACGAGCGGGTTATCCGAAACCGGCCTTTTATGCTCATTCTGGCCGGGCATGCGACAGAAAATGATGTTCTACTGATTAACCGGGTACTGGGTCAATTACCCATCAGAACGGACACTTTACCCGGCTATTCTGCCCCCATAGTAACGGACAACGAAGCGGTCACACTCGCCGAAAAGCCGGATAGCAGTCAGTCATCCATCCGCCTGGGTCGTCGGCTTTTTACCCGTTCTCATCCTGATTATTTCAAAATGTTGGTCACGAATGAAGTATTCGGGGGTTACTTTGGGTCGCGCCTGATGAAGAATATTCGCGAAGAAAAAGGCTTTACCTACGGCATTTCATCGAACATACCATCGTTTCGGAGGGATGGGTATTTCCTGATTGGAACGGATGTAAACAAAGAAAATACTCAGCAAACGCTGGATGAAATTCAGAAGGAAATTGGTATCCTGCAAACAGTCCCTGTATTGGAGGATGAACTGGAAACCGTGAAAAATTACATGGCTGGGGAGTTTGTAGGCTCCCTGAACACACCTTTCGAAATCGCTGATCGATACAAGGTAATTTTGCTGGACCAGTTACCCGCTGATTTTCTAACTACATACATTCGAAAAATCCGCGCTGTTTCCGCTGATGACATTATGGAAATGGCTAATCAGTATTTAAAAAATAGTAACCTTAGTGAAGTTGTTGTTGGCGGTAAATAACAAAACTGGTAATTAATCTGAAAACAAGGATAGTAACGTATCAGAGAAAAAAGATTGGCTATATAGTAACAATCGCTTAATTTTGGGGTTACATTCTCCTCACATATGTAAAGATTCGCTCGAATCATATGTTTTTATCATGTCACTCTTTGCCTGAGTCCAATTAATGAACATCCTTTTAATTAGTATCACGATTGTAGTAGCTTACCTATTAGGGTCCATACCAACTGCCGTTTGGTATGGTCAGGGGTTCTTCAATCTCGATATTCGTAAGTATGGAAGTGGTAACGCGGGGGCTACTAATACCTTTCGGGTGTTAGGAAAGCGAGCCGGTACTATTGTTATGCTGGTTGATGTTATGAAAGGATACACAGCCGCTATTTTAGCCACCCTGCTCTGGTATTTCAACATCATTTCCGAAACTGAGATTCTGACGTTCAAGATCGTTTTTGGTCTGGTTGCTGTAATAGGGCATTTATACCCCGTTTTTGCCAATTTTAGAGGTGGTAAAGGCGTGGCAACCCTATTGGGAATGATGCTGGCCACACATCCCGAAATGGCAGCCGTCTGTATCGGTGTTTTTCTGCTGGTGGTTATTGCTTCGCAGTATGTTTCGCTGGGGTCAATCATTGCCGCCCTGGCTTTTCCGGTTCTGTTGTTGCTCCGGATTTTTGGCCAGCAGGAAAGCCCGCTGTTAATCGTTTTTGGCTTTGTTGTCTTCTTACTGGTTGTACTGACTCACCAGAAGAATATTGCCCGATTGCTGCGTGGTGAGGAAAGCCGTACGATACTTTTCCGCTTTCGTAAAAAAGAAGGGGAGTAAATTCCCTGATTTGATAAAAATCAACGCCCCGTCGTTGCGCGAAAAAGGCGTAACTTCGGGGCGAACTCTTTGGTAAATGACCAACCTGAGGTCTACAAGGCCGATTTTATAGAGAAGACAATAAGAAGACAGGGAAAAGACGAGCGATTATTAGTTTGATAAGTAGCTATTTATTCCTGTCCCTTATGTCGAAGTGTAACAAATCAAACCAGCCTTGTCAGCCTATAATCGTAAGCCTAGCTATGACTAATTACCTTGAAACGAACAAACAGCGATTCCTGGATGAATTGCTTGATTTACTTCGAATTCCGTCGGTTTCCGCTGATTCAAAATTCAAAGGCGATGTGCGCCGGGCGGCCGAGTTTGTGAGAGATAAACTAACCGCTGCGGGTCTGGATGGCGCAACGCTCTACGAGACGCCGGGACACCCCATCGTATATGCTGAAAAAATAGTGGATGCCAGCAAGCCAACGGTGTTGGTGTACGGGCATTACGACGTACAACCCGCCGACCCGTATGAGCTTTGGAAAACGCCCCCTTTTGAACCCACCATTCGTAACGAACGGATTTACGCACGGGGAGCATGTGATGACAAAGGGCAGTTTTATATGCATATCAAGGCCATCGAAGCCATGGTGGCTACGGATGGATTACCCTGCAATGTGAAGGTGATGATTGAAGGGGAGGAAGAAATTGGCTCCGACAATTTGGGGGAATTTGTGAAAAAGCATAAGGAAATGCTCAAAGGGGACGTGATTCTGATTTCGGATACGAGCATTATATCCAATGAAACGCCATCGCTCGAAACCGGGTTGCGTGGTTTGTCCTACGTGGAGGTGAAGGTTACCGGCCCCAATCGGGATTTGCATTCCGGCGTGTACGGTGGGGGAGTAGCGAACCCAATCAACGTACTGTGCGAAATGATTGCTTCGCTACACGATGAAAAGGGCCGTATCACGCTACCTGGTTTCTACGATAAGGTGACCGATTTGAGTGATGATGAGCGGGCCGAACTAGCCAAAGCTCCCTTCGACCTGGAAGAATACAAACGGGACTTGGCCATTGACGACGTGATGGGGGAAGCCGGTTATTCAACCAACGAACGTACGTCCATCCGGCCAACCCTCGATGTAAACGGCATTTGGGGTGGCTACACGGGCGAAGGGGCCAAAACGGTGCTGCCCTCTACGGCATCGGCTAAAATCAGTATGCGGTTAGTGCCGAATCAGACACCCGACGAAATCACGGAACTGTTTACAACCCATTTTGTGTCCATTGCGCCCGCCGGAGTCAGCGTAACGGTAACGCCCCACCACGGTGGTATGCCGTACGTAACGCCCGTTGACTCGATTGAATTTGAAGCAGCCAGCAAAGCATTTGAAGATGCCTGGGGTAAAACGCCCATTCCAACAAGGGGTGGGGGTAGTATTCCCATTACGGCGTTATTTGAGCAAGAACTGGGTATCAAATCTATCCTGATGGGTTTCGGATTAGATAGCGACGCGCTGCACTCACCAAACGAAAGTTATGGTCTGTTTAATTTTTATAAGGGCATCGAAACTATTCCCTACTTCTATAAACATTACGCAGCCCTGAAGCAGTAATTTTTTCGAAAACCGCGTGAATTACTGGCGTAAGAATCCTCCGTTTGCTCCATGAAAAAAACTGTATTGGTCCTTCTCCTGAGTCTTTTTGCCGTAAGCTGGGCTTCTGCGCAACAAGCCCTGACACCCGCCCAACAGCGACAAAAAGAAAAAATAGCGGAAGAAATTCAGCGACAGCAAAAGATTAAGGCTGAAATGGCTCAAAAGCAGCGGGATTATGAAGCTAAACAGGCCGAAAAGGAACGTCAGCGGCAGGCTAAAAACGCGGCAAAGGAAGGTAATAAGCCACAACCTGCTCCGGCACCGGCTAGTAACACACCACCCGTCAAACAGCCAGATGCGGTGGTGAATACCCCGGCAGAACCGGTAGAAAAGGAGAAAAAGGTAAAGCGTAAAAAAGAAAAAACACCGGAGCCAACTCCAATTGCCACCCCAGCCGAAGTAACTCCGACTTCCACCCCGGTTGATACGCCTGCCATCACAACGGAGAAACCTGCTGAAACGGAAAAGGTACAACGAGTCAGGCGGGAGAAGAAGGCAGTCCGCAAGTCGGTTGACCCCAGAAGTATGGAGCCGGGAACAGCCGTTACGGCTACACCGGCCGTTGTACGGGCGCAGGGGGAATTTCTGCCAAAAGGTCACTTGTTCGATCCAATAATACTGGACCCGCTGGAGGCTCAAACGTATGGTAGTTTCCTGCCTGGTTACTGGACAGAAGGCCAGAAATACAAGGGTAGTTTTGTGCCATTTGCCTTTGGCTTTGCCAAGCCTTTTTACCGCCGTACTACCCAGCCTGGCCACTCGGAAGAGTGGGTGTTGGATTTGGCTTCCTTTACCCAGTTTGAAGCCTTTCATGATGACGCGACTAACAAAGCCGCCCGGCGCATTGTCAACACGGATTATAAAGTCAGCATCATTTATAACATCCGGCGAAACGAAAACAACTATCGTATCCGGGTTTATCACCTGTCGTCGCATCTGGGCGATGATTACATCTTTAGAAACAAAATAACGGCACCCTCGCCCAACTCGGTCAATTATGAGTTACTGGACTTTACCTATAGCCGTACCGTAACTAACTGGCGGCTGTACGGCGGGGCCGGTGTTGTGCTACGAAAAACGGAAGAGCGAAAGCCCCTGAGTGCACAGATCGGTACTTTCTACAAAAGGCCGTCTACGAAAGCTGCCCGGCTGGTGGGGGGCGTTGATGTGAAATTCTGGCAGCAAACCGATTTCAGACCTGGTATTCACGGGGGAATTGGATTCGAGTTGGGCCGGACGCAGAATAACCTGACTTTTATGCTCGAAGGCTACTCCGGATTCCGCCCCTATAGCCAGTTTGAGAAACAGCAAACCTCCTGGATGGGGATTGGCCTGTACCTGAACCCTTTTTGAAACGTGTCATTTGTAGTCATTAATAGTCATGTATTGTCATTGATAATACCCTCTTCTGACAGCAAATGACTGAGAATGACCATTAATTGACAAGAACTACAGAAATGACTCTCTCTCCATTAACGGCTATTTCGCCGGTCGACGGTCGTTACCGGTCTCAGGTTGACGCCCTTGCTCCTTATTTTTCGGAATTAGGCTTAATCCACTACCGCGTACGTATTGAAATTGAGTACTTCATTGCGCTGCAGGAGTGGCCCATTCCGCAATTAGCGGGTGTGAACCCGGCTGAGTTTCCGTCCCTGCGGGCATTGTATGAAAAATTCACCGAAGCGGATGCCCTGCGGATTAAAGAAATCGAGAAAACGACCAATCACGACGTAAAAGCAGTTGAGTATTTCATCAAAGAAAAGCTGAAAGGCTCGCCAGTAGAACCTTTTCTGGAGTTTGTTCACTTCGGTCTGACCTCGCAGGACATCAATAACACGGCTATTCCGCTGCTGCTGCGCGATGCGCTCGATGCTGAAATTGAACCCCTCTACCGGCAGATATTCATGCGCTTGCAAGTGCTGGCCGAACAATGGAAGGATATTCCTATGCTGGCCCGTACGCACGGTCAGCCTGCGTCGCCAACGCGACTGGGTAAGGAGATTTCGGTATTTGTGGAGCGGATTGAGAAGCAATTACATTTATTGGCTGCTATTCCAACGGCGGCCAAGTTTGGTGGGGCAACCGGCAATTTCAATGCCCATCATGTGGCGTACCCCAATGAGGACTGGAAACGGTTTGGGGATACGTTTGTAGAAAGCCTGGGTATGGTTCGCAGTCAGTTTACGACTCAGATTGAACACTACGATATGCTGGCCGCTACGCTCGATGCGTTCAAACGGCTAAACACGATCCTGATTGACCTCGACCGCGATATGTGGACCTACGTGTCCATGAACTACTTTAAGCAGAAGCTGAAAGAAGGAGAAGTTGGCTCGTCGGCTATGCCACACAAAGTTAACCCGATTGATTTTGAAAATTCGGAGGGAAATCTGGGCATTGCCAATGCGCTGTTTGAACACCTGTCGGCTAAATTGCCTATTTCCCGGCTTCAGCGCGACCTGACTGATTCGACCGTTTTACGCAACATCGGTATCCCTTTCGCGCATTCGGTTATTGCGCTGAAGTCGCTCCTGAAAGGCTTGAGTAAACTGGAGTTGAACGTTGCCGCCCTGAATGCAGACCTCGAAGATAACTGGGCCGTGGTGGCTGAAGGAATTCAGACCGTTCTCCGGCGCGAAGGTTACCCGCAACCCTACGAAGCTCTGAAAGCATTGACCCGTACCAATCAGAAAATTACGGCGGCCACTATTCGGCAGTTTATCGAAGAGCTGAACGTATCCGATGCCATCAAAACGGAACTGAGAGCAATCACTCCATTTAGTTATACGGGTATTTAAGCTATTCTTCAACCGGGGCCTCAGTTAAACAAATTGGCTACTTAATCGGTATTGATTGCTGTACATAAGCAGACAGTCATAAGGCGGTTGAAGTTGACTAATTGATGTTGAATGAGAGTTTAGTGGCGGTTAAAAATCCATTAATGCTGCTCGAAATCAGTCCGGAAAGCAACGGTCATCATCTGTTTATCGTATGTACTATATACATTTACAGATGGCCTTTGGGTGCTTTTTTCTATGCGTCAATGTTTACGATTTTTAGAGCCCTGGACTCAGAGCACTTTCCTTATACTACTGGCCAGTAGCTGTTTACTAGCCCAACCGCAACCACTGCCCCAGTATAGTGCCCGGCAACAAGCCATCCAAAAGGGGGTACAACAAGCTATTGAGCAATTCCAGACTGGAAATTACCGACAGGCAGTAGCGGAAGCAAAGCGGCTAAACCGCCCCCTCGAACAACGGTCGCCTACGGGCAAAGTAAGGATACTTCACGGTATAAGTGCTACTGGTGAGTTACTATATTACACTACATACAGTACCACACAAGCCGCTATAAGTACCCGTACGAATTCGCTGTATACCGGGGGGAGTTTAGGGGTTTCACTATCGGGCAGCACCCTGAAAGATAAACTGGGCATCTGGGATGGGGGTAAAGTGCGCTCTACGCACGTTGAGTTTCGTGACGGAACGTCGGGAAGCCGCGTTGCCCAGATTGATAACGCCACTACCTTGTCCAGCCATGCCACACACGTTTCGGGTATCATGATGGCGGCTGGCGTGAATCCGCTGGTAAAAGGGATGGCTTTTGGTACCAACCTGCGGGCCTACGATTTCTATGATGATGCGACCGAAATGAGTGCGGCTGCGGCCAACTTGTTACTTTCAAACCATTCTTACGGTGACGAATCAGGGTGGCAGTACAATCCCGACCGCACGGGGTCGATACAATGGGAATGGTGGGGAGATACCACCACTATCAAAACGGAGGATTATAAGTTTGGGGTTTATAATAGCGGGGCTAGGACCTGGGACCAGATTGCCCAAAATGCTCCCTATTACCTTATTGTAAAAGCAGCGGGGAATGATCATGGATTGAATGGGCCCGGAGCCGGACAATCTTATTATCTGGGTAACAGCAACAAAACCAGCATGGCTCCCCGCACTAATCAAAATGGATACGACCAGATCAGTACGAACGGAAACGCCAAAAATATTTTGACGGTATCCGCCATCAGTAATCTGAATTATGGATATAACCAGCCCTCAGATGTTGTTTTGAGTGGGTTTACCAGTTGGGGCCCTACCGATGACGGGCGCATAAAGCCTGATATTGCAGGTATTGGTGTCAGCATTTTATCGTCCAGTTCGGAGAACGACAGTGCTTATGTGGTGTACAGTGGCACATCCATGTCGTCACCCAACGTAGCGGGGTCAATATTACTGTTACAGGAACTTTTTTCGCAACGGAATAACGGGCAATTCCTGCGTTCCTCCACGCTGAAAGGGCTGGCACTCCACACCGCCGATGAGGCTGGTACGGCACCCGGCCCCGACTATCAGAATGGCTGGGGTCTGCTGAATATGGAACGTGCCGGGCGGGTCATTCTGAATAAAGATAACAACTACCTGCTCAATGAACGAACACTCACTCAGGGGCAAACCTATTCGTTCACTGTAATAGCTTCGGGGCGGGGGCCACTCGTATCGACCATTTGCTGGACTGACCCAGCCGGTATAGCTAGCACGACGCTCAATGACAGAACGCCCAAACTCGTTAATGACCTCGATATTCGCATCAGCGATGGTACAACGACTACCTTACCCTGGATACTTGACCCGGATAATCCGGCCAATGCCGCCACGCGGGGCGATAATATCCGCGATAATGTAGAACAGGTATTACTGGCTGCACCCGTACCGGGGAAGAGCTATACCGTGACAGTAACGCACAAAGGTACCCTAAGCGGTGCCAAACAAGACTACGCGCTCCTGATGAGTGGCATCGGCAGTACAGCTTACTGTACGTCGGCGGCAAGTTCGACGGCCGATACAAAAATTAGCCGGGTACAGTTTGGTAGCATCGACCAGGCTGGAGCGTCTGGCTGCACATCGTACAACAGTTTCACGCAAACGACTACTATTCAATCCAGCCAGCAGATTCCGCTGACGGTAACAATTGGCACCTGCGGAGCCGTTAAAAACGTTGTCGTCAAAGCGTTTGCCGACTGGAATCAGAATGGTAGTTTCAATGACGCCGGTGAAAACGTGGCTATATCAGGCGTACTAACTAATGCGGGGGTCTTCTCTACAACGGTTGCCATTCCGGATAGTGTTCGCAACGGACAGATTGTTCGGTTTAGGGTTGTAGCTGTTGAAACCGATAATGCTGCTGCCGTTGTAGCCTGCGGTAATTATGGAAACGGCGAAACCCAGGATTATCTGCTCAATGTCGTGCAAACCAGCAATGATGTTGGTGCAACCGCTCTTGTATCGCCCGAAGCCAGTTTCTGTGGGACGAACAGCGATGTGGCTATTTCGGTGCGTATCCACAATTATGGGGCTGCCAGCCAGACCAACGTACCGGTTAGCCTGACCCTTATTGATTCCAATAATGCCCCCTTAACGACGCTAACGGGTGTAGTGCCTAACATAGTAGCTTTTCGGGATGGCTTGCTGGCACTAACCTTACCGGCAACGGTCGTATTAACTCCCGGCCAGACGTACAAATTCATCGTAGCAACGGGGCTACCTACCGACCAAAATGCTGCCAACAACAGCCTTACTGAAACCCGCACCAGTGCGACTGGTGCGAACAACGGCATTTTCTCTGCTACCCGCTGTGGCACAGACTCCGTTTTCTCATTATTGAATACGGGTGGAGGAACCGCCTTCTGGTACGATAGTTCAACAGGGGGCAACCTGCTGGTAGCAGGCAATCGGGTTTCAGTGAAAACATCACCCGCCACCGGTCAGTTTTATGCCGCCCTGAATGATTTATCGGGAGTTATTGGCCCGGTTGACAAAACCGTGTTTACGGGGGGAACCTACAGTGGAAACTTCGGACCGGCTCCGCTCATCTCAACTGCCGTACCCATCGTTATTCAGAGCGCCCGGCTGTATATTGGTACGCCCGGTCAACTGACGTTTACGGTACGCAAATACGATAACACGGCTATTTCGAGCGTAACGCTGGACGTGAACCCCACCCGGAACCAAAGCCTTACCGCCACCACGAATAGTCAGTTGGTCGATGATCCTAACGACCCGGGGGCAGTGTACACGTTGAACCTGAAAATACCGGCAGCGGGCGACTATAAAATAACTATTGATTACGCGGGAGGAGCCTCTATTTTCCGGAGTAATAATGGGGTGAGCGGATTCCCGTACCAGTTGAAAACACAGACGGGCCAACCTGTCGTCACGATTAAGGGTTCATTGTTTCCCTCCGGCACAATAACCGATACCCTGAAAACGGCCTGGTATTACTTGTACAATATGAAAATCAGGTCGCTCGACTGCGCCAGCCCGCAACGAACCCCCGTTGTTTCAACGACCAGTACGGCAGCAACCGCCACGATTACACCGGGTGGGTCGGCCAGTATTTGCCAGGGATCAAGTTTGACTTTACAGGCTAACACGGGTACC
This sequence comes from Cytophagales bacterium, assembly GCA_038236215.1. GTDB lineage: Bacteria > Bacteroidota > Bacteroidia > Cytophagales > Spirosomataceae > Spirosoma. The sequence continues at coordinate 27,684 of JBBSTD010000015.1, read as the reverse complement.
GGACTAACATACCAGTGGTTCCTCAACGGCCAAGCCATTGCCGGAGCAACCGGGGGTAGTTTTTCGGCCGTTACTGCGGGTAGTTATGCCGTACAGGTAGCCAATACCTGTGCTCCCGTTCGTTCTTCGGCACTGGTTGTGTCTGTAAATTCGCCCCAAACCCCCATGTTAACGGCCAACGGTTTTACGCTGATGACCAATGCTGTTTCATCTATTCAGTGGCTTATGAACGGCGTTCCCATTCCGGGTGCTATAGGTGCTACCTACACCGTGGTGCAATCGGGGCGGTATTCGGTGCAGGGTAATGTGAACGGGTGCGGAGTGGCTATTTCCAGCGAAGTGGTCCTGACGATTCTGGCGACAGAACCCATTACAAGCGACGAGGATATAACTGTTTATCCAAACCCGGCTACGAAACTATTGACCATTTCCGTGCTCGTTACAGCATCCTTGCTGCAATTGCCCACGTTCCGGCTGACCGACTTGAACGGCAGTACGCTTTATACGGCCACACTGGAGCGGGCCGGGAAAATTTATTCCGCAGTAGTTGATGTGAGCAATTTGCCGGGCGGTACGTTTTTTGTGGTTATAGCGGATGAACGGATGCAAAGCGTTCGGGTCAAACGGATTTACAAACACTAATAATTAACGCATCTGACGGATATCTACCTGCCTGATCCAATCGGTCAGAACAAAGCACTGTATAGGAGAAAATGGCTTATTTTGCTGTTATTGTGCTTTATTCTGGTGCTCAAGAACGGTATTGATAACCGCGTTCAGGCTCAAACTGTGCTTGAAAAACAGTCTTTGCTGTGGCAAAAGGAGATGATTAATCGATACAGCCAGTCACTAAAAAAGACGTTTCGCCTGGCGCAACAGCGCAAGTGGGAACTCCGCAAAAACTATTCCAATCAGCGTATTTTGCAACTTCAGGGAGTTGATCCACTGGGCCAGCCAATTTATTATACCCTCCATAATGTTGAAGCGGCCCGCGGAACACGAACGCTGGCCTTGCAGGGTGGAGGGACAATACCTATCAGCGTTTCGGGGAATTTACCCAGCATGGCGGGCCGGTTGGGCTTGTGGGATGGCGGTCGTGTGCTGGAGTCCCACCAGGAGTTTGGTGACGGTGCAGGCAAGTCGAGGCTCCGCCAAAAAGATGGCGGAGCCACTGTAAATAACCACGCAACGCACCTGGCCGGGACCCTTATTGGACGAGGTATCGATCCGCTGGCGAGGGGTATGGCGAACGAAGCTCCGTTATCGGTCTGGGATTATACCAACGATCTGGCCGAACTGGCTATTGCAGCTCCTAATTTATTGGTCTCAAATCATGCCTATGGCCCCGTAGCGGGCTGGGTGTACAACGCGTCACGCCCGGGTACTAACCCGGACCTGAAATGGGAGTGGTGGGGAAATACCACCATTAGCACCACCGACGACTACCTGTTCGGATTTTACAATGCTACTGTTCAGGATTTGGATCGACTGGGCTACAATAATCCGTTTTTTCTGATGGTTCGGTCGGCGGACAACAAACGGGCTGAAACCGGACCACCTGCCGGAACCCCTTATTTTCTGAAAAATTCAGCCGTTAAAAGTACTATTGTCCGTAACAGAAATGCCGATTATGATGTGATTCCGGCCGACGCTACAGCAAAAAACGTATTGACCGTTGGCGCAGCCAATGTGAGTTACACCAGCCAGAATCAGCCTGTTCTGGTCGGCTCAACTGCTTATAGTGGCTGGGGACCTACGGATGATGGACGAATCAAGCCCGATTTGCTGGGTATTGGTTCGGACGTAGTATCGTCGATAGCAACGGACAACACAGCGTACGGCATATACAGTGGCACATCAATGGCATCGGCCAATGTCTCGGGTTCTTTGTTTCTGCTACAGGAATTATATGCCCGTCAGCGAGCCGCCGGGTTACCGCAAACGGGCCAGTTTATGCGGGCTGCTACGCTGAAGGGGCTGGTTCTCCACACGGCCGACCGGCCTAATCCGGCCGCTGGTCCAGATTACAGGCAAGGCTGGGGATTACTGAATACCGAAGCAGCTGCCCGGCTTTTGTTGAATGAGAATCAGGCCCATCTGGTACTGGAACAAAGTTTAGCCGTTGGTAAAACTAGCATCCGTAGTGTTGTTGCGCAGGGAAATGAACCGCTTGTGATCACCTTAAGCTGGACTGATCCTGAAGGAATACCTACACCCGTTGGTGCGGGTGCGTTGAATAACCGTACGCCAAAACTCATCAACGACCTTGATGTTCGGCTGAGTGACGGTGTACATACGACCTTCCCGTTCGCGCTTGATCCTGCTTACCCCGACAGGGGCGCCGTCCAGAAAGATAATTTCCGCGACAATGTCGAGCAAATTTACCTGACTAATCCTGTTCCGGGAAAGACCTACACCGTAACTGTTTCGCACAAGGGGACGATGCAGTACGCGAGCCAACCCTTTTCGCTTGTAATCAGTGGTCAGAAGCGAGTGAACTGCCAGTTGGCTGTTTCTATTCAACCGGCAAAAGATACGGTAATCTGCGACGGAACCATACTGCCATTACAGTCATCCACTAAATCCGCAAATTTTAGTTATCAATGGCTGCGTGATGGTATTATCGACGCTGCAACCACTGCTTCCGTCTATCAGGCAACGAAAGAGGGGGCGTATACTCTGCGAATAACAAATAAAAATGGTTGCTCAGCCACTTCTCAGCCGGTACACGTGAAGATCACAGCCGTCGACCTTAGCCCGGTTGGTAGTCAGTGGCTCTGTAATCCGGATGAGCCTGTTCAGATGAAAGCCATTCCCGTAAACGGGGTAACTATGCCGGGTGCAACGTTTAGCTGGCTGCTGAACAATACGGTTATTCCGCACGCAAATAATAGTACATTCAGTGTTACCCAACCCGGCCGGTATCGGGTGAGGGTTGTTTATAGAGTGTGTCAGGTAGTGTCTGACGAAAAAATGGTTCTGCCCAGTTCGGTCAGCAACCTTGATCTGGTGCCGACAGGAGCAGAGTTCAGGCTTCCTCCGGGCGCTGCGTTAACGCTAAAAGTGCTACAAGATACGTCTTACCAGTATCAATGGTATCGTGATAATGACTTGCTGCCCAATGCTCGTGGGTATTCACTACTGGTTTCTCAGGCTGGTACGTACAGGGTGAGGGTAACACAACATAACTGCGTGGGGTGGTCGACCGAGCGAACTATAGTAACATCTGTTTTGACAGCTACGACCCCCGACCCAATCGGACATTTTAATATTTATCCTAATCCGGCAGAAACTACGCTGTACGTGCGTTACGCTAATCCGTTGGAAAAACAGATTCATATTCAGGTAGTTGATTTGCAGGGCCGACTATGGAATACGGCAGTTTCGCTGAAAAATCAACAGGGAGAAACGCAGAGTACTATTGCCATTCAGCACTTACCACCCGGAGTTTATATGCTTCTACTTTCTGAGGGGGACAGGATACAAACAGAACGGTTCCTGAAAAATTAAGCCGGGAGTCGACTATCTCTCTCATTCGACAGCAACTCCCGGCTTTTGTACTCCGTAACAGAATCTTCGTTTCCTGTTCTATAGGCAAATAATTATTTGACTTTACTAGTGCCTGTACCAGACTCCTGGGCAATGGCCATTTTTACCGCATCGTACAGGTTGACAATACCCCCCGATTTCGATAGCGTACCGAAGGCTACCGTATCCTCCGATTCTGGGCGGGTTACTTTGGTTGCGTAAGGCGTTGCCGACTGCATAATGATGCGTTTTATATCGGCGTAGGTAAGCTTCGGAAAGTACGATTTCAGCACAGCCGCTACACCCGCTACCACGGGCGATGCCATGCTGGTACCGCTGTTGTTTTCGTATTTGCTGCCCGGAACGGTCGAATAGATATCCTTACCCGGAGCAAACACATCCACATTTTGCTTGCCATAATTGGAAAAACTGGCAATCAGATCGGCGGTGTTCGGCTCAGCACTGGCTCCCACCGTAATGACATTGGGAATGGCTGAACCGTCAATAAAGCGGGGGGATGGATAGTTGGCCGCTGTGTCTATATCCTTGCCATCATTGCCGGCGGCATGAATCATCAAAACACCTTTAGTGAGCGCATACCGCTCGGCATCTTCAACGGTTTTGCGCTGGGGCGAGTAGTCCTTCCCGAAACTCATATTAATGATCTGGGCGCCATTATCAACCGCATATCGGATTGCATTGGCCACGTCTTTATCCCGTTCGTCGCCGTCGGGAACTGCCCGAACACCCATAATCTGTACAGCATCCGATATACCCATTACGCCTAGGTTATTTGTCCGGTCGGCCCCGATGATGCCCGAAACGTGGGTACCATGATCAGGATTCGCGCCGGAAATATCAGCGTTACCGTAATCGCGCTGGTTTAAATCGTCCGGATTATCTCCCACCACCGAGCGCCCGTCAAAATCAGGGTTATAATGGTACTCAGCACGGGCTTTAAGCTGCTCATTCGCTTTCTCAAGCTCGGCCATAACCACATCGGTATCAGCGGCTCCCTGCTGACGAAGCAGGCGTAATATGCCCTGTACCGGCTGTTTTAAAGCTGCGTCCGATAGCGTGTCGGCGGCTTTACTCAGCGTCATCGTATCCAGTTTGGTTACGTTCAGTACCTTTTTTAGGTTATCGACCGCCGTTGAAAACTGCGTGTAAAACTGGCCAATCCCCTGATACTGTGCTTTGTACTGTGCCTGGTTTTTCTCAACCTCTGCTTTCACTTTCGTGTACAGATCGTACTCTTTCTGTTGGTCTGGCTTCAGCGACTTCCGGTCTTTTCCTTCGTAGGCAGGCTTGAGTTTCACATACAGCCGGGTCACTTCGGTTGTTTCATGATCAACGTTACGACCGTCTTTACCACCGATAAAATTCCAGCCGTGTACGTCATCTACATAGCCGTTTTTATCATCGTCTTTCCCATTTCCGGCTATTTCTTTCGGATTGACCCATAGTACCCGGCGGAGGTCTTCATGGGTAGTGTCAATTCCGCCATCGATAACCGCTACTATAACAGGAGTCGGTTTGCGGTCTTTAAGCAATTCGCGATAGGTCCGTTCTACGCTGATGCCAGCCGTTTTATCGGTCTTGTCTTTTAGGTACCACTGCGTTTCCTGCGCGGATGCTGCCAGCGAAAGTAGGCAAATCGACGCGCTGATAAGGTGTTTCTTCATGAATTTGGAACAAAAAATCTCGACAAATTAAGGAGAAACGAGCGAATTTTTTGGTTAAAAGTTGTTAAACGCCCTAGGGTTTAGCGTGCGTTACGTTCTTGTAATGCTCCTGTAATAGGTCTTCTCCAAAATCGTTGGTCAAATCACGCACAACTGTATGAATATGGTTGGCATTTGTTTGGGTATTATCATACTCGATCAGAATTGTGGGGCCATGAATGCGGTAGTACCAGCCTTTGCCGTCGCCCAGTTCTGGAGTCAGATCACCCGCCCAGGCAAAGCGAAGTTCATCCAGACTTGTCTTTTTGAGCTTGTCCATCTGTTGCTTAGCCAAGGTAATATGGTAGTTTTTTAGGTATACCTGGAGCAAATCCATAAATAAGGTGCGTTGTTCCGGCTTCATATCAGCCATTTTGACCCCATCCATTCGTTCCATCGACGCTTTTCGCTTGTTGCTGGTCATAATTTCGGGGTAGGCAACTGCATTTACTATGGCTTGTTTGAGCTGATCCTGACTGAGCGATTTCAGCAGGGCAAACGCTTTGTCGGTTTCCTGCCTCATAATTTGCCGGCCTTTCTGCGGTAAGTCTATGATACGTGGGTTACGCATGCGTTTATCGGCCATGCTGGAATCAAAGGCCAAAACAGCCGGATTGGTACCGAAGAAAGTAGGTGTCTGAGCAATTACCTTACCGGTCTGCGACAAAAAGTGCAGCGATAGGTGATGGCCTTCAATTCGCCAGCTCCACGGATTTTTATCGTCTGGCTCTCCGAAGATGGTGAACGAATAATTTTCGGGATCACGGTAGGTATCATTGGGCGGGCGGTTATCAATGACCCGAAGTACATTCTCATTATCCATGATTGAGGTAACTTTATCGTACCCCTGCTGACTCAATCCCGTTTTGAGCATCGCCATTGCTGCACTTTGCTGTTCCTTCGTCATTTGCTTGAGTGGCAGTCCTTTACGCTCTCGGGGAACGAAGTGCCAGTTAAACCGCTCCTCATCGTTCAGGGGATAGGTAACCTGCTTTCTTTGCTCAGGTGTGAGCTTGGTCATAAATGCCGTAACGGCATCCAGCATGTCATCTTTCACCCGTTTCTGAGCGGGAGAAGGGGCTACCTGCCCAATGGCTGGTAGGGTAAATTGACTGGCTAACAGGCAACTGCAAAATAAAAAAATGTACTTCATGAGAGAACAGGTTTATGCACTACTCTGTAAAGTACCCCAAACGCTACATTTACCTATTTATCCTCAAAGCAAAAGATACCTGTTGTCCAGTGCCTGACTTATTATATCAGGCTGTTTGCCAACAACATCGGGGCTTTGGTAGTTTAACTAGCTAAGCCACCACTCCGAATAGAAACTATGTCTACCCGGCCACCTAACGATAACACTGGTTCACTTGACCACCTGTCAATGCGCTATTTGCGGCAGGCACTCGAGATGCCCCACCCGACTGATGAGCCGTATGTGTTGAATGAGTTCGAAAGTCGGGTTGTTCGTCGTACGAAAAACTTCGTTTTAACTTTGTCAGTTTTTCTGGGTGTGTTTGGGGTTCTGTCCTTTTTTCTGCCGCAGCAAACATGGCCTGACACGTTCACTACTACGTCTATTGCTATTCTTGGCCAGTATTACGAGTTACCCCTCGTCAACTCACTGTACGCTTTATTACTGATTTACCTGGAAGTAAATATTTTACTGTCGCTAAGCAGCTGGGGGGTGAAGATGATTATGGAAGTATGCCAGTTTCCCCGTGCTCACGATGCTCAATATGAACGCCACATACAGGCAATAGCTGATGAAATCCCCAGCAAGTCGCGGGCGGATTTTTTTCGTTTAGGGCTTGATCCTTATCTGACAATGCCCCGGTGGGGATTACCTATTTTCTTCCTGCTCAATATCCTGAAAGCAACCCTCATTATGCTGGTCATACAGTTTGTGCTGGGGCAGTTTTCAAATGAGTATTCAGTGCAGCAGACCCTTGAGTCATTGTCTGTACTCGTTTTCGCGTTCTGGAATGGCTGGGCTGCATGGCAGGTGTTGCACGAAGCACAAATCAGGGTAATGGCCCCCACTACAATCCGGGAGTTTGTCCATGAATTGCACGAAGAATGGGGCAAGAATGACCAGTTTTTTCCAACAATCATGGCAGCATTGCAGTACACGTCTATTTTGACAGGCCCGGTTAGTTATTCCCACTCCCTGTTGACTGAAACGATTGTAGACCGATTTGGCCTTTCGGCCAGTGCACCGCCGGGGGGGCACTTTACCGAGCAGTTAGTCGCATTACCCCTTCCAGTACGCCATAGTCTGGAACGGCTCATTGTTTTTGCCTCCTTAGTCGACGGTCGATTATCGTGGGTTGAAAAAAGACGTTTACGGACGTTGCGGAAGAAAGGGTTTCTAACTTATTCGGCCAGCGAGATTCAGCGCATCTGCACCGATTACAATCAGGGGAGAGGGCTGTGGGTATAAATAGGGTAATGCAACCGCTTATGTTTGCTCAACCAGGTCGTTCTTTCTAACCCGCACTTCATTAATTCGCTTATCATCGGCCGACAATACCTGGAAAATGAAGCCCTCGTAATTAGTTTCTTCACCAGCCTGCGGGAGCTTTTTGAACAGTTCGAGCAACAGACCACCGAGCGATTCGCTATCTCCCTGCACTGCTTCGAAGGTGGTGGCTTCTACGTTCAGGACCCGGCATACATCAAATATCGACATCTTACCTTCGAACACTACAGTACGGGCATCCTCGCGTCGGTAACCAACGGCCGTGTCATCGTCAAATTCATCATTGATATCGCCAAAAATCTCTTCAATAATATCTTCCAGCGTCACCAGACCACGCGTTCCGCCGTATTCATCGACCACGATGGCCATGTGAACACGCCGTTTTTGAAAGTCCTGCAGTAGATCGTCTACTTTTTTGTTCTCAGGAATAAAAAAGGCAGGGCGCAACAATGATTTCCATTGAAACGAATCATCCTGATAAATGTGGGGTAGCAGGTCTTTTATGTACAGAACGCCTTCAATTTGATCCAGTGATTCGCCGTAAACCGGTACGCGTGAGTATCCTGATGTATTGATTTGAGCTAGTAGCTCACTAAAGACCAGATTATCGGCCACTGCCGATATGTCCAGCCTCGCTCGCATCACCTGCCGGGCAGTCAGATTGCTGAAGTTAACAATACCTTTAAGAATTTCCCTTTCTTCATCTGTGGCACTGGCCCCCGTCAACTCGACGGCCTGACTTAGTTCTTCCACGGACAGTTTATAACCGCGTCGCTGAATTCGTTTGTCAATCTGGTTGCTCAAATTAACCAATAATATAGCAAGTGGACGAAAGATAGCCAGTCCAATCTGGGCTAGTCGGGCTGTTTTGCGGGCTACAATTAGATTATTCTGGCTGGCGTACACCTTTGGTATTATTTCGCCAAACAACACGATTGCTATCGTTATAGCCAATGTCATGGCAGTAAGTATCCAGCCCGATCCTCGCGATACCTGGGAGAACTCCCACGTGAGGTAGGTGACAATAACGACAATGGCAATATTCAGTAAATTATTGAAAATGACCAGCGATGCTAACAGTCGCTTAGGGCGTTCCAGCAGGACGGCAATGCGCTGGTCGGCGGCCTGACTACTGGAACGACATGAAGCCCGGTCATCGGGTGAAAGCGAAAAAAAAGCAGCTTCTGAGGCAGATATTAAACCGGCTGCGGTTATCAGTAGAAGGACTAACGCCGTATAGGGAGCGTATAAATCAAAATAGGTGCCCAAGCCATCAGCGGCTTGGAGCACCTGTCGAGGAAGGGGGTCACCAGGATCCATGTATATTAAATCTCGTTCAACAATAGTAAGCGTCGGATGGATTAGAAGGGTAAATCATCATCGCCACTGTTGCTCTCAAACTGTACCGGCTCCGGTTCCCGACGGCGGTCCGGTGTTGCGGCAGGCTGTTGCTTAGGGGCGGCAGCGGGTTGCGGGCGGGGTTGTTGGGGTGCGGGTGCAGACTGAACCGGGGCCGCCTGCTGACGGGGGGCTTCGTAAGAGGGTTCTTCTGAGCGCTCATTAGGGCTTCCCAGCAGTTGCATGGTGCTAGCCCGAACGCGCAGCGATGTTCGTTCTTTTCCTTCTTTGTCCGTCCACAACTCCGTCCGAAGCCGACCTTCTACATAAACGGAGTTGCCCTTCTTTAAGAATTTCTCAGCCACTTTAGCCTGCTCATTCCATAATTCAACCCGAAACCATTCTGTCTGCTCAACTTTCTCTCCGCTTCGGCTGGTATATTTTTCGGTAGTGGCCACATTGAAGGTTGCTACTACAGCCCCTCCATCCAGATACCGTACTTCAGGATCGGCACCCAGATTGCCGATTATTGTCATTTTGTTAAGACTGGCCATACACGTTATTTTGAATAATTACGGAGAAAATCGTAGTGTTTAAGAAGATTAAAGATACTGAAATATACCGACTTATGCAAACAGCGTTTTCAAATAGTTTGTGATGATGACTGGTTTGGGGAGTCGGTTGATATCATCATGACTATACCACTGCAAATCAGGCGGTAAACGCTCAGTAGGCACGTCAATAAGGTAAAGTCGGGCATGGATTCGTTGGTGTGATAACAACTGAACTGCTTCTACCGGTAAAGCAACCAGGGCACCCTGTTGCACCAATGCATAAACCGGATCATGGGAAGGTATATTCCCAATAAGGTCATCAATGCTTACGGCTTTAGGCGCATCGAACTCGTGCTCAATCAGGTAAAAATCGTACAGATTTTGCCACACATCGCGGGCCACTCGTTCCCGAAGGGCGAGTTTTCCATCGTGCCCGAAAACCAGATATGTGAAGAATCGCTGACGCACAGGTGATTTTTTCGATTTAACGGGCAAGCGATGCTGGCTTCCAGTCAGATAGGCAACGCACTGCTGCTGTACCGGGCAGAGTAAACAATCGGGGCCGGTAGGTGTGCACTGGATAGCACCAAACTCCATGATGGCCTGGTTGTAGGTAGCCGGATCGATAGCTGATTGAATCAGACGCGTGGCTAAAGCAGCAAATGTTTTTTTTGCGGTAGTAGTGGTAATATCTTCCTGAATACCATACACCCGTGCCAGTACCCTGTAAACGTTTCCATCTACAACCGGCACTCGCTCACCAAAAGCAAAAGAAGCAATAGCTGCGGCTGTGTAAACGCCTATTCCCTTCATTTTCAGTAAGTCATGGTAATTGGAAGGGAACTTGCCGTCTAAATTTGTCGTTACAAATCGAGCAGTCTGATGCAGGTTTCGGGCGCGGGAATAGTAACCTAGCCCCTGCCACAAACGGAGTAATTCACGTTCATCCGCCTGAGCCATGTGGGCAATGGTTGGATAAGCATCTACAAAGCGCTCGTAATACGGTTTACCCTGGGCTACGCGGGTTTGTTGTAGGATTACTTCCGACAACCAGATGCGATAGGGGTCCGTTGTATGACGCCAGGGAAGATCTCGTTTGTGAATAGTATACCACTGCTCAAGAGTGGGGGCAAACGTGGTTTCGATGTCGTTAAGGTCTGATTGCCAATTCAAAATACAAGAAAAAAAAGGCCGATAGCCGGAAAAACCTAAATCAGAATTTTTAAATATAGGGGAAAGCCCTACCTTTGTGCTCCCATTTTGAGACCCAAATTTTCAACAACACAGTAAACGTTAAAGTTTAAGAAGTCGTGACGAAAGCAGATGTAATTGCCGAGATCGCCGATAAAACCGGTATTGATAAGGCAGAAGTAACAAACACCCTAGAGACTTTCTTTTCAGTAGTTAAGGACTCATTGGCCGAGGGAGAGAACATTTACGTGAGGGGGTTCGGCAGTTTCATCAATAAGAAACGCGCTCAGAAAGTGGCCAGGAACATTTCCAAGAATACCGCTATGGTAATCGAAGAACATTTTATTCCCAGCTTTAAGCCAGCGAAAGTTTTTGTAGAGCAGGTTAAAACCAGCGACAAAGCCAAAGTAGCTGTTGAATAACCAAATCTGTTAGAACTGTGAATCCAGGTGTTTGCTGTTAGTTTTTGCCCGCTATGAATAAATTCGTGTTGCTTGTTATTCTTTTAGCTGCGTCTCTGACGGTGGGGTTGTACACCCTGCCAACGGTAGTGGTGCAAAACGAAAACAAGCAAATCGAAGGTGGGCATGCAACACAAACACCTGGATCAAATCAGTCTGGTTCTGATGCATCCAAAGTGGCTGGTAGCGGTTCACCCGCTCACGAAAAGCCGCTGTTGCCAGCACAACAGAAGCAGTTGACAACGTTACAATCTGAGTTTGCCAAAGCCAATTCAGCCCAGAAAGAGAGTATTGGTGAAAAGCTAATTACGCTATTGCGGGATGTAACACGGTACGACAGTGCTGCCTATTACGCCGATGTACTGGCACAGGCGCAGCCAACGGAGCGAAACTTACTGCGGGCTGGAGATAACTATTTTGAAGCCTACACCTTTGCGGTTGACGCGAAGAAAACAGCACTTTTGGGCGAGAAAACGCGGAGCTTCTATGGACAGGCACTGGCTAAAAATCCTGACTTGTTATCGGTAAAGGCTAATATGGCAATGACGTACGTAAACACAGAAAACCCAATGCAGGGAATAATGCTGTTGCGTGAGGTAATTAAGCAGGATCCAACCAATGAGTTGGCCCTCTTTAATTTGGGATTGCTGGCCATGCGTTCCAATCAACATGAAAAAGCAGTTGAGCGATTCCGGCAAATTTTGGTGAATAACCCGTCAAGTCGGAAAGCGCAATTTTATCTGGGTATTAGTTTAGCGGAGGCTGGCCAGAAAGAAGAAGCAAAGCAGGTACTTGCCCAGGTGAAAAAACAGGAAAAAGATCCGCAAATTCTTGCCGCAGTGCGCGAGTACGAAGAGCGGCTAAAGTGAGTTCAACCGTCTATCGTGTAGCGTTAGGTTACTGATAAACGAAAAGGAAGGAAGGGCCTCACCGAGTGGTGAGCCGACATGTATTTTAACCATTAATTTTTATACACTATGCCTTGCGGTAAAAAACGGAAACGGCACAAGATTGCCACGCACAAGCGGAAAAAACGGCTAAGAAAAAATCGGCATAAGAAGAAATAGTTAATAGTTTGTGGTGTATGGTTGATAGTTTCCGCGAAAGCCAGCTATCACCCATATACTACAAACAGCAAACTTGCTCGCGGAAGCTTCGGCCGGTCTGTAAAGCCCGAACGTGGCTTCTTTCTTTTTATATAGCCATTCTTAACCGTACATTCATCTTGTGAGTAATGAATTAGTTATCAGTTCGACTCAGAAAGGTGATCGGATTGCGCTCTTGCAAAACAAGAGATTGCTGGAGTATCACGAAGAAGAGTTAGACAGCAGCTTTACCGTTGGCGATCTATACTTAGGAACAGTCAAAAAATTATCATCGGGACTTAACGCTGCTTTTGTAGATGTAGGTCACGAGAAAGACGGTTTCCTGCATTATCAGGACTTGGGGCCGAATATCAATTCGCTCAACAAGCTTGTTAAAGATGTAATTGCCAAGCGAGTCAGCACAGGGCGGATCAGTGGTATGACGCTGGAACCACCCATCGATAAAATAGGTAAAATCGATAAAGTGCTGACCAAAAATGCACCTATTCTGGTTCAGGTGGTCAAAGAACCCATCTCGACCAAAGGTCCACGCCTTTCCTGCGACATTTCAATAGCGGGCCGCTACTTAGTGCTGGTTCCCTTCTCTGACGGTGTAAACCTTTCCAAGAAAATTACTGATCGCGCTGAGCGCTCGCGTCTTATACGCCTGATGTCGTCGTTGAAACCGCAGAATTTCGGTGTTATCGTTCGGACTGTAGCGCAGGACAAAGACGTAGAAGAGCTTGACCGCGATCTGCAAAACTCACTCGCCAAGTGGGATCAGGCCATACAATCATTGGCCGATGCCAAACCCCGGGATCGGGTGTTGGGTGAAATGAACCGGGCATCGTCTATTCTGCGCGATATGCTCAATGAATCGTTTGAGAGCATTACGGTTGATACGAAGGAGTCCTTCGATGAAATCAGAGATTTCATTCATACAATTGCCCCTGACAAAGAGAAAATCGTAAAGCTTTATAACGGCAAATCGAAGGTTTTTGAAGCGTTAGGTCTCGAAAAGCAATTGAAATCATTGTTTGGCCGATCAGTGAGTTTGCCGGGTGGCGGGTATCTGATTATCGAGCATACCGAAGCCCTGCACGTTATCGATGTCAATAGCGGGAATAAATCCAACTCTGAGGAAGACCAGGAAGCAACGGCCATCAGCGTAAATCGTGAGGCTGCGAAAGAAATTGCCCGGCAACTTCGGTTGCGCGACATGGGGGGTATTATAGTGGTCGATTTTATCGACATGAAGAAAGCAGAGAATAAAAAGCTACTGCAGGATATCATGCGTGATGAAATGAAACCGGAACGCTCGAAATTTACGATTCTACCCCTTACTAAATTTGGCCTGATGCAGATTACCCGTCAGCGCGTCCGGCCCGAAATGAACATCGTTACCCGTGAAGTATGTCCAACTTGTGGCGGTACGGGGACTATCCAAGCCAGCGTTCTGGTTACGGATATTATTGAAAATAACCTTGACTATATTTTGACCAAGCAGAACGAGCGAGGTATCTCTATTTCAATGAACCCGTTTCTTTATGCGTACTATACCAAAGGTATTTACTCTAGGCAGATGCAGTGGTACGTGAAGTATAAGACCTGGATTAAACTGGTCAGGGATACGTCGCTGGGTATGGTTAATTTCAAGTTCTTCAACAAATCGGGCGACGATATTGAGGTAAGTAGTACTACTTAATTGTGTAGTAAAAATTCACTACGTCATTTTTAAAAAGAGCGGGCCTAATTTACTAGTAAATCAGGCCCGCTCTTTTATTTATACGATGTGCAATAATCAATGAATTATCTCCATATTAACTAATTCACTAAATACTTCTTCACCAACTACTTCTTCGACTGAATCCACTGTATGGATATTTAGAAGTAGATCCTTTAAGTCTTCCGTAATCTCGAACGTCTGGTAAAGCTGCCGGTCGAACAAAACAGGAGCCTGCTCAAAGTCACACAGCGTGAAGCGCTTTTCATTGAACGTAAGGCGGTCGCTGTGATAACCAAAGAAGGTATTTTTACGAACTTCTGACTGTAAGAACAAATGAATGTAGTTCCAACCTTCCCATTGGCCAGGATACCGCTTGAGGTATGACCAAAAAGCATCGTAGAGCTGTTGCATAACCTCCTGGCAGTACATTTCCCGATCACTTTTGGCAATGGGACGAATCGGCTTGAGGCAATGTAGCACATTTGTCATATCAGCCTCCCGATAACTTACTACGGGTACAATAGGCACATTGGTTGCGTGCGATAAATAACCAACCCCTTTTCGGGTGAGCAGACTCCGGGAACCAAAGCGAACCGACAGAAACTGCGATTCCTCTCCTGCCTCAGGACCCGTTTCGGGGCTACCATCCACATAAACGATTAGTGACTTACCCGCCTTTAGTTCCCGCATTATGGTTAAACCGGCTGCGGGACTTCCTGCCTCAACTACCCGAAAAGCATTTGTTAAACCATGCTTCCTGCGTAGAGCCTCAATGTGCTCTGTCATTCCATCCCCCTGATTTCGATTCATGCTGCTTCCAACAAGAAGAACACAGTCGACACCGTTTCTAAAGAGTACGCTTGTCAACAAACGGTAAGAACCAAGATGGTAGGTACAGTAAATTTTGGGACTGGACTCTTTTTTTACTAAATCATGATCACCCCGGACCTTTATTAGTTCAGCGGCCGAAAGGCACTGCTGATCAAACGCTGTATATATTTGTTGCAGCAACAACTCCCTGAAAAGGTTCTCATGATCCTCGCGGGGTATTGAGGGCAGAATATTTTCAACATTAGCGGAGAAAGTAGTGAACTTCATTAGGTAGCCCCGCTCTTTTGGCAGGTCTACCTTCTCAAAGTGTTCACGACACTGTGCTAACTCCTGGTCATAAAGTTGCCGTGTGGTTAGCATGATTCTTGTAGGCTAAGATTAAAGAGAGAAAACGGGAGTTGAAGAGCGACTTAGAACTGGCCCCATTGCGCAGCATTCTGAAAGAAGTGAAAATTTTAGAATGCTGTTCATCTCTTTTTTTGCGGTTAAAGAGTTGATTTTTTTCAGTGACTGGGCTGGCTTGATGCTGAATTGATTTTTCATGATATGTTTAATTAGAATGATTTAATTGCTTTACTTATCAAGGTGGCGTTACCTACCTTTTTGTTGATACAAAGCTACTGGCCATTCCAAGGGGCATCAATCACAAAAAAGTCACATTGGACAGTTGTGTTTAGTTAAATATTACTACTATATTAGTCTCTGATTTTATTAAGGTACCCAATGAAAGAGATTCGCCTTACCAAAAGCTTCCTGCGCAATCCAATGAACAGTGTGTATATACTGCTGGTCATCTATTTGCTTTTGGAATCTGCATCTTGGTCCATAGGCCCAGATATTAAAGTTGCCCGGGTACAGGCAGCAGGTGGCTTTCTAAAGTACATTGGGCGTGTTAGCCGGGAAATGCTCCTTCCTGAATTATGTACCTTATTTATCGTTATATCTCTTCTCAATCAAATTCACACGTGGTTAAAACTGAAAACTGTCAAGTACAAATGGGAAGCTATTGTCCAATATGAACTGAAATTTTTCCCTTTTCTGCTTGTTTCATTCTTGGTTTTCAACCCTGTTACACAGAGTGTGCGGTATCTTCTAGAACAATATCAGGCTTACTCATTCAGCAATTATTGGAATAACTACATACTGAAAACATTTACCTGGCATTACTATTTTGTGTACCTGTTTGCTGTTTTGCTCATTGGTTATGCTGCACTGAACATTTCGCTATTTCAGGATTACCTAAAACAGCGTCGGGAAGCGCAGGAAAAAGCCGAAGCCGAAGCCGCGGAAGCGTCACAAAAAGTATTGGCATTATCTGCAACATTCTCACCAAAACCTGTAACCGTTTCATCCTACTTAACCTACCTCAAGGGTAAAAGCGCCCTAGGCGAGATAGATTTTCCGGTCAACGAAGTATATTACTTCACGGTCGAAGATCGGTTTTACTATGCCGAATCCATAAAAGAGCGCTATATGGTCAGTAAGACGCTGAATGAACTCGATACGGAACTCGATCCTACCCAATTTTTTCGGATCAAACGCGACTATATTGTTAACCGACAGGCTATATTACACTATTCCTATTGGGAAAATGGTAAGTACATCGTTAACCTGAACACGCCTGATCAACACGAGATAATCGTTCCCCGTGTTCGAATGCATGAGTTCAAGGAGTGGCTCCAAGGACGTGATGCCAGTGAACCCGAACCTGCTAACCTGGTCTGAACCTCCCCGGTTATCGACTACTCATACACCCCCCCTTCACTTTAAAGGCAGACGACTCGTCCATTGTAATACTAAGTAGATTACCGGCCCTGTATCTTTCTGGGCGAATATCGTTCGACAGTTCACTTTATGAAATGCTTACCGTTTGAAATCACCCATTTTATGTGTGATTTCACCTATTTTGACAAAATTTGTTATTGATTTCGTTAGGTGAAACGGCGGTTCCGAATGATACCAGTTAGGTCCTGCTTTGAATCCACTGTATCTAACTCCGTAAACTACCTATCATGGCTGTTAGGAACTAACTCAGGATTTTGAGATATCTGTTACTCGTTTGCCCGGTAGAACCGACATCCACTACTTAGAAAAAACCATAGCACCCTTCTATTTTAAAAGTAGGGTGCTATGGTATAAGACTCCTCAATGCCCTCCTTTGACGTGTTGACGCGTAACACAAAAAAGGAGCGTGTCGAAAAGCCAGTAAAAAGAATAGATGAAAATTAGTTAATAAATAGCGTATCGGGGGTACATCTATAAAAGTTATTCGTACCAGGAAAATGGGGAGTACAGTATAGGGTCTAATCTCCCGTACCCTATCCCTATGTCATTACTGTACTCGGTTTCCTGATGTAACAACTTAGGTAATGACTGCATTAGCCAGTTTCGCTATCAGTCTCATATATCACAAGTAGTTTCTTACTGAAATACTATAACGAGGCAATTGCCGACAACTTTCCAGGTTTAGTTTATGAGTTATGTTGGCCTTGTGGTTCACAGCAGTTCGATAGCTGATATTTAACTGATCAGCGATTTCGCCGGACGTAAATCCGCTGGCAATCATTCGTAATACTTCCCGTTCCCGTTCTGATAAGCGATTCAGTTCTTCCCGTGTAGAATCTGAAATTACATCGACACCAAAATTTCGGAGCAGATTCATGAATCCATTGCTATAGTAGCAACCTCCGTTACTAACCGTTTGAAAACACTGGTACAATTCATCCAGTCCATCTGTCGCATGCAAAAAGCCGAAGAATCCTTTTTGCATTGCCTTTGCCACCATCCTAAAATCAGGCTTGCGCGTGTAAAGGATAAACTTGGTTGCTTGCATCTGCTCAACGATGTCAAAGCTGTGTTCATACGAGATATCTGATTCCAGAATGACACAATTAGGGCGCTTCACTCTTATCTGCTGAAGGGTGTCTTCCAACTCAACAGCCCGGCCAACTACGTTGTATCCTTGCTCTTTTAAAAGTTGACTCAACACTTCACAGTTGAAGATTTCGGACTGGGCGACAAGGATCGAAAAGTCCCTACGGCGAATAGCAAATTGTCTAGCGCCCTCCTGGACACTGGTAGATGGATTCATGATGGTTTACATATTATGGGTGCATGAATGTAATACCAAAATGGCTATTTTGGTAACACTATATAAATAAAATTCCTATTTCCTTTATTGGGAATAGGAATATCTGCCTGAATGGATAGACGTAGCTTGAAGGGGGAAAGATCATTTGAGCACTTGACGCACGGTGATTTCAGGCTTTTTGGGTGATTTCACACCTAAAATGAGTGATTTCACACAAAGCGACTTGCTTTAACCTCTAAGAGTATGATATTTTTGATTGACTCAAACGAAAATAGTTTATTTAATAATCAGGGTGATGAATCAACAAGAATCAGCAATAGTCTCTGGCTACGAAGCCTCAGTTGAGGAAGTTCAGAAGGTAGTTATGGAGTGGGCAACTGTAACAGAAGCATTTCATCGTCGTTATGCCAAACTGAATCAAGTGATTAATTCATTACACACTGCAGCTCGTCAGCAACCTAATGCTACCGCAAACCGAGTCAGGTTGCGCAAGCTTATGGAGTTACGTGACCATATGAGTGATATTCTGATGACGTTGCTATTGGACATGTCGGGCAAAAAGGCTGGCCGTTCTTTACAGCCTTCCAAATCGGGTCAGCTTCATTCTCATGTTAGTCTACTTGATGAGATGAACCGGAAAATCGATGCTGAACTGATTAGCTTCACAACGGTAGCTCAGGCATAGTATTCATCCTTCCTTCTTTATAAAGTTGAGTTCCAGTCGGTAAGACTGGGACTTTTTCTTTGTATGGATGCTTTATCCTGAGATGACAGTTCCCAGGAGGCTCGAAATCTCGATGTCTATGCGTTTAAAGTGCATAAACTCTGTTAGGAGTTGATCAGCCTCTTCAGGCTTTTTGTTGCCTGATTCACGAATTAATTGCTGAAGAGCAGCCATTCGCTGTTCGGCCAGCATTTTCTTAATTCGCAGAATATTTCGATAGGCCGCATCAGCCAGAATACCGATTTCTGCTTCTGATGGCACAATGATTTCGTGCTTTAGCCAGCCGTCACTGATTTCGTAGCGAGGAGTAGTCAGGTGGATGGCCTGATGCTGAAGTTCATTTTCGCTAAGCTGATCAGTACTACCCGACGGATAATTTAGAAAATCACTGGCTGTCAGAATAGTACCTTTATTATACGCTTCCCTGTATAAGGCAAGGATAATGGAGAAAGGTGATGTTTGAAACTCAATATCGTGCAGTTCACTTAACACATATTGACACAGGGTAATGCCCTGCTCCAATTCCCGACTGCCATAGTTCATCAACAGTCTCACACATTCTTCTTCCTGATACGATATAGGGGTTCTAACGGACTTTTCTGACGGCCGATGTGCGTTGGTAACAAACTCAGCTGACGGGCCGGAATCATCACTTACGGACGTCTCAATGCTCAACCCCTCAAGGAGCGCGTTTATATCGTCGAGGGACGGGGCAAGTGGACTTGAAGTATTACTTGAAGCGGTCGGTTGTTTACTCAGTCCCGCCGTTCGCTGCTGTCGCTCGGCATCTTTCTTGTTTTGATCCTGCTGTTTACGGAGAAGTCGGTTAATTTCAGAAATAACGGACTGTTCACTTACATGAAATAACTGAGCGACACGCTGCGATAATGTCTGACGCTTGAGCGGATCTGGTATTTTGGTGATACTACTACATACATCAGAAATGCCCTCGGCCCGTTTTAGTGGATTGTCCCCGGCTTCGCTTAACCACCTGCTTGCTTTGAAATCAATAAAATCCTGAGCGTGTTCTCCGATGTAGGATTTGAATGCGTCGGCACCGATTTTGTGGACGTAACTATCTGGATCTTCGCCATCAGGCAACAACAGTAGCCTTAAGTTGAGCCCTTCCTCAAGCACCATATCAAGTCCACGAAGGGCCGCTTTAATCCCGGCGGCATCGCCATCGTAAAGAATGGTAACGTTCGGTGTGAAGCGGGAAATGAGCCTGATCTGATCCGTTGTGAGTGAAGTGCCGGAAGAGGCAACGACGTTTTTTATACCCGCCTGGTGTAGCGAAATGACATCTGTGTAGCCTTCCGTGAGGTAGCAGACATCCTCCTGCCGGATGGCCTGCTTCGCCTGGAAGATGCCATACAAAACCTGACTTTTATGATATACCGGCGTTTCGGGTGAATTGAGGTATTTGGGCTGGCTCTTATCGACTTTCAGAATTCGCGCACCGAAGGCTATTACCCGGCCCGACACATTATGAATGGGGAACATAACGCGCCCCCGAAACCGGTCGAACTGTTTACGGTCGTTACCCGATGTCCCATCTTTGGTCAGGATAAGGCCGGCTTTCTCGAGTAAATCGCGGCTGTGCCCTCTACGTAATCCCTCTTGCAGCAAAGCATCCCACTGATCGAGGGTGTAGCCCAGTTCAAATGCTTCGACGGTGGGATTAGTGAATCCCCGTTCCCAAAAATAACTCAGGCCAATACTTTTCCCCTCGTCGGTGGTAAGCAGCGTTTCCTGGAAAAATGTTTTGGCAAAGTTTAGTACGATCAACAGGCTTTCCCGTTCGTTCTGCCGCAGGAGATCTTCCGGTGTCTGCTCCTGCTCTTCAATCTCTATACCGTACTTTTTTGCCAGGTACCGGAGCGCTTCTCCATACCCGATATTTTCGATGTCCATCACAAAGCGAACGGCATCACCCGCTTTGCCACAACCAAAGCATTTATAAATTTGCCGGGTTGGGTTTACGTTGAAGGATGGTGACTTCTCATTGTGAAACGGACAGCAGGCTATATAGTTACTGCCTCGTTTCTTGAGGGAAACGAAGTCATTTATAACCTCCAGAATATCGGCAGACTGACGAATTCGTTCAACTGTTTCTTCGGGAATACGCATCGGCAAACTACAGTTCTTTAGTTATCAAATGTACAGCGAAAGTCAACCAGATAATAATCTGATTATACCCTAACAAGGCTCCTCATTCAATGTGGCAACGTTTTTGCTACTTTAGCATTGGTTTTGAGTCATATAGAAACCTCGTTGGTCTATTTACCACATACACTATGAAAACAAGTTTTCATCCCTTTTTCACAAACCTGATAAAACGATTCGTGTTCTCCCGGAGTAGCCCCAACTACGGGCGGCAGTTGGTCGCCCTTCTCTTTGTATTCATGTTGCAAGCTTGTCAGGTACAACCTGCCGACGATGTTCAACCTGTATTGACAGGTGGTAAATCTGCCGATCAATACACGAACGATGTGGCCGTAAAATGGGCTATGCTGCAGTTAAACCTCACAAAAATAACGACTGGTTTTACTCCCCCAGTGGCTGCCCGCGCTTTTGGCTATGCCGGATTAACGATGTATGAATCGGTAGTGCCGGGCATTGCCACCCGCAAATCACTAGCGGGGCAATTGCAGGGACTAGCAACGTTACCCAAGCCCGATGCAGGCAAGGTGTACAACTGGGCATTGAGCGCCAATGCCGCGCAGGCCGACATCTTACGCAGTCTATATTCGAATATGAGTGCGGCATCTAAAACTACTATTGACTCCCTCGAAACGATAATGCGCATTGCCTCTAAAGACACTGACGAAACTGTGAACGAACGGTCGGTAGCCTTTGGCAAACGTGTTGCCCGCGCAGTGTATGAATGGTCGAAAACAGATGGCGGTGACGCCGGGTACGACCGTAATTTTCCCACAAACTACGTAGCGCCAACGGGGGCTGGCATGTGGCAACCCACCGAAAATGGTATCAGGATTCCCATGCAACCCTACTGGGGTACCGTTAGGCCATTTGTAAAGGCAAATGACGAGTTGCCGATGCCCAAGCCATTACCGTACTCAACTGATATCAAATCAGAAATTTTCAGCCAGTATCTGGATGTGTATAAGAAGTCGAAAAGTTTGACTCAGACTGAAAAAGAGATAGCCCTGTGGTGGTCCGATAATCCCGGCGATTCATTTACTCCTCCTGGCCATTCATATAACTTGGGTCGAATTTCCATACTAACGTCCAAAGCGGATTTGGCTAAAGCAGCTGAAACCTTTGCGCGTACGGGTATTTCGGTCGCTGATGCCTTTGTGCTGTGCTGGCGGTGTAAGTTCACCTATACTAACTTGAGACCCTATACGTACGTTCGGCTGGCTATTGACCCGAACTGGACTCCGTTTTGGCCTGCCCCTCCCTTCCCCGGCTACCCATCGGGTCATGCTACCCAGTCTTCATCGGCCGCTACCGTACTGACCGCATTGTATGGCGAAAGTTTTGCTTTCGTGGACGATTCGCACGTTGGCCGCATCAATGACCCGACGCGTAACGTTGCGTTTAAAGCCCGGTCTTTTACTTCATTTACGCAATCTGCTCAGGAATCAGCCGATTCACGCTTCTATGGAAACATCCATACCCAGCAGGACAACGAGACTGGATTGACCGAAGGAAAGAAAATTGGTGCCAATGTAAACGCGCTGCAATGGGGCAGGTAGTGGTAAGAAAAGCATTGAGGAATTAAAAAAATGAGAATGGCTGACGCATCAGTATACGCGTCAGCCATTCTCATTTTTTTAATTCCTTAATGCGCCAAATTAATACGCCCGTACTAACTTACCTTCCATAAAGTTTACGAAAGCCTTATTAACGACATTGTTGCCACCAGGCGTTGGATAGTCGCCGGTGAAATACCAGTCGCCGGTATGATTAGGACAGGCAACGTGAAGGTTTTCAACGGTTTGGTACACCACCGCTACTTCGGCATTCAGGTCAGCAGGGGTAATGATTTGCGCTACTTTTTTAGACAACTCTTCGTGCGTAAAGGGGTCAAATAGCGCTTTCACGTAGTTTTCCTGACTGGCATTACCCGACTCAATAGCCGCTACACATAACGCGTACACCTCATCGAGTAAGCTATCCATGCTCCGCTCGCGAATCAGTTCCAGAGCGGCCCGGAATCCGATAAACTCCTTTAACTTCGACATGTCGATGCCATAGCAGTCGGGGAAACGGATCTGAGGAGCCGAGGAAACGATAACAATTTTCTTGGGCCCTAACCGGTCCAGCATTCGCAGAATGCTTTTCTCCAGCGTAGTACCGCGTACAATTGAGTCATCAACAACGACAATCGTGTCCGTCCCTTTTTTTATGACCTCAAAGGTGGTGTCGTATACATGAGCTACCATGTCGTCGCGTTGGGCATCATCGGCGATGAATGTTCGCAGTTTTACATCTTTCGCAACCAGTTTTTCGATGCGCGGGCGGAATGAGAGTACCCTGTCCAGTTCCTCCTCGAACAGAATGCCTTCCATAATCGCTTTCTTGCGCTGTTTATAGAGGTATTCTTCCAGTCCTTCAACCATACCAAAGAAAGCCGTTTCGGCGGTGTTGGGGATGTAGGAGAAGACTGTATTTTCGAGGTCGTAGTCGATTTCTTTGAGAATCTGGGGAATCAACAGTTTGCCCAGCGTTTTTCGCTCGTTATAAATATCCGGGTCGGTAGCCCTTGAGAAATAAATACGTTCAAAACTGCACGATTTCTTCTCGATAGGCCTGACAAATTCCTGCTCCCGATACTCGCCGTGCTTGTCGACGATGAGCGCGTGGCCAGGTTTTACTTCTTTGATCTCACTGTACTCGGCATTGAAAGCGGCTTTAATGGCCGGTTTTTCCGAAGCCACTACCACTACTTCATCGTCAGCGTAGTAATAAGCTGGACGAATGCCAGCCGGGTCGCGGGCTACGAAAGCAGCCCCGTACCCGGTCATGCCTACCATGGCATAGCCTCCGTCGAAATCGCGGCAGGAGCGGTGCAGGACGCGCTGAAGATTAACGTTGTCTTCAATAATATCCGATAGTTCAGGATTTTCGTAAGTCCCCTTAAATCGCTCGAATACGCGCTGGTTTTCTTCGTCCAAAAAGTGGCCGATTTTCTCCATCACCGTTACGGTGTCAACCTTATCCTTCGGATGCTGACCCAGTGAAACGAGTTTTCCGAACAGTTCGTCAACATTGGTCATGTTGAAGTTTCCAGCTACTACTAAGTTCCGACTGCGCCAGTTGCTCTGCCGAAGCATAGGATGGCAGTTCTCGATCTCGTTGGAGCCGTGAGTGCCATATCGCAGATGCCCCATCCAGACCTCGCCCGTAAAGGCAATATTTTCCTGGAGCCATTGGGCATCTTTTGCTTTTTCTTTGTTGCCTTTTAGGGCCTTGCGGAATTTCTTGTTAACCTTTTCGAAGATGTCCGCTACGGGTCGCTGGTCGACGGAGCGGTAGCGGCTGATGTAGCGACGACCCGCCGGAACGTCCAGTTTGATGTTGGCGATGCCCGCACCATCCTGCCCCCGGTTCACCTGCTTTTCCATGAGCAGGTACAGTTTGTTGGCACCATAAAGTGCCGTGCCGTACTTATCAATGTAATACTGGTAAGGTTTGCGGAGCCGAATCAGGGCTATGCCGCACTCATGTTTGATAGCGTCACTCATGAGAGAGAGTTTGTAGAAGCGCGTTGGTTGTATTCAATGACGAAGTAACGGCTCAACACGGGCAATGGTTCGGCGAAGCCTTAAGCAAATATAGGTAAATGGGTAGCTAATTATCGCCGGTTGGCGTTTTCTTCAAGGCCCATTTATAGAGGGCTATATAGACAATAATGGAGGAAATAGTGCCCACCAGTGATCCTACGTAAGCATCTTCAACGAAGTGCTGAAATAAATAAACCCGTGAATAGCCGATCAGAAAAGCCAGCAGGAGAAGAAAAATTCCCCTGCGTTTTTGCTCGCCCAGAAATGCACAAAGGCTGAACAGGGCGAAAGCCGTTGTGGTATGGCCCGACGGAAAACTGTTATAACTGTGAATCTCCAGCCCTTTTATAATGTGATACTGATACGTTGAGTGCTCAAAATAAAGCAGGGGCCGGGGTGAGTTGGGGAATACGATTGTTTTTAGAAACAACGAAGCCAAAGAGGACAAGGCAAAACTTGCCAAAGCCATCCAG
This sequence comes from Cytophagales bacterium, assembly GCA_038236215.1. Lineage (GTDB taxonomy): Bacteria > Bacteroidota > Bacteroidia > Cytophagales > Spirosomataceae > Spirosoma. The sequence goes on along the minus strand of JBBSTD010000015.1, from coordinate 2,726 downwards.
CCGATACCACGATTGTAAACCAGTGCGATGAGGCAGACGAGAACGAAGAACACGCCATCACCCAGATAAGTAATGTAGGGGAAAAGCAAATCGGCTGCCGGGGTGTTGCGAATGTTTACCCATTGCATTAGCTGTTCCTGCGTATAAACCAGTTGCAGGATGCCCACAACCAGCAGCATCAGGCCGTAGCCAAGAAAGAACAGGCGATTCTTGCGGAATAAATCGAAAAGCGGGGGCAATTTCTTAAGCAGATTAATTGGCGGTACCAGCTTTCTCTACGGTAATCCCCACGCTAAGAACATTGAGCAACGGGTCCTGACGCATATACTGACGAATCTGCATGGTGTACTGACCGGGTTTCGGAAATCGGTAATTGCGTTTCATCAGAAACTTATGGTCGAAGATATCACCAATGCCATCGCCGTTGGGCTTCCCCGTTTTTGGGTCCATCAGAATCAACTCATCCAGCCGGGATTCCAGTTCTTTACCCGTAGAATCACGCAAATACCGGGTCAAGTAGAGGTTGTAATACCCATAAGACAGGCTGTTGCGAAGGTTATAATAAATGTTGTAGGGAACAGACGCGTCCTTAATGTCAAAGGTGAACGATGGGGTATTTTTGATATACCATTTCCCGTCTTCTATGTCCGTATACTCTTTATAAACCGCGTTTGTATCGCAACCAGCGACCAGCAATGCCATTACTACTACGAGTGCCAGTTGTTTCATAAATATCCCCACAAAATTAACCACAAAGCTACGACGGGGCGGTTGGCTTTTCAAATGCCAAAAAACTACTGAAATAGTTTGAAAACGAAAAAAATAGTTTTAGATTTGTTTCATGGAAAAGCTAACCGCCAAAGAAGAAGAAGTGATGCAGGTACTCTGGAAGATGGAACAGGGCTACGTAAAGGACATGGTCCCTCAGTTTACCAATCCCCCGCTACACTACAATACCGTTTCTACCATTGTCCGTAACCTGGAAGAAAAGGGCTACATCGGTCACAAGGCGTACGGAAACACGCACGAATATTATCCTATTATCAGCAAGGAAGCCTACCAGAATAAGTTTGTGCTGAAAAGAGTGGTCGATGAGTACTTCGACAATTCGTATAAAAACCTAGTGAGCTATTTCGCTAAAAACGAGAAAATTTCGGCCGAAGAGCTTCGGGAAATCCTGGCTATGATTGAGAAAAAGTAGGCATTACGCTGCCGTTCGATGGTCATTTCCCTTCGATCAGCAATACTTTTTGACTGATACTAGATTGATTAGTGCCTGACCAAGTCCAAACTAGCCCTTTTCAAGAATGGAAACGCTTCGCTATGCCGTTTTGGTCAATGCGCTGTTGGCCGTTGTTAGTTTCGCGTACTACGTTTTGCTCCGGCGCGAAACGTTTTTCAGAACTAACCGACTGGTGCTTTGGCTGGGGGTGGTGGCTACCCTGCTGCTACCCCTACTCGAACTGCCCGACTGGCGGCCGCAACCCGTCCGCGCTGTTATGCACCGCACGGCTCAGGTAATCGTACCGAGAATCCTATCTAGTGTAGACACGCCGAAACCGGAGGTAACGATTACATTTCCTAGTCAGGGTACTTATCCGGCTTTTCGAAATCAATCTGCTAATGCCGGATGGTCGTGGCCGATGCTATTTCTACTGCTATATGCAGGGGTAGTGTTGGTACTGCTCATCCGATTGGGTGTGCAACTGAGTTCACTCAGACGGTTAATTCGTCAGTCGGTTCATGAACCATATGATGATTTTACGCTGGTGCGGAACGAAAGTGTAACGGCCCCTTTCTCGTTTTTTAGCTGGGTAGTACTCAATCCCGACCGCCATGCGTCCGATGAACTGGAACAGATTCTCCGGCACGAACGAGTTCACGTTCGGGAGCGGCATAGTCTGGACATGCTGGGAGCTGAGATTATTTGTATCTTTTTCTGGTTCAATCCGGCGGCTTATCTGTTCCGTCACCTGCTCCACCAAGCGCTTGAGTTCAGCGCCGACCAGACGGTGCTCGCCGAGGGAGTCGATGCCAGAGCGTACCAGCACAATTTGGTAAAAGTAAGTTTATCGACCGGGCAATCGACCGTTACGAATCACTTCAGCAAGTCGCAGCTTACATCCAGAATTGCCATGATCAACAAACCGGCATCCTCGAAAACTACCTGGCTGAAGTATCCCGCTTTCTTTATCGCAACCCTTACCATAGCATCCGCTTTTGCCCGGCCGCAGGTTATCAAACTAAGCCATCATCTGCCAAGACCTTTGGCGGCTGGTATCCAGGCGGTGCTGGAGAGACCATTAGTGGTCGTGGAATCGGAAACCAAAGCGGGGGGACCCACCCAAAAGATATTGATTAGGCCAGATAATGCTGTAAAAGCTGTTCAGAAACTACCTGTTTCCCCATCGGTACTGTTGGATTCTACAAATCGACAGGTTAGAGCGTGTTGGGGAATTGATAAAGGTTGGGAGTCGTGCCAACTTTGTTGTGACTAAACGACAAAGCCATGACCAAACAGTGGCAACCACTGACCGACCCCCAATGGAACGCAATCTCGCGTTTTTTTGACCTCAAACGCAAGCTTAAACACGATTTAAGGCAAATCGTCAACTGCATTCTCTGGCTGCTGAGAACAGGTTGTCAATGGCGAAATCTGCCCGATTGTTGGCCCCATTGGCAGGCGATTTATTATTACTTCGACCAATGGAAACGAGAAGATCTGT
>JBBSTD010000014.1:0-76421 GCA_038236215.1 Cytophagales bacterium | reverse complement strand
CCATACCTGGCTGCAACTCATCAATGCCAACGTCATTTCAATGCCCGATACCTGGGAGTACCCCTGGTATGCGGCCTGGGACTGGGCGTTCCATTGCGTAACCCTGTCGATTATTGACCCTGGTTTTGCCAAGCAGCAGCTTATGGTGCTCACCAACGAGTGGTATATGCACCCCAATGGACAACTGCCCGCCTATGAATGGAACCTCTCCGATGTGAATCCACCCGTGCAGGCCTGGGCCGCCTGGCGAATTTTCCACCTCGAACTGGAACGCAAACCACCCGGTGAGGAAGACCTGACGTTCCTGCGGGGTATTTTCCACAAACTGATGATCAACTTTACCTGGTGGGTGAACCGGAAAGATGCATCAGGGAATAATATTTTTGAAGGGGGTTTTCTGGGGCTGGACAACATCGGCGTTTTTGATCGTAATACCGTGTTTCCCGATGGCAGTCATCTGGAGCAGGCCGATGGTACCAGTTGGATGGCTATGTACTCGCTCAATATGATGCGCATTGCGCTGGAACTGGCCCGCCATGACAGTGTGTATGATGAAATGGCCACCAAATTCTTTGACCACTTTCTGTACATCGCCAGTGCCATTACCAAAATTGGCGGCAATGATACGGGGCTTTGGGATGAAGAAGATGCGTTTTTCTACGACCAGCTTCGGATGAGCGATGGTAGACTACATCGGATGCGCGTCAAAACGCTGGTGGGCCTGATACCACTTTATGCCGTTGAAATACTGGATGACGAACTACTGAAAGTAAACCCTTCCTTCGTGGAGCGAATGGACTGGTTTCAGAGTCACCGCCCGGATTTATACAATCAGGTATCGCGCTATACTGAAAAAGGAATGAACCAGAAGCGGCTGCTGAGTCTGTTACGCGGCTTCCGGTTGAAAGCCCTGCTGAGTAATATACTGGACGAAAATGAGTTCTTAAGTCCGCACGGTGTCCGGGCGGTATCGCAGGTGTACCGGGAGCATCCGTATCAGTTTACGCTGGATGGTGCTACGTTTACCCTCGCCTACACCCCCGCCGAAAGTACGACCGACATGTTTGGAGGCAATAGCAACTGGCGTGGTCCGGTCTGGATGCCAACCAATTACCTGATGGTGGAGAGCATTGAACGGTTTTACGATTATTTCGGGGACGAATTCACGGTTGAATACCCCATCGGGTCGGGGCAGCAGATAACGCTTAAAGCCGTGGCACTGGAGCTGACGAACCGGCTAATCAGTCTATTTACGAAAGACGATGCCGGTAACCGCCCCGTGTTTGGTCAGCATCCCAAATATAAAGACCCACACTTTGGCGATTACGTCCTGTTTTACGAATATTTTGATGGGGATAATGGCCGGGGCGTCGGGGCCAGCCACCAAACGGGCTGGACTGGTCTGGTAGCGGAACTCATCAATCGGAAGTACAAACTCCTAACCTAAAAATGTCCGTATTATGTCCAACACGAACATAATACGGACATCGCTGTCTGTTAGTCTATTAGTTTTTAGTCGTTCAGTCTTACCGGCCGTAATACCGTAAAGCGTTGCTGAAGCAGGTAGTAGCTGCCAAACAGCACCGCACTGAAAAACAGGTCGCCCAGCAGTCCATTCAGGAAGAAGGAAGTGCCGTTATAAAACGCCAGCCCGGATACGTAGCAACCCATCAGACCAGCCGCCGTTTGTGGATAGAACGTACTACCGTACCATACCGCAAAGTTGGTGATTAAAAAGAACAGGACGGACGAGCTAACAGATGCCAGGGCAATCCGACCGGCTGTCGGACGCTGTAAGCTCCACAAACCGATTAGCCACACCAGCGCAAAGCTGATGTAAACGGCTCCCATGCTGTTATGAAAGCCAATTAGTGTATCACTCAAAAGCATAGCCGCAAGCGGAATAAACAGCCCCAGCCACTTACGGTCGAAGGAAGCGGCCCCGAATAGAGCCAGCGCAGCCACGGGTGTAAAATTGTACCAGTGAGGTACTAACCGAAAAAGGGCCGTAGCCAAAATGAGTATAGTCAGTAACGTCAGGCGAATCTGTAGGGGCTTCATACGTATAATATCAGCAGTTAAAGGATCAACGTAAATGGTTGGTACAAGCGAGTGCCGAATTGATCCTGCCATGTATGGGACAAAGATAACCCCATAAATAGTTATGACAAAGTCTGCTAATAGTTGTGCCACAAAACAGCGCTGATTTCGCAAACTCAAAGCCTGTTTCTTAGGCCACCGGCCCCCAGAATGTACAACCGATGGATGAACACCTCACTCCTACTCATCATTGACCGGGAGATACGGGTTATTCGTAACCCGTCGCTTCGAGAAATTCTGATTCGATGTACCTTTTCTACTGGCTTTGCTTTCATGCATTCATTTACTGATTACGCAAAAAGAATTGATGCGTAAGCTGCGGCAGGAAGTCCCGGATAGCAGGAGAAGTAAAAACTGGCTTCGCCAAAGGGAGCGAAAAATCAACCTCAATTAGTACATAAAAGGATCCTCTTTTCACTTATCCTGTTATAATATCGTTCATCACTGATAAACACCATCCTTATATAATTAGATGGTTGCCTAATTAATTAATTAGGCATTTACCTAACAGTTTAACCATAAGCGTATGAACAGTCTGTTTAAAGCGTTGAATGACCCAACCCGTCGGCAGATTCTGGACCTGCTGCGGGGGGGCGACCTGAATGCCGGTGATATTGCCAACCAGTTCGACATGACAAAGCCCAGTATCTCGCACCACCTCGATCTGCTCCGGCAGGCTGGTTTGGTGGAAGCAACCAAGCAGGGGCAGTTTATCAACTACAGCCTCAATACGACCGTACTCGATGAGTTACTGGCCTGGCTCATCAGTTTTCAAAAAACGGACGAGCCAAGCCACAGCACCGCAAAAACCAATCAAACGCATTAATCCCCAAAATCCCTTGTCAATCATGAAAACAAATACTACTCCTGCCGAAGTCCTGATGATTGCCCTCATACTGGCTCCCTTAGCCTATATAACCCTTATCTGGAATGAACTCCCCACCGAAATCGCCACGCATTACAACATGAGTGGCAATCCAGATGGATGGATGCGTAAAGAGACCGCCACGTTGTTTCTTGGCTTACTGTCGGTTTTTCTGTATCTGGCACTCCGGTTTTTACCAAAAATAGACCCCAAAGGACAGTTACAAACGGCTAATTTTTTAAAGCTTCGGGTGCTGGTTACGTTTTTCATTTCGGCAATAAATGGTCTGGTATTCTACATGGCCGCTCACCAGGCCAATACCAACAAGCTGACCAGCAGCCTGCTAATACTGACAGCCCTGTTAATAGCTGGTTTGGGGAATTACATGACTACCATCAAACCCAACTATTTCGTAGGCATCCGTACGCCGTGGACGCTTCAGAGCGATACCGTATGGCGCAAAACGCACCAGATGGGCGGGCGGTGGATGGTGGCCGGTGGTCTGCTGTCTGCGGTGATGGTCTTTGTGGTACCTATGCCTTACACGGTAGGGGTTGTGGTGGGAATTATGCTGCTTAGCACCCTCATTCCGGTTGTGTATTCCTATATCTACTTCCGGCAAGAGAAAGCTCACCTCGGCTCCGTTAGCTAAAGCACAACGGCAACCTATGAATAGTCCCCAGCGATTGGCTTGATTAAGTCCGGCCAAGACTTTTAATCCATTGATCCGGCCCAGTGTGCAACCCTACCTGATTTCGTGGATGAAATACGATCCGGCAGTTCAGCTAAAACTCCTCACCATACCCGTCATGATTATACAGGGCAGGCGGGATGTTCAGGTAATGGTGCAGAACGCCGAAAAGTTGAAAACAGCCCTGCCTGCCGCGCAGCTAGTACTATTCGATGCCATGAACCACAGTTTCAAGGATGTAAAAACAAATTCGATGCAGGAATCCCTGCTATCCTACAGCAGCCCCGATGTGCCCCTGACAACCGGCCTGGCCACTACCATAGCCAGGTTTGTGAAATAATACAGTAAAAAACGAGGGATTTAATTGGCCGAATAATGGTGTAAAAACGTGACCAGACGCTCAAAATGAAGCTGCTCGTAGGAGTTCTGGGTCAGGCGGATAAGTGAGTATCGGTATTCGTCCACCAGCTTATCGAAATAGGTATTATTGGTTAACCGGGCCGCTATAAGTCCTTTGTAACAGCGATGGGTTTGATTGTACACGTAGCGACAGGGTTGATCGGGCTGGTCGTTCAATAGCTGATCGATGACGGCTAAGGTGGAGGCTTTTTGCATAAACTCAAATCCCTGCTGAGCGAAAAACAATTGAATTTGTTCACAAACGTGAATAAGTTCATCCTCCGAATGAATCTTATACCGAAAATGCTGGAGGCCGCTAAACCGACCGATAGACAATAAAAACGTGTTGGCATCAGACCTAAACTCCGTCAGGTTGTGTAAAAATTGCTGAGCAATCTGTTCAATCTGATCATTTCGACAGCCAAAATTCACCTCCAGCATCGTGTCGTCTAGATACGGAACAGAGGACAAAACGATATTCTGAAACCCATTAGCCGTTTCCCGGCGAAACTGTTTTTTTTCAGGCAGCAATCCATAACCGTGTTGCGCAAAAAACGGTGCTAAGCACTCATACAATTTCGTTTCAAAAGCCGTGATTAACATCCTGTTCAGTACTATGGGTCACATGCCCTTAAAACCAGTTTTACCGCTTTTTTGTTGCAAAACCGGCCAGTACCGATGAATTATCACAATGGGGCAGAACTAAACAGGACGGATGCCAGTTACACCCTTTACACGCCCAAAACAGGGCCGTTAATTTGGGGACGACCGGAATTGACAGCTTGCAGAGGTCGCGTGTAAGCATGCCGGGAGTTGACGGAATTTCCCGCCCAAACAAATCGTCAAAACAATAACAGGCGAGTATAACTACGCCATGGCTGCCTAATCCGGAGGATTAAGCATTAGCCATTGTCTCCCCGGCCTACGTGCTGCTGGCTGGATCAGGAGGCACCATCTCGCAGCGCTGGCTCAGTTTATGGTGTTAACGGCTGAGCGAGACACAAGCACCTACGGATGACGATTGGTTTGGTACACACCGGCCTGATTCCCGACAATCCCAAGTGGACCTAAGCATGTAGAAAGCACGACGAGTTCCTTGACTGGACGAGGGTTCAAATCCCTCCGTCTCCACCCAAATTAAAAATCCTCAACACACATTTGTGTTGAGGATTTTTGTTTTTTATACGAATGCATGGCCGACTAAAACTATCGTACAGAAAATGTATCCGTTTGATATTTCCGCCAGAACAAAACTCATTAATCATCAGATTTATTTGATTCAGTTATCCCGTTTACTGTTATTCCATACGAGCCGTTTATTACAAAAACTCCAGAAAACATATGAACTAGTCAACTACTTTTTAGTCATTCAAACAAATAGCTGAATAGAGAAAAAAAATCAGTGTTAATCAAATCGATTATGTTATTTAGCATTAAGTCTTATTATATTTGCGTTCTTTAGTATCCCAGGACTTCAACTATATTATAGAATGAAAGCAAAGCAAATTCGATTCTTTTCTCAGGACGAGAATAGCGAAGCCAAACAGAGCAAGAAGAAAACGGAAGTTAAATCTACACCAGCTACCGGCTATATTTCAGGAGCAGGTAAGGTCGTATTCCCAAATAAAACAATCGATCAATTAGGATTCGATCCGCAGGACAGTTGGTTTAAAGTAGGGACGCAGGAAGGTAAGCGGAAAATAAAATCGCTTTTCCTTGTTCCCGGTGCCAGTGGGCAGGAAGAAGCATTTGAACTGGAGAAAGCGGCTAAAAGTTACAGTATCTCGCTGCCTTACATTCTTCAGAAAGGTGGTATTGACTATTCCAATACCAAACACACATTCACGGTTAAGCCATTCGACTATGACGGTGGTGTACAGGGGTATGAATTGAAACTAGCCAGCGATACCCCAAAAGCAGCGTATACGGGCAAGCCACGCGGCCGTAAGCCTGCTACTGCCGTTACGGAGTGAGATACGATTGGTGACTATATTTCGCAGGTGCGTTATCAACAAGGCGAATAAAAAAAGCGGACTCAATCTCTACTTTTTTTATTCGCCTTTGTTTTGACTATTCCCAAAAATAAAAAGAATTAACAGTAAGTCTACCCAGGGAGTAGGAAATTATTGACCCTGAATCGTTACCGAATCAGGCAATAGTTTCTTTAAAAAAAATAAGATGGCCGTGTTGATTCAGCGTAAATTACGCTATTTTATTTCGTTAACAATTGACATTGCAGGTACGGAAATTAGTTGGAAACAACGTGGGCTATAAACAGTTTTCTGACTATGGATCGTAGTCAACTGGACGAACTTATTGCGCAGGGTGAACATACCCGTTTGGAATTCAAGCGTCAGCTTTCGGCGGCCAGCCGAATAGCCCGCACGCTGGCTGCTTTCGCCAATACATCAGGCGGAATTTTGCTGATTGGCATTGCTGATGATGGAAAAATAAAGGGCGTTTCGTCAGAATTTAAGGAAGTTGAAAAAATTGAGGCTGCCACCGACCGACTGATTCAGCCAGCCCTATCGGTCAGTTACGAAACATTATCGCCCGATGGGCGGATTGTACTCATCGTAACGGTTCCAGAAAGTACCGAAAAACCTCATTACCTCATCGACGATTCCGGGAAACGGACGATTTACGTTCGGGCAAGAGATAAATCAATTCCTACGAATAAACTAATTATTACGGCTGACACCGAGAATCGGGAATTATTAAAATCGCCCATGGCCCGGACCCTTATTCAATACCTGCGAAAGAACGATTTTATTACCGCCGACCGGTTTGCCAAACTCATTAACATCTCGGCGTACCGGGCGGGTAAACTCCTGCGTCAACTGGCGGAACGGGGGCTCCTGTTGTTGATTGACAAACCCCGTCCCGTTCGCTACGCACTCAAATTGTCGGAGTAATCCTGTTGTATCTTTGCGCGGCATATGACATCAGAACAGACACTAACAAAAGAGACCATTTCGGCGGCTTTCATGGATTTGCAGGACCGTATCTGTCAGGCACTCGAAAGAGCGGATGGTAGCGGAACATTTCGGGAAGATTCCTGGCAACGGCCGGGTGGTGGTGGGGGCCGCTCACGCACCCTCACGGATGGTTCCATTATCGAAAAAGGGGGCGTCGGTTTTTCGGCCGTACACGGCGAAGCGACGGAAGCGACCCTTCGTGCGCTGAACATACCAAATTCGCCCAATGAGTCACCGCCTACGTTCTACGCAACGGGAGTATCCATCGTGCTGCACCCGCGCAACCCGATGGTGCCCATTATTCATATGAACGTCCGGTATTTTGAGATGAGTACCGGGCACAACTGGTTTGGTGGTGGCATTGACCTCACTCCGCATTACGTAGTGGCCAACGATGCCCGGTGGTTTCACCAGTCCCTCAGAGCGGTTTGCGACCGCCATAGCGTCGACTATTACCCCAAATTCAAGCCCTGGGCCGATGACTACTTTTACATTCCGCACCGGCAGGAAACGCGAGGCGTTGGGGGTATCTTTTTCGATTACCTGAAACCCGAACATGCCGCGCACAAAGCCGATCTTTTTGCCTTCGTGCTGGATATTGGCAATAACTTCGCCCCTATTTATACGCACTTTATGCAGCAGAATAACCAGTTACCTTTTGGCGAGCGGGAGAAAAACTGGCAGTTGCTGCGTCGGGGCCGGTACGTGGAGTTCAACCTGGTTTGGGACCGGGGCACCCGGTTTGGACTGGAAACCAACGGCCGTACTGAATCTATTCTGATGAGTATGCCACCACAAGCCAACTGGATTTATGATTTCAACCCCGAACCCGGCAGCCGGGAGGAAGAAACGCTGAATCTACTGCGTAAGGGGGTGGAGTGGGCCTGACCAGTTGTTTTACCAAATAAGCTATGCTATGCCTGCACAACCGGATAAACTCACTGTGGCCGACAAAACTTTGCATAGCCTAGCGCAATACATTGCGCTGACGGGTACCAATTGGCTGCCAAACCAGCCCGATGATAGCCATACAAACATGGTCTGGAACAACGAGCGGCAACGACTGGCAGGGCGGCCCGTTGAACGGGAGAACCAGCAAATTCAACTGGTTATTGATGCTTCGACTTTCGGATTACTGTTTGTCGATGAGCAGCAGCAAGCAGTAGCCTCCTTCCCTATTGCGGGTAAAACACCCGTCGAAGTAACCAGTTGGTGGCAATCTGTGATGCATGATTGGGGAGTCACGGATATAAAAGGGCTAAACTATACACTGGACAAACCGCCTGTTCCGGACAATATGCCTTATTCCCGCCCCGTTGGTCTGGAAGCGTGGGGCGAATGGCGACAACTGGCGCAGACCGTGCTGGCTACCCTGAATGAGTCAAGTGGTCAGACGAGCGAAGTCCGTATCTGGCCGCATCATTTCGATACGGGCGTTTATTATTCATTTCCCGGCGAAACCGGTATCGAGCAGGCTGCCATCTGGGCTGGCTTTGCTACTGCCGACTCCGTGAGTCAGGAACCTTATTTTTATCTATCGGGCTATAACAGTCGGCAACCTATCGACTTCGCTACTGCTCAGCCCCTCATTACCGGAAAATGGCTGAATATCCCCTCCTGGCAGGGTGCTATATTGCCCGTTGCGCTGGTAGAGGGTGCCGAACAGGTTAACACATTTCTTGGCGAGAGTTATGCCTGGGTAGCAGATAAAACAGGTACGAATACCGCCTACAAATGAACCGAAATACCCGGAACGGCTATTCCGAAAATCAGTCTTAAACAACCAAAATAAGCCTGCCCCGGTGGGCTGTTACGAATGATAAAATACGGATTTACGCTGTTGCTCGGCTCCCTGCTCCTGGGCGGTTGCCAGTCAGCCAATCAAACACCCTGCACCCAGGCTACCGTTACGACCGAAGCCCCGCAGGAAGAGGTTTCTACCCTGAAGCAGTACATCGAAACGAACAATATCAGGGCCACTGCCGATAAACGGGGCTTTTATTATAGTGTTCAGAAGGCCGGTTCGGGGACGAAGCCAAGCGTGTGTTCCAACTTGACGGTCAATTACGCGGGCAAACTAACAAACGGTGAGGAATTCGACAGCGGCAGGGGCGTTAGCTTCGGGTTGGATCAACTCATCGTTGGCTGGCAGGAAGGTATTCCGCTGGTGGCGCCCGGTGGCAGTGTCACGCTCTATCTACCGCCCAGCCTGGCCTACGGTTCGCAGGAGCAGAATGGCATTCCGGCAAACTCCATTCTGGTGTTCACCATTGACCTGATTAAAATTAATTAACAGTTCAACCCTGCCAGGCGTTGAGAACGTGTCGGGTTGCCGTATCCTGTCTTCAGTTTATACCAGCCTTACCGATGCCGACTCCGGGGTTTCGGTGGATTCCGGTTTTTTAACCGCTATCAGGGTAATAATGGCCGCCAGAAGCAGTGAGCCCGCCATGAACAGGTAGGAAGCGCCAAACCCACCGGTTGTGCCGTTCAGATACCCGACAATATAGGCGCCAATAAAGGATCCCAACGCCCCGAAACTGTTGATAAGGGCCATGGCACCCCCCGCTACGTTTCGGGGTAGAATTTCGGGGATGATGGCAAAAAAAGGTCCGTATGGCGCATACATAGCCCCTCCGGCCAGGATGAGCAGCGCAAATGACAGCCAGAAATTATCTGGTCCAACCAGATAAGACCCGTAGAAAGCGATAGCCCCTACCAGCAGGAAGGGCCACACGAAGGCTTTCCGATTCAGGGTTTTATCCGAAAAATACGAGGCCCCCAGCATACCAATAATTGCCAGCACGTAGGGTACCGAAGATAACCAGCCGGTTTTAACGATGTTCATGTTGGGAGCCGCATTCAGGATGGAGGGTAGCCACATCACAAACCCGTACACGCCAATACTCCACAGCGCGTACTGAAAACTCAGCAGAATAACCACGCGGGATTTGAACGCTTCGGCGTAGTTTTTAACGGGCTTTATACCCTGCTGCTCCTTTTCTAACTGGACCGCCAGTGCCTGTTTTTCGGGTTGGGTAAGCCAGCTGGCATTCTCGGGTTTATCATCTACCAGCCGCCACCAGAAAAATGCCCAGATAATGGCGGGCAGCCCTTCCAGGATAAACATCCATCGCCAGCCCACCGCCTGAATCAGGTAACCCGATAGCACCGACATCCAGAGAATAGTGACCGGATTACCCAGAATCAGAAACGTATTAGCCTGTGAGCGCTCCTTTTTGGTGAACCATCGACTCAGAAAAAGCAGCATGGCTGGCATCACCGCACTTTCGACCACACCCAGCATAAAACGGATACCAATCAGGGCGTTTACGTTGCTGATAATACCGGTAGCCATAGCCAGCCCCCCCCACAAAATAAGCGACCAGAATATGAGTTTTTTAGCAGATCGGTTTTCGGCGTACACCGCCCCCGGAACCTGAAAGAAGAAATAACCCAGAAAGAAAAGCGAGCCTAACAATGACGACATCGCGGGCGTGATGTGCAAATCCGCAGCCATACCACTGGCAGCCCCGAACCCAAAATTGGCCCGGTCCAGATACGCCAGGCTATACGTGATAAAAGCGATTGGCAGCAGTCGATACCAACGGGATTGTGCCAGAAGTTTGTCCATGTACGGTTACCCTGATTATTCGGCAACTGGTGCTGATGTACACCATACCGTCGCTCCTATAAAGCAACAAGTCAGGGTTACTCTACTGAAAAAGTGAAAGACTACTTCTGCGGTTGTAAAAAGGGCAGGAATTGAGCTATTTATATGGACAGCTATGAACCCAATAAACCGTAGAGTACCGACCATAAAAAGACCGGACAGCTAACGTTGCCCGGAAGTAGAAACCAGTAAGGACCGTGAAAACCTGTTACGCTGAACGCCAGCGTGAGTAGAACAATGGTTTTTTACTAGAGGCAGTCCAAAACTGCCTGGAGCGAACAACGGTGTTGAGACGTAGGTACAAACCCGGAACCGGGTGCAGACATCATCAAGATGTTGACCGTTCGAAAAGCCTTAAAGTAAGCTTTTAGAATACGAGATTAGAAACACCATACCAGAAAAGGGCAGTAGCGCCTGCCAGGATAGACCAGGCGGCTACCTTCTGTACATCAGCCGTCGTAAGGGTGGTAGTAACAATTATACGAATCTTAAACATGATACAGTTTTTGAGTTAGTATACAGTGTATTTAAGCAAAGTTCGTACCAGAAAAAGGGCCGATTTGCCGGATTAATACCGTAAAAAAAATAAATAGAAAGAAAGCGTAAAAAATAGTAGTTACCCGATACAGAATAGTATAAAGTAAATATAGCTAGATTACTAATATTTAAGCCTTCTAATAAATATACAGTAACCTTCAAATGTTTATACATTGACTTGAGTAAAGTCAATGTATAAACATTTGAAGTAAAATCCAATAATAAGTTTACTATTTTCAATCTTAACTATAGCATATTTCCATACGTCAACTGGGTTTTGTCCAGAAAACGGAATGGAGTCGTTAAAATCTTTGGGTAAGTTGCCTGCGACAGGCATACAGGGAATAAACACGTAGGGCCGTAGGTTGGTACAACACCAGACCCAGATTAGCCAGCATTAAAACGTGACACCTTCCTCTTTCTCGTCGAAAAAGAGATAGTTTAACAGATCGCAATAGGGTTTTATAATCAGGCAACCCTGTACAAGATCATCGGCAAAATTAGGTTTCAGCACGTCTTTATCCGTATAGCGATGCATGAAGAATAATTCCTTCCGGCGCAGCAATTCTATTTCGGGATGGTCCGCAGGGTAGCCCTTAGGCGTTGTTTTCATTACCTCGCCGGATGCTTCGGGGAAATACGATTTAAACGCGTCGGCTTCAATGATAATCTTTAATTCGGCGGCATTGTAATCTACCTCCTGCCGGAACTTGGCCAGATTAGCGGGAGTGGGATTCCACATCCCCGCCCCCAGAAACGATTTGTTGCCCGGCTGGATATGCACGTAGTAATCAATTCGGCCGGAGTGCCGCCCACCCGGACCGATGGCAAACGCCAGATTCGATTTATACGGAGATTTATCTTTGGCGAATCGAATATCGCGGTTAATCCGAAAGACACAGTCTTTTACGGCGGTATTGGCCAGCGGTTCAACCGGACTCAACCCCGCCAGCACCCGCTCCACCACGGCAAGAAGTTCGGCTTTGGCAGCCTCATAACGAGGGCGATTTTCGTGAAACCACTCCCGGTTATTGTTAGTAACCAGGTCACGCATGAATGTCAATGTAGGGGCCGTAAAGGCCGCTTTCGGGGTAGATTTCGCTTTCATAACTACCCCAAAGATAAGCAGTAACGATTTATTGTTTACGGTATTCGGTTCGGGGTTTTCCGTGTAAGATGGGAAACTGGCTGAGCCTCACGTTAAAAAATATAGCGAATGGTACACCAGGGTATTTCCTCCTGCACCATCCGCTGAAATACCTGAATCATCTGGCGTTTCAACTGGTGCTTATACCGAATATTCCAGCCCCCAAACTGACTGACTTTACTTTCTTGCAATTCGGGTACCCATAGTAGTTCTTCTGCTTTCGGGTTGATAGCCAGGTTTGCCTGATGCTGCCCCTGGTTGTGGGTCAGGAAAATAACTTCGCACTGAAGCTGCGCCCGCACATCGGGCCGAACGGCCGCTTCGAGCTGGCGAAACAGGTCGCGGTAGTCATGACGCCACGCTTTCGGGTCGCCGTCGGGGCCACTATACACGATAACGGGGGAGAAATTGACGTGTACCTCGTAGCCCGCGTCGTAAAAATCATTGATAGCCACCAGCCGCTTTTCGATACTGTCGGTACGCACATCCACCAGCTTGCTCACGTGACTGGGCATCAGGCTAAACCGGATGCGTACTTTGCGGTGTGGGTTAAAATCGAGCAGGGCGGGATTCACAAATTTGGTGGCAAACGTAGCCTTGGCACGGGGATGGTCGCGGTAAAAGGAAAATACCTGCTCAATACCATCCGTCAGGCCATAGTCAATCGATATATCGGAATTACAGCCAATATCGTACGTCCAGTAGGCCGGGTCCGTTTGGTTAGCGGGTTTAGGCCAGTCCAGGGCGTTCACGTGGGCATCAATGCTCGCCAGATTCTCATCAATGTTGGTGAACAGCGTAATGGGATTCACGTTTTTGTGCCGGTCCACGTAACAGTAGGTGCAGGCACCGAAACAGCCGTTGGCCAGACTCGGCGCGATGTAATCCGAACTCCGGCCACTCCATTTTATGTCCTGCGTTTTGAGTTTGCCCAGCACCAGCACATCGGATTTGACCTTGAAGTGGTTCATCCCCAACTCCGGCAACCGGTTATGCTGCCTAACCTGTAACGTTTCAGCATCCGGAAAACGGGTTAGTACCGCTTCGCCCCGTTCGTTAAGCGCGTCGGCGGTATACAGAATCAACGAGGGATTAAAGTCGGGCATAAACGGACAAGTAGGTTGCTACTATAAAACATACCTACCGTGCCAATAGTTCAGCAATAAAAATGAACAACTATCTATAAATCAGCACCTTAAACACCTCTATCCACACTCATCTCCTGCGTTATCCCCGCTAGCTGTAATATATCACCTACCTTGAGTTGACCCCAGGCAGGGATGACGGATTGCAGCCGTGAATTGGTTGTTTCGATGACCCAGTGTTGTCGGTTTTCATCGTATTCAATCTGCGTAATGCGCTCCTGCATCAATGGGTCAATCGGACGGTTTACGATTAGTTCATCCGATTGAATGTGGCCTTCCACCAGGCGAATAACCCGGTCGGCCAGTGCCTGAACATCCGCATCATGGTGACTAACTAACAACGTGGTCGTTTGCCACCGCTGATGGAGTTTCACCAGCACCTGCTGTAATTGCTGACTGGATTGAGCATCCAGCGCGGCAAAGGGTTCATCCAGCAACAGAAGCTTTGGTCGTCGCACCAGCGCGCGGGCCAGTGCCACCCGCTGCCGCTGCCCCCCCGACAGGCGGCCAGGTTTCTGATCGACAAACGGCTCCAGACCAGTACCTTCTATCAACTCATTTACAAAGTCAAACTGATCCTTCGGAGCTGCGTAGGTGACATTTTCCCGTACGGTCATGTTCGGAAAGAGGGCCGTATCCTGAAACACGTAGCCGATGGAGCGTTGCTGAGGCAACCAGTTGATTCCCTCTTTTTTATCAAACCACACGGCCTCATCGACCGTAATTCGGCCAGTGCGGGGCGTTTCCAATCCAGCCAACAACCGCAGCAAGGTTGTTTTTCCGGAACCAGAGGGGCCGACCAGTGCCGTTAAACTACCAGATTCCAGCGCAACCTGTACCTGAAGTTCGGTGGCTCCTTCGGCAAACAAACGGGGCAAAACGACACCAATCTGAATCATACCGTTACACGTTTATTGATGCCATACACCAGCAGCAGGATAGCGAAAGAAATCGCCAGCAACAAGGCAGCATAGGCGTGGGCTGTATCAAAGTGCAAGAGTTCGACCTCGTCATAAATCGCGATAGACGCCACTCGGGTCTGGTCGGGCAGGTTCCCGCCTATCATCAGCACCAGCCCAAACTCGCCAATGGTGTGGGCAAACGTCAGCACGATACCCGTTAGCAGGGCCGGTTTACAGTTGGGCAACAACACCCGAACCAGCGTCCTGACGGGCGACTGCCCCAGTGTGTACGAAGCTTCACGCCAGGAAGCGGGCAAGTTTTCCAGCCCCGCCTGAACGGGATGCACCATAAACGGCAAACTGTATATCAGTGATGCTACCACCAGTCCCTCGAACGAAAAGACCAGTTGCAGATTGACCGTTTGCAGCAACCACGCACCAAACGCACTGGTAGGACTGAATGCGAGAAGCAGGTAAAACCCCACTACCGAGGGCGGCAATACCAGCGGAAGGCTAATGAAAGCTTCCACCACCGGTTTAAGCCGGAACCGACTCAGGGCCAGCCACCCCGCCAGCGGAACACTAATCAACAGCAGTAATACGGTGGTGATGCCAGCCAGTCGTAACGTTAGCCAGATAGGGTCCCAGTCGATGGGCATGAGCTAGTGGGTGTAAAATCAGGAAGTGGGCGAACGGTAGCCGAACTGTTGCAAAATACGACGGGCATCCGGACTACGCAAAAACTGCACAAACTGCCGGGCCGCCGGTAGCTGACTCGTTCGCTTCAGGATAACGACACCCTGCGCAATGGGCGAATACCCCGTGGCGGGGAGGTCAATCCAGCGCCCACGTTGCTTGAGACTAGGGTCGAGCACCACCGATTTGGCCGTAAACCCTACCTCGGCGGCCCCCGTTAACACGTATTGATTCACCTGCGCGACACTTTCGCCATACACGATTTTAGGTTTTACCGGGTCCAGTTGTTTCCGGTATTTCAGGAACGAAACGGCCGCTTCGCCGTAGGGAGCCGTAGCCGGATTAGCAATGGCGATATGCCGAACGGTAGGGTCCGACAATACCTTTAAATCGGCAGTAAGAGGCAGGCTACCCAGTGTCCAGAGTACCAGCGAGCCGTAAGCATACACCATCGGTGCGGCTGTTGTCAATCCTGCATTGTACAGCGTTTGAGGATAGGTCATATCGGCCGACAGAAAAACGTCGTACGGAGCGCCCTGTTGAATCTGGGTGGTCAGTTTACCGGATGAACTAACAATCAATTCCATCGACGTACCCGTCTTTTTCTGGAAAGCTACCTTCAGTTGATCCATCACAAACTGGGCATTGGCAGCCACCGCTACCCGTAGGGGTTTCGGCTGACCTAACAGCGTTAGGGGCAGGATAATGAGTAGAATGAGTAGCTTTTTCATGCGTGATGGCATTCGTTTTATGCCGGTCAACTCAGGGAGCCAATCGCACCTCGATTGATTTTACGTTCCGAACCCAGCGAGTGGGTCTTTTCTCGACCGGTACGACCACCCGGTACGGCCCAACGCCCGGCACCAGCGGTGCGCCATCTACCGCATCGGCCAGGATAATAGTCTGGGTAGTAAATTCAGGATCGAGTTCGGGAAGTGCGAACAGCACCTCATAGTCGTCTGCTCCTTTAACCAGCACAAACTTTCGCAGGTTTTTCCCTCTCAGTTCGCCCCCCAGCGTGGTTCCTGCCTGTTTAAGTAACTCAACAAGTGGAATACCCGAGTACTGGTGGTCTTTGCCATCGTGGTCTTTGGCCGTCACCTCGATATGAGGCATGTTTTTCACCTCAACTGCCTGTAGTGTCATCGGCTTCGTTACTTCGCCGGAGATAGTCAGTGCGGTTTGCGCCCGCCCTCTGATCGGGACGGCGCAAAGAAGAGTGATCAGACTAATGTAAATCCAGCGGTCAAACCCGATGGTTACGCTCCGGTTGTTCATACATGGTTACCTAACTGAGGCTAACACAGCGTTATATCTTCACAAATATAACGCTGTGTTAGCCTCAGTCAAAGCAAACCGGCTATTAATGCTCCAGGACTATCAGGCTCATTTTTAGCTTCTGAGCCATTGTTCTCTACAGATTTTTAGTACTTTTCAACGCCCAGTAAACGAGCAGAGGCTGGAAAAACAAACGTCCCAGACGCTTGCCATCGGTGTCCAGTCCAAACGCACTGCGTTTGTTGACGTACTGGGAGATATTACCCGGAAATATGGCCGTAAAGAACGTGGCGGCTATTTTCCCCACTGTTTTCTGCTGTTTCTTGTTAGTTAGTACCAGCGCACTGCCCAACGCTATTTCGGCGATACCCGAATACACGACCGTGTCATCAATTGGCAACGGAATCCAGTCCGGAACCTGGGCTTTGAACGCTTTTCGGGCAAAGGTCATGTGGCTTATACCGGCAAAAATCAGGGTGCCCCCCAAAACGATTCTGGCTATTTTTCTGGCAGTTTTATCTTTCATTACGTCTCCTGTTTACTGAACTGTATACAGGGGATAGTAACTGCTTAATGCCTTCCGGGGTTTGGTGAATCAGGAAATTAGTGCGTGCGGCACAAACTCGATCCGAAATTCAGTCCAGCCGTCGTCGTTGGTTTTAAGTGAAAAAGGAAACTGGTGATTCAGCAGAATCTCGCGGCTCAGGGTCAGGCCTATCCCCTGGCCTTCGGCTTTGGTGCTGTAAAACGGATTGAACAGGTTCGCGGCAATATCGGTCGGGATAGGCTGGCCGTTGTTGCGGATAAGCAGGTAATCAATCCGGCTGACAAGGGCAACTTGTTGCCCCGGCTCGCAGGCTTCGAGCGCATTTTTTACGACGTTCACCAGTACCTGCTCCATCTGCTCTACGTCAATGAGCTGGTTATTACTGGTATCCACGTCGGACCGGAGCGAAACACCCCGTCCCTCGGCCTGCGGCTGCATCAGCCATACCACATTACGAACCAGTTCACTGACATCTTTCAGTTGTTTTTGGGGTAGTGGCAACCGCACCACGTCGGCAAATCGACGCATGAAGCGGTTCAGCCGGTCGTTGCGCTGCATGGCCACAGTGATGGCATGCTGAATATCGGGGTCGTCCACGTACGCACGGCTACTGTCCAGAATCGAGTTGACGGCCCCGATGGAGTTGTTCACCTCGTGCGCCATCATCCGAATTACTTTGCTATAGGCTTTCTTTTCGGTGATAAGTATCTCCGGGGTTAGTTCCTCAATCAGCAGGAACGACCGCCGGAATCCCCGATCCATAAAATTAGCCCGCAGCACTTTGTAGGTTTCCAGCCCGTTGGGCTTCATCACCCGCGAGCCGCCATCGGCCAGGTCGGCCACCTGCGCCAGGAGGGAATAACCCAGATCAGCCAATTCTTTACCGATTACGTCGGCGGGTTTTACGGATAGTAACTGACTGGCTTTGGGGTTGACGGAGGCAATCCGGTTGTCGAAATCAAAGATCAGGATGGCAATGGGCGCGGCTTCGATGAGTTTATCCAGAAAGAACTGCTGCTCCACCTGCCGGGTACGCTCCTGCCGAAGCTGGTCGATCATCAGGTTATACACCGTTACCAACTGGTCTACCTCCCAGTTGCCCGTGGGCACGAATTTAACGGTAAAGTCCTTATCCTGAATGGCTTCGATACCCGACGCGACAAACTCCGACGGTTGCCGGAACTGCTGGTATAATCGCACTGCAACGCCCAACGAAAGGAGTATGCCAATTTCACTACCAATAAACCAGACTTTGTTTTCCCGTAGCAACAAGTATAGCAGCCCACCCAGCACCAGATGAAGGATGCCGATGTAGAGTAAGTAGCGTACGCGGAAAGAAAGGTGCATGAGGAATTTGTATCCTGGACGGCCACGTCCGGGTATTTCTCAGAAAACAATAGTCACCCGGACGTGGCCGTCCAGGGTACGTGCTCCTATTCCTCGGTATATGAAATACCAAACTTCTCCAATCGGCGGTAAAGCGCAAAGCGGGTGATGCCGAGTGCCCGCGCCACTTTCGTTACCCGGTTCTGATGATAAGTCATCGCCTTTACGATCATCTGATATTCCATTTCTTCGAGCGTTATACTACCAACGTCGGGTAGGGCGCGCGGGGCGGGGATAGTGGTGGTCAGGTTGCGCTCAAAATCTTCCTGTTGTAGTCCGTCGGTAAGCGATAAGAGAACCGTTCGTTCGACGCCGTTTTTCAACTGCCGGATATTGCCCGGCAATGGCAGGTTTTTGAGCCATTTCTGCGCGGCTGCGCTCACCCGCAAATCGGGCCGGTTGTAGATGGTCTTCAGATTATTGACAAAGTAGCTGACCAGTAGCGGAATGTCACCGGGCCGTTCGCGGAGGGCGGGCAAGCGAACGGTGATGAGGTTGATGCGGTAAAACAGGTCTTCGCGAAACTGGCCGGTACGTACCATCTCGTCCAGGTCTCGGTTCGTGGCGCAGATAACCCGCACATCCACAGTTCGGGATTTGCTGCTACCCAGCGGTTCAAACGTTCGGTCCTGCAACACCCGCAAAAGCTTCACTTGCGAAGCCGGGTCCAGATCACCGATTTCGTCTAAAAAGATACTGCCCCTGTTTGCCAGTTCGAAACGACCAGTGCGGTCGGTTTTGGCATCGGTGAAGGCCCCGCGCACGTGACCAAACAATTCACTCTCGAACAGAGATGACGAAATACCGCCGAGGTTGACCTTCACAAACGGCTGATGCTTTCGGCGGCTATTCTGGTGAATGGCTTCGGCAATGAGTTCTTTACCCGTGCCGCTTTCGCCCGTTATAAGCACCGGCGCATCGGTAGGGGCTACGCGCCCGATGGTGGTCAGAATTTCCAGCAGGTTCGGGTCTTCGCCCACGATGTTATCGAACCGGTACTGCTGGTCGAGTTTCCGGCGACTGGGTGATGCCGGTGCCGTTTGCGCCAGCTTCAACGCCGTCCGCACCGACTGCACGAGGTAATCATTCTGCCAGGGTTTGGTAATAAAATCCTTTGCCCCGGCCTTCATACCCTCCACCGCCAGTTCAATACTACCCCAGCCCGTAATCAGGATAATGGGCACGACGGGCAATCGCTCCCGAATCCGGCGTAGCAACCGCAGGCCATCATCACCGGAGGTATCTACCGAAAAATTCATGTCGAGCAGAATTAGTTCGGGCGCTTCTTCGGCCAGCACCTCGAATGTATCGAACGGCCCATCGGCTACGCGCACGGCAAATCCCTCTTTGCGAAACAGCAGAGAAAGCGAGGTTTGTATGGCGATATCGTCGTCGATGATTAGTAGAGACGCAATACTTTGCGTCTCATACGCCGGATGGTTTTTGGGCATCATTCTGTTTTCTTACTGACGCGTGTTGGACACAGAGGGCTGACGCACAGGAGACGCAAGGTATTGCCGGTCCGCCGGTGCGGTCTCTACTCTTCGTGCAAGGCCGTGGCGGGTTGCACCCTTGCCGCCAATTGGCTGGGGAACAGGGCGCAGAGGGTGACAATTCCGTAGATGATAATAATTGAGATGCCAATGGCGGTCAGGTAAATATCGGGAGGCAGATCAAACACCTTTAGCAACGGAAACTGGGCAGCAAACAGGAGTCCGATCAATAGGGCAAAGGTAGCCAGCACCCAAATTTCACCAATAAACTGCGTGGATATACCACTTCCTGTAGCCCCCAAAGCCCGACGAAGGCCAATCTCCCCCCTCCGGCGAGCAATGCTCAAGTTCAGCACGCCGAATAGGCCGAGGGCTACGTTGATGAGCAGAAAGCCCGATACAATCGAGGCAATAATGATGGGAACCAAGACAAGGTTATGCTGATTTTTCCGGGAATCAGTCAAATAGTCGACTTCTACGTTCCAGCCTTTTACCATAGTGGCAATCTCCTTTACTAATTTGGCTTCAAAAGCAGCATCGGTACCTGGCTTTACTTTAATCAGTATGGTATCATACCAGGGCTGGTCGGCTTTTAATAATTCAAACATAGCGGGCTTGTCGGTCATAAATTCGCCCTTCGCTTTGAACGTATTTACCACACCCACAACCTTAAACTTATCACTAACAACTTTTCCCAGCGGATTTTCATCTGCAAATAATCCTTCTCTCGCCTTCTGGTTTATGACAATGGGAGTATACTTGCCAACACTGTCCGCGTTTCGGTACCACTTCCCGACAGCTAAGGACATATCGAGTGTTTTGGCAAAATCTTCGTCAGTAGCATATAGGTCGGCACCTACTTTTCGCTTATTATGTTCGATATTATTGCCCGTCTGATTGGAGGAGAAGGGATAGTTACTACTCATCCGGGACGCGGATTCTACGTCAGGATACACCTTCAGCCGTTGTAGGATACGCTGTATCTTATCCGCCACCTCCGTCGTGTCCTGGTTGTTTCTCAAACTGACTGACCATACGTTTTCATACGTAAAGCCTAAGGGTTTTCTATAATTCCCGACGTTGACAACTATCAACGTGGTTAGTCCAAAAAGCACCATGAACGACGCCCAGATTTCTACAATCATCAGGGAGTGGCTTTTCTTTTTGTTCCAGATTAATTTAAACAGGTGAGTAATCATGATATTAGGATTTAAGTGCGTCAGCAATGGAAAGTTTTGCCATACGGAGAGCCGGTAATACGCCTGATAGCAAACCAAAAATCACACAAACCAATAGACTGATAATGAATACGTTCAAGTTAATAGTGAGGTCAGCATAGGCAATCCAACCGCTGGCATTGATCAGATGAATGATAATTAGTGTCAGCCCAATAGCAATAGTACCACCGATGAATGTAATGAAAATATTTTCTACAATAAACTGCCAGACCAGCGTTTTTACGGGTGCACCGAATGCTTTTCGAATACCAATTTCCGACGCCCGTTCCATAATGCGACTCACGTTTATATTCACCAGATTAATGGCGGGTAGTCCAAGTAACATGAACACAACAAACCCGATGATGCCAAAAAATATAGTACGCAGACCGGGGCCACTTCTCATGAGTGGGCCGATAAAATTTTCGGCATACGTTTCACTTTTGACTTCAACTTCCGAATATTTATACCCATCCTGAATACCCGGCACCGGAATGCGATTGATACGCCCCTGAAATTCGTCCTGAATGCCTTTCATATCCGATTTATTTTTGGCCAGTATCATCGCGACGTACCCACCCCGCATACCGCTGCTCTGGTAATTACTTTTGGGAGCCGTGTACGGAAAGAAAACGTCAGCGTAGGAAAATGGGCGCGTCGCGGGGCTGTCTTTTACAACACCAATTACTTTATAATTCACGTTTTCAATCTCCACACTTTTCCCCACCACCGATTCGTCGGCCTTATCGAAATACTGCTTTCGAAAGTTGTCGGTAATGACCGCCACATTGTCACCACTGGCAATAGTCTGCTCGTTATAAGGCTTCCCATCTAAAAACTCAAAGTCCATAACCCGCCAGAAATCAGCATCGGTAAACTTGGTATTGAGCTTGATTTTTTGAGAACCCACATAGGCATTGGAGCTATTGATAAATGTGCAGATGGTTACGCGTTCAGGAGTTTTCAGCGATTTGGCATAGTCGGTTAGAAACTTAAAACTCATCGGTCCCGAACTCTGCCCCGTCCGGGCCGAATCCCGCTGTACCATCTGCATGACGTACAGCGTCCTGTCCCGCTTGGTTTCGGGGTAGTGCGCCCCGATGAGGTGGTCCAGAAAGGAGGTTAACACCATCAGTACGGTCAGCGTCAGGCTAATACCGAAGAGGGTGATGAAGGTGTAGAACGGATGCCGCAGCAACACCTTCCAGGCTATTTTTATGTAGTTGGTTAGCATGATTAAAGAGTGAAAGGGCGAATGAGACAAAGAGTGAAAGAATGATTCAGCCTTTCGCTCTTTAACCATTTACAACACCTGCGAGCCGTCGAAAAGGCGAATCAGCCGATGCGTGCGTTTGGCCATTTGTTCGTCGTGGGTGACCATCACGATGGTAGTTCCGTCGTCGTTGAGTTGTTGCAGGATGTTCATGATTTCGTTGCCCATTGCACTGTCGAGGTTACCGGTGGGTTCGTCGGCGAGGATGATGTCCGGGTTGCCCACGATGGCGCGGGCGATGGCTACCCGCTGTTTCTGTCCACCCGAAAGCTGCTTTGGGAAGTGCTTCATCCGGTTACTCAACCCCACTTTGGTGAGTGCCTCTCTGGCGTACTCCTGACGGGACTTCCCGTCAGCCGAGCGATACAGGAGCGGAATTTCCACGTTATCGAGCACGGATAAATCATTGATCAGGTGGAAGCTCTGAAAAATGAAGCCGATTTTCTGGTTGCGCAACCGGGCCAGTTCCTTGTCGGTGTACGTCATCACGGGTTGCCCGTCGAGTTGAACGGTTCCTTTCGAGGGTTCATCCAGCAGACCCATCACGTTCAACAGGGTACTCTTGCCGCAGCCCGACGGCCCCATGATGGAGACAAACTCCCCTTTTTTGATAGTCAGGTTGATGTTGTTCAGCGCCAGCGTTTCGATGGTGCTGGTGCGATACACTTTTTCGATGTTTTGGAGAGCGATCATAGTTGCGTTGGGAAAGAGTGAAAGGGTGAAAGAATGAATGAGCGGAAGTTGCTGGCGCGAGAAGTGCTGACGTCAGCAACTTTCACTCTTTCGCTCTCTCATTCTTTCGCTCATTTACTTTATTCTCTGGTTTGTTTCAAAATCGTATAAAGTCAGTAATCGAAGCATGTAAAACGCCTGCCAGTAGTCGCGCAGGGCCAGGATGGCATCGCGACGGGCGCGGTCTTTTTCCTGGGTGGCGATGCCTAAATCCGTCACGCTCAGGTTGCTTAGTTTAAACCGTTCCTGCGCAATCTGGTAGCGACGCTGTCCAATCCCGTCGGCCTGCGCCGTTAAGGTTACCTGCTGCCGGAGCATCTGCAGCAGCGTTACCTGCGTAAAAATCTCCTGCTCAAAGGTCAATTTATCCTGCTCCACCGTCTGCTGCGTCAGTTCCCGGCTTGCCTTCGCCGTTTCTACCAGCGCCTGCGCCCGTCCCCAGGTAACGATGGGCAGCGTGAACTGGAGCGAAACATACTCCCGGTTTTGCGGCCGCACGTACACATCGCCCAGCGTAAGTCCCTGATTCGACAGGCCGTAACCCGCTACGAGTGTTGCATTCAGCCCGTTGTTTTTGCGGGCTTTTTCCAGATCCCGTTCGGCTTCCAGCGTGCGACGGCGGAAACCAATGGCGGCTGAACGATTTCGCACCGCTTCGTTCAATGCCAGTTTCATGTCGACCATCAGAACGGGTAGCTGGTCAGGAATGGTCAGGTTAAGCGACTGATTCATACCAGTTCCCGTCCCCTCTGTTCCGAGTCCGGCACCAATAAATGACCGTAGTCGTAATGAAGCCACAGCCGCCGTTTGTCGGGCCGACGCCAGATCTTTCTGGGCGTTCAGCACGCTAAGTTGCAGTTGCAGTAAGTCATTCTGCGAAATCCGGCCGAGGTCCAGTTTATGCAGGGCAATCTGGTAGAGCGTATCGTTGTTGGCCCGGTTAGTTTCGGCGATTTGCAGATTAACCTGCGCCACCAGCAAGTCGAAGTAGAGTGTCGTAGCCGTCAACGAAACCTGTTCGAGGGATTCGATAAACTGCTGTTTTCCTTCGGCGTACAGTAGCGGCTGAATCCGGCGGTCCCACCGCATGGGGTTGAACTGCAACAGCGGCTGACTCAGGCCAATCCCGAACGGAATA
Source organism: Cytophagales bacterium (assembly GCA_038236215.1). Taxonomy (GTDB): domain Bacteria; phylum Bacteroidota; class Bacteroidia; order Cytophagales; family Spirosomataceae; genus Spirosoma. The sequence goes on along the minus strand of JBBSTD010000014.1, from coordinate 52,224 downwards.
CCGTTGTAGAGCCTGCTACCCTGAAGGAAATTATCGAACCGCTGGAGTTGTTTCTGCACAAAAATGGTCCCGCCGGTCGGGGCGATGGTCTGGCTCAGCGACAGGTTCAGGGTCGAGTTATTATACGAAACGGGTTCAAACCGAATGTTACCGTCGGGCTGCGTCACCTGCACGTACGAGCGGGTAAAGTTGGGCAATGTCCCATCCAGACTCAGTTGCGGTTTATACTGCGCCTGATACGACCGGTACTGCCAGTAGTTGGTCCGTTTTTGCGTATTGGCCCGTTTGGCCGCTACCGATTGCGCCTGCGCCATCTGCAACACCTCGGCCAGCGTGGTAATTGTTGTTTGTGCAGAAGCACCTTCAATTATGCCCAGCAACCCGATAAAAATGAGGAAAAAGCGATTCATAACCGTGTGGATCATGGTTTTGGGGCGACAGTGATTTCGTCCAGATGCTCGTACTGGCTCAGATCGGTCAGGATGATTTGTTCCCCCGCCCGAAGGCCACTTTTTATCTCCACAAAGTCGAAGTTCGAGAGGCCCGTTTCCACCTCCCGCCGATGGGCTACGCTGGTTCCCTTCGGCAACACAAACAGAAACTGCTGGCGTTTACCCTTAAAAAACGGGCCGTTGGCTACCCGAACGGCCTGTGCCAACCGGTTTGTGACAATGAAAACGTCTACTTTCATATTCGGGCGCAGGGACGTGTGGCGGTTATCGTCCAGTTGAACCACGAACTGTACTACGCCATTTTTTACGGCGGGTTTCACCTGGGCAATCAGGCCCCGCAGGGTAATATCGTTAACTTTCACCGTGACGGGTAAGCCCACTTTCACCTGTTCAGCGTACACGTCCGAGCAGGAGCCTTCGATGCGGAAACTGCCCAGGTCGGCTAGCTTGGCCAGCATCTCGCCCTCACTGACTGACGAGCCAATGTTTTCATTCACCCACGTCAGCACCCCTGGCCGGTCGGCTACAATATCGGCCTGTTTTAGTTTGTGAGTTAATTCTTTCAGGTTCTTTTCTTCGATTTCTGCCTGTAAAGCTGTTTCGCGCAGGCTAGCCCCCATCGACTGCCGGTTGTAGGTGAGGTCGTTTTCCAATTGGGTTTTTTCCAGTTCGGCCACCCGCAGGGCATTTTCGGCGCGGGTCACTTCTTCGCCGGTACTCCCTCCTACTTTCTGCAACCGTCTTTCACTTTCCAGTTCGGCCTTTAGCCGGTTGATGTTCAGCAGTTTAATTTTATCGTTCACTTCGGCATCGTACAGGCTCTTATTGAGTTTCATCCGCAACTGGTCGATGCCGTTGCGTTTCAGCGCCAGTTGAACGTTTAGTTTTTCGAGGTCTATTTCGGTCAGGGATTTGTCGAGGTCGAGGATGGGCTGACCAGGTTTGACAGCCGTACCGGGCGTGAGTAATACCCGCCGGATACTGGCCCGAATAGGGCTGATAATGACCTGCTCGAAGGCAGGAATGACTTCACCCGTCGCATTCAGGGTATTTTCGACGGGACCAACCTCCGCCGTTGCCAGCCGTATCTTGTCAGCTTCGACCGATGTTTTGATGACATCCCGCAGCCCGAAGATAGCCGCCGTCACGACCAGCAGTACACCCCCGCCAATGAGCAGGGTTCGATTACGGGAGCGGCTAACGAGTTCCGGGGCAAGTTCCTTGTCCATGACGGATGGATTGATTTACCCCTAGTAAGCCAAACAATATGCCAGAAGACAACGCTCTACTATTCAGTTTTTTACCTAAAATAATCTTAACAAAAACGTGCGAAATCGCACCAATAGCTTCTATTTCGCACAACACCGCACCGGGTTTTCAATAAAATAGTCGGGGGCTAGTAAACTTTATCAGCCTTACCTCAGTTAATTAAATCGTACACAATATAATTGCAGACAATGAATCGTTTATCACTGGCTAATCAGGTATGTTTTCCGCTATATGCCCTATCCAGGCAGGTGACGGCCCACTACCGGCCCCTGCTCGAACAACTGGACCTGACGTATCCGCAATACCTGGTCATGCTCTTTTTGTGGGAAACGGATAACCAGTCCGTCAGCGCCATTGGCGACCGGCTGTTGCTGGATTCTGGTACGCTGACCCCCCTGCTGAAACGGCTGGAGCAAAAGGGACTCGTTAGCCGAACGCGAAGTACCATCGATGAGCGGCAGGTAAGCATTCAGTTGACCGACGCGGGTAAAGTCCTGCGCGAACAGGCCGCCACCGTTCCGGAACAACTACAACAACGTTTGCAACTCACCGACCAGCAGGCGGTTAACCTGCGCGACCAGTTAGTTGCACTCTTAAATCAACTCACAAACGAAGAATAAATCAATCAACAAAAACCATGTTTCAATCGCTTTATACCGCCCAGGCTACAGCCAACGGCGGGCGTGACGGGCACGTAACCTCTTCCGATTCTGTGCTGGACCTCGACGTACGCACCCCCCGCGAACTGGGTGGTTCCGGCGGGGCCTACACCAACCCCGAGCAGTTGTTTGCGGCTGGCTATGCCGCCTGTTTCGACAGTGCGCTCAACCTCGTTATCCGTACCGCCAAACTGAAAACCGGTCCTACTACCGTTAATTCGGCCGTGAGCATCGGAAAACTGGACGCGGGCGGTTTCGGTCTGGCCGTTACCCTCGTGGTCAACGTACCGGGTGTGGATCAGGCGCAGGCCGAGGCCCTCGTTCAGAAAGCCCACGCCGTATGTCCCTACTCCAACGCCACCAGAAATAACCTTGACGTAACCCTCACCGTAACAATCCAGGAAACCCCTGCTCAGATATGAAAAACAAACAAATCAGTTTAGCCTCGCGCCCCACCGGTATGCCAGATGCGGCCACATTCCAGTTCGATACCGTCGAACTGCCCGCCCTGAAATCCGGTGAACTACTGGTTCAACCCACGTATTTCTCCGTCGACCCGTACATGCGGGGCCGGATGAATGCCGGTAAATCCTACGTACCCCCTTTCGAGCTGGGCCAGCCGCTGTCGGGTGGTGCGGTAGCGAAGGTCATTGAGAGTCAGGCGGATGGATTCGCTCCCGGCGACGTGATAACGGGTAGCTTACCCTGGGCAACTCAGTCGGTTGTTTCGGCCAGTGGGCTGAAAAAGATTGACACGAATCTGGCCCCCGCCAGCTATTATCTGGGAATTCTGGGTATGCCGGGCCTGACGGCTTATTTTGGGTTGCTGGACATCGGCAAGCCCAAAGCGGGCGAAACCGTCGTGGTGTCGGGAGCCGCCGGAGCGGTGGGTATTCTGGTCGGACAGATTGCCAAAATTCAGGGGTGCCGGGTGGTCGGTATTGCCGGTTCGGACGACAAGGTGGCCATGCTGACCGAATCGTTCGGCTTCGACGCGGTGGTGAACTACAAAACGGCACCGGACCTGAAAAAAGCCATTGCCGAGGCTTGTCCCGATGGCGTCGACGTGTATTTCGACAACGTGGGCGGTGAGGTGTCGGATGCCGTCATTGCCAACATCAATTTCCACGCCCGCATTCCCCTGTGCGGACAGATTGCCTTCTACAACGCCACCGAAACGCCCGTTGGCCCCCGGATTCAGCCAATGTTGCTGACCCGGAGTGTGCTGATGCAGGGCTTCATCGTGGGTAATTATAGCAAGCGCTTCGGTGAAGGTATTCAGCAGTTAGCCGCCTGGATTAAGGAAGGCAAACTACACTACACCGAAACGACCCTCAACGGATTCGACGCCTTACCGGAAGCCCTGCTGGGGCTATTTTCGGGTCAGAACACCGGCAAAATGATTGTGGAAGTGTAAATACAAGACTACCCCAAAAAGCGGGACCGAATCATAGCGATTCGGTCCCGCTTTTTTTATGACGTAGCTGTGAGATTTGTCTCATATTGAATCTATTAAGGAGTTGTCTGTATCCTGGACGTCCACGTCCGGGTGAATTGGAATGAATTACACCCGGACGTAGACGTCCAGAATACCTATAGACCTATTGGCCCAACAACGCCATTCTTTCCAAAACCTTTTCGTACCTTTTTAGCCCAAAACTCTGCTTACGGGCCATCTCTACCGAAAATGCTAAAACTTAGTCTGCTCTTCCTTTTCCAGTTTTTCGTACTACTTTCCTTCGCCCAGCAAAATCTGGTTCCCTATGTCCATCCGCTGATCGGTACCGAAAAAATGGGGCACACCTTTCCGGGGGCAACGGTTCCGTTTGGGGCGGTTCAGTTGAGTCCGGATACCGATACGCTGTCGTACGAAATCAATGGTAAGTACAACGGGGATGTTTACAAATACTGCGCGGGTTATAAATACGAAGACAAAACGATTGTGGGATTCAGCCACACGCACTTCAGCGGTACAGGCCACTCCGACCTGGGCGATTTTCTAATCATGCCCACGCAGGGCGCGCTCCAGCTTAATCCAGGCGTGGCGTCGAACCCGAAAGGTGGGTATCGCTCGGCCTTCTCCCACTCGAACGAGGTGGCCGAAGCGGGTTACTACAAAGTCAAACTCGACGACCACGCCATCACCGCCGAACTAACCGCCAGCAGCCGGGTTGGTTTTCACCAGTACACCTTCCCCAAATCCGACCAGTCGCACATTATTCTGGATTTGATGCACGGCATTTATAACTACGAGGATAAGGTGGTCTGGACCTTTGTGCGGGTGGTCAACGATACGCTGGTGACGGGGTTCCGGCAAACCAATGGCTGGGCACGCACCCGAACGGTGTATTTCGCCCTGTCGTTCTCCAAACCGTTCAAATCATACGGCCAGCAAAACCTGGACAAAGCACAGGTGTACAAGGGCTTCTGGCGCAAATTCGACCAGACGAAGAACTTCCCGGAGATAGCAGGCAAAAAGATCCGGATGTACTTCGACTTCGATACGGAAGAGGGCGGGCAGGTAAAGCTAAAAATGGCCCTGTCGCCGGTTAGTCAGGAGAATGCGCTGGCCAACATGCGGGCTGAAGTGCCGGGGTGGAACTTTGATGCCGTAAAAGCGCAGGCGCAGGCCAACTGGAACAACGAACTGAATAAAATCCAGATCGGCGCGTCGGAAACCGACAAAGTGAATTTCTACACCTCGCTGTACCATTCGTTTATCAATCCAACCACCTACATGGATGTCAACGGGCAGTATAAGGGGCTGGACCAAAACGCGCATCAGGCCGATGGATTTACCAACTACACCACCTTTTCGCTCTGGGATACTTATCGGGCCTTGCACCCGTTTTTTAACCTCATTCAGCCCAAACGGAACAACGACATGGTGGCATCCATGATGGCGCATTACGACCAGAGCACCTTGAAGATGCTTCCTATCTGGTCGCACTACGCCAACGACAACTGGTGCATGAGCGGTTACCACAGCGTATCCGTACTGGCCGACGCGGTAATTAAAGGTACGTACAAAGGTGATGCGCAGAAAGTTCTCGACGCCTGTATTGCCACATCCAATCACCGCGATTACGAAGGAATCGGCGTCTACATCGACAAGGGATATATCCCAGCAACGGCCAACCGGACCTCCGTTTCTAACACCCTCGAATACGCCTACGACGACTGGTGCATTGCCCAACTGGCGAAGAAATTAGGCCGGACGGATGTGTATGAAACCTATCAAAAACGGGCCAAAAACTGGAAAAACGTGTACGATACGTCCATCGGGTTTATGCGTCCCCGGCTGGCCGATGGTAGTTTCAAGAAGGAGTTTGATGTGTCCAAAACGGAAGGTCAGGGCTTTATCGAAGGCAACTCCTGGAATTTCAGCTTCTTCGTTCCGCAGGACCCGGCAGCCCTGATGCAGGCGATGGGTGGCCCAAAGAAGTTTGCAAACCGGCTCGACTCGCTCTTCTCGATGCACCTGCCGGATGAGTTTTTTGCCGAAACCGAAGACATCACCCGCGAGGGTATCATTGGCGGCTACATTCACGGCAACGAACCAGCTCATCACATTGCCTACCTGTACAATTGGGCGGGCCAGCCCTGGAAAACGCAGGAACGGGTTCGGATGATTCTCAACAAGCAGTACCAGTCCACCCCCGACGGGCTGGGCGGCAACGACGACTGCGGACAGATGAGTGCGTGGTACCTCTTTTCGTCGATGGGTTTTTATCCGGTCGCTCCCGGTTCGGACGAGTATTCACTCGGTAGCCCATCGGTCAAAAGTGCCCGGCTGAATCTGGAGAACGGGCAGACGTTCACCATCGAAGCCATTAACCAGAGCGACAAAAACGTGTATGTACAAAAGGTACTGTTGAACGGCAAGCCGTTAACCCAGCTCGTTATTACCCATTCTGACATCATGAAAGGTGGTAAACTAACCTTTTATATGAGCGCCAAACCAGCCAAAAAATAGGCATACAGTCAGTAGACCAGAACCGTGGTCGTATCGTCGGGTAATACACACCGATGATGCGACCACGGCTCTTTTTTTAGAAAACGCTCAAAAGACCGGGTTCACCAGCCCTCACCCGCTCCCGTAACCCTGCGGCTGACTGAAATAGGCTGCCAAAACGATTATTAAGAATTTTTCTAAATAACTCTTGCATCCAAAAGATTCGGTTTTACCTTTGCCTAAATTATAATCAGTCTAAATAAATGCAACTTCTATACAACAGATCTTTCTTACGCTACTTCCTATGGCTGGCACTTTGCAGTACACCGGCTTTTTCCCAAACACACGGCTCGATTAGTGGGGTGGTGAAAACCAGCGACGGCAGTCCGGGATCCTTTGTCAATATCAGCCTGAAGGATACCCGCAAAGGGACGATCACAGCCGAAGATGGGACCTATCAGCTACACGGAATCAGCGCAGGTACCTACACCCTGCAAGCTACCTTCGTGGGGCTGAAATCACAGGAAAAGACCGTGAAGGTTATAGCGGGTCAAACAACCAGTACCGACTTTTCACTGACCGAGAGCGCATCCCAGCTGACCGAAGTAGATGTGACAGGGGCCAACAAAGCTGTTGCCCTGGGAAAAGCGAACCTGGCTCCGCTGGACATGCCACAGATGACCGGCACCGTGAGTAACGTCGTGATTACGAGCCAGCAGGCTTCCCGCCTGGGCGATGTGCTTAAAAATGTCAGTGGTGTATCGCTCACCCAGCAGCGGGGTGGGGTAGCCGAGACCTTTTCGGCCCGGGGCTACAGCATCGGCATTGCCGGGGCGGGGGGTAGTATTTTCAAAAACGGGGTTGTCACCAACACCGTGGGCTTTCCCGAAGCCAGTACGCTGGAATCGGTTGAGGTGCTGAAAGGTAGTGCGGCCATGCTGTACGGGAATGTATCGGGTGGTCTGATCATCAACATGATCACGAAGAAACCAAAATTTGAGCGCGGGGGCGAAGTTTCCATGCGGATTGGCAGTTACGGCCTTTACAAACCAACCATTGATCTATACGGCCCACTGGCCAAAAATCTGGCCTTTCGGGTAGTGGGTACCTACGAAACCGCCAACAGCTACCGGGACGTAGTAAAAACGAACCGGGTGTACGTTAACCCATCCCTGCTGTACAAACTGGGGCCGAAAACAACCCTGCTGCTCCAGGGCGATTACCTACAGTCTAATCTGACACCCGACAATGGCGTTGGCTCACTGAATGCTACCCAGGAGGCCATTATTCCCACTAACGTTCCCCGTTCGCGGTTCATTAACACCCTGTGGGCCTACAATAAGGTAAACCAGGTTTCCGGCTCTCTGAACATCGATCATGCCTTCAGCAATAACTGGAAATTGACCGCTATTGCCTCCGCGCAGCAAACGAAGGTTACCGCGTTCGGTGCGGTAAATCCCAACACCGTTCAGTCCAACGGTGACTGGATCAGGGCGTTGAGCCGAACCCAAACGGCCGAGAACGACTACACAGGGCAGCTAAATCTGAACGGTACGGTAAAAACGGGTTCCATTGGGCATCGGTTGCTGATCGGTACTGATCTGGTTGGCATCACTACCGCCACCAGCGCTTTCTCCATCACCAGCAACGGACGGACAGTGGCTGCCTACGACACGATCAACGTTATTAACCCCACTAAATACACGGCCCGTACCGATGTACCCGACAGTCGGGCCATTACCCGCACTTCCTCTCCCTCACTGCGCCTGGGATTTTACGCACAGGACCTGATCAGTTTGTCAGATAAACTGAAAGTGCTGGCCGGACTACGGTGGTCGTCGCAACAAACAGTGCAGACAACGATACAGAACCTGACGAACGGAACGGAGAGTCGGGGTTCGGCAGAAACTAAGACGGATGCCGCTTTTTCGCCCAAGGTTGCCCTGGTTTACCAACCCACCCGGTCTACCTCCTTCTTTGGCAGCTACGCCAACAACTTCACCATCAATACGGGTGTCGATATATACAGCCGGGCGCTCAAGCCGTCCATCATCGACCAGGTTGAAGTAGGGGTCAAAAATGAACTGTTCGGCGGACGGCTGACGGCCAATGCAAGCGTTTACCGCATTATCAACGGCAACTTCGCCCAGATGGCGCCCTTCCGGCTCGATGGTTCGCCCAATACCGACACCAACGTAAAGGAATTTACCGGCCAGACCACCAGCGACGGTTTTGAACTGGACCTGAGCGGTACCCCATCCGAACGCCTGTTTTTCATTGCCGGCTACAGTTACAACTACATGCGCTACACCCGGACATCGGCGGTGGTGGGTTCATTTATTCAGGGCGAAAGGCTAACCAACAATCCTACACACACCGCTAATGCGACCGTCTTTTACACATTCGATCTACCCCAACTTCGGGGCCTGAAAGTAGGAGCTTCCGCTTTTTATACCGGTGCCCGTTTGGGTGGGTATAACAACCGCATCGGTCAGGCACAGCCGTTTAGCCGATTGATTCCACTAACCGGTTTTACGACGATCGATCTAACGGCCGGGTACACCTACCGCCATCTCTCACTACTGGCTAAAATCGCCAACATCACCAATGAACTGAATTACCTGATTCACGACAATTATAGTATTACACCCATTCCGCCCCGGCAGTTTGTCACTACCCTGTCGTATCATTTCTAACCTGGCAACAACCTGCTGTTAAAATCTGCCTTACTCACCCCTCCATCTGGCTGGCCCTACCTGTCAACCTCTGTTCAATCAATTCGTTAGAAAATTATCCGTCTTATGACCAAGCTATATAAAACGCTTCTCTGCGCTGGTTTCATGGCTGCTTCAGCCCTAGCCGGCTTCGCCAGCAATCCTAAACCGTTCGGCGATTCTACCCGCGCCTACGCGGTACCGACGCTCGTAAAAACGCCAGCTGGTAACGTAGCCCTGTCGTGGACCGAAAAAGACCGGGAAGGAATCGTTTATTTTTACTGGGCCGAATCGACCGATAAAGGCCGGACGTTTGGCGACAAAAAACTTATCTACTCCTCGGTGGGTATCGGCAGTTCCCGCCTGATGCGCCCCAAACTGCTGGTCAAAAAAGATAGCTCCCTGATGGCGGTCTTCACATTGCCCGGAAGCCCAGTTAGTGCTTTACAACCCGCACCAGCCCATGCGAATCATGAAGCAGCCCCTGCCAGTCACGAACACGGCGACAGTCACGGGGGAGCGAAGCCAAAAGCCGATGGCCCCGCTAAAGGTGGAGCCCGGGGGGGGCGACCGTCCGATTTGCAGATTCTTTACAGCCTGTCGAAAGACGGAGGAAACACCTGGAGCAACCCAGCTCCGGTTCATGCCGACCGGACGTCAAACATGGTTCGCGGTTTCTTCGATGCCATTGTACTCGCTAATGGCGAAGTGGCGGTGGCCTACCTGAGCGATATTCCGGGAAAACAACACGAGCGGGACCTGAAATTTGTCACCTCGACCGGCGACGCATTCGGGGACGTAAAAACGCTTGATCCATTTACGTGCGATTGCTGCAACATCAGCCTGCTGGTCGACAACAAAGGCATTCTTAACCTGTATTACCGGGAAAATCAGGACAACACGCGCGACATTGCCAAAATGACCACTTCGGACAATGGTGCAACGTTCTCCAAAGCAGCCATTTTGCTGGCTGATAACTGGAAAATCAACGGGTGCCCGCACTCCGGCCCAACGTCCAGTGCCAATGCTAACGGCAACCTGATTGCCTGGATGTCCGGCACCACCGATTCGCCGGGAATCCGGGTAGCCACGCAGCAGGGAAAACGCCCGTTTGTACTGGATGACCCAACCGCCAAAAATGCGTTCTTCGTATCGGCCCCCACATCGTCGGTCCTGCTTTGGGAGCAGAACCAGGAAACGGAAGCGGGCGTATCGTCGGTGATTGCTTATAAAAACATCACGGCGAATCAGAACCCAACGACCCATTTCGCAAAAAACACCATCAGCGGCACGAACGCAACCGGTGTCGTGGTTGACAATCATCTTGTTGTGGCGTACGAGATTAAGAATCCCAACAACAAAAATTCGGTTGGACTGGCCCAAATTGAGTTGTAGTGCTCGGTCTTTATTGATAAACGGGAAGGCGGATTACACCTTTGACAGAGTTCAACACTTTATCAAAGGTGTAATCCGCCTGTTTACTCAACGCCATTAAAGCCCCGGCACTTTCTTAATAATTCCCTTCGGCTGGTAGCGCAGTCGCTTGCCAAAGACCAAACGGAAGTAATTGAACTCCGTGTTAATTAGTCCCTGCGAAAAAGTGCGATTGAGCAGCGCACTGGAGCCATAGATACCACCATAAAACACATCCGAACTATACCCCAGCGTGACCGACGCGTTCCCCTCCCAGCCTACCTGAACCCGGTTTTCTGCCCTATCCAGTGCCGTTCGGGACTGCCGAAAAAGTAGTGTAAGGCCCGGACGCAGCGTAGCACTGGCGAAATAATGTTTCCGAAAAACAACCGTATGCGTGTACCCTCCTTCGACTCCCAACGCTACCGAACTCAGTCTCAGCAACCGGGCTTCGGGACGAAAATCAGCCTGCACTACCGATGGCACCAGCGATGAATCGGCCCGAATGAGCTGGTAACTCACCGACCCGCCGACAAACCAGGAACCAGCGGTTTTACGCTGTTCCTCCCGCTGAAGCAACGTGGCCGGAATGGAAACATGTAGGGGATTGAACTGGTACAGCACATGGCTCACGACCGTCTGACTGCGAATATCATTCCGGTACAGATAGGTGGTGTGATTATCAAACCAGCCGGGTTGCAGAATATCCGTGTTGTTCAGGTAGAAGCCCCGATAAAACTGGTACTGTGTAGAGAACCAGAGCCGCCGATTATTGAGGTTGATAGTCAGGCCGAAGGGTTTGGTCTGGCCCTTTGTGGTAGTGTTATACCCCAGAAAAGGCAGCTTGACCGTCAATTCCGTTCCAAACCATTTATAGTCGATACCAACACCCAGCGTATAGGCCAGGTTGGGTTTGTAAGCGATTGAATAGGGCGAACCAACTACCCGCAATGTGTAATCCTGTTTGTCGCTAACGATATACAGGTGTAGTCGGCGATAGTAGGTAGTCACGTACGCCCGGTCGACGCGGGGCGTACTGGTTTTCAGTATACTATCCAGTGAAATCCCCAGCAGCCGAAGCCCCTGAAAGCCCTGCCCGACGCTGGCTAGCGGACATACTAACAGCAAGACAAGGAAAATTTTTCGCATACGTAGTGCATCAACCAGTCCGAAAAAAGAACGTTTACCTCCGGCAGGATACTTGTATCTTTTCTACAGCACGACTACCGCTTTCCCGATAACCCGCCGTTCCATCATATCGGTCAGTGCCTGCGGAGCTTCGGCTAGCGCGTATTGCCTGTATATGTGCGGGGTGAGTTTGCCCTGCATCACCCAGGTAGCTATCTTCTGCATATTTCGCTGGCTAAGTGCGGCTTCTTTCTGCGTAAATGCGCCCCAGAATACCCCCACGATGGCACAGCCTTTGAGCAGGGCCAGGTTCAGCGGAATTTTAGGTATTTCGCCCCCGGCGAAGCCAACAACCAGATACCGCCCTCGCCAAGCCATCGACCGAATCGCGAGTTCCGCCCATTTATCCCCCACCGAGTCCAGCACCACATCGACACCTTTGCCGCCCGTTATTTTCTTGATCCGTTCGCGCAGGTCTTCCGTCGTGTAGTTGATGAGGTGAGTAGCTCCTTTTTGTTTACAAACCGCTAGTTTCTCCTCCGTCGAAGCCGCAGCAATAACGATAGCGCCCATCAGTTTACCCAGCTCAACGGCGGCCAGTCCCACGCCCCCAGCAGCTCCCAATACAAGCAAAGTCTCTCCAGCCAGTAACTGGGCGCGGTCTTTCAGAGCATGGTACGATGTACCATACGCGTACAGCGTCGACGCGCCGGTAATGAAGTCCATCCCGTCGGGAATTGGGATGGTCGCGCGGGCATCCGAAATCCGTTCTTCGGCCAGCCCCCCGTGCGACCCGAACGTAAATACCCGGTCGCCGGGTTTGAGGTGGGTGACATTCTCCCCCACGACTTTCACCACGCCCGACGATTCGCTCCCCGGCGAAAACGGCAATGGCGGTTTAAACTGGTATTTATCCTGAATCGTCAGCGTATCCGGGAAGTTGAGACTACAGGCCTTCGTCTGAATAAGCACCTCACCAGGGCCGGGCGTGGGCGACGGCACGTCTTCCAGCGTGAGGGTATCGGGCAAGCCGAACGAGCGGCAGAGAATTGCTTTCATTACTGATAATGAGTGATTGTGTGAATGAGCGAATGAATGAATGAATAGTTAGAATGCATAGCTACTAATTCTCGAAGTGCTCCAAACATTCATTCATTCACAATTAATTTCCAACCATAAAGACGGCATTACTGAAGAGCAATTGGCCATTGTACCAGAAACCCCGGAAGAGCGGGTCATCGGCTAGGTACACAACGCTGCCGCGCCCCATCGTCTGAACACCCATCAGGAGGGTATTCTTCAGCTTTCCTTTTACGTTCTTCCCCGAAAAGCCAGCCACGTAATTGTCATTTTTCAGGTAGCCGACATTCCAGCCGTCCTTCAAAAAATCAAAGTTATAGGCGTTCAGTACCAGCGAGTAATACCCACCCGACAGGCCAAACCCGAGTGGGTGCGTCGTGTCCATATTGACCCGGTAGATGCTGCCCGGCGTTTCGTCCGAGAGGGCCGAACGCTCCCGGTCGGCGTATACTTTGAGCGAATCGATCCTGTTTCCCTGGCGAACTTTATCTGGCTTATCTCCATCACCTGATTTCTCTTTCAGGTCGAACCCATCTTTACCCGCAAGAAACGATGCGGCCCGTTCCATCGCAATGAGTTTGCCCCCCGCCCGAATCCATTCTTTCAGCGCCATCAGCGTCTTTTCGGGTAAAATGCGGCTGTAGTTGTAGTTGGACGGGAGTATCAGCACATCCAGCTTCGTCCAGGCCAGGTTAGCCAGCGAACTGCCATCCAGCAGTGTAATCGGATAGTTGAGGGTCTGGTCGAAAAAGTGCCAGATTTCCCCCGCCGACGGTGGTGGTGTCCCCTCCCCCGTTACAAGACCCACTTTGGGTGCTTTCAACCCGGCCACTGAACCGGAGCCAAAGTCGGAACCGGTCGTAACGAATCCGGTTTGTACCGGCGTATAGTCAGCACCGTTAGCAATGGCAGTTTCCATTACCAATGTTCCCAGCCGGTCGCCAAACTGCTCATTGCCGGTTCGGGTAATTAGTAGCGTGCCATACGGATACGATTTTCCCTCTACTTCAAACGGTTTTTCGGCTACCCGAACCCGCACGTTCTGTTTCATCAGGGCCGTTAACGTCTTCACCGCCGGAACCGACTGCCAGCGAATCAGGTAGGCGTAGGCATTGGTGGATGCCGGAGACACGGGAGCCGGGGGCGTGGTGCTGGTTGGATTCAGGCGGGTTGTCAGGCCATAGGTTTGCAGGCCATAGGCGTAGGGTAACGACCAGGCGGTAATGTCGTAGGTAGCCGAATCTTCCAGGGCCGAGTTTGGCTCGAAGAGAATTTTAAGCAACGTCGATTTGGGCTGATAGGCACTAATAACCATGTCTTCGGCGGCCACCGCTGTATTTTTCTCCGTTTTCTGCGTACTGTAATTAAAAGCCCCGGTAGCGGTTTGGGCCTTTCCGGCGTACCCATAGCTGATTTTATTCCGGTCCAGCAGTTGCTGCAACGCTCTGATTCGTCCGGCATCGCCATTGGCTTTGATTACGTAACTTTTGTAGGCCCCAATGGGTGTTTGGCGGGCTTTATCGAAAAACTGTCCAAACTCCTTCACGATTTCAGCAGGCCGGTCGGCAACGGATTCGAGCGTGGCGATGCCCGATGCGTAATGGTGGTCGATGCGCTGACGGAGGGTGAGCGTGTCTCCATCATCCTTCTGATAAGCCAGCCCCGCCCGACCGCCCCCGCCCTGTTCGAACGTCATGCCGATGGCTCCGTTGTACGTTGGGTAGGTGTCGCCATAGCTGGGATAAAACAGGTCATACCGTTCGCGGGTGTAGTAGAGCCAGCCATTTTTATCGAAGGCCCGACTGCTATACTGCCCGATAATTTGCTGAAACTGGCGCTGGTATGGCGTAATATCCTGGTGGTAGGGCTTGGCCGATGGCGCAAAATAATAGGCACTCTCCGCGCCCATTTCGTGAAAATCGGCGTGGAGTTGGGGCATCCATTGCTGATAAAGCGCCATACGCTGCTGCGTATTTTCCTGCGTTTGCCAGGCCCAGTCGCGGTTTGGATCGAAGAGATAATGGGTATACCGACCACCGGGCCAGGGTTCGCTGTGTTCGCGGGCTATGGGGTTCGGGTTAGGCGTACTACCCAGCATCTGGTTGTACCAGTTCACGTAACGGTCGTGCCCGTCGGGGTTCAGGCCGGGGTCGAGCAGGACCACCGTCGTATTCATGATCTTCTGCGTAACGGCATCACTGGTGTTGGTCAGCCGATACAGTACCTCCATAAAGGCTTCCGAGCTAACGGCCTCGTTGCCATGCACGTTGTAACTCAGCCAGGCAATGGGCGGCTGGGGCGTGGTGGTCGGGGTTCCTTCCAGCAGACCGGTACGTTTCAGGTTGTTTATTCTGATTTCTTCCAGCCGCGCCAGATTTCCTTCGGAGGCAACAACGACCACCATCAGTTGGCGGCCTTCGTAGGTTTGCCCATAAGGAATCAGTTTAACGCGATTGGGTAACTGCCGGGCCACCTGTTCGGCATAGGCAATTAGGCGATGGTGGGGCGTAAATCGGTCACCCAGTTGATAGCCCAGAAACTGAGCGGGTGATGATACGCTGGTTGAGGTCGTTGTTGATGCCTGGGCCAATACAAGTCTGGACGGATAGGTCAGTAATAACGTTGCCAGGGCCGCCAGCAGGAAAACATGTTTCATAGATGAAGAAAAAAACGAAGAAGCTAACTGGCTCAAAAATAGCAGTAAATCGGTCAGAAACCCTTTTTTCAGAAAAATTTTGGCGGTGTGCATTGCATTTTTAAAACATCACCTTACCTTTGCACCACGTTTCGCCAACAGGGCAGCTAATCAGCTAAACAGTTGGGTCTTTTAAACAAGACGGCCGATTCGTCTAGCGGTTAGGACATCGCCCTTTCACGGCGGTAACACGGGTTCGATTCCCGTATCGGTCACTAACAAATTAAAAAAGCCCCTCGGAAAAAGGGGCTTTTTTTGTGCCAGCTAATTACCCGTTCACGGCTGGAATTTCATCTAGCGGAGTAATCAGGTAATTTGTTCAGCGAGTTTGACTACAAAGGGTATTAGATTGACTTAATCACCTTTTTTATGTGACTTATAGAAGGTAGTGAGTCTGAAATGTAGAGCATCCCCGGGTTACTTACCACATGAAACGTAAAACGATACTTCCTGTTCCCGGTCCCTGGACGGTAGTGATTCTCATTACGGTTACCCTGGTATATCTTCTTATACGGGCTATTCTACACTAAAAGCCGCCATGAAAAACGGGCCCATCCACTTCCTTTCCCGCTTTTTGCTGCTTATAGCCCTGCTCCTCATTGGCTACACCGCTTTCCTGCTGTATCAATACGAGTTAGCCTCCGCTGCCCTTGCCTTTATAGCGTCTGTTGGCTGCTCAGTAGCCGGAACGTTTCTCTCATCAAAAGAAGTCTGATCAACGGGCAGTTATCAGCATCGGCGGCTACCGTTCAGGATCATCAGCCCACTTAGTAGCAAGGCAGGAAACGAGGGAAGTATAAGGCCGGATTGACGACGAATGCGAAAGCTAATCTAGGCGGGCAAAGCCCCACGTCAGCCAAACCTGCCAGTTTCCTTTTGTTATCCCCTACGGCCTGGGCAAGCACAAGCGGGTGTACAAATGAGCCATGTGCCACTCCGCTTGTCCCTTCTTAAACGGCTTCTGCCGTCTCTTTCACTTCTTTCTCCGCTACCTCCTCCTTCTTCGCGTTCTTCCTCAATTTATCCAATCCCTTCTTCCCGTAGGCCAGCCGGGTGATAGCCACGTATAGCACGGGCACCACGAAGATAGCCAGTGACGTAGCGGCCAGCATACCACCCAGTACCGTGCGACCAATGGTGGCCCGGGCCACTCCCCCAGCTCCCGTGGCGATGGCCAGCGGCACCACACCGAGAATAAACGCCAGGGAGGTCATCAGAATCGGACGCAGCCGCAGCCGGACCGCTTCTATGGTCGATTCGAGCAGATCTTCCCCTTTGTCGACGCGCTCTTTGGCGAATTCTACAATCAGGATAGCGTTCTTGGCGGCCAGACCGATGAGGGTGATCAACCCGATTTGCGCGTACACGTTGTTGCTCAGGTACGGAAACAGCGTAAGGGCCAGAATAGCGCCCAACGCCCCAATGGGGACCGATAGCAACACCGAGAACGGAACCGACCAGCTTTCGTACAGAGCCGCCAGAAACAGGAATACGAAGCCAATACTCAGGGCAAAAATGAAGATGGAACTGTTGCCCGCGTTGATTTCTTCGCGGCTCAGTCCCCCAAAATCGTAGGCATATCCGGCGGGCAGCACTTTTGCCGCTACCTCAATCAGGGCATCGTTGGCCTGACTGCTGCTGAAACCCGGTTTGGCCGTGCCGTTGATCTCCACCGACCGGAACAGGTTGAAGTGCGAGATAAGCGGAGCATTTTCGATAACCGTCGTTTTAACCACGCTACTCAGCGGAATCAACTGCCCACCCGCATTGCGCACGTAAAACTGATTTAGTTTTTTGATATCGTTCCGGTACATCGTATCCGCCTGTGCCACCACTCGAAATTTGCGCCCGTAGATAATGAAATCGTTGACGTAGCGACTGCCCAGCAGCGTCTGAATGGTCTGGTACACATTGGCCACATTCAGACCCAGCTTTTTGGCCTGCTCCCGATCCAGGTCCACGCGGTAAGCGGGCGACTGCGCGGTGAAGTACGAAAATGCCCGGCCAATTTCGGGGCGTTGGTTGAGCTCGGCGAGGAAGTTTTTCACCACGCCCTCAAACGCCTGTACATTGTCCTGCGTTTCGCGCTGCTGAATCTCAAAAGTAAAACCCGAACTCTGCCCTAATCCCGGAATAGCGGGGGGCAGGATGGCCTGTATCTTTGCATCGGTCAGGCCCGCAAACGCGCGTTGCAGTTTCGGCACCAGCGAGTCGGCCTGCATGCCTTCGCCGGTGCGTTCGGCCCACGGTTTTAGCTGAATAAATACCGTACCACTGTTCGATTTAGAGGCAAACGTGATGGCGTTCAACCCACCCAACGCCGTGAAGTGCGCCACGTAAGGCTGCTTTTTGAGGATGGTCATCATCTCCGTCAATACCTCCAGGCTCCGCGCCGTTGAGGCCGCTTCGGGGATTTCGTAGGTCACAAAAATACGGCCTTCGTCTTCCGTTGGGATGAAGCCGGTGGGTTTGGCCCGAAACAGCAGCCCCGTGCCTATGTACACGACCACCAGCCCGACAATGACCAGCGGGGTTGCTTTAATCAGTCGCCGGACCCCGTTCGAGTACGAATCCGTCATTCGCCCAAACCACTGGTTGAATTTGTAGAAAAATTTATTCAGCCCGGTCGCTTTTTCGTCGATGTGCATCGGGCGCAGGAGCAGCGTACAGAGTGCGGGCGTGAGTGACAAAGCCACAAAAGCCGAAATCAGCACCGACACGGCAATGGTAATGGCAAACTGCTGATACAGTCGGCCCACAATGCCGGGAATGAAGCCCACCGGCACGAATACGGCCGCCAGAATGAGGGCGATGGCAATAACCGGGGCCGAAATTTCGCGCATGGCCGCCAGCGTCGCATCGCGGGGCGACTGCCCTTTGTCGATGTTAGCCTGCACGGCTTCCACTACCACAATGGCATCGTCCACCACAATACCGATAGCCAGTACGAAGGCAAAAAGCGTAAGGTTATTGATGGTAAAACCCAGCGGTACAAACAGGGCAAATGTACCAATAATGGATACCGGAATGGCCAGCAGCGTGATAAGCGTAGCCCGCCAGCTTTGCAGAAACAGAAACACCACTAAAATGACTAGCACCAGTGCTTCGAGCAACGTTATGATCACTTCCTCAATCGATACCTGAATAACTGACACCGACTCAAACGGCACATTGTAATCGACATCGGGCGGGAAGGTTTTTTTCAGCCGGTCCATCGTTTCGTACACCCCTTTGGCCGTTTCCAGCGCGTTGCTGCCGGGGAGTTGATACACCAGCAGGTAGGATGCCCGCTTGCCATCCACAAACGAGTTGCTGGCGTACGAAAACTTACCCAACTGCACCCGGGCCACGTCGCTCAGATGCAACAGGGAACCCCGCGCTGGGTCGGACCGGACCACGATTTTCCGAAAGTCTTCCTCTCTGTTGAGTTGACTATTGGTAAAAACACTGTACTCGAAGGCCTGCGAACTGGGCTGGGGTGGCCCACCCACCGACCCACCGGCAATCTGTAAATTCTGCTCCTGTAGAGCCGCCAACACCTCATCGACGGTCAGGCCAAGCTGGGCCAGGCGGTCCGGTTTTAACCATATCCGCATGCTAAAATCATCGGCCCGGCTAAAAATATCACCCACGCCCGGCACCCGTAATAGCGCGTCGCGGATATAGATGTTCGTGTAATTATCCGTAAAGGATACATCGTGCGTTCCCTTCGGCGAATAAATCGCCACCAGCATAAACAGCGACGGGTTCCGCTTACGCACCGTTACGCCCAGCCGGGTTACGGCTTCGGGCAACTGGGGTGCGGCAATACCGGCGCGGTTCTGCACGTCGAGGGCCGCAATATCAATGTCGGTACCCACTTTGAAGGTCACGTTCATACTCATCCGCCCGTCGTTGGTGGCGTTGGTCTGAATGTAGTCCAGTCCGGGGCTACCATTCACCTGCGTTTCAATGGGCGTAGCCACGGTTTGCTCCACCGTTTGCGCATCGGCCCCGGTGTAGTTCGCCGTTACCTGCACCACCGGGGGGGTAATGTTTGGGTACTGACTAACGGGCAGACTCAGCAGAGCCAGCACCCCCAAAGCCACAATGACAATGGAGACCACGATGGCCGTTACGGGCCGGTTGATGAATATTTCTGCGAACACGACTTTCTTAAATTATGAATGATGAATTATTAATAATGAACGGACTTCCGCAGGCCTATTTCGCGTCAGCTTAATTCATCATTTATCATTCAGCATTGATTTTCACTTTACTTCCATCCTTAATCTTCTGCGTACCACCAGTTACGATGGTCTGCCCTTCGGTAAGGCCATCTTTTACGACAACGTTGCCCTGAATGCGCGCGCCGAGGGTAACTTTTTTCTGGGTAACCTTGCTGCTATCGCCCACCACAAATACAAAGTACTCACTCATCTGTTCAGTTACGGCTTTGTACGGAATCAGGAGTTGGGGCTGGTCGGTGCTGTTTTTTACGCGAATGTTGGCGTTCAGCCCTACTTTCAGCGTTTTGCCGGGGTTAGGAAACCCCACCCGAACGCGCAAGGTACCAGTTTGGGGGTCAACAGCCCGGTCGATGATGCGTACCGTACCGGGGTATTTATACAGGTTTCCGTCGGGTAACTGGAGCATGAGCGTGGAGTCGCGCACAACACCGGACTTACTCTGAAGCTTCGTGAACCGGGCGATATCAGCCGCATCCGCCTGCACATCAGCGGCAATAGGATTATCTTCCGAGATGGTGTTCATGGGCGTAGGGCCGGGTGCTACAGCCGAACCAAGCCGCACCTGCGAAATGCCGATGGTACCGTTCATCGGCGCGTAAATGGTGGTGTATTTGAGATTGGTGGACACCTGCCGGATGTTGGCCTGAGCCGCTTCTACCTGCATCTTTGCCGATTCGAGGGTTGCGTTGGCATTATCCACCAGTTGAGTAGCTACGGCATCCTGCGAAGCCAGCATGTTATAGCGGCTGGCATCTTTCTGAGCGCGGTTGAGGTTAGCCTTCTGAACGTGCAGGTTGGCTACAGCCTGATCGTAGGTAGCGCGGTACTGTTGCGCGTCGATGGTGTACAGCTTTTGCCCTTTGCTCACTTGCTGACCATCCTGAAAAAAAATGCCCGTCACATTGCCGGACACCTGCGGCTGAATTTCTACTTCGCGCAGGGCCGTTACCGTAGCCGGGTACTCATCGTAGTACGTAGCGTTGCCTTTCGTCACCTTCACGGCCGTTACGGGTGTGGGGGGCGGAGGTCCCTGCTGTTCATTTTTCTTCTCACCACAGGCAGTGAGCAGGGTGAGGGTAGTGAGTAAAATGGATAAGCGCATAGATTGTATTCGGTTTTCGGTATTTGGTATTCGGTTACGCGAAGCGGTCTTGTAGCTGGCGCATAGGTGAGTTTTTAACGCACCGCGCAACCGTAAACCGAATACGGTAAACCGCAAACAAGTTTAAAATTCTATCAACCCCTGTGCCTGCTGCACATCCAGCTTACTAATCAGCACCTGATAGAGAGCGTTGAACACATTGATACGCGCAGTTCGGAGGTCGGCTTCGGCAATAGTCACGTCCAGGTACGTTTTGATCCCGTTTCGGTATTGCAGGTTAATTACCCGGTACACATCCTCTGCCAGCACCAGGTTTTCATTCAGTGCCTGATAAGCCGCCAGATTCCCTTTGTAATTAGCCAGTGCCTGCGCGTATTCGGCATCGACCGCACTAGTCAGTTCGGTCTCATCCCACGTTAACCGCTGGACCTGTAACTCCGCTATTTTGGTCTGCTGAATACGGCGACCGCCCTGAAAAATGGGTAAGGCGACCGATAGTCCAATCAACGAGTTAGGAAATGTCTGGGCAAAAAGCTGCCCGAACGCATTATTCTGATACAGCAGATTGTAGTTTCCGAACGCCGACACCGTTGGCAGATACGCCCACCGATTGTAGCGCACGTTAGCCTCCAGCAATCGCCCCTGACTAAGCAGGAGCTGGTATTCGATTCGGTTTTTGGGATTCGCCCGTTGATTCGTATCCAGCGCTATTTCGTTGACCAGCTGGAGCGTGTCGTAGGTTACGTTCAGCACGGCGTTGGGCGGATAACCCATTAGTTGTTTCAGCGTCTGGTACTTTGCCCCAATCAGGTCGCGGTACTGTTTTTGCTGAGCGCGACTGTTATTAAGCGCAATTTTAGCCCGCTGCGGGTCCGTTTTATCCACAACACCACTCTGGTACTGGTTGGTAGCATCCTGCAAACTGCGCTGTAGCCGGGTGATATCCTCGGTCAGAATATCCCCCTGCCGCTGGGTCAACACCAGGTCGTAGAACGCTTTACTGACGTTCACCGCCACATCGATTTTGTTTCTTACGGTTGTCTGACTGGCCTGTACCCGGTAGGTATCGGCCGTTCGGCTAGCCAGCAGCAGGTCGCGGCTAAACACGCTCTGCGTTAAGGAGAGGGAGGCTGTGGAAGTATTTCTAGCGCCAATAACCCGGGGCACGGGTTCGCCGGTAGTGGGGTCGGGAAAAATAGTAACGGGTTGTTTCAGGTAATGCTGCAGGCTATAGCCAGCACCAAGCTGCGGATACCAGGCCGCCAGGGCACTTTGCACGGTTCGTTCGGCAATCTCCTGGTCGATAACCGACTGCCGGATCAGAGGTCGATGCGCCAAAGCGTATTGAATACAATCGGTCAGGTAGGCTTGTTTAGCCAGTGAATCGGTTGCCTTTTGCGCCAATCCATCCATTGCCAGAAACAAACCAGGAAAAAGTAGAAAGGATAGTAACGTTTTTTTCATTTGCGATAAGCCCCAAAACGCTGTTGACTAGTGTCCGGTAATGGTATTAACAGGAGATAGTCAACAGCGTGTACTATCCCACAACTCGTACAAGGGCCTGTTTTGTTCGCTCCCGGCCAAGATTTTACTAACTGTCACTGAACTACTTGAGTAATTCTACACGCACTACGGTAGTATAACAACTGACATACCCGACAACTAGCCGGGCATTACGCAACTCTTTATTTTTTACGTCCTATTTTTAGTCGTTTTCCAGCCGGTTAGTAAAAAAAATCAACCACTCCTGCTGAGCAGCGATTTTCAGCATCGTTTCTAGCTTTGTGGGTGGCGGGTTTGTCAAAGCGGGGCAAAGGGCGTAATTTTCGGTCTGTTTATCTGTTTGCAAGCAACATGACCGACCTACACAACGAATCAGAAGGGATCAGCAATGAGCCTACTCCCGCCGGTACTTCCCGCAATTTTATCGAACAAATTGTGGAAGCAGACCTGGCTGCCGGTAAAAACGAAGGCCGTGTCCATACGCGCTTTCCGCCCGAACCCAACGGCTATCTCCACATTGGTCACGCCAAATCCATCTGCCTCAATTTCGGTCTGGCCGATGAATACGGCGGACAAACAAACCTCCGCTTCGATGATACCAACCCCGTTACGGAAGATACCGAATACGTCGATTCGATTAAGAACGACGTTCGCTGGCTGGGCTTCGAGTGGGAGAATGAATTTTACGCGTCGGATTACTTCGACCAGCTTTACGCCTTTGCCGAAACGCTGATTCAGAAAGAATTGGCCTACGTGGATGATTCGACGGCGGAGGAAATAGCTGCCCAGAAAGGTACCCCCACCGAACCGGGTCTGATGAACACATACCGCGACCGGTCGGTGGACGAAAACCTGGATTTGTTTCGGCGCATGAAAGCCGGTGAATACCCCGACGGGGCTAAAGTGCTGCGGGCCAAAGTGGATATGACATCGCCCAACATGCAGCTCCGCGACCCGATTATCTACCGGATCAAGCACGCCCACCACCACCGCACGGGTAACACCTGGTGCATTTACCCGATGTACGATTTTGCCCACGGGCAGTCGGACAGCATCGAGCACATCACCCATTCGCTCTGTACGCTGGAGTTTGAAGTGCACCGCCCGCTGTACGACTGGTTCATCGATAAACTGATCATTTTCCCGTCGCGCCAGATCGAATTTGCGCGGCTCAACCTGACCTACACGGTGATGAGCAAACGGAAGCTCAGGCTCCTGGTAGAAGAGGGTCACGTGAACGGATGGGACGACCCCCGCATGCCAACCATTGCCGGCCTTCGACGCCGGGGGTATACGCCCGCCAGCATCCGTCAGTTTGCCGACCGCATCGGCATTGCCAAACGGGATAACATGATCGATGTGGGTCTGCTGGAATTCTGCATCCGCGAGGAACTCAACAAAACTACCCACCGGGTCATGGCGGTACTGACGGACGGCCAACCCGCAGATGGCCGCCCCGATGCGAAGCCGCTAAAAATCGTCCTGACCAATTATGAGGTGGGTCGGGAAGAGATTATGCGGATTGAGAACAACCCCGAAGACCCCGACTCGGGTGAGCGCGAAGTGCCCTTCAGTCGCGAGGTGTACATCGAGCGGGATGATTTTATGGAGAATCCGCCGAAGAAATTCTTCCGCCTGTTTCCGGGCGGCATGGTGCGGCTGAAAGGCGCGTACATCATCAAGTGCGACGAGGTGGTAAAAGACGACGCGGGCGAAATCATCGAACTCCGCTGCACGTATATCCCCGAGAGCCGGAGCGGTTCGGATACGTCGGGTATCAACGTAAAGGGCACCATTCACTGGGTATCGGTTCCTCACGCCATCGAAGCAGAAGTGCGTTTGTACGACCGGCTCTTCTCCGTCGAGAACCCGGCGGCCGATGAACGCGAACTTAATGAATTATTAAACCCTGTCTCACTGGAAGTAATACGTGCTTTTGTGGAACCAGCCCTGGTAGAAGCCGCCCGGTCGGGGGCTCAGTCTAACTTCCAGTTCATGCGCAAGGGATACTTCGTGCTAGACGCTGATTCCACCGCTGAACGGCCCATCTTTAACCGGACGGTAACGTTGAAAGACGGCTGGGCGAAGGAGCAGAAACGGAGTTAAGAGTTGACTCTAGATGTCAATGAGATGTCCTAATGGTAGCCATTGTTTCAGGACATATATGGCTACCGTTAAGGCATTTTTTATATATAACCAGAGAGAATATCGTAACTATTGTTCATTTTTCTACCCGTCTATCATGGCATAAATAGTCATTCCGGTCAATGCCAATGCCCCCTTATTTCTTTTTATATTTGGAGGCATTACCGGCTCGATATTCATTGAACGGGACAAAAAGCTACTTACGTTTATTTATCTACACCAAAATACTGACTTATGAGCCTGGAAGATGAATTACCAATCATTCAATTCGCGCAGGGCATCTACCCGAAGGCCGACTTGCTGGACAGCTACGGGAAACTGAATGAGACTAAGCAGTGCGAACAACTATTCGATATAACGGCCTTACTACAGCAGCTAAAGCTTACCGATGATGACATCGAACAGGCCAATGCCCGTAGTTCATTGGAAACGGCATCCAACCCTTTTCTCATTCAGCGTACCAAGTTAAACAAAGTGGGTTTACGCGTAAATATGGCCTTAGTAAAGCTTAAGAACTCATATTACGTTCTGCTGGATTTGTTCAAAGACGCCTATCGGCGTTCTTTTGAGCATGAAAAGGACTCATCAAACAACTGGATTTACCAGGACTTATCGGATGACGCCATCGTACAGGATATCCTTGCGCAGCATAAAGCAAGGGTAGAGGATCTGTATAGTAACACCAGTTTCAGGAGCGAATTTGTCAGTTTAGCCAAAGTATGGCGTGATAATGTTACGTTGAAAGAGGAACTATATCGAGAACTAGCTCCTTCTGCTGGACCTCAGACTCATTTTAATTTTTTGAGTTACGACGAAATAATGACAACGCTCATACCGGTAACCACCGTCAGCAAAGAGGCCCATGCAATAAACCTGCTGCTCAATTCGCTTTGCAAAGCCACTTCAGTGCGCTACAAACTTGATTCTGACCAGGCATATCGATTAGTGCTAGATGTCCTGCGACGCCACTTACTGGAAACGTACAATATACATCTCGACCAGTAATCGGTTACCTCAGAAATACGCTGCCTGGGAAAAGGCAAAACGGGGGGTAATAATCGGAAGAATAATGACGCTCCAGAACTGAACAAATTGCCTGTACGGTTGATTATAGTTGGTCAAGAAAGCCTTCTACTGCCAATGGTAATCACCCCGAACCACCGACAGGCGCTGAACGTACTCTGGTTCAAACGAGACCTGCGTTTGCGGGATCATGCCCCGCTAAAAGCAGCCGTTGACGCGTGTAAGCGAGGCACCCCGCTCCTATTGCTTTGCTGTTTCGAACCATCGGTACTAACTGACCCCAATTACGACCAGCGCCACTGGCGATTCGTTACGGAGTGCCTGACTGACCTCAACCGTCAACTGACCGGTGTAACGCTACTGAACCCCGACGAGCGTCCGCAGCACGTTCCCCTGGTATATGAGTGGCTACCCTTCGTTTTTGAGGATGCATTGATAACCGACGAGCCAGTCTGGGCAGACCTTATACCCTGCCCAACCCAGGTATGGATTTTCTAGCGCGAAGTGATTGATGTGTTGCGGGCATTGCAGGAAACGTACACAATCAACACCCTTTTCTCCCACGAAGAAACGGGCCTGCTTGTTACGTATGAGCGCGACAAAGCTGTGGCCCACTTTTGCCGTAGCGAAGGCATCGCCTGGCGGGAGTTCCCGTCTAACGGGGTTATCCGGCGATTGACCGACCGCGACGCCTGGGTGGCCCGCTGGCAGCAGACGATGCGCGCCCCTCAGGAGCATGCCGACCTGGCAGCCTGGCTACCGGCCCTTGTGGATGAATACTGGTTTGCTGCTGAACGCGGCCCCGACCTACCCGCAGCCTGGCAGCAGCCGGATGCCGCTTTTCAGCCGGGGGGTGAGTACAACGGGCACCGATACATGCAGTCTTTTCTTGATGAGCGCATTGCCTTGTACGCCAGGAGTATTTCTAAACCGCTGGAGAGTCGCCGGGGATGCAGCCGGTTATCACCTTACATTGCGTGGGGGTGCCTGAGCATACGACAGGCGTTTCAGGCGCAACTGGAAGCGAAAACGGTCCGGCAGGAACGGGGCGAGAAAGGGCTGGCGGGTCAGTATGCGGCTTTTGCCTCGCGGTTGCGGTGGCATTGTCATTTCATCCAGAAATTCGAGAGTGAAGACCGGATAGAGTTTGAGAACGTGAATCGGGCCTTCAACGAAGTACCTAAAAACGATAACCCGGCGCACTACAAAGCCTGGGAAACCGGGCATACCGGCTACCCGATGGTTGATGCCTGCATGCGCTGTTTGAACCAGACGGGCTACATCAACTTCCGGATGCGGGCCATGCTCACCTCGTTCCTGACCCATCACCTGTTCCAGCACTGGCAGGAAGGCGGCTGGCATCTGGCCCGCGTGTACACCGATTTTGAACCGGGTATTCATTACGCCCAGATTCAGATGCAGGCAGGCATGACCGGCACCAACACGGTAAGGGTATACAACCCCGTCAAGCAATCGCACGACCATGACCCGGACGGTATTTTTGTCCGGCAGTGGATTCCCGAGTTGGCCAACTGCCCTACGGCTTATGTTCACGAACCCTGGACGATGCCCCCGCTGGAGCAGGACCTGTACCATTTCCACCCCGGCATCGATTATCCCGCGCCCATTGTCGACATTGCGAAGACAGGCCGGGAGGCCCAGCGAAAACTCCAGGCACCCCGCCGTACGGAAGCGGGTAAGACCGAAAAAGAACGCATTCTAAAAACGCACAGCATACCAGGATCGAAGCCACTACGACCGGTGAAGAAAAGAACGAAGAAAGGTAATGAGGTGAATAAACCGGTCAAAAGCAGCAAACCGGATGGTCCAGCGGAAAACCTGGTGCTACCGTTTGTGTAAACCGTTCCAGCCAATTGGTCGTATCTTTACGAAGCATTAATCATGCTTAACCATGTCCATCGTTCGAAAATCCAGTAATCCCGATGACATTCCGGCTTATGATAAGGAATATTGGTGGGCTAAAACGCCCCAGGAGCGATTAGCGGCTGCGTTTAAACTCATCCGCTAGGCGAAAGCCATCTACTACGCCAATCCCAAAAACCCACCGTTAGGCAATGGAGGACAGGTACTTAAATCTGATAAGCCGATTGTGCACCGAAAACTCCCAATAGTTCACCCACAAGAACTATCCGATCGGGAAAACCTCGACGTCCTGTCTGATTAACCTATTTATAATCTTCCCGTCATAATGGCGTTATTAAACCGGGTAATATGTCTAGAAAATCAGAAAAACGCTTAATTTTTGTTCTGCCATAGCTACCCATGTTAAGTAAATCAGGATCTCCCGTCAATAAATAATCAGCCCCGGCATCACGGCAGAGGCTTAATAAATAATAATCGTTTTCGTCCCGGCCAACTTTAACCCTTGAGGTAATAAATACCTTTAAACCCAGGCTGGTAAACAGGGCCAGAAACTGGTGAATGATAGCTACATCTATTCCCTTTTGCTGAAAGTAACGATGGCTGGGTAGAGCTTCCACTTCGACCAGTAACTCATCAGCATAGCAGATATCAACTTGATCAGCCACCGCAAGTAGTTTATAAAAATGGGCACGAGTCAGTCCACCAATCAATACGCTGGCCAGTAGATTCGGATCGATGACAACACGAAGTTTATTAGTCATTTTGACCTGCTCGAATCTCAAAAAGTGCCTGATTCACTTCCTCCTGGGTGTAAACATCGTTATCTGGTAATGCCTTCAGTAGTGACTTCATACCATCAATAGCTTCTTTTTTTGTCTGAAAAAGGGCTTGATTGGGAATCAACTCCACAAAATCCAGGCTACGCAGGTAGGTTAATAACGCTTCTGCCTGTAACTCATCTTCAACTCGTAATACGTATTCGCTCATGGCGCTGGTGAATAATCTCGTAGCTTTATAATCAAAAATACGACTTTTATACTTCCCGATACACAACAGCCTGCCTCGTTCACTCGCCACAGGCGGCACTGCCGGAGCAGGCCAGACTAACGAACAGTTCCGATTGGATTTTCCAGCCTGCGTCTGTCTTGCGCCACATGGACAGGTACGTACCGGTGATAATCTGAATTCCATCGGGTCGGCGGAAACGACCGGTCCAGTGCCCATGCTCCGCAGCCAGCGGCCCCATAGTATTCACCTGAATACTGTCCGTCTGCCGGACGTACCCCAGAAAGTTGGGATCGTTGAATTGCCCGGCTACCGAAGTCAGTACCGAATCCCGGCCCGTTACGTGAGAGCCGCTTCCCCGCGTCACCTCAATATCCGGCAGCATCGTTCGGCCAAATCCAGTCAGATCGCGGGCTATAATTGCCTGATTCGACTGCGCCCTGGCGGATTGAATAGCGGTTTTGTCGGCAGAATCAGCGAGTTTATGCTGGGCCGACAGGTAGTGCGGAATACCCAACAGAATGAGCAGTAGCGGGCAGAGTAGGAAACGCTTCATATAAAATAGAACGGAAGTACAGGTAGCGTTTAGTTTATCCGATAAACGGGATAACGGTTATGCGTTTTTTCGTAGTAGGGCGTCTGGCGATAGATGAAATCCAGTTGAGCGTTGGCATTTTCGGCGAAGGTCTTATCCGCAGCCTTTTTCTCGTCCAGTTGCTTCCGTAAAGCCGGGTCTTTTCGCAGCAGTTCGGCAGCGGTTTCTTCGAAAATATACCCGGAGAAATACTCTTTCTGGTCGAGGATGCTATCGAAGAAATTCCAGGCAAAAAACGAATCAATACCTTGTGGTTCCAGCGTCTCCACGATATACCGATTGGCAGTCTGGTTCGTCGGAATCAGGTAGTCACCTTTGTAGCACCGAATCCGTTGCGACTCCGTTCTGATTTTAACCCCTGTGTGCAGGTAATGGCCCTCGTACGGTCGCTGCGGGCTTTTATAATCAGTGATGTAGTAAACCGACACCGTCAATAGAGTGTCTTTCTGGATAGCCTGCATCATGACGCCGTTCCGCTTTAGTTCGTTTATCACCTCTGTCCACGCCTGCGGGAGGACGTAGAAACGGGGCTTCTCCATCTGCACATCCACCACAAAGTTATTCAGGTACGGCACCCGCTTCGTGAATGGTTTCGACCGGTCGTAGTAGAGTCGTTTCAGGCCTGACACCTCGCTGAGTTTGTAAGAAGCCTCGTAACCCAGAAACGTAACGGAGTCTATTTTACCGCGGTCGAGTGTATAGCTCAGCGGAACCGTTGTTTGCTGCCGAACCGCTTCATTGGCCCGCTGCTGATTGGCCAGAATGGTCTTTGCTTCCTGCTCACACAGCCGCATCACCGCTTCGTCGAACGCGTAGGATGCCCTGACCCGTGCGGGATAGGGTTTCCACATGTGCGTTTCCAGCGTAAAACCAAAACAGTTAAATAAAGCCGCGTAGCCCGTTGAATAACGAGGAGAATCATTGTAGCCAACTAATCCGTTTTCGGGGGTGTCGCCGGGGTGGTTTACGTACGGTGCCGGAGGAAACCCCTTTGCAACCAGCATTTTGTCCAGTTCCGGCTGGAAGGTCTGGGTCATAAAGCCCGACACGGCCGGATGGAGCTTATCCTTTTGGGTGGCAAAGTAGGTTAGTACGTGTTGGTAGTCGGCCCCGTTGCTGGTATGATTGTCGATAAACACCTGCGGTTTCAGCGACTGGTACATCGCCTGAAACGCCTGCGTATTTTGGGCCTCGGCTTTAATAAAATCGCGGTTGAGGTTCAGATTCCGGGCATTTCCCCGAAACCCGTACGATTCCGGTCCGTTCTGGTTTACCCGCGACACGCCCCGGTTCAAAGCCCCCCCCACGTTGTACACGGGTACGATGGCCAGCAGTACATTTTTGGGCAGTTTCCCCGACTTCAGTACATCCCGCGCCAGCATCATACAGGCGTCAATGCCTTCGGGTTCGCCGGGGTGAATGCCGTTGTTGATGAGCAGGGTTACGCGGTCGGGCCGACTGGTGAACTGCTGGTCGGCGGCTAACAGGAACAAATGCAGCGGCTTGCCAACGTCCGTTTTACCAATCTCCACCAGTTTGGCCTGCGGATACTGCCGGTCCAGTTGCTGATACCAGCTTATTATCTGAGCGTAGGTAGCGGTCTGGTTCGTATCCCGCTCATACGGAGTCAGGTTTGGCAGATTCGCCTGAGCGAATACAGACAGGGGTAAAAACAGGCACAACGCCATTCGGCGGAATAAAGAATACAGGTTCATAAACGTAGGGAAACGCAAAGGATACAAATATAACCGCAAAGGACGCAACGCTTTCCCTGCGCCCTTTTTGGCTTCACAGGGGTATTCTGTATGCGTTCCGTAAATGTTCTGTCAGCGGGTGTTTTAAATCGCCCGCTGACGGAACATTTATGGAACACATGAATGTCAACCTCTTAACTTTTCGCCATATAATCACTTCGATTTCTTTTTTCGCTTGCCCAACACCGGCGTACTCGCGGGGGGATGACGGTGATGCGTGGCCTGATCATCGGCGTACGCCAGTTTCACAAGGATTGGCTCGCTGAATGGTCGGCCAAAGAACTGCAACCCGGCCGGTAGGTCCTCGTAGGTAAAACCCATTGGCACGGTAAACGCCGGGAAGTCCGTTGGGGGCGAAAGTGCGTTGTTGTTCGTTCCCGACGGCGTGTTCAGGTCGCCCAGCAGCCGGGGCGGGTAACTGAACGATGGATACACCAGCACATCGACACCGGTTGAATCCATAGCCCGCAGGAGCAGCGTGCGCAACCGCTCCCGCAAGCCCAGGTTTTTTTGCCACCCTTTATGGGCTTCAGGAGCCAGCGTAGCGGCGTCCGCTTCCGTCAGTGTTTTTTCAATACTGGGGTGAAACTGTTTCGACTTGATGATGGAGGTCAGGCTTTTATGCGGTGCATTCGGCCCCAGGTTAGCCAAGTAGATATTAAAATCGCGCCGTAGCTGCGGGATGGTATCGAAGGATTTATTGATGGTGTCCAGTTCCGGCACCCGCACCGAATCAATGATAGTAGCCCCGGCTGCCCGCAGTTCGTCGAGGGCTTTATTGAAGAGAGCGTATACCTGCAGGTCGGAGTTTTTGGGCATGACGAGTTGCCGGAACACCCTAATCTTCGACCCTTTCAGGCCGTCTTTATCCAGAAATTGCCGATACGTTGTTGGAATTTTGCCTTCGCTGCGTCGGGTTACGGTATCCGCTTTGTCGAAGCCCGCTATCACGTCCAGCACCCGCACCGCATCCTCCACCGTTCGGCAAATGGGTCCGCCCGTATCGTTGGTCATGGCCAGGGGCGCAATCCCATCCCGGCTCACCAGCCCCAGCGTGGGCCGGAAGCCCACCAGACTCTGGTGCGAGGCTGGCCCACGAACGGAGCTTCCGGTGTCGGTACCCAGGCCGATCGTACCAAAATCGGCGGCTACCGCAGCAGCCGTCCCCCCACTCGACCCCGCCGTGGTCCGCTTGGTATCGTAGGAATTTCGCGAATAGCCCGGCACGATAGAACTCACCGACACCTGCCCCGACGTGGCAAATTCGGCCAGATTGGACTTGGCAATGATGATGGCCCCGGCGGCCCGAATCCGTTTGACGACATACGCATCGTTGGGCGGAATACTTTTCTTCATGGCCAGCGTCCCGTTAGTCGTCGGCATATCGGAGGTGTTGTAATTGTCTTTCACGATGACCGGAATACCGTGCAAAGGACCAACGAATTTCCCCGTGATTTTATAGAGCGAATCGAGCCGACGGGCTTCGATCAGGGCGTTGGGATTCACCAGAATAAGGGCATTCAGGTAAGGACCCTGCTTGTCGTAGGCAGCAATCCGGTCGAGGTACAGCTGCACTAACTGAACCGCCGTCAGTTTACCAGACTGCATGGCCGTTTGTAGTTGTTCGATGGTAGCTTCGCGGAGTTGTTTGGGTTTAAATGACTGGCCGTTGAGACTTCCGGAAAGACTGAAAAAAGCAAGCAGCCAGGCTAGTACTCGTATTTTCATGTTGACAAAGAGTGGGTAAAAAGAAACCTAACTGATTTAAACCGAATAATGTACGGCGTAAGAAACAAAATACCAATTTTTCTGTATAAACATACGGCTCAGAGCTTGTTATTCGGCAATAGCCCCTGAAAAGTTTAATTTCCCGTTCCAGGTATCACGGACTTCAGTCTGCTCTCTGCTACCTCACTACTACGCTACTGACGGATTGAAGTCCGTGATACCATCAATAAAAGCCAAACCGATTCAGTAGGTAACCGGCTAACGGTTGTTTACTCTATTGCAGACAATAAATCCTGAAAAGAAACGATGAACCTTAACCGCAGAGACTTCCTCCGGCAACTGGGCTTCGGTGCCGCTGGCCTGACCCTTGTTACTACCCTGCCCGTATCGGCCTGGACTGTACCCACCAAAACAGGCAAACTCCCCCGCAGCCTGCCCGAAGCACAGGGCGTGGCACCCGGCGGCCTGCTGGATTTTGCGAACACCATTGATGCAAAGAAACTGAATGTACACAGCGTCATGGTACTTCGGCATGGGCAGGTGGTAGCCGAAGGCTGGTGGGCACCCTACGCGCCACAATACAAGCATACCCTCTATTCGCTCAGCAAAAGCTTTACGTCATCGGCCGTGGGAATGGCCGTGGGCGAAAAACGATTGACGGTGGAAGACAAGGTTATCTCGTTTTTCCCGAAAGACCTGCCCGAAACGGTCAGTGAGAACCTGGCGGCCATGCGCGTAAAGGATTTGCTGACCATGAATACGGGGCATGAAAAAGAGCCAACGTCCAGTATCCGGGAAGGCGAAGGGGCCAATTGGGTGAAAGGTTTTCTGGCGTATCCGGTCGAGCATAAACCGGGCACGCTGTTCGTGTACAACAGTGCAGCCACCTATATGCTCTCGGCCATTGTACAGAAGCTAACGGGACAGACGGTGCTGGAATACCTGAAACCGCGCCTGTTTGGGCCATTAGGCATCGAAGGGGAAGACTGGGAAGTATCGCCCCAGGGTATCAACACGGGCGGCTGGGGGCTGCGGCTCAAGACGGAAGACATTGCCAAATTCGGACAGCTATACCTGCAAAAAGGCGTGTGGAATGGTAAACGGCTCCTGTCGGAAGCGTGGATAAATGATGCCACCAGCATGGAAGTACCCTCTAAAGGCGGCAAGGGTGATGCCAGCGTGAACGACTGGATTCAGGGCTATGGCTATCAGTTCTGGCGGTGTCGGCACGACGCGTACCGGGGCGATGGTGCCTTCGGTCAGTATTGCATCGTGCTCCCCAAACTGGATGCGGTAGTGGCCATCACCTCCGAAAGTGCCGATATGCAGGGTATTATGAATGCCGTTTGGGACCATATCCTACCCGCGCTCGAAGGAACGGGCCTATCGGCGGCCAGAACTACCCAGGCGGCTTTAACCCAGAAACTGGCAACGCTGGCTCTACCCTTCCCGAAAGAAGAATCATCCTCCCCGATGGCGAATAAGATTAATGGTAAAAACTTTACGTTTCCAGACAATGCGATGCACGCTAAATCGGCGTCGCTGAGCTTCGGCAAGGATGGCTGCATCTTCAAACTGACCGATAATCAGGGCGACCATCAGGTAAACTGCGGCCTTAATCGCTGGATTGACACCACTACCACCTTTCCCATTGCCCCGATGTCACTGACCCCCACGGTAGTGCCCGGTGGCGACAACCGGAAAGTAGCCGCTACCGGTACCTGGCAAGACCCGAACACATTCTTGATGACGTGGCGATTCATCGAAACAGCCCATTACGAAACGGTTACCCTCCAGTTTGGTGCCGACACCATGCAGGTAGAATTCCAGAAAAGCCTGACTAAAATCAACGGCTCAAAAGATACCCGACCTGTGCTGGAAGGCAAGATGATAGTGTAGTTTGTTTGTAGTTTGAGGTTTGATGTTTGTCGTTACTAACGCGATGAAACACCAAACCTCAAACTACAAACGTCAAACAAACTATAGCAGCTTATCCAGCGTAATGGGCAAATTACGGATGCGTTTGCCGGTGGCGTGGGAAACGGCGTTGGCGATGGCTGCCGGAACGGCCGCTAACCCGATTTCCCCTAGTCCTTTCACGCTCAAGGATTCACGATATCGTCATGTTCTTCCACGAAAATAATATCGAGGTCGTGTACGTCGGCGTTGACGGCTATGTGGTATTCAGCCAGCGAATGATTCATGATGCGGCCCGGGCTTGAGTATCGGAGTAACGCGATTTCTACGGGCGGAACTGAATTACTGCGTTCAGTGGCTGACTACCGGCTACAGGGCCGAGTATGTTGGTAAGACACAAGCTGGCCTCGTATACCTGATGAACAGGCACTAGTGCTTTTACGCCATGAACAAAATCCCGTATCGGAGAGCATCAATCCTGGTGAAATACCCGTTCCAGTGGTGTGACGACCGGCGAGTTGTCAGGATTGGTTTCCATTAAATCGGCCATGTACAGCCACCACCGCTGCATAACGGGTAGGCCTGGCAATGTATCTGCGGTGTTAGTATCCGTCTTTTTCTGAACGGCAAACAGCGTTCCGGTGGCCCGGTCCAGGTAGATGGAATAATCACGGATGCCTGCGTCGGCCAGTACGTTTGTCAACTCCGGCCAGATTTCATCGTGCCGACGCTGGTACTCAGCCTCCACTCCGGGTTTCAGTTTCATTGTAAACGCAATTTCTTCCATGATTTTCAAGGGTTACGGTTTAGTTTTCGTCTCTTCATCTTACATAACTCCGTTCCGGCCAGCAGGAAGCAGCCGAGACCGTAATCTTCGAAGTCGGGTTTGCTGTCGTAGGTAACGGGTTGGCCATCTTTGGGTTCTTTACCGGTCCCTTGCACGTAGCCCAGAAAGCCGTTTGGGTGGACGGATTCGGTCGCCATGGCGTTCCAGGCTTTGGCAATAATAGGCTGGTATTTTCTCCCGTCGAGCAGGCCGTGGTTAACGCCCCAGGCCATACCGTACACAAACAAAGCGGTTCCGGTCATTTCCTTACCGCCAAAATTCGTCGGGTCGTGTAAACTCACGTTCCAGTAGCCATCGGAGCGTTGTAATGGCGGTAATGCCTGCATCATTTCCAGGTACGTTTTTTCGTACTCGCTCCGATGCGCTGCGTTTTTGGGCATGATGTCCAGCACCCGCACCAGGGCGGCCACAACCCAGCCATTCCCCCGCGACCAGTAACAATCCTGCCCGTTTGGTTCTTTGTAGGGCGGCACGAAATCTTTATCCCGCCACCACAAATGGTCTTTGGGATTATACAGCCCGTTGCCCCCGTGTTTGGTTTTCGAGTACGCGTAAATCTGGTACATTTTCTCGTAATAGGGCGACGTTCCGTTGGGATGTTCTTTGTCCATTGTACCCAGTTGAGCAAAAACGGGCATCGCCATTTGCAGGGCATCTACCCAGCTCCAGTCATCCACTTTATCGCTATTTACCACCGCGTCGATGGATCCTTTAATATCGTGCATTTGTTCGGGTTTGGCCCGTCCGAGAGCCTGGTCTATCTGGTATAAATCAAGGTAGGTCTGCCCGCAACATTGGTCGTCGGCATTGCGCGTATTGACACCGCTCCGCAGGCCCCACTGGTGCTTCTGGCCCCAATCAACGGCGTAATCGTAGTACCGCGGCTGCTTGTCTATGCCGTACAGGGCCATGAGTCCCTCGTAATACACCGCCCGGGTCCAGATGTTACTGGGCCGGGTTTTGTTGGTCACTATTTCCTTGCCGGGGTCGGTCCAGGTTTTCATGAAATAATCGTTGGCCAGCGTCATTTTAGCCACGATTTCTTTTTTGGCCGGGAGTTTCTGAGCCGATGCCATGAAGGCAGTAAGGGCACAAAAAAACAGTACACTCCGGTTGATAAACCGTTTCCGTTTCATGTGTTTTCTGGTGGTAATGGTTAAAAGCCGGGTGGCGTTATTCCAGCACGGCTGGTCAGTGGACTGCCGGGGGAGCCGTGTACTTTTTGAGAGCGACGCAGTTGTCGGGAATCGGCTGGCCATTCCAGTGCTTATGAATGGCCAGGGCAGCACCCAGCGCCGATGCCTGCGCTACCGATGCGGCATATACCTCGATGTCCGGAAAGGCAATAGCCAGCAGATTCATGTAAATGGGATTGTTGCCAAACCCCCCGTCAACGAAGATTCGCCGAACGGGCGAGTCGGCCAGTACCAGCGATGTCGAGATGAGTTGTTGCGCCATAATGTCCAGCATCAACTGGTGATAGGCTGCTTCGTAGGAATCAAAAGTGGCTAGGTCGCGGTCCCGAAAAAGGGAACCGTGCATGGAAATAAGCTGGTCGCCTTTCCCTTCCCGCTCCGTAGTCACCTGCGTCACACGTTGACGCAACTGACTTATTAATTGTGAATCATACGCTACCTTTTTGTACGAATCCACCCGCACCTGAAAATGGCTGGCCAGCCGTTTTACCTGCTGTTCGTGCTCATTTCCGGCAAACAACCGCGACGCCTTTACGGGCCGACCTTTGTAGTGCATAAACGTCAGGCAATCGTACTGTAACTCTTCGGGCGTGAGGGGATTGCTGTTGAACGGGTTCATGCTCACGCACCAGGTACCGGTCGAAATGAGTACGAAGGAGCCAGCGTCGCCCTCCTCCTGAAACGAAGCCAGATAGGGAATCAAAGCCGCCGAACTATCGTGCAGTCCGACACCCACCTGTACCGAATGACCACTTATTTCGACAGAAACAGCCGAATCGGATGCGGCAATCGGGGCCAGATACCGTTCCAGCTTTTCCCGCCCGACCCACGCATGATACGCCTGTCGGTCGAAATCCCAAAGCATGGTATGGCACCCAATACTGGTGAGGTCAGAAACGGGTTTGTTGTTTACCAGAAAGCTGATATACTGCGGCAGGTGCAACGAAAAAGCCAGTTTTTTCACTACGTCCGGCTGTTCGTATTTCAGCCGGTACAACTGAAGACCCGAATTCAGATTACCCAGCAGCGGGGAAGCTGTTTGCCGGGTAATGTCGGCTTCGGTCCCGTAAGTGTCGAAAAACTGGCGTTGCAATGGAGCCGGAAAGACTTTGAGGTAACTGTATAGCGGAGTAAGAGGTTGCCCGGTCTGGTCGATGTGTACCAAACTGGCTCCGTACGCCGAAATGTTTACCGCTTTCACGACAAACTGGGGCAACGCCATTACCTCGGTTAGCGAAGAGGCTACCCAACGTTTCAACTGGTGAACGTCGTCGCAAAAGTCGCCGTCTTCATCCGGTATCTCCACAAAATTCTCCGACTTCTCCCAGACAATCTGATACGTTTCGTCGAAGAGAAATAGTTTTTTGTTAGTCTTCCCAATATCGAAGATGGCAATAACATTCATGGTCAATGAGTGAAAGAATGAAAGAGATAAAGAGCGAAAGATTACGGGCAAGAATTCTATTGCTGGCTATTCACCGCATCAGCAAGCCACTCCGCATCAGCAAGCCACTCCTTCATTCTTTCGCTCTTTCACTCATTAGTTTACAGTCCCGTAGCAACGGTTTTGGCACCGCGTTCGTCGATGAGTTGTTGACGGACGTTTAGCTGGCGGTACAGGGCAAGTGGGTTCAGCGAGCCTCCGGCCCGGCGCCGGGCTTCGGCCACCAGCGGGCGAACGTCGGTTCGGAAGGCATCCTGCAAAATTTCCTGCGCCCGAACGGCATCGTTGGCTTCGCGGGCTTCTTCCAGCGCTTCCCGGTCCACCAGCAACGCCTGGGCATAGGCCAGCTGGATAGCTTCGACCGATTGCAACAGGTCTTCGAGCGGGTCTTTTACGTTGTGGCTGGCGTCAATCATCCAGCCGAGGTCTTTGGCGTGGTTCATGCCTTTGGCATCCAGTCCGTCGACCAGTTCGGTAAAAATCAGGAACAGTTGGTAGGGTTTGATACTACCCGCTGTAAGGTCATCGTCGCCGTATTTGGAATCGTTGAAGTGGAACCCACCCAGTTTGCCCTGGTGGAGCAGAATGGCCACAATCTGTTCGATGTTGGCGTTGGGCAGGTGGTGGCCCAAATCCACGAGGGTATAGGCCTTTGGCCCGAGTTTGTTAGCG
The DNA here is from genome assembly GCA_038236215.1 of Cytophagales bacterium. GTDB lineage: Bacteria > Bacteroidota > Bacteroidia > Cytophagales > Spirosomataceae > Spirosoma. The sequence goes on along the minus strand of JBBSTD010000014.1, from coordinate 13,815 downwards.
TAGAGGAGACTGCTACCCCAGTCGCCCACGGTCATCGAATAGAAGTTCGGCTCGAAAGCTTTGTACTCGACAAACAGTTTCCAGTTGTCCGGCAGGGCGGCATAAATCGCTTCCAGACTCGACAGCGTACGGTCGAAGGCTTTCCGGAAATTTAGCTGACCCGGAAAACACGACCCATCGGACAGCCAAACCGTCAGGGCATCGGAACCCAGGGCCACGCCGTGTTTGATTACTTCGATGTTGTGGTCGATGGCCTGTTGCCGTACGGCGGGGTCGGTGTGTTGCAGGGAACCAAACTTATAACTCTGTTCAGCCCCCGGCTGATCCTGAAACGTGTTGGAGTTCACCGCATCGAAGCGTAGTCCGTAGTGCGTGGCCAGTTGTTTAATGGCTCCGGCATCGGTTGGAATGTCCCACGGAATGTGCAGGGAAATGGCCCCACTGGCCCGGTTCAGGGCGTGGAGCAATCCAACATCGCCCATTTTCTCTTCCAGTGAGCGGGGTTCTCCCCCGCCCGGAAAACGGCCAAAACGGGTACCGCCCGTACCCAGTGCCCAACTTGGAATGGCAATTTGAAAATCAACCAGCTTCCGTATAATGGGTTCGGCCGTCGCGACCTCCTGCGTCCAGTACGATAATTTACGCTGGTGTGCTTCCAGCTGACTCTGGTTATAATCGGTAACGTAATCGGGCTTGAGGTTCATGAGGGGTCTGGGGTTTTATCATCCGTTTTACGGAAATATGTCTACCTTATCAGCCCACACATGAATGTGTGGGATTACCGGTTTATTTGTCTAATCTGTCAAACCGTTTTAACGGTTTTCATCCATTCAACCAGGCACTATGAGTCATTCAAAATCGAAAGTCTGGGTCCACGTCGTCTTCGCTACTAAAAACCGGGAACCGATAATTAATCAGGCTATACGGCCCCGTGTACACGATGAATTGCGAAACCAACTTGCGTCGATGGACTGCTTCGTTGACAGCATCGGTGGTGTTGCGGACCACGTCCATATCCTGTTTCTTCTCAACCCTAAAAAATTAATAGCGGATGTGATGAAACAGATGAAAGGAAGTAGTTCCCATGCGTTCAACCAGCTTACATTATCACCAACTCTTTTTTCCTGGCAAACAGGTTACGGGGCCTTTTCCGTCAGCGAATCACACGTTCAGCGAGTCCGGGCATACATTTCAAATCAGGAAGAGCATCACCGTACCGTTACGTTTACGGACGAATACCGCCGATTTATGAGTCATTATGGTCTCCCGGATGACGACGTATGAAAACCGTTGAAACGGTTAATTGATAGGCGTATTCGGTTTGTTTGAACCCACAAATGAATTTGTGGGCTGATAGCCAATGTGATTGGGTTTACGGTTTACCTCCGGTGCGTCAGCCAACCGCACCGGAGGTAAACCTCAGATCGAAAACTTTTTTTTCTACCGTACAAACGCCATGGCTACGCCACCGTCTACGTTCAGGACGTTGCCCGTGGATTTGGACAGTAATCCGTTTACGAAGGCCAGACAGGCGTTGGCAATGTCGTCGGGCAGGATGATTTCGTTTAGCAATGTCCGTTTAGCGTAGTAAGCCGGGAGTTCGGCCACCGTTACGCCGTAGGCTTTGGCCCGCCCTTCGGCCCAGGCACCCGCCCATATTTTCGAGTCCGAAATAACGGCATCGGGATTGACGACGTTGACCCGGATGTGATCTTTCCCCAATTCGGCCGCGTTCAGGCGGCTCAGGTGCAACTGTGCCGCTTTAGCCGAACCATAGCCCGCGTTGTTCGGTCCGGAAACAAGCCCGTTCTTACTAACAATGTTCAATATATCACCCCCCAGTTTCTGTTTCCGCATGATCTCAACGGCTTTCTGGGTCACGAAAAACTGACCCTTTACAAGCACGTCGTACAGCAAATCCCAGTCTTTTTCGGTGTGTTCTTCGATGGGTTTAGAGATGCTCAAGCCCGCGCAGTTCACCGCAATATCGACACCACCGAAGGATAGGGCGGCCACATCGAAAGCCATGTTAATCGTGTCGGCCTTCGTTACATCCAGCAACGCCGATGCGTAGGCATCTTTGCCATATTCCTTCTGAAACTCCTCTTTGGCACTGGCCAGCCGGTCGGCATCGTTGTCGTTGATGACCACAACGGCCCCCTCAGACAGGAATTTTTTGGCGATGGCCTTGCCGATACCGCCCGCACTGCCCGTAATCAGAGCAATCTTACCCGATAATGGCTTCGGTTTTGGCATTCGCTGGAGTTTGGCTTCTTCCAGCAACCAGTATTCGATATCGAAGGCTTCCTGCTCCGGCAAACCAACGTAATCCGATACAGCCTCGGCGCCCTTCATTACGTTAATGGCATTGGTATAAAACTCAGCGGCTACCCGTGCCGTTTGTTTATCCTTGGCGAAAGTGAACATGCCCACACCCGGCAGCAGCATGACCACTGGGTTTGGATCGCGAACGGCGGGGCTGTTTGCGTGTTTGCTCCGCTCATAGTACGCGGTATAATCGACGCGGTAATCGGCAAATGCTTTTTCAAGATAGGCGGCACTAGCCTCTCCAGCTAGCTGGGCGGGGTCAAGTACCAGCGGACGGATTTTGGTCCGCAGGAAGTGGTCCGGGCAACTCGTACCCAGCCGGGCCAGCCGGGGCAGGTCGTTGGAGTTGACAAATTCAAGCACCCGCTCGTCGTCGGTAAAGTGACCGATCATCTGCCGATGGCCGGAAGCCAGTCCCCGCAGGGTGGGCATCAACGCAGCTGCCTGCTTGTGGCGCGATTGTACATCCAGACTCTGACCGGCAGGGCCACCAAAAACGGGACGTTTCTTCCCGAAATTAGCGTTCAGGTATTCCGATGCCTGCTCGATCACTTCCAGCGTATTCATGTACGATTCGTAGGACGTATCGCCCCAGGTAAACAGGCCGTGCCCGCCCAGAATAACGCCCCGCAGATTGGGATTGGCACGGACGGTTTCTTCCAGCTTCAGACCCAGGTCGAAGCCGGGACGCTGCCACGGAAGCCACGCCATCTGGTCACCCCAAATCTCGTGCATGATGGCTTCCCCATCCTTACTGGCGGCAATGGCAATCAGCGCGTCGGGGTGTAGATGATCGATGTGTTTGAACGGCAACAGGCCATGCAACGGTGTATCGATAGACGGAGCGGCACATTTTGGGTCGAATAGGGTGTGGTTGAACAGTTCGACCATTTCATCTTCAAATTCCAGTCCCCGGTAGCGCTTTTTCAACGCCTGGAGCCGCTCGACGTACAGGTTAGCGCAGCCTTTTTTGGTGAGCGTTCCAATGTCGCCACCGGAGCCTTTCACCCACATTACCTCAACGGGTTCGCCCGAAACGGGGTTGGTTTCCATCACCTTCACCGAGGTGTTTCCCCCGGCGTAGTTGGTCAGGCGCAGGTCCGCGCCAAGCAGGTTGGAGCGGTAAATAAACAGCGCGACTTCATCGCCCGCCAGTTCAGCGGCTTTTTTATCATCCCAGAGGTAACTAACGTAGTTGAACGCCTGTGTCGTGTTCATAGATAAGAAGTAAGTAGTATTCGTCTGATAACTTGTTTTTAAGCAAAGTACATAACTGTCGTTTTCTCCTGCTTCATGTACTCTCCTGTTGTGCGAACAAAAAAATCGGGTACTCCTGACAAGTGAATTTACAGGAGAGAACAGGTAAGTTTTAGAACCTGATCAGGATAAATTTGTAAAAAAAAACTAAAAAAGTGGCTGTACTTCGGGGTGTTCTGTTTCATGCGCTGGGAGGTTTTGCTTCCGGCAGTTTTTACTTACCGTACAACAAAGTGAAGGGCTGGGCCTGGGAAAGTCACTGGCTCATTGGAGGCCCGTTCTCGTGGTTAGCGCCCCCTGGATACTGGGTTTACTCACCGTTCCTCACCTGCTCGAGGTGTTGAAGCTGGCACCCACAGAAACCCTTTGGTGGAATTAGAAACGGTTTATGCTTTGCGAGACCGGCGCACCGGACATTCAGCATGAAACCATGACCGGACACTTCTTCCAGCCCGCCGTTTCAGCTGGATTTCTCATATTCGACGGACTATCAAACGTGTTTTTTCTAAATCAAACAGCTTCCAGGAGCCTCACTAACGACAAAAATTCAGCATTGAGTCGGATAAAATATGGCAACGTCTAACTACAAGTCGTAACGACTACCAATGTTTTAAAACAGTATTGTAATTGATTTCTTTATGCAAGTTCTGATTGGCATCATTTACCACACGATTGGTGGCGGTTTTTCGGGCAGCTTTTACATGCCCTTCAATAAAGTGAAAGGCTGGGCCTGGGAAAGCTTCTGGATTGTTGGGGGCATTTTTTCCTGGCTTATTCTCCCCCCCTTAGCCGCCTACTTAACCATCCCCGATTTTGCAGCCATCATTGCCTCGGCGGATATGAATGTTAAGATGCTCACGTTTGTGTTTGGTTTGCTATGGGGCATCGGTGGGCTAACGTATGGCCTTGGCGTTCGCTATCTGGGCATGTCGCTGGGCAATTCAGTTGTATTAGGGTTCAGTTCGGCTTTCGGCGCACTGGTACCTTCCATCTATTACAATGTCAACCCCGTTGAAGGGAAAGTCTCGTTTACCGATATGCTGGGTTCAGCCGGGGGGCAGTTAGTGTTGCTGGGCGTACTGGTTTGCCTCATCGGAATTGCAATCTCGGGCAAAGCCGGTATGATGAAGGAAGCTGAACTTACGGAAGCCGAGAAGAAAGCGTCTGTCAAAGAGTTCAGCCTCGTGAAGGGCCTGACAATTGCCGTGATCTCTGGTATCCTGAGTGCCTTCTTCAACTATGGAATCGAAGCGGGCAAACCCCTGGCAGGTCAGGCGGTTGTGCAAGGGTGCAATCCCCTGTTTCAGAATAACGTAACCTACGTGGTACTACTATGGGGCGGCCTGACCACCAATTTTTTGTGGTGCATGTACTTAAACGCCAAAAATAAAACCTTCGGCAATTACACCGATACCCGGACGCCTATTCTGGCTAATGTTCTTCTTTCGGCAGCCGCTGGTACCATGTGGTTTCTCCAGTTTTTCTTCTACGGGATGGGTGAAAGTAAACTGGGTAATGGCGCCAGTTCCTGGATTACGCACATGGCCACCATCATTCTGACCGCCAATATGTGGGGTTTGTATCTGAAAGAGTGGTCGGGGGTGTCGGCCGCTACCTTCCGTACCTTCGTCACCGGCATTATCGTGATTCTTATTTCAATCGTCCTGGTAGGGATCGGTAATTCTCTTTGAGCAGAAAATAAACTCATTAGCACCACGTCCGGGCAGGTCATCATGCACCATCACCACCGGTATTGCCCTCATCGTTTTCTCCACGGTCGTGGTGGGCATGGGTAATTACCTGGCGGAGTAGCAGGAGATTACAGTTTTTTTACGCTGTATTTTAGAAGGTAATTTTGGTTAATTTTGGTAATAGAAATACGCAAATCCCTTTGTCATGAAAAGTCTTTGTTTAACAACAATTGCCTGGCTGTTGACAGGGCTGCAAACAAATGCGCAGGTTACGGGGTATGCGCTCGACGAAGATCCTATTTTTACAGCTAGTCTTACCCACGGTATTCATTACCCTGTAACGGCCATCAGAGGCAGCGTTTACGGTAGATTCTATGTGAAATTCTCCATTGACTCGACAGGAAGCATCCAAAACGCAGTCGTTTTGTACCCACAGATTAGCCCCAAGTATGCAAAAAAGCTTGGCTTTGAGCATGAATTAATTAACGGCTTGAAACAAGTGCCCCGGCTAACTCCCCGTTACAAAGGGAGCTATATATTGCCGGTTGCCTTCGTCTATATCAACTATAGTGAGGATAGTAAGCCACGAAATCCCACGAATACTTTGCCCGAAAAGTATCTGGATAACAGCCTTCTCTTGAATGAAGTAAGAATCGTCGGCTACAGTGATATGTATAGAAGCTTAAGGCCAGTAAGTGGACGAGCACCTGCGAGTAGACAGGTGGTTTTGTTTTAAATTGCTATGACGGCTTTAAAAGCTTTCGGCGACCGTTAATCATAAAAGGGGTTCTTTGTGCAAACGGGCGAATTATTACGGCAAGCAACTTCGCGTTCAGGCGGCTACTGATAATCAGCATCTTACTAAAGTTTGTTAGCAAATAGAATTTTCTTTTTAATAGAATAAACTACCTCTTCTGATTGACCAGCTATGAAAAATTTTCGAGTACTACTACTAATTTTTGCTCTGATAAGCTTGTTCAATTCTTGTAAAAAAGGGGGGGATGTACAACCGCCGGTTCAGCTGATTACCAATAGTGATATGGAGCAGCAACCTTCACTTGCACGTAGTCAGGGAGACTGGCTTTTCGGCTACTACTATAACCTGACAAGTAATCCTAACGGGTATAAGGCTGCCTATACTTCAGAAGCGTCTTCTTCAGGCACACACTCACTAAAGGTTAACTGTGATGGGATTAAAAACGATACCACATTCTGTTTTTTTGAACAGGATGTAGTACCAACGTCGATAGCCGCTGGCTCAAAGCTGATCTTAAAAGCCAAGATTAAAACGATAGATTTAAAAGGTCAGGGTGTTGCATTGGCAATGATTGGCTACAAACAGGTTGGCACTAAAAATACAATTGTATTTTTTCCATCTACGGAGAAAATACCGATTACAGGCACTAGCGATTTTAAAGAGTATAGCGTTACTCTTGATGCTTATCCCGGCAATATTGATGTGATCGCTGTCCATCTATTTTACCTTCCCAAGACAACGGGAACAGCTTATGTAGATGATGTTACATTGACGGCTAATTGATGCAACATTAACAAAGCCAGGAAACACCCTTCATAAGAGCTAGAAGCTTACTTGCCATGATTCACACTTAATTCTCTTCACATAATAGTTACACAAAAGACTAGAAAATAGTCCTATAGCTCCTCAACTGATCTGCCTGCTATTTTTGCATTTCTCACCTATCCTATCCTCCATTCCTCCGGTTATTTCAGTCCCCAGAGGATAATAAAAAACAGGTTTAGCCCAGAGCCCGCCAGCAGGGTCATTCGCATGGCTGATTGGTAATCAGTGGCAGTAGGATTACAATGCCCCCGCCCGCTTTTTCCACCAAAACAGCTACCTTTGCGGCTGATTAACGACCCATGGACGCTACGTTTGCCAACGACATTTTCCGCGAGAGTATTCAGGCCTATCACCAGACCGATCAGGTGGATACACCCCTTCGCAACCCGTATTCTCCAAACGGCATTGCCTTTCTGCTGTACCAGAAAAACTGGATCGACACGGTACAGTGGCACCTCGAAGACCTTATTCGTAGTCCGGTCATCCGCCCCGATGAACTGGTCGCTATCAAACGCCGAATTGACCAGTCAAACCAGGACCGGACTGACACCGTGGAGCAGATAGACAGTTGGTTTGTCGATTTATTTTACGGCATCATCCCCAAACCGGCAGCGCGTTTGAACTCCGAAACACCGGCCTGGCTCCTCGACCGAATGTCGATTCTTCAACTCAAACTATACCACTTCCGGGAGCAGGTCGACCGGGAAGCTGTTTCGGACGAACACCGCCAGAAAGCACAGCAGAAACTGGCCACATTAACGGAGCAGGAACAGGATTTAGCCCGCTGCTTCGACGAGTTGATGGAGGATATTCGTAACGGTGACCGCTACATGAAGGTGTACCGACAGATGAAGATGTACAACGACCCTACCCTAAATCCGGTCCTGTACGGAACCTCAACAAAATCCTGATGGAGACGATCAGGAAGCAGGTTCTCCTTCTGCGTTTTTCGGCCATGGGCGACGTGGCTCTGCTAGCTCCCGTTGTGCAGGCGTTCACTCAACGGTACCCCGACGTGCCCATCACATTGGTCACACGCCCAAAATTTGCCGTGTTTTTTAGTGGTTTCCCCAACGTACTTATCGTTGAGGCTGACTTCGACGGCAGGCACAGAGGGTTCGGCGGACTGGTTCGGTTATTTAAGGAGTTGCGGCTACTGGCCCCGGTTGGTATAGTGGTGGATGCCCACCAGAATCTGCGTTCAGGCGTGTTGAAAGGGCTATTCCGGCTCGTTGGCGTACCTTCGGTCACCATCGACAAAGGAAGGAACGAAAAAAAAGCTCTGACCCGGAAAGAGAATAAACTACGTCGGCTATTACCCCACAGCGTAGAGCGATACGCCCAAACGTTCGACCGGGCCGGTTTCGCGCTCCAGCCCGCCCGTCCCTTTCAGTTTTTACCATTTCCCTCCGCCGACTCCGAACTGGCTTCTTTTTTTGATCGGCGCACTTTACCCGGTAAAGCCCGGCCCTGGCTCGGCATCGCCCCGTTTGCCCAGCATGCCCAAAAGATGTGGCCTTTTGATCGGTTCGCTCCGTTGCTGGCAAGCTTGTTCGCAGACCCGCCGTTAACCGTTTTTCTATTTGGCGGGGGATCGGCAGAAATAGCCCAGCTGGAAACCTTGCGGCAGTGTTTTCCGCAGGTGATATTGGTAGCGGGTCAGCTGTCAATGGCAGCTGAGTTAGCCCTCATCCGCCAACTCGATGGAATGCTGTGCATGGACTCGGGCAATATGCACCTGGCAGCGTTGAGCGGGGTGCCCGTGTTATCCATCTGGGGCGCTACCCATCCCGACGCGGGTTTCGGTCCCTGGGGTCAGGGAGGAGAAGCCGTCTTGCAGATACCAACTGATATACTGACCTGTCGGCCCTGTTCTGTTTTTGGCAATAAACCCTGCTGGCGTGGTGATTTGGCCTGTTTGAACGACATTTCCGTGGATGCCGTAGCGGCCCGGGTGAGACAATTGCTGCTCTCACCCCCGATTAAAATTGGGGTCTGATAAAATTATCAGGTATCTATCAGTCGTTTATCGTCCGAACTGTCAAAAAAAGGAGATGTTTGTAGATAGTTTGCGGTTTACGATTTGTGGTTTATAGCTTTCGCCGTGCCGCCGGTGCGGTTGGCTGACGCACCAGATTATGAACGCTTTAGCCAATAGAAAACCATAAACTATAAACCGTAAACCAGCAACCTTCCCCACGTGTCCACCAATACCCACCATCAAATTGCGCTGACGCTCGTTCCCGGCGTGGGCAGCATCCTCATCCGCCAACTCATCAGCTACTGCGGCTCGGCCCCCGACGTATTCCGGTCTCCGTTAGCACGACTCATGAAGGTGCCGGGTATTGGGGAAGTAACCGCCCGCGCCATCCTCAAACCGGGTGTGCTAACCGAATCGGAACAGGTGATGAACCGGCTGTCGGCGATGGGGGCAAACGCCTTGTTTTACACCGATAAGGCGTACCCATCCCGCCTAAAAACCCTCTACGATGCCCCGGCCCTACTATATTATCAGGGGACAGGTGATTTGAATGGGTTACGCACCATCGGGATTGTTGGCACTCGCCAAGCCACCGATTACGGGCGACGCATTACGGGTGAAATTATCGAAGCCATAGCGCCTTACGGTGTTAGTGTGATTAGTGGACTGGCATACGGTATTGATATTGCCGCTCACCGCAGCAGCCTGGTAGCCGGTTTATCCACCATTGGCGTAATGGCCAGTGGGCTGGATGTTATTTATCCGAACGTACACAAAAAGACCGCGCAGGAAATGCTCGCAACGGGTGGTCTGCTCTCCGAAAGTCGACCCGGAACCAAGCCCGATGCCCATTTATTTCCGGCCCGAAATCGGATTATTGCGGGCCTGAGTGACGTAGTAGTGGTGGTAGAAGCGGCTGCAAAAGGCGGAGCACTCATCACGGCCGAATACGCTAACAATTACCACCGGGAGGTTTTTGCCGTGCCCGGCCAGTTGACGCAGACTTTTTCGGCGGGGTGCAACAAACTGATTCGGGAAAACAAAGCGCAGATTTATACCGGTCCCAAAGACATCATCGAAACCTTAAACTGGGACCAGACAGCACGGGGGCTGAATGAACAGACGTTACGAAAACCCTCCCTGCCCCCCCTACCGGTGGATATAACGGAGGAAGAAAGTCAGGTGATGGCCCTGCTGCGCCAGTCCGTGGATGTGCATATCGATGCGTTGAGTTGGACCAGTCAAATCCCGATGGGCCGACTGGCCTCCCTCCTCCTAAGTCTGGAATTTCGGGGATTTGTGCGCTCGCTGCCCGGCAAAAAGTACGCCGTCGTGTACGTGTGATAAAACCGGACCTTTCCAGCCCTAACGACTTTTCAGATACACTTCGGCGCTGTCCTGATCGATAAACAGCGTAGTATCAGGGTGCGACCGCAGGCAGGTAGACGGGTATTTTTCCGAAATGGCATCAACCAGCGTATGGTAAATGGCCTGCGCCTTGTGGCGACCGGGTACCATGCAAAACAGATGTGGTGCCCGGATGAGTGCCGGAATCGTCAGGGTCAGGGCTTGTTCCGGCACCTGCTCCAGCGAAGCAAAACAACCATCATGCACCTGCTGCATCCGGCTCGTGTGGTCCAGCTGCACGGTTTTCACCAGATAGGGATCGTTAAAATCGGCCACGTGGGGGTCGTTGAAGGCGATGTGGCAGTTTTCGCCGATACCCAAACACACAATATCCGTGGGGTATTGTTCCAGTAGGGCGCTGTACCGCTGTCGTTCCGTTTCCAGATCAGGCGCGTTTCCGTTAATGTAAAACACCTCACCAATAAGTACCTTATCGAAAAGGCGCTGCTTCAGGTACAGCCCGAAATTCTGCGGAGCATCGGCGGGTAGTCCGAGGTATTCGTCCATATGTAACGCCCGGACCCGCTGCCAGTCGATGCCAGTTTCCCGCACCAGCGCATCCAGAAATTCATTCTGGGACGGGGCCGAGGCAAAGATGATGTTGACAAAGGACTGTTTTTGACTCAATTTCCTGAGTGTGTCGGCCATGGCCTTCGCGGCCCGCTGACCCAGTTCGGGTCTGTTTTGGGCACAGTTGACCTGTAAGTTATCAACCCGGAATGGCGGGTTGGCGGGTGTTGCTGCTGTCATGCGCTTAACGGGTGTTTTTCTGTAGTTGAATAGACTATTTTCCCACCTACAATTGTCGAGTGAATGGTTAGCTGATCGTCGAAAATAACGATATCAGCATCGTTCCCCACGGCCAGCGTCCCTTTTCGGTTGTCAATACCCATGATGCGGGCGGGCGTGGTGCTGGCCATCCGAACGGCCTCCGGCAGGGACACATCGGCCATTTGTACCATGTTGCGGACGAGCCGGTTCATGGTGGCCACGCTCCCGGCAAATGCGGTTCGGTCGGGCAGTTTGGCCACGCCATCTTCCACAATCACTTTCAGGCCGTTCGTTAGCGAGCCGAGGATACTTTCGCCTTCGGGCATCCCGGCGGCCCGCATGGCATCGGTAATCAGCGCTGTTCGGTCGGCCCCTTTTATTTTGTACACCAGCTTAAGCAACGGCGGGGGCAGGTGGACTCCATCGGCAATAATTTCGACATCCATATCCAGCAGAAACGCACTCTCAACCACCCCGGCATAGCGAAAAGCGTTCCGGCGCGTCACCCCCGACATGGCCGAGTACAGGTGCGTTGCCAGCGAGTAGCCCGCTTCGTAAGCCAGCAGCACCTCTTCATAGATAGCGTCGGTATGGGCTACGGCCGCCAGGATTCTTTTTTCCCGCAGCCGTCGGCCAAAGGGAATGGCCCCGGGCAATTCGGGAGCGGCACTCCACCGTACAATGGATGATGAGTAGGCCAGAATTTCTTCGTACTCCCGCGCATCGGGGTTGCGAATGTAGCGCGGGTCCTGCGCGCCCCGCTGACTCTGCGCCAGGTAAGGCCCTTCCAGGTGCATACCCAGGAGATTTGCCCCGCGGGGGTTATTCTGGCTGGCCTGCTCAAAGGCATCCAGCGTTTGGTACAGAGCCTCTTTTTCGGCCGTGAGGGTGGTGGGCACCATGGAGGTTGTGCCATAGCGTGCGTGTAATTCGGCGATGGTCAGAAAAGCGGCTTCGGTGCCATCCATGAAGTCGCAGCCCCCGCCCCCGTGTACGTGGATATCAATAAAACCGGGAGCGATGTAGCGGCCACCCGCATCCAGCTCCGCAGCATCCGGCACGTCCACATCCCGCTCGTGAACACCCAGAATCTCCCCATCTTGAACTACCAGCGTCCCCCCCCGGATAGACCGGTAGGGCGTGATGAGTGTGCCGTTTATGACCTTCAGAAGCCCCATGTCCGTACTTTATGGCCTTTGATGGCGTAAAAAACCAGGTACAGGTAACAGGGCAATAGTACCCAGTAAGCCGTTCGGAGGTCGAACTGGTCGGCGAAGTACCCGTAAAACAAGGGCATGATGGCGTTACCACACAGCCCCATGATCAGGATAGAAGCCCCCAGTTTGGTAAACCGACCCAGCCCATCCAGCGCCAGCGGCCAGATACCCGCCCATATCAGCGAGTTGGCCAGCCCCAGCAGTACCAAAAACCAGATGGACACATCGGCCGCGTGGCCCAGCAGGGTTACCGGACCGCGGGCAAAAATAATGAGCAGCGTGAACAGCATACCCAGCCCGGTACAAATCCGCAGCGCATTTACCTGACTGATGAATCGGGGAATGGCGATAATTCCCAGCACATAGCCGCAGATAGTGCAGAACAGGGTGTATGACGGAAAAACCTTAGCCTCCAGCAGGTTGATACCCATCGACCCGGCATAGCCAATAATGGTGTCGATGGCAATGACTTGCGTACCTACGTGCAGGAATATAGCTCCGGCGCCCAGTACCAGATGCGGAAACTGGACGATGCTGGTTTTAGTGGCATTGGTAGTCGCCACTTCCGGGCTTTCCTGCTCCGTGTTTAATTCGGGGAGTGGCGAGCGGTACACCAGATAGCCCAGCAAAAACAGAAACGTACCCAGCACGGCGTAGGGCACCATCACCCGGCGCACCAGCTCGTCCAGAGCCGCTCCCCGTTCCACAGGCCCCATGCTTCCCAGTTGTGCGAACAAATCAGTATCGGTCGGGCGAAGGATGACAGCAGCAAACACCAGTGGCGACAGAATACCAGCGGCCTTATTGCAGATACCCATGATGCTGATTCGCTGGGCCGCCCGCTCCTGCGGTCCCAGAATAGTAATGTACGGATTGGCAGCCGTTTGCAGAATGGACAGGCCAATGCCGATGGTAAACAACCCCATTAGAAAAACGCCGTAGGTACGGGTCTGGGCCGCGGGAATGAAGATAAATGCCCCCAGCGCCATCACCCAGAAACCGATCATCATGCCTTTTTTGAACCCAACCGCTTTGAGCAGATACGAAGCCGGCACCGACATGATGAAATAGGCGATGTAAAAAGCAAAAGCCACCAGATAGGCCTGAAAACTAGTCAGTTCGCAGGCTATCTTAAAGTACGGAATCAGGATGGAATTGACCCACGACACAAACCCGAAGATGAAGAACATGACCCCAATGAGCCCGATGGATACCATTGTATCCCGACGGGTTAGGTTACTGGCATCAATGGGTAGGGTATTTGCTTTCATTAAGGATAAAGTGCGAAAGAGTATGGAGCAGCATTACATTTTAGTCAGGTATTTGCTGCACCTGTTTTTATTTGAGAAAAGCAGTAGCCCTACATTGGGTTATTGTTTGTCATCCCGACGCAGGAGGGATCTACGCTAACAGCAAGAAAACAGACTTATCCGAAGATCCCTCCTGCGTCGGGATGACAAAAATATTCAGTTCGAATAACCTAAACCAATTCCACTGGAGCACTTAGTGTGCCCTGGTTAAACCTGGGACCCTACACCGTAGGTGCCCAGCCTTTCTGGTATTCCCGTTGCCAGAGTTTTT
>JBBSTD010000013.1:0-77470 GCA_038236215.1 Cytophagales bacterium | reverse complement strand
TTTTTTCCGACGCATCGTCAAGGATTACGAGTACACGGTATCTTCTTCGGTAAGCTGGCTTTACTTAGCCAATATTCAGATCATGTTACAGCGTATTCAGACTTAATACCAAATATAATTTCCCAACACGCTCTAAGGATTACTTAGAGTTTGCTATAAACCCACTGCACGAATTCGACAAGGTATTTGAATACAGTAAAAAGATACCGAAATCGCAGATCGAAACTGCAAAGATTTGGGATATAGCTAGCAAATTGCTGAGTGGCATCGTCCTGTTTCAACTAGTTAGAGCATTTAGGAAATATGCTAGAAGTGATGCTGGTTGATTGGCCGATTGTTCATTCGGTTAACAAGCAAGCGGCTACTCAATTACCTATCAAACTATTCAGGATATTATCATTCCTGCGGCTAAGAAAGAGGACTTTCAGCACTATAACAACAAAGCTAGAAAGTACCCTTAAATTAGCCAGTTGACCATTGATAGTGCCGCTTACAGCTCATTATTTGGCGAGGAAAGAAATTGATAAGAGCGTGTTGGGGAATTAGGCGATTAATTTTGAGGACATTCGCTGTAGCATAAGTTGAATATTAGCCAAATAAAGCCAGTTTACCGATGAACTAAGCGCGTATTCGTAGTCTTTTATCAACTGACGAGAGAACAGGGTCGCCCGTGCGATTCGTCCAAGCAATACTGCGCTCTACCACCCACCGTTTTGCCACTGGAACAAACCCTTTCGCTGACTCGGCCCGCGAAGCTTTTTTAAAATCAATGCTCCATTTCCCAAGTGCTTTTTTGAAAACGCCGTTGTAGGCCTTATTGCCGTCATACAATCCAAACCGATACACTTGATGTAATAATGTCGTAAGAAAGTATGAACGGTCTGTTCATCGGCATTGATTGTGGATAGTTGCCCGGAAACTCGTTAATTCGACGTGAAAACAAAGACTTGTACCCAATGTGGCAGGAACAGGATAGCAAAGTCACCCGGAATCTTACGTTCGCCGATTTCAGCGAGACTTTCGCCTTCATGACCCGCGTGGCCCTAATTGCCCTACCAGGCGTGGTAAGTTCTCCGCCTTTTTATGGCCAGCTACTTTGGGTTTAACAAGAGAAATATAAACCTACATCCTCTGCATGAATGACTACGAACTGACCGATTGGCATCGAATTTTATTGGGTGAGCTGCCTGGACACTTTCTCCTGGAAGTAGGGGTCCGAACACTGATTATGTTTGTGGTCATTTTCATTAGCCTGCGGGCCACGGGCAAAACCACAGTCCGCCAGCTAACGATCGTGAATTTAGTGCTGATTGTGGGCCTGGGTTCAGCCGCCGGTGATCCCATGTTTTACCATGATGTCGGACTATTACCGGCCTTGCTCGTTTTTGGGGTTGTCGTGTTTGCGTTCCGGGCATTGAATCGCTGGGCCGCTACATCCACCAAAGCGTCGGATTTGATCCAGGGGAAAACGATTTTGCTGATTGAAGATGGGCAGTTTGCCATTGACGAATTCAAAAAAGAACAGCTGGGCCAGGATGAATTTTTCATGGAATTGCGCGAAGGCGGTATCGAACATCTGGGGCAGGTACGCCGGGCCTATTTAGAGTCCAGTGGTAACGTGAGCCTGTTTTTCTATGAAGATGACCAGGTGAAATCGGGGCTGCCCATTTTACCCGAATTATTCAGTCAGAAATCGGTTCAGATTAGTCAGGCTGGCCTGTATGCCTGTAGCTTCTGTGGTCAGGTAGAAAATCTCCAGCCGCAGGAATCCGTCATCTGTCCCCATTGTCAGCATAAGGAGTGGGTACTAACGGTAAAAACCCGTCGGGTAACGTGACGTGAATGCTACGAATGGCCGTTAACGATTACTGACAAAACGATCTATCTCAACATCCCATTGCTGATTCATCATCAGCCTCAACCGTAATCGGACGTTTTCGTGGACTGTGGCCCAGGCAGGAGACAGGAGGCCAAAAACAGGTCTTTTTGCGTTCAATAAAACCGTTCAGCGTTTTGAGTAGGGCTGCGATTTTTTTTGAACGAAAAGAGTGGAACTGAATTGATGGAAGGCTAAATGTTAATCAACGTCGTAAGGAAAATGAACGGTAAGTACATCGGCATTGGTTGTGGAAGTTGCCCGGAAAGTTGTTAATTCGGCAGGAAAATAAAGACTTATACCCCTATGTGGCAGGAACAGGATAACCAGCTTACCCGCGATTTTACATTCGCCGATTTCAGCGAGGCTTTCGCCTTTATGACCCGTGTGGCGCTCATTGCCGAGAAAATGGACCATCACCCGTGGTGGTCGAACGTGTATAATCAGGTGACCATCAAACTCTCCACCCACGATGCAGGTAATACCGTGACCGAGAAAGACCGCAAACTGGCAAAGGCGATTGATAAATTGTAGAGACCGGTAAATTGTAGAGACCGGTACGCTGGTGCGGCAATACCTTGCGTCTCTTCTTGCATCAGCCAACAGTATCAACATTATCCGCTAGCCAGAACCATCCGGCGAAGGAGACGCAAGGTATTGCGTCTCTACCTATCTTGCGGCATGAAACTTTACCTCGTGCCGACGCCCATCGGTAATCTGGACGACATTACGCTGCGGGCCATCAAAATCCTGCAAAGTGTGGATGCCATTCTGGCCGAAGATACCCGTACGTCGGGGGTGTTGCTGCGCCACCTTAATATCAGCAAGCCGCTCCATAGCTACCATATATTCAATGAACACCAGACCGTGCAGCGGCTGGTAAACCAGCTAAAGGAGGGGAAAACGCTGGCGCTGGTGTCCGATGCGGGTACGCCGGGCATTTCGGACCCCGGTTTTCTGCTGGTGCGGGCCTGTATCCAGAATGCTATACCGGTCGAGTGCCTGCCCGGCCCCACGGCGTTTGTGCCTGCATTGGTCAACTCCGGCCTGCCCAATGACCGGTTTACATTCGAGGGGTTTCTGCCCCACAAAAAAGGGCGGCAGACGCGCCTGGCCGAACTGGCCGGGGAGGAGCGAACCATGGTTTTCTACGAATCCCCCCACCGGCTGCTCAAAACCCTCCAGCAATTTACCGATGTGTTCGGGGCTGACCGGCCCGCCAGTGTTTCCCGGGAGTTGACCAAACTATTCGAGGAAAATCAACGCGGCACATTGTCCGAACTTATTGCTTATTTTGCCCAAAAAACGATAAAAGGTGAACTGGTTGTCTGTGTGCAGGGTCGGGAAGAAAAGAAGGGAGCTAAGGAGCGAAAATACACAAACGAGCGTGATGAACAGCGTGACGACGATGATGAGACCGACGATGACGATGAATAGACCCATGAAAAAACAAGCCTTGCTGCGCCTGCTGCTCGTCTGTCTATCCTTCATCCTTCCTCAGTCATCCTTCAGCCAAACCCTGTCCCCAGCCGCCCGGATGAGTCTGCTCACGGTGGGGCCGGGCGAAGATCTATATTCCGTATTTGGCCACACCGCCATTCGGGTGAACGACCCGGCGCAGAATCTCGATGTAACGTATGGGTGGGGAGGATTCCGGTATGAGGATAATTTTTACGTGAAGTTCCTGCGCGGTACGCTGCCGTACTACATCGATATGTACGAAATGTATCCGTTCTTGTACGCGTACCAGGCCGAGAACCGCACCGTCCGGGAGCAGGTGCTCAACCTGTCGCCCGCGCAGAAACAGCGCCTTTACGCCGTACTACTGACCAATACACTGCCCGAAAATCGGACCTACCAGTACAAATTTTTCTACGATAACTGCGCTACCCGCCCCCGCGACAAGGTTGCCGAAGCCTGTGGCGATAGCCTGACGATTCCTACCCGCACCAAAATGACCGGGCGGTCGTACCGCGACTGGATGAATATCTACCTCGATAAAAGCGTGAAACCCTGGGCCAAGCTGGGCATGAATCTGGCCATCGGGCAACCCGCCGACGTGCAGACGGACGGTTGGCACGCCATGTACCTGCCCGATGAGGTGCATGACCAACTGGCGCAGGCCACACTGAAACAACAAAACGGGCAGATGGGGCCGCTGGTTGCATCAGATCAAACGCTGTTCGAAGCCCGGCAAACGTTTCGGCAGCAGGTATCGCTTTTCCTCGACCCCGGTGTCGTTTTTGCCGTGCTGGCCATTTTAGTGACTGTTTTTACCATTCGCCGGTACCAGTTTGGCCGGGTCGACCGCTGGGTGGACCGGTGGCTGTTTGGTATTTCGGGTTTCCTGGGCTGGTTTCTGTACTTGCTTTGGGTCGGTACGGATCATGGCGTAACGGCCTGGAATCCCACCCTGCTGTACCTGATGCCGCTCCACCTGCCCCTGGTTTACTGGGCAACCGGTAAGGGCACAACGGCCCGTCGGCGAACGCTGTACTTCGGTATTACCGCCGTGTTCATCGTCCTGGGCATCTTTCTGTCCAAAGTGCCGGGGGGCGTCGATGTGCTGTTTCCCATGACCCTGCTGGGGCGGTGCATCGTGAACCTGCAACCCAACCGCCAGCCAATGCCCGCGCTGGTCGACTGATTACCCAAAGCTGCCAGCGTCAGTGGTCATTTTTCGCGGCTCCAGCGTTCGCTGACGGGGCTGCCCGTGGAGCTTTGTCCGCTGTGGAGCCACTGGTCCTGATTAACGTTCGCATCGAAGGTGAGCGACTTTCCCGCGCGGCTGTTATCGCGCGAAAAGAAATCAATCGTTTCCGTGTATTTGCCGTCGTTCAGGGTATAGGTGCCGCCCCCGGTCCCAAAAAACTGTTTGGTCTGCGGATTGATAGCTACCCATTGAAACCGGGAGCCAGTCAGCAGTTTGAGGGTTTTACGCGGTCCCCGCTGCATATCGGTCAACTGGCCCGTGTTGTCAGCCCGGCCCGTAATGCGCCAAAGGCCGGTCAACGCCGTAGGTGTTTCATTCACCCGGTCAAACGTCAGGGTGCGGGCGGGGCTGCTCAGGGTTAGCTGATTATTGCGTACTGTGGTTGTCAGGGATTCCGTCTGCCCCACCCGGCTGCTGTCGGCTGTGGCAAACTCCACCAGCAGGTTCAGCCTGTTGCCTTCCTGCTGAAACGAACCACCGGTGGTGGCCAGAAATCGGGATGGTTCATGCGTTGTTTGAATCAGGTAATTATCGGCGATGGTCAACAGCACCGTTACGCCCGATGGGTCACGTACCTGCCAGGTTCCGTTGAGTGAGTTTGTCTGGTAGGGAGTGAAGGCCATCATCAGGCCGACGATGCCTGAAAGCAGCAGGAGCAGGCGTTGGACGTGCATACGTTTTCAGGAATAAAGATGAGTGTAACGCGGGTAAAAGTACGCCGGACTAACCTACTACTGCCGGGAGCGTAAATTCATTCAGGTAAGTTCGGCGGCTTTTATACTTTAGCGCCTAAACTCCTTTTGTGTTTATGAAACGTCTGCTCCTTGTTCTCTGTTTTTTTTGCTTCGCTGAGGGGATGGCCCAGCCATCCGAACGGTTCGTAAACATTATCGTCACCCCCGACCATGTCGACTGGCTCTATAAACCCGGGGAACCCGTCAAATTCAGCATATCCGTTTACCGGAACAATGTGTTGCTGCGGGATGTGAAACTCCACTACGAAATTGGGCCGGAGAAGATGGAGCCGACAAAAAAAGAAACCGTTACCCTTAAAGACGGCACGCTGGCACTGGATGCGGGTACCCTGAAAACACCGGGTTTCCTGCGCTGTATCGCTACCGTGGAGGTTGATGGGAAGACGTACCGGGGCCTGACAACGGCGGGGTTTGAGCCACAGAATCTTAAACCAACGGTGGCCAACCCGGCCGATTTCAAGACCTTCTGGACGGATGCGAAAGCTGACCTGGCAAAAATTCCGGTCGATGCCCGCATGACGCTCCTGCCCGAACGCTGCACCGCCCTCACGAACGTATACCACCTGAGTGTGCAAAACATCAATAACTCGCGGTTCTACGGCATCTTGTGCATTCCCAAAAAAGAGGGGAAATACCCGGCTATTCTGCGGGTACCGGGCGCGGGTGTCAGACCCTACAATGGGATGATTGCCGAAGCCGACAAAGGATTTATCACCCTCGAAGTGGGCATTCATGGCGTACCCGTTACGATGGATCCCAGCGTGTATGTCGATCTGGCACGGGGGCCTCTCAACGGCTATTGGGCCGATAACCTGGACGACCGCGACCAGTATTATTACAAACGGGTGTATCTGGGTTGCATTCGGGCGGTGGATTTTCTGGCAGAAATGCCGCAGTATGACGGGCAGAACATGGCCGTTACGGGTGGCAGTCAGGGTGGAGCACTGAGCATCGTCACTGCCGGACTGGATACCCGCATCAAGTGGCTGGGAGCCTTCTATCCGGCCCTGAGCGATGTAACGGGGTACCTCAACGGACGGGCCGGTGGCTGGCCTCACCTGTTCTCCGGCAACAATCTGGCGTTTAACAATAAACCCGACCGCATCAAAACAACGGGTTACTACGATGTGGTCAACTTTGCCCGGATGGTAAACGTGCCGGGCAGGTATGCCTGGGGTTTCAACGACGAAACCTGTCCACCTACCTCCATGTATGCCGCTTATAATGTGATTCCTGGCCCAAAGACGCTGGACATAAACTACCTCGACACGGGCCACTGGACCTACCCCGAAGAAACGGAAAAAATGATGAACTGGCTGATGGGGCAATTGAAAGGGGAGAAATAAATAATGGTTTACGGTCTAACGTTTACGGTTTATGGCTGGCTGACGCCCAAGTGTCCCTCGCATCAGCCAGCCATAAACCATAAACAGTAAACCAAATACCGTAAACCGTAAATAAATAACCATGCAACTCTTTGTTAGTACAACCCTGTCCGATACGGGTAAAGCGGAACTTCAACAACAACTTCCCCCGGATATTACCACGCTGTTTCGGCAGGATTTGTCGGTAGCGGAGCAGCAGGCTGCCTTTCGCGGGGCCGATTTGATTCTGGGTAATCCACCCGTAGCCTGGTTTACGGAGCCCCTGCCAACCCTGAAATTCTGGCAGCTAGATTCGGCGGGTTTCGATGGCTACCAGTCGGTGCAGGTGCAGGCTCAACTGGCCAACATGGGCGATTATTTTGCCCGCCCCTGTGCCGAAACCATGATGGCGGGGATACTGGCCCTGTACCGCTGTATTCCCGAACTGGTACTGTTGCAAAACCAGTCTGAGTGGGTAGGCGTGCCCATTCGGGGCCGTACCAACTCGCTCTGGCAAAAACGGGTCGTTATTCTGGGTACCGGCACCATTGGTCAGGCGGTGCGCGGGATGCTGAGCGGCTTCGACTGTCAGACAAAAACGCTGGCCCGTACGGACCCCAAAGCTGATTTACGTACGGTCGATGAGTTAAAAGCCATACTACCCGAAACCGACATCGTTATCAACTGCCTGCCCGGTACGGCGGCCGGATTTGTTTCGGCCGATGTGATTGCCGCCATGAAGCCCGGTAGCCTGTACGCCAACGTAGGCCGGGGCAACACGACCGACGAACCAGCGCTGATTCAGGCCCTGAAATCCGGCCAGCTGGGTGGGGTGGTACTGGACGTAACCGACCAGGAACCGTTGCCCGCCGACAGTCCGCTCTGGACGTTGCCCAACGTATTGCTCACCCAGCATTCCGGCGGGGGACAACCTGACGAGGCTGCTGGTAAAGTGGCGCAGTTCAGGCGGAATCTGGAACGCTTCCTGGCGGGGCAGCCGCTGGAAAACCGGGTCGAATTAAACCGGGGGTATTGAAAAAAAATTGGGGGGAAATAGCCCTTTTAATGGGTAATACGCCCGCTTTTTCAACTTTTCTTTGTATATTTAAAGGATTGAACAAGCACCCGGCCATTTGGTAAAATCCGGGCGAATCCACTGAGCAGTTCCCGTAAGAAGTCAATGATAAACGAAGAAAATGAACAGCCGATTGAGGATGATAACCAGCAGCCCGAAGCCGAATTAAGTGCCGACGGAACCGAACTGACGGACGATCCCGAACCGGATGAACAACCGATTGGACCCACCACTGATGTATTGCATGCACAGACCGTTGTGTCTGGCCTGTACGAAAATTATTTCCTCGATTACGCATCCTACGTTATTCTGGAGCGGGCCGTTCCTGCTGTTGAAGATGGGTTGAAACCCGTTCAGCGCCGGATCCTGCACGCGCTTAAAGAAATGGACGATGGCCGCTTCAATAAAGTAGCCAACGTAATCGGACAAACCATGCAGTTTCACCCGCACGGCGATGCGTCCATTGGGGAAGCGCTGGTGAACATTGGCCAGAAAGAACTGCTGTTCGATACCCAGGGAAGCTGGGGCGATGTCCGCACGGGCGACGGGGCTGCCGCCCCCCGCTACATTGAAGTCCGGCTGTCGAAGTTTGCGCAGGATGCCGTTTACAACGATAAAACCACCGAGTGGCAGCTATCCTACGATGGCCGCAAGCGGGAGCCGGTTACCCTGCCGGTTAAGTTTCCGCTGCTGCTGGCACAGGGGGTGGAAGGGATTGCCGTGGGGCTTTCGACCAAGATTTTACCCCACAACTTCAACGAACTGATCGACGCGTCGATTAACATTCTGAAGGATAAACCCGTTTCCCTGTTCCCCGATTTTCAGACCGGTGGGCTGATTGACGTTGGTAATTACAATGACGGGCACCGGGGTGGCAAAGTGCGGGTGCGGGCCAAAATTGAGGAGGTCGACAAAAAAACGCTCGCCATTCGCGACGTTCCGTATGGGGTGACAACCCCGCAGTTAATCGACTCCATCGTGAAAGCGGCCGAACTGGGGAAGATTCGGATTAAAGCGCCCAGCCGGACGGTAGCCGCCGTAATCGATAATACGGCCCGGGATGTGGAGATTCTGGTCAACCTGCAACCCGGTGTGTCGCCCGATGTGTCGATTGATGCGCTGTATGCCTTTACCGATTGCGAGGTGAGCATCTCGCCCAACGCCTGCGTCATCATCGGGGATAAGCCCCACTTCGTCAGCGTAACCGACATTTTGCGGGTCAACACCCACCAAACGGTGCAGCTGCTGCAACGTGAGCTGGAAATCCGGCGTAATGAATTAATGGAGCGGTTGCTGTATAGTTCGCTCGAAAAGGTATTCATCGAGAACCGGATTTACCGCAAAATTGAAGAGTGTGAAACTTTCGAGGCCGTACTCGAAGCGATTGATAAAGCGCTAAAGCCCTATAAAAAGCAGTTTTACCGGGCTATCACGCAGGATGACCTGATTCGGCTAACCGAAATCAAAATCAAGCGTATTTCTAAATACGATGGTTTTAAGGCGGAGGAGTTGATGCGCCGGCTGGAGCAGGAACTGGCCGAAACAGCGGATAATCTGGCGAACATCACCCGCTACGCCATTGCCTATTACAAAGAACTGCAAAAGAAATATGGCAAAGGGCGCGAGCGAAAAACCGAAATCCGGGCGTTCAATACCATTGCCGCCAGCGTGGTGGCTGCGGCCAACCAGAAACTGTACGTCGACCGCGAAGGCGGCTTTGTTGGGTCGGGGCTCAAAAAAGACGAATACGTCAGCGATTGTTCCGACATCGACGATATCATCGTTTTCCGGCGGGATGGCCGGTGCGTCGTAACGAAAGTTACGGATAAAGTTTTTGTCGGTAAGGATATTGTGTATGTATCGGTTTTCAAGAAGGGCGACGAACGCAAGATTTATAACCTCGTGTACCTGGATGGCAAGTCAGGTATCTCGATGGCCAAGCGGTTCCCTATCACGGGCGTCACCCGCGACCGGGAGTATGACCTGACCATGGGCAATCCGAAGTCGAAGATGACGTATTTTAGTGCGAATGATAATGGGGAAGCGGAAGTCATTACGGTGAACCTGACGGCCCAGTGCTCGGCCAAGATCAAGCAATTCGACTTCGACTTTGCCAGTGTCGGTATCAAAAACCGGTCAGCGCAGGGCAATATTCTCACCAAGTACCCCGTTCGGAAACTCACCCAAAAATCGGGTGGGGTGTCCACCCTGGGTGGTGTCGATATCTGGTACGATGAACACCTGGGGCGGCTCAACCGCGATGAACGGGGGCGTTTGTTAGGGAATTTCGACGCGAAGGATAGTATATTGGTCGTTTATAAAGACGGGCAGTATGAACTGACAAGTTTTGACCTGACCAACCGCTACGAACCCAACGACGTGGCTAATTTACTGAAATTTGACCCGGAAACGGTGCTGTCGGCGCTGTACTACGAAGTGAATCAGAAGGCGTGGTACGTAAAGCGGTTTAAAGTAGAGACGACATCGCTGGATAAGAAATTCAGTTTCATCGGCGATGCCAAAGGGTCAAAGAATCTGGCCGTCACCGTCGACCAGTATCCGCGTATTGAGGTTATTCATCAGGTAAAAGACCGGGGTCCGCTGGAAAAAATGATTCTGGAGCCGGAAGGATTTATTGATGTGCGGGGCTGGAAAGCATTGGGGAATAAACTACCCTTTGCCAAAGTTAAGGAGGTCAAGCTGCTGGCACCCAAAGTAGTGAAAGAGGTGGCAAAACCATCCCCGGTGAGCGCACCGAAAGTAATTGACCTGGTCGAGGTAGCCGAAAAAGAACCGGCCCAGTTAGGGTTGTTTTCCTGACCGGTAAACGGATAAGTACGACGTTGGCGTATCGTTCCCACCGCCACTCAGGACGTGGCGATGGCATGAAAAACGCAGCGGTCACAGACCCGTTTGAAAACGTAGTTGGCTTTATTAAAAAATCTCATTTTAGTCTTTAAGTAAATGAACACGACTTTGGCAACGGACTATAGTAACGACACGCCCCACGAAGCGTCTGGCGTCCGGATAGCCAAGTGGGCCATCAAAGCCCTCATTGTGCTGGCCTTTTTCTCTCTCCTGGTTGTACTGCTCAGTAACTGGTGGGTCGTTTATAACACCCGCGACCAGATTTACTTCAATATGGATGAGCTACCCGCTAATGAATACGGACTGGTGCTGGGTACGAGCAAGTTTGTCCGGTCGGGTAAGGAAAATCTGTTCTTCCGGTACCGCATGGAAGCAACGGCCCGACTGTGGAAAGAGGGGAAAGTGAAGTACCTCATTTTAAGCGGCAACAATGATTCGGAGTATTATAATGAACCCGTTGATATGCAGCGGGCACTGATAAAACTTAACGTGCCGGAATCGGTCATGACGCTCGATTATGCGGGCTTCCGAACGTTTGACTCCGTGGTGCGGTGTAAGTCGGAGTTCGAACAGAACAAAATCACGATTATATCCCAGAATTTCCATAATGCCCGTGCCCTGTACATTGGCAACCATGAGGGGCTGGAAGCCATTGCCTTTGCCGCTCAGGACGTGCCCGACGGCTATTCCTTCCGCACCCTGATCCGGGAATACCTTGCCCGGCCCTACGCCCTGCTGGATGTGTACCTGTTGCATCCCCAACCCCGGAAAGGTAATATGGAGCGCAGGCGTAACGCTACGGTGTAGCGCCTGACTATCTGCCTGACCGGGAAATCAAACCTCCTGTTTTCGTGCCAGTCACTTCGTTAGTAGCGACTGCCCGTTCCTGCTGTGCAGTGGACGGTCGGTAGCTGCCATTCGTCTACTACATACAGAAGGAATGGGCAGACGGGTAGGAGTAAATCGATCCATAAACATCTTTTTTTTCTTTATTGACTCACAGACCCAAAACAGGCTACTCTGTTTCGATTGTTTCCCATGTGTGCAGAGAATACAATCCTGAACCCGTAGACTAATGGCATGTTTATCGGGGTTTTTTTCGGAAGCCATCAATATTGGCTACCTTTGCCAACAGTATAAACCGGGTACGGTGTTTAGGAATGACGCTGGGAGAAATTGATGAATCCGGCGTAATGAACCGATTCGTTTGCGACAATGGTCAGGAACTTTACAACCCGGTAACACGATTGAAAACAAAAACACGAGTATCTACCAACTGGGAAGCAACTCGTAACGATACAGTAAAAAAACTCTTTTTTAAGGATGTCGTGTAGGGTGAATGAACCTACTGGCCTATCCAATCACTTTATTATCCATTCACAATGGTTCCAAACGACGAACTGATTCGCATTATTGACCTCCTGAATACAACCTACGAGGGGGAAGAAGCCTGGCACGGCCCATCGGTAGTGGATGTGTTGCGGGGCGTAACACCCGACATGGCCGGGAAACGAATTTCTCCCAATACGCATAGCATCGCCGAACTTGTTTTTCACATGACGAGCTGGCGAATTTTTTGCGTCAAGAAAATGCAGGGCGATGAGACATTCGATATTACGACACCGAATAAAGATTTTGGTGCTATACCCGATAAAGTTGATGATTTCGAGTGGGAAGCACTGGAGATGGAATTGAGTCTGAGTCAGGAAGAACTCATCAACGAACTCGATAAACGGGATGATGACGAATTTCTGGAGGACATTGTACCGGGCCGGGATTATACGTACTATGACATGTTGCACGGTATTATCAACCACGATATGTACCATACCGGCCAAATCATGATTATGTACAAAACCCTGCAATTGAAAGGGAGCAGCTCGCGTCACATTGGCAATGAAGCCGATGAATACGGTTCCCCATTTGGTAATAGCAGCCAGGAACAGGACGATTATTATTGATATAATTTGTTGTTGAATGATAGCATGAGTGAATGATGTAATGGATTTCACGCAACTGTTTGCTCATTCTATCGTCCAGCATTCGACCATTCACCCATTCCATCATTCAATATTGAATTACTGGCTCGTTAAATCCGAACCCGATGCATACGGCTGGCATCATTTTATCGAGCAGGGACGTGCTGTCTGGGATGGTGTTCGCAACTATCAGGCACGAAATAACCTGAAAGCCATGAAATTGGGCGATCAAGTCCTGTTTTATCATAGTATTACTAAACCGGGGGTGGTGGGACTGGCAACGGTCGTTGCCGAAGCTTATCCCGATCCTACAGTACAGAATGAGTCTACAGATAAAACCACGAAGCCGACGGACTGGGTAGTGGTCGAACTGGAGCCGGTTATGGCATTGGAGAAACCCGTGTCACTGGCCCGGATTAAAGTCGAACCCTTACTGGCCAACCTCAGCCTCATCCGGCAGTCGCGCCTGTCGGTTATGCCCGTTCGGGCGGACGAATTCGAATTGATTTTAAAAATGGGACAGAAGGAGAAGGATGAATTATGACCGGGTCGCCGGAGCGATGATAAATGAGGAGTGACACGTTTGATAGTCATTTATCATTCATACTTAAAGAATACATGGCTGACATGCAACTGATCATTCCTGAACCCTGGGCGGAATACGAACTGATTGACTCGGGTAATTTTCAGAAACTCGAACGCTTCGGCGACTTTATTCTGGCCCGGCCCGAACCGCAGGCCATTTGGGATAAATCACTTGCGGACCAGGAATGGATGCGTCTTGCTCATGCCGTTTTCCAGCGCGACCGTCAGTCGCCGGAACGGGGTGACTGGCAAACCAAGCCCGACATGCGCGATCCCTGGCACGTTTCGTTCCGGCAGGGCGGCTTAAATCTTACCTTTAAGCTGGCTCTGACTACTTTCAAGCACGTTGGGCTGTTTCCCGAGCAGGCTAACAACTGGGTGTATATTCACGACAAAATCAAATCACTGGCCCCGACTGTAGCCCGGCCCAGCGTCCTGAATCTATTTGCCTACACGGGTGGGGCATCGCTGGCAGCCCGTCAGGCCGGAGCGGAAGTGACGCACGTCGACGCCGTGAAACCGGTTATTAGCTGGGCGCGTGAAAACATGGACTACAGTGAATTGACCAATATTCGCTGGATGGTGGAAGATGCCATGAAATTCGTTCGGCGTGAGGTGAGAAGGGGTAATCAGTACAATGGCATCATCCTGGACCCTCCGGCGTATGGCCGTGGCCCCGCTGGCGAAAAGTGGGTGCTCGAAGAACACCTGAATGAACTGCTTAAAGCCTGCGCCGACCTGTTGGATCGTACCGATTATTTCTTTATCATTAATCTGTATTCGCTGGGGTTCTCGCCCCTTATTCTGGATAACCTGATGCGGCAGATTTTTGGCAATGTACCAAACCCGGAGTGGGGTGAGTTAGCCGTGTCTGATCAGGCCAACAAACGACTACCGCTAGGGGTATTCTACCGGTTTAGCTCCTAGGCAAAGAATGAAAGCGCTAAAGAGTGACAGTGTGCAGGTGCCAACCGGAATGCCGAATCGGATTAAAGGCTATTTGGCCTCGATTAGACGTTCCAATTGGGCATTCCGATTTGCCCTGTCGCCCCAATTTCCTCTTTCGTTCTTTCCCTCGTTCGCTCTTTCGCTCTTTCTGCTTTCCTGCAACGACAACAACCGGCAGACAGCCAGTATTCCCGACTTTCCCAAGTTTGATGATAGCAGTCGGGTTACCGGTGCATTTCGGGCACTGACCGGGGCTATCAACCAATCGTCGCCCCCGTCGGCTTATGCAAAAAGGGCGGCTATTCTGCTCATGATGGGGCGGGTGAAAGAAGCCCTGTCCGATATTGATGAAGCCATCGATCGGAATGACAACGTGGGCGGGTATTACCTGACGCGCGCTCAGATTCTGCGGGCACTGCACCGTCCCGCTCAGGCCCTCCAGAACGCGCAGCGGGCCGAAATATTAGGCGTTGATACGCCCGAATTGTACACGCTTCAGGGAGATTTGCTGCAACAGCAGAATCAGTTTGATAAAGCGAAACTTTACGTAGCGAAAGCCCTTCAGATGGCTCCCTACGATGGCGAAGCGTATTTTTTCAAGGGCCTGATGACCGCCCGTCAGGGCGATACGGCGCAGGCACTGCTACTGTACCAGCAGTCATTACGACTGAAGCCCCGTTACCTGGAAACGTACAATCAACTGGCTTCCGTTTACCGGACCGTTGGCGATATGAACACGGCCCTGGTATACAATAAACAGGCACTGTACTACTTCCCGAACAACGCCCGACTGTATTATGGCCGGGGATTAATCTATCATACTGAGGGCAAATCAGACAGTGCCATGCTGTATTATCAACAAACGGTGAAGGTACAGCCCGCGTATTATCAGGCGTATTTTCAGATGGGACTCCTCAACCAGAAATACCGGAACTACTACGTTGCGCTGACAAACTACCAGCGCGTCCAGGAACTGAGTCCGCTGTTTCCGCGTATTGATACGTACATCGGGTACTGCCACGAACAGATGGGGCAGTTTGATCTGGCCATTGCGGCTTACACCAAAGCCACCCGGCAGAACGCAGGTGACCGACAGGCGGCTGCTGGTTTATGGCGCTCGCAACGTCATCAATACGTCAGAAACAATCCGTTCTTCTCGCCGGATACCGCAGCAAAACCGCTAAACCCAACGCGAAGCCGCCCCGTACTCGATACGAGTCGTATTCGTATCTCGACCATTCAGCCCAGAAGCCGCGTTACATCGGGTACCAGCGATTCGCTACAGCGAACGGTAAAACCGATTGGACAGAATTAATGCAGGACAAAGTACAGGGAACGCATAAAGTAAATTGCCTGCTTTGTCTCATAAATAAGTAAGAATAAGCAGTTTGCAGTTGTAGGCAAGCTGTGGGTGCCATAAATAACTAACAATACTATGATTGCGCAGGACGAACAAATCCGCGTAACGCTGCCCGACGGTAGCGTTCGGCAGTATCCAAAAGGCAGTACCGGCCTGGATGTTGCTACCCAGATTAGCGAGGGATTAGCCCGTAATGTACTGGCCGCCAAGGTAAATGGCGTCGTACAGGACGCTACCCGGCCCATTGACAGCGATGCCAATGTGCAACTGCTGACCTGGAATGACCCCGAAGGGAAAGCCACCTTCTGGCACTCGTCGGCGCACTTGCTGGCCGAAGCCCTGGAGAGTCTCTATCCGGGTACGAAGTTTGGCATTGGGCCAGCCGTTGAAACGGGTTTCTACTACGATGTAGACCTGGGTGGTCAGCCTTTTTCGCAGGAAGATTTCAAAAAGGTAGAAGACAAAATGCTGGAACTGGCTCGCCAGAAACAGGCATTCGTCCGTACGCCCGTGGGCAAAGCGGAGGCTATCGCTTATTTTGAGGAAAAGGGCGATCCCTATAAACTCGACCTGCTCGAAGGGCTGGACGATGGCACGATTACCTTTTATACGCAGGGTAACTTCACCGACCTTTGTCGGGGACCGCACATTCCTAATACGAGCTTTATCAAAGCGACCAAGCTCATGAACGTAGCCGGTGCCTACTGGCGCGGCAACGAAAAAAACAAGCAGCTAACCCGGATTTACGCCGTTACGTATCCAAAGCAGAAGGAACTCGACGAGTATCTGTACCTGCTCGAAGAAGCCAAAAAACGCGACCACCGCAAGCTGGGCAAAGAACTGGAACTGTTCGCTTTTTCGGAGAAAGTAGGAGCGGGGTTGCCCTTGTGGTTACCCAAAGGAACCGTACTGCGCGAACGACTGGAGAATTTCCTGCGGAAAGCCCAGCTACGGGCGGGATATTCACCAGTGGTGACGCCCCACATCGGCAGCAAGCAGTTGTACGTAACGTCGGGTCACTGGGATAAGTACGGCGAAGATTCGTTCCAGCCCATCAGGACGCCCGACCCAAACGAGGAGTTCCTGCTGAAACCCATGAACTGCCCGCATCACTGCGAAATCTATAAAACCAAACCGCGTTCGTACCGCGATCTGCCCCTTCGGCTGGCCGAATTTGGTACGGTGTATCGCTACGAGCAGTCGGGTGAACTACATGGCCTGACCCGTGTTCGGGGATTCACGCAGGATGATGCGCACATCTTCTGCCGTCCCGACCAGGTGAAGGATGAGTTCATGAAGGTGATAGACCTGGTATTGTATGTTTTTCGCTCCCTCGGTTTCGCGGATTACAGTGCCCAGATTTCCCTGCGTGACCCGGAGAATAAAATTAAATACATTGGTTCTGATGATTTGTGGGAGAAAGCCGAATCTGCTATTATCGAAGCGGCCGCCGAAAAAGGTCTTCCAACGGTAACGGAATTGGGCGAAGCGGCTTTCTACGGTCCAAAACTCGACTTTATGGTGCGTGATGCCTTGGGTCGGAAATGGCAGCTGGGTACGATACAGGTCGATTATAACCTGCCTAACCGATTTGAGCTGGAGTACGTAGGAGCCGATAACCAGAAGCACCGGCCCGTTATGATTCACCGGGCACCGTTTGGATCGATGGAGCGGTTTATTGCCATCCTGATTGAAAACTCGGGGGGCAACTTCCCCCTGTGGCTCTCACCCGAACAGATTGCTATCTTACCCATTTCGGAAAAGTACGAAGAATACGCCAACGAGTTGTTCTTTACACTGCAGGAGCATGATATCCGGGGTTTCGTCGACCATCGCGATGAAAAAATTGGCCGCAAGATTCGGGACGCCGAAGTAAATAAAATCCCCTACATGCTGATTGTCGGCGAAAAAGAAGCGGCCGAAGGGGGCGTGTCTGTCCGGCGTAAGGGCCAGGGCGACCTGGGCAGCATGCCTGTGGATGACTTTGTAACCTTATTCCAGGTGGAGGTAAAGATGTAATAAATCGGTTATCCCGTTGGTTCGTTAGTAGCTGACGCTTCAGTGAGCCACTAACGAACCAACGGGATAACCGATTTAAACTTGCTTAGAATCCGTATTTTGACTAGTTTGTCGAACTTTTTAGCAACCTTTACGTTATCCAAGCGACTTCTGAAAAGTCAGTTTAAAAAATCGTTACCCTAAACATAATCTATGGCATTACCCCAGCGCAGACCACCCCGTCGCGTGGTTGAAGAACCCTACAAAGTAAATGAGCGCATTTTAGTCCGCGAAGTGCGTGTGGTCGGTGAGAATGTAGAGCAGGGCATCTACGAAACAAACAAGGCGCAGGCCATGGCTAAAGCACAAAACCTCGACTTGGTTGAAGTGTCGCCCAGTGCCGTACCACCGGTTTGCCGCATCGTCGATTACTCTAAGTTCAAGTACGAACAAAAGAAAAAGCAGAAAGAAATCAAGGCGAATGCCACGAAGGTGGTTATAAAAGAAATCCGATTCGGTCCCAATACCGACGATCACGATTTTGAGTTCAAACTCAAACACGCCATCAACTTCCTGAAAGAAGGTGCCAAGGTGAAAGCCTACGTACAGTTCGTGGGTCGGGCTATCGTGTTCAAAGATCGGGGATTTCAACTACTGGATCGTTTTTCCAAAGGGCTGGAAGAATACGGTAAGGTGGAATCTGAACCCAAACTGGAAGGCAAGCGGATGAGCATGTTCCTGTCGCCCAAGGTGCTGGTGGTGAAGAAATAAATACCCTGGTTTTCAGTTTACGGTTCACTGTTTTCAGTTGGCTGACGCAGGAGCGATTATGCGTCAGCCAACTGAAAACAGAACCGTAAACTGAAAACTTTTTCGTATCTTTGTGGCCTGTTTACTTAAATTTTACCCACAAAGCGGTTTACTGCAATGCCAAAAGTAAAAACAAATTCGGGCGCCAAGAAGCGTTTCAAGCTGACTGGTACCGGAAAAATCAAGCGGAAGCACGCCTTCCACAGTCATATTCTGACTAAGAAATCAACCAAGCAGAAGCGCAATTTAGTGCATGCCACGCTGGTAGATGGTCCCGATGAGCGTCGTATCAAAGCGCTGCTGAACGTCTAAGGACTAAGAAAGAACGCGGTTGCGTTCTGGTTTCACGTTTCACCCGAAGCCAGGCTTTTTAAGTGAATGATGAATGATAAATGATGAGTTGTAAATGAAGAACCAGGTTTTATTCTTCACTTTTTACTCTTAATTTTTTACTTCTCCTCCGCCTGTCGTCAAAAAACAAGTAGCATACAATGCCACGTTCCGTCAATCACGTAGCCTCAAGGGCGCGCAGGAAAAAAGTAATGAAGCTGGCCAAAGGTTATTTTGGTCGGCGTAAAAATGTCTGGACAGTTGCCAAAAACGCTGTTGAGAAAGGATTAGGCTACGCGTACCGCGACCGTCGTGCCAAAAAGCGCGATTTCCGTGCGTTGTGGATTCAGCGGATCAACGCGGGTGCCCGGTTGCATGGGCTATCGTATTCGGCCTTTATGGGCGCGCTGAACAAGACAGATATCACGCTTAACCGCAAAGTATTGGCCGATCTGGCCATGAACCACCCGGAGGCATTTGCTGCCGTTGTGGCGCAGGTAAAGTAAACAGAAAACAATGTAAGCAAAAGCCCGGTGTATAGCCGGGCTTTTTTCGTTTTATAAATCACTTATTTCTCTTCATTTGCCAGTGTATATCGTTCATAAAACCCAGATACGCTTTCAACGTTCCCGGAGTAAGCTGGTTAGAAGAAGTTGTTTCACTGAATAGACATACGTTCTGCAACGTATGTTTTTTCCTTTCCGTCTAGCCTGGAATCAGGGTACTGTACCCTGATACAAACGCTTAATCCGCCTATAATCAGTCTCCTGCGAGAAGCCCCAATCTTTTTCCTGTATTCTTTCTCTCTTTTCTGCCTTCTCCTTAGTACCTTTATATCCCGTAACGACCTAAAACAGGTTTAATCATGGCGTCTACGGGACTTAAATCCGCGAAGTATATTTTTGTTACCGGCGGAGTAACTTCATCACTTGGCAAAGGCATTATTGCCTCTTCATTAGCCAAACTTCTTCAATCCAGAGGGTTAACGGTTACGATCCAGAAATTCGATCCGTACATCAACATCGACCCCGGAACACTCAATCCGTACGAACATGGCGAATGCTACGTAACCGACGACGGGGCCGAAACGGACCTTGACCTGGGTCACTACGAGCGGTTCCTGAACCGGCCAACCTCACGGGCAAACAATATCACCACCGGGCGCATTTACAACAACGTTATCACCCGCGAACGCCGGGGCGATTTCCTGGGTAAAACGGTGCAGGTAGTGCCCCACATCACCGATGAAATCAAACGGAATATCCGATTGCTGGGTGATACGGGTGAATACGATATCGTCATCACGGAAATTGGCGGTTGTGTGGGCGATATTGAATCACTGCCGTTCGTGGAAGCCGTTCGCCAGTTGAAATTTGAACTGGGTGAAAAAGATACGCTCGTTATCCACCTCACGCTGATTCCCTACCTACGGTCGGCGGGCGAGTTGAAAACCAAACCCACTCAGCACTCGGTCCGGATGCTGCTCGAAAATGGGGTTCAGCCCGACATCATCGTTTGCCGGACCGAATATCCTTTGCCGCAGGATATTCGAAGGAAAATAGCGTTGTTCTGCAACGTACAGGTCAGTTCGGTCATCGAAGCGATTGATGCCGAAACGATTTACGATGTTCCCCTGCTCATGCAGAAAGAGCGGCTCGACCAGCGGGCGTTGTACATGCTGGATATCTACAACGACAAAGATGCCGATCTGGATATCTGGAAAAGTTTTCTGGGACGACTGAAAAATCCGGGCGATGTGGTTCGTATTGGGTTGGTAGGTAAATACGTCGAACTGCACGATGCCTATAAGTCGATTGCCGAATCGTTTATCCACGCGGGAGCCACCAATGAATGCAAAGTGGAACTGGAATGGATCCAGTCCGAGACGTTAGTCGATGAGCACCACTGTGCCGAGGTACTGAGCCAACTGGACGCGGTTCTGGTGGCACCCGGCTTTGGGGAGCGGGGCATTGATGGGAAGATCAATGCCGTGCGCTACACGCGGGAACAGGGTATTCCGTTTCTGGGTATTTGTCTGGGTATGCAGATGGCGGTCATCGAATACGCGCGTAATGCCATGGGCATTGCCGATGCCCATTCTACGGAAATGGAGCCGCAAACGCCCAACCCGGTCATCAATATGATGGAAGATCAAAAAAATATTACCGACAAAGGGGGGACTATGCGGCTGGGTGCCTACGCCTGTAAACTCAAGCGGGATTCACTGGCCTATCAGATTTACGGACAGACCCAGATTAGCGAACGGCACCGGCACCGGTACGAGTTTAACAACGATTACGCCCCTGCGTTTGAAAAAGCGGGGCTCCGGCCAACCGGTATTAATCCCGAAACGGGGCTGGTCGAAATTGTGGAGTTAGCCCGGGAAATTCACCCGTGGTACGTGGGCGTGCAGTTTCATCCTGAGCTGAAAAGCACGGTACTGAACCCGCATCCGCTGTTTGTGCATTTCGTAAAAGCGGCCCTTGCCTACAATCAGCAAAAACGAATGGAGCCTGCCGATAGAACCGCCGTTCCTGTAGAAACCGCCGATGCGGTTGATTAAGCGGCCGGATTGCCGTAAATTTGCAGCATACATGGTTTACGGTTCATAGTTCACGGTTTATAGTTTGCGGGTTATGGTTGGGTGACGCACCAATAGCTAATGCGTTAGCCAACCATAAACCGCAAACCATAGACAGTAGACCATAAATCGTAGACTGAAAACTATAAAAATGGATCGTAATCAACTTATCGGCATTGTTCTAATCATGGCAATGCTGGTTGGCTACCAGCTTCTGGTACCAAAACCTGTTTCCAGCGGGGATTCGCCCGAACCAGTTCAGTCCGGCAAACAGGTCACACAAAAAGCGCAACTAACTCCACCAACCGCAATCACTGTAAAAGCGGATCAGCCGCTCGACTCAGCCGCTGCTAAAGCCAGATTTGGTGATTTTGCCGCCGTTGCATCCGGGGAAACCCGCGACATCGTGGTCGAGAATAAAGACGTCAGTGTAACGTTCAGCACACTGGGCGGTCAGGTGACGAAAGTAGTCCTGAAAAACTACAAAACATACGACAATAAACCGCTGGT
This sequence comes from Cytophagales bacterium, assembly GCA_038236215.1. Lineage (GTDB taxonomy): Bacteria > Bacteroidota > Bacteroidia > Cytophagales > Spirosomataceae > Spirosoma. The sequence goes on along the minus strand of JBBSTD010000013.1, from coordinate 55,718 downwards.
TCTCATTGACCCGAAAAGCAGCCGGACCGGTCTGGATTTGCCCACCAATGGCGGTAAAGTCGATTTACGCAAACTGTATTATAAGACGACGGCCCAAAGCGGTACCGTAGCCGGACAGCCCCAGCAAATTACGTTCCGGGCCGAGATAGCCCCGGGTGAGTCGGTAGAGCAGGTGTACACCGTACCGGTCGAAGGGTATGTGCTTGATTATGGGTTAAAGCTAAATGGGCTGAACAACACGGTTACCAACGATAACATCCGGTTCTACTGGGTGGATGAGATGCGGCAGTACGAAAACGACCTGAGCAATAATCGCCGGGCCGCCACCATCAATTTCCTAACGGCCGACGAGAGTTTCGAGACCTTGAAAGAGGGGGAAGCCAATGACGATGTCAAAGCCGAGAAGCCCGTTCAGTGGTTTACTATCAAACACAAGTACTTTCTATCCGGCTTTGTGGCCAGGAACGCGCCGTTGCCTACGGCTGAGTTCAAAACAATTGTTAACCCCGCGGATAGTAGTGTGGTGAAGACGGCCACGGCGGATGTAACCCTGTCGATGGCGGATGTAAAAGCGGGTAAAGGACAGTATAAGTTTTACTTTGGCCCCAACGATTTTCAGCGACTGGGCAGCGTAGCCCCGGAATTTGACCGGAACGTGTACCTGGGTTACTCCGTGCTGAAGCCCATCAACAAGTACTTCTTTGTGCCGGTTTTTAACTTTCTGGAGAAATTTATTTCGAACTACGGATTGCTGATTATTGCGCTGGTTGTGTTCGTAAAGCTGATTCTAACACCGTTAACCTACAAATCATACGTCAGTATGGCTAAGATGCGGGTGTTGCAGCCAGAACTGAACGAGATGAAGGAACGCGTGGGCGATGATATGACAAAGCAGCAGGCCGAGCAGATGAAGTTATACCAGGAGGTAGGCGTTAGCCCGCTGAGTGGTTGTGTGCCGGTGGTAGCTACCATGCCCATTCTGTTTGCGCTGTTCATGCTATTCCCGAACCTGATTGAACTGCGGCAAAAATCGTTTCTGTGGGCCAGTGACCTCTCTACTTACGATGCGTTCATTAAATTCCCGGCTATCCCCTTTATCGGTAGCCACCTGAGTTTATTTACCGTGTTGATGACGGCTTCATCCATTGCGTACGCCTATTACAATAACCAGACAACCCCCACACAGCCGGGGCCGGTGAACATGAAGGCGATGAGTTACGTGTTCCCGCTGATGTTTATGTTTGTACTAAACTCTTATCCGGCCGGTCTGACATTTTACTACTTCGTCTCGAACGTAGTAACCATTGCGCAGCAGCAGCTCATCCGCCGATTTGTGGATGAAGATAAGATCAAGGCAGTACTTGACGAAAACAGGCGGAAAAATGCGGCCGGCGAAGGGAAGAAGCCGGGTGGATTTCAGGCACTGTTGCAAAAGCAACTGGCATCCGCCGAGGAAGCCCGTAAGAAAGCCGACGAAGCTCAGCGGAAAGCGAAATCCAAAAAATCATAAATACCACATACCACTCAGCATAACAATACGCAGTGCTGAGGGGACAGAATTTATTGCATTTTTGTTAACAGAAAGCAACGCAATGGCGTTGCTTTCTTGTATGGGTAAACGGAACATGACAACTAAATCGTGTTGGTATAAAGGAGGGACTGTCTATCTGCTTTTGTGGTTGATGGCCCAGGTAGCTACGGCTCAACTGGCACCTGATGCACAGAAGCGGTATAATGCGGCCGTTAAGCTGGTGCAAACGGGTAATTACGAACGGGCGAAGACGGACCTGAACGAAATTATCCTACAGCGCGGGCCATTAGCTCCTTACGCCAGCTATTACTACGCACTGGCCGCCTTTCGGCAGAAAAACAGCAATCAGGCCCGGCTGATGCTCCTGCAACTGATGGAGGTGTTCCCCGACTGGCGTAAAATGGATGAAGCCCGTTATCTGTTAGCCGCCAGTTACATGGAACTGGGTCAGTACGAAGAAGCTATGAAGGTGAGTCAGTTGGTCAGTGATTCGAAGCTATTGCTCCTGCTGCCGAAACTCGATCAGAATTTCATTCCGCGTATTACCGAACTGGACCGGTTGAAGAAGCTAAACAAAGCCTACCCGAGCAATCGAACGATTGGCCTGACGCTGATTGAATTGATCCAGCGAAAATCCAGTGATAAGGATGATCTGGAACTGTCGGACCGGTTGACCAATCGGTTTGGGGTGCCGGGCGCAGCTACTGCCACAACGCAGTCAACATCCAGTACCGCTGGGGCACCCAATCGCCCATCGATGCCCCCTACCGTACCCGCCCGTAACAACCGTCCAAAAGGGTATTATAACGTAGCGGTCATGTTCCCGTTTCGGCTGGATGGTTTCGAGAATGACAAACGCGGGCGCTCAAACCAGTACGCCTACGATCTGTACAATGGGATTAAAATGGCTAAGGCTAAGCTGCAGGAGGAGGGCATTACGGTCAACCTGTTCGCCTATGATCTGGATAATGACCCCAACAGAGCCCTTGAAGTGGTCAACAGCCCGGCTTTTGCCCAAACAGACCTGATTATCGGGCCATTGTACGTAGAGCCAAACCGGATTGCTTCTGCCTATGCCAATCAGAACGGCATTTTGCTCCTGAACCCAATGGCCACCAGTAGCGAACTGGTCATGAATCAACCCCTGTCGTACCTGGCTCAACCTTCTCTAAACCAGCAGGCACGGAAAGCGGCTGAACAGGCCAACAACCTGGGTGGTAGTCGTAAAGTAGCCATTTATTTTGGGACATCCCGTAAGGATTCATTACTGGCGCAGGCGTATCTGGATGAAGTGCGGCAGCAACGCTATCAGGTTGTCGACTTTAAAAAAGTAAGCGGTAATGCACAGTCGATGGCGGATGCGCTATTGCCTGCCGCCCCCGGCAGCAAAACCCTGCCCATCAGCACGACTACCCCTGCGGCCCCCATCAGTCTGGGGCATATTTTCTTTGCCAGTAGTAATGAAAACGATGGTGTCCGGATGCTGGACGCCCTGAGCCGTCGAAAAGTGAGTGGCCCCCTCATTGCTACGGCCTCATCTTTTGACTTCTACCGGAATTCCGCCAGCACCTTTACCCGGCGGGATTTGTACCTGGTCTACCCCGATTTTATCGATACATCCCGTGAGCCGGTCGTCGAGTTTGAGGAGCAATACCTGGAAAAACGCAATACCATCCCCTCTGTTTTTGCCAGCGAGGGGTATGATATGATGCTTTTCTTTGGCCGCCAACTGGCCCGAAACGGCTTACAGCCCGGCAACCATGCTGCGTTGCGCTCGGATACCGACGATTATCTGCTATCCGGTTTCGATTACACGCAATCCAATGAAAACCAGGTTGTTCCCATCGTAAAATACGAGGACGGGCGACTGGTGAAAATTAATGAGTGAGAGAACGAAAGAGCGAAAGAGCGAATAGTTGCCGCGTCAGCTAGTTGCTCTTTCATTCTTTCGCTCTTTCGCTCTTTACCCTTATGACAACGAGCGAACAGTTATTTGAGAAAGCAAAAACGCTGATTCCCGGTGGCGTCAACTCACCGGTTCGGGCGTTTCGGTCCGTGGGTGGTACGCCCCTGTTTATTAAATCAGCCAAAGGTCCGTACCTCTACGATGAGGATGGACGGCAGTACATCGAACTCATCAACTCCTGGGGTCCCATGATTTTGGGACATGCCTTTGAACCCGTTGAGAAAGCGGTTCGGGATGCCATTCAGTATTCGTTCTCTTTCGGCGCCCCTACCCGGAAAGAGGTAGAAATGGCCGAACTGATTACGAATATGGTCCCCTCCATTGAGCAGGTTCGGATGGTCAATTCCGGTACAGAAGCTACGATGTCCGCCATTCGGGTGGCCCGTGGGTTTACAAATCGTGATAAACTCATCAAATTTGAAGGGTGCTACCACGGCCACGGCGACTCGTTTCTGATTGCGGCTGGCAGCGGTGCCATGACGATGGGCATTCCGAATAGCCCCGGCGTGACCAAAGCGACGGCTGCCGATACGCTGACGGCCCCCTACAATGACCTGGCTGCCGTAGAGACGTTGCTGGCGAATAACCACAATCAAGTGGCGGCAATTATTCTGGAACCCGTAGTGGGTAATATGGGATGCGTATTGCCCGAACCAGGTTTTCTGGAAGGGATTCGTTCCCTGTGCGATGAGCACGGCGTAATTCTGATCTTCGACGAAGTGATGACGGGGTTCCGGCTGGCCAAAGGCGGAGCGCAGGAACGATTCGGCATCAAACCTGACCTAACTACCCTGGGTAAAATCATTGGCGGAGGGATGCCGGTGGGTGCCTACGGTGGTCGCGCTGATATTATGCAGATGGTGGCCCCTGCCGGACCGGTTTATCAGGCGGGTACACTGTCCGGTAACCCGATTGCCATGTCGGCAGGGCTGGCCATGCTGCACCACCTGAATGAGCATCCTGAAGTGTACACCCGACTGGATACCATTGGCGAGAAACTGACAGTGGGTTTCAGGGCTGGTTTGCGAAAGGTAGGTTTGCCCTACACCATCAATCAGATCGGCTCCATGTTTACCTTGTTCATGACCGAGCGGCCGGTGACGAATTTTTCGGATGCCAAGTCGTGTAATGTGTCCCAGTTTGGCCGCTATTTTCACGCCATGCTCGAACGGGGTGTGTACCTGGCACCGTCGCAGTTTGAGAGCCTGTTCACGTCCGTTGCCCTGACCGACGACCTGATCGATCAGGTTATCCAGGCGAACGAAGAAAGCCTTTTGGTAATGATGAATGATTCGGGCCGCCGGGCGGAATGATGAATTATTTGTTCTAAAATCATTCATCATTCATCATTCATCATTGCTCCGGCGACCCGATCATCATTATATTGTTCTTCTCCGTCATCATACCCGTTTACAACCGTCCCGACGAACTGCGCGAATTACTGAGCAGTTTGACCCGGCAGACGTATGCGAACTTTGAGGTGGTGGTGGTAGAGGATGGGTCGATGGTAAAGGCAGACGAGGTGGTGGCTTCGTTCGCCGACCGACTGGACATCCGGTATTTTTTCAAGGAAAACTCGGGGCAGGGATTTACCCGAAACGTTGGTTTTGAACAGGCAAGGGGTGATTACTTCGTCATTTTTGATTCGGATGCCCTGATTCCTCCGCACAACTTCGCCGTGGTGGAGCAGGCGCTGACCCGGGAGTCAGACGGCTGTAAGGACGGTCTGGCGATACCGGCACTCGATGCCTACGGTGGTCCCGATGCGGCCCACCCTGATTTTACCCCCATTCAGAAAGCCATCAGCTATTCGATGACATCCCCTTTTACGACGGGCGGGATTCGGGGAAAGGGGAAAAACCTCGGCGGTACGTACCATCCCCGTAGTTTCAACATGGGACTGTCGCGGAAGGTCTGGGAAACTGTGGGCGGCTACAAACTGACCCGTATGGGGGAGGACATCGAGTTTGCCATCCAAATTATAGAGCATGGGTTTAAAACCGGATTGATCCCCGATGCTTTCATTTATCACAAACGCCGGACAAATTTCAGCCAGTTTTTTCGGCAGGTACGTTTTTTCGGCCGTGCCCGCATCAATATAGGCCGGTACTACCCCGCCGAGTTGAAACTGGTACACACGTTTCCGGCCCTGTTTACATTATTCGTTTTTCTGGTTCCGGTTTGGGCATTGATCAGCCCTTTCCTGTTCATCACGTCGCTGGGCGGTCTTGTCCTGCTGGCCAGTTTGATCCTGATTGATGCGGCTCGGCAAGAGAAAAGCCTGCACGTAGGTATATTAAGTGTAATTGCTTCCTTCGTACAATTGATTGGCTACGGAACTGGTTTTATCTGGGAAGGCTGGAAACGACTGCGTGAACCAAAGCAGTTCCGGGAAACGGGGTCTACTGACGACTCCCCATCCTGATGAATGGAGAGGGGGGAAGCAGTGGAGCAAGCAACACGAATGTTACTACATCGTTAACTAAATGAAGTGACCACGTGTTATTTTCGTAACCGATAGCCAACGTACTAGTATGACCAAGCTTGCCAAGCCACCCGGCCAACAGTTAGTAAAACGCATGAGTACCCGAACAAAATCCCTGATTGTAGGGCCACTGGGTTTACTGCTTTTTAGTGTAGGGCTGTGTGTTTTTGGTACAGCGGTAGCCTCATATCAGACGGGGGCTCCGTTTCTGCAGTGGTTTTTGTGGGGCGTGTATAGTTTGATTCTATTGAATGGAGGCCTGCTGCTGTTCGGGCTGGCGGTTCGTTACCGGGTTCAACTGGATTACCGCCGGTTTGTCCAGCGGGAGCTTAAAAAGCGCGACAGGGAGTGGGCCCGGTTCCGTCCGAAACGGAAAATCCCGTCGGGTAAGGACGGGATTTAATGCGCATGCCAGTATATAGCTTATTATGGGCTTACGCTGCTTTCTTCTCCGCGAACGAGGCCTTGATGGCTTCTACATCCACATTTTTGATGGTTGGTTTCCGTAGCAATTGTTTGATTGCATTCACCTTGTTGTTTGCAATGGCCCGGTTCCGACGAGCCTTTCGCTTTAATTCTGTTACTGCCATGACGCTATACGTGTTTACTATGTTTGTCTACTGGGGGCGCTGGAACGCCGTATTGCCGAAGCACCGGGTCGCCAGTGCGATTAGTCCGCAAAAGTAAGGTTTTTTGCCGACAAAGTAAACGGTACTGCTTGTTTTTCGGTCTACTGCGTAATTTTGCACCATGCAAAAACCAACCTTGCCCAAGGGTACCCGCGATTTTGGCCCGGAGCAGATGCGCAATCGGCTTTTTATATTCGATACCATTCGCCAGACGTTCCAGCGTTTTGGCTTCCAACCCCTCGAAACACCCTCCCTGGAAAACCTGTCTACGCTGACGGGTAAGTACGGTGATGAAGGGGATCAACTGCTCTTTAAAATCTTGAACTCCGGTGATTTTGCCGCTGATCTGACCGAAACGGATGTACAGGCAGGATCAAAAAAAATGACCCCGAAAATTGCCGAAAAGGGGTTACGCTACGACCTTACCGTGCCCTTTGCTCGGTACGTAGTCATGAACCGAAATGCCCTGACTATGCCTTTTCGGCGGTATCAGATGCAACCCGTTTGGCGGGCCGACCGGCCCCAGAAGGGACGTTACCGGGAGTTTTACCAGTGCGATGCCGACGTGGTTGGAACGGACTCGCTACTGTGTGAAGCCGAAATCGTGCTCATGATTCACGAAGTATTTCGCAATCTGGGCATTACGAATTTTACGGTAAAAATCAATAACCGTAAAATTTTAGCGGGCATAGCCGAAGTAATTGGCGTGCCGGGTGAGGAAGCAACGCTCAGCGTAGCGATTGATAAGCTGGATAAAATTGGGAAAGAGAAGGTGCTGGACGAGCTTCGGGGGCGTGGGTTTTCGGAAACCGCCATCCATAACCTGGCCCCATTATTCGGCTTTCTCAATCAGGAAACCGGTTTGGTGCTGAAACAACTGCAAAACTGGCTTTCGGCATCAGAAATAGCCAGCCGGGGCATGGCTGAATTGACTGAAACGCTTCAGCTCGTACAACAGTACGGCTTAGCAGATAGTCGGGTTGAGATTGACCCAACCCTGGCGCGGGGCCTTTCCTACTATACCGGGGCTATTTTTGAGGTGAAAGCCAATGACGTTTCGATTGGCAGTGTCAGCGGGGGCGGGCGGTACGATAACCTGACGGGGGCATTCGGGATGCCGGGCGTGTCGGGGGTGGGGATTTCGTTTGGCGTCGACCGGATTTACGATGTCATGGCTGAGTTGAATCTGTTCCCGGCGGGTGTCGGTCAGGGTACCCTTGTGCTCATCGTGCCCTTTGATGCGGAAGCCCGTACGGTAAGCTTACCCCTGCTGAGTCAGTTACGGGCTGCCCACGTAGCGGCCGAACTGTATCCTGATTTGGTAAAAGTGAAGAAAATGCTCGATTACGCCAATGATAAGGATATACCCTACGTAGTACTCATCGGGTCGGACGAAGTGCAGACGGGTCAGTTAACCCTTAAAAATATGGGTACCGGCACCCAGCAGAAGCTACCGGCGGAAGAGCTTATTGCACTGGTGAAAAAGGAGACTACAGGATAGGTTATTGATTGAATCCAGCCAACAACCGGATTTCTTTTCTGGTTGACCGATCGCTTATTTCAGGATCATCAGTATCTGGCCAATTTCAATGGTCGTGGACGTTAGATTATTCCAGGTAATCAAATCCTTGACCGCTACGCTGTTCTGGAGGGCAACCCGATAGAGTGTTTCGCCCGCGCGAACGGTATGGAAAATGGCCTTACGGGTAGGGACCGCCCGTTCGCCCGCCGGTCTGGTTGGGTATGCCGGGCGAACGGGTGGCCCCTGGGCTTTGGGCATTGGGGCGATGGTCGCCGGTTTTGCCCGGCTATAGGCCACAATCAGTTGCTGCCCAACCCGGAGCGGAATCCGCTCCGACAGGTTGTTCCAGGTATAAAGTTGCTTAAGCGTGATGCGGTACAAATTAGCAATGGCGTAGTACGTCTGACCCGGCTTAACAAGGTGCCATTTGCGTTTCTCGGCCATCTCCATCCGTATCGTATCCTGCTGTATCAGTGAATCAGTCACTACTAGCTCCCGGGGAGAGTTCGCTTTTTTCGCCCCCCCTAAATCAGCTGCTGGTTTGTCAACTGCTTTATTCACGACCACTGGGGGTGCCGGTCTGTTGACCGGAGTCGCTACGGTGTCCGCCGTTTTATTGGCCAGTTCGGGGGGTACCGGTTTTGCTAATGGCCGGGCCTGTACCGTATCCCGAACCGCTGGCCGGGTAATAATGGGTTGCGGGATGGGGATGGATTCTTCGGGGGGAAGCTGGACGTATTCTATGGGCTGGTTGAGCGGTCGCTGGGTTTGTAACCAGACAATTCGCCCCCGTTGCAGCCGCTGAGCCGTCGTCATCCGGTTGAATTTGGTGAGTGAAGCCAGCCGAACGCCGTATATGTTGGCTATTTCCAGCAACGTTTGATTCTTCTGCGCTACGTGAAAGGGTATTTTGGCGCGTTTGTCCTTGCGTTCGAGGTAATAGATCAGGCCGGGATGGATGACATCCTGGTTGGCATTCAAGTCGTTGTACTTCAGAAACCGGTCAATGGAAATATCGCCGTAGTAGGCCAGCGTAATAAAGTTGTCGCACTGCTGTGCCTGGATCCCTTTTCGCTCATTTATCTCGTAAAAGGTGGCTTCTGACCGGAAGCCATCTTCCTGTTTGTTAATCTTAATCAGAATCGGAAACCCAATGGCCAGCTGGCGCAGATTCCTGAGACCCGGCTCGGCCAGCGCCTGAACGGTTGTAAACTCGTCGGGGGTTACCCGAATCAGCACCGTATACTTTTTATCCGTCGGCACAACCACCGTTTTGAGCCACTGATTGACCGGTTTCACCCGCTCGATGTCGACGCGCAGTCGATTGGCAATGTTCTGGAGGGATTGCCCTTCGCCGTACTGATACGTGTATAGAATATAACTTACCGCCGGGCGGTAGGTTGGTTCCTCATACTGGATCACTAGTTTACGGGCCAGAATCTTCCAGAGCAGGGGCGGACTCTGCGGGCCCGGCATGATGTAAGCCGGATCCGTCGGCTCGACTACGGCCTGACCGGTATTCTCTTTGAGGTAGCGAATCAGCGCCAGCACGTAGTTGTTTTTCAGGGTTTGTAAACGCTCCAGGTCCGCTACGGCTGCTTCGGCACTAAGGATAGGGTGGTAGCGTTCATCCACATTGCTATCCATCCGAAGCCGGAGGGCCGTTGCATATGAGCGTGACAAGCCCCAGAATCCCAGCGTATCTATGTCGGAAAAGGGCAGGGCAACAAAGCGGAAATCATCGGGTAGGTTTGCTTTGGCAAAAAGGGGCTTTAGTAATGGATTCAGTTGCCGTAGGGCACTAATGTCCGCCTGAATAACCCTGGGTTGCGCATACAGGCGCTGTATTTCCTGCTGAATCTGGATGCGTGCCTGCTGCGTCAGATGAACAGGTACGTCGGCAAAGGTGATTTCTTCCGGTACATCGGGTAACGATTGTCCGTACAGACTACTGAATTGACTCAACCATAGCAGTAAACCAAGGACACCGCCAAACCAACGACTCATACTATTTAATGTCCGTGATGTACAAAAGGGGAGAGGGAAGTGATTTCTCGGGCCGTTTATTCGTGCTTCACTGGAGCATAAAGGCAGGTCTTTTTCAGGATAAGTAAGGGGGCCAGAAACGGAAATCACGCTGTGCATGAGTTTTAAAGTAGGTTGCCGCCACCTGCTTGATGGCGTATACGTCAGTAGCGTTTGTACTGTACCCTTACCTTGTTGAGGTATATACAGATTGTATATACGTCTGATAGTCAGTTAAGAATGTTTGGGTAGCCGAGCGCCACGCTGGTAGCAGCGCCAATAAACGGATTATCGAACGAATTGACAAGCGGGAGCGGGTAATTTTGATTGTTAGCCGACGTAAAAACGAACGAACGTTTCATGCGTAAAGGAGTGTATGGTGTCGCAACGGTATCCATGTTCGCGTTGGCTATAAACCGGGTAAGGATACGCCGTAAATGAAGAAGAATGGCCAAAACTACTGTATTAAACGATTAGAAGCAAGTAAAATGTACTGGTAGTCAATTAGTTACTTTTATTTTTAATCGTTGTAGCTCTATTTGGTGAATCGATTTAATGATTGATTACCTGTTCATACACAGTGCCGGTATAGTTACTTGCCAGTAAACTTACTGTCTTTGCGCAGATAAAAGGCATTTTAGCGCGTTTATGCCCAATAGAGGGCTTGTTGGCTCTCATCAAAAAGCCCCTGCCAGTGTTTGACGGGGGCTTTTTGATGAGAGCGGAAGACGCGGTTGATTAGGCAGGTAGCAATAGCCGCTATTTGCCCTTTCCCCCGCCTACTTTTCCTGCTTTGTTGACCTGCCCGTCGGCGGTTGGATTTTTTACGTACTTGTCCAGCCAGCCGCTCATTTCCCACAGCATATGCAATAGCGACTCTTTAGCGGTGTATCCGTGACTCTCGTAGGGCAGAAACACTAGTCGGGTGGTAGCGCCGAAGCCTTTCAGGGCATTATAATACCGTTCCGACTGGATGGGGAAGGTGCCAGTATTATTGTCGGCCTCCCCATGAACCAGGAGCAGGGGCGTTTTCATTTTGTCGGCATTCATAAACGGCGACATTTTGTTATACACATCGGCGGCCTGCCAGTAGCTGCGCTGCTCGTTCTGGAAACCGAACGGGGTCAGGGTCCGGTTATAGGCACCGCTGCGGGCAATACCCGCTTTGAACAGGTTGCTGTGGGTGAGAAGGTTTGCCGTCATAAAAGCACCGTAGGAGTGACCCCCAACGCCCACCCGGCTCGAATCGACTACCCCCAGCCGGACACCCTCGTCAATGGCCGCTTTGGCACTCGAAACCAGTTGGTCAACATACGTATCGTTGGGTTCTTTATCGCCCTCACCCACAATGGGGATACTAGCGTTGTCCAGAATGGCGTACCCCATCGTTACAAAGGCGGCCCCCCCCCAGTAACTAATCCGGTTGAACTGGTAAGGCGAACCGCTTACCTGACTAGCCGCTTCCTTACTTTTGAACTCGGCCGGGTAAGCCCACAGGAACGTTGGTAGTGGTCCCTGGTCTTTGGTGTACCCAACGGGCGTATACAAAGTCGCGGTCAGTTCGACCCCATCGGTCCGCTTGTAGCGGAGCTGTTGCTTCTGAATGCCTTTCAGCTGCGGATAAGGATGCGGGAAAAACGTAACCTGAACAGGGGCTATGCGCGCTTTTAGATTACGTACGAAATAGTTTGGATTTTCTTCGGGAGTTTCGCGGGTGGTCAGAATAACCCTTTTTGCGGCATCCAGCACGGCAACAGGCCGCTCAAAATACGGCGCTGCCGACCGCCAGAGTTCAGTACTTTTCTTTGTTTTTAGATTGAGCAGACTAACGAAGGGCCGGTCGCCGGTGGGAGAGGCCCCCAGCATGTTTAGCATCAGGATTTCATCGTTGGGGAGCATATTCAGTACGTCGCGGCCGTACTGATTGTGTTTCGTGTCGGGCTGACCAGGGTTCGAGTACCGGTCTTCGTACGAACGGTCGAAGAGAACCGATGTTTGCCAGGTAGCCGGATTAACGATTTTGGTGATGGTTTTGCGGCTTTGCCACCACTGTTCGGTTGCCAGTGCCGTTGTGGTAGAACCCCAGGTAAAATTCTCGAAACGAAACTGAGCCGCGTAGATTTCTTTGGGCGAAGCGGAGAAAGGGGCTTCCAGTTGAAAGACCTTGTCCCGGATATCGGCCACCACTTTAGGGTCGCCCTTATCCTGCGCCACCGTGTAGTATACAGCAGCGGGCATATCGGCCCGCCATTCGAAGTCACGCGGTCCGGTGGGGGCACCGTCCCGACTATAGGGAACGCTCTCCTGCAGGGGCCCATCGTTTAGTGTTTTTACCAGCGAGCCGGATAAGGCGAAAATATCCGTTTTGAGCGGAAACCGATTAACCGGCACCAGGTAAGAAAACGGCGTGTGCACGGTTTGAACCATCACGAACTGGCCATCGGGCGATGGTTCTGCCGAGCGAATGATGCCCGGTTCGCCGATAGCCGTGATTGATCCATCCGTACCCATTCGTACCACCTGCGCGGTCGTGTAATAAGCAAACTGCTTTTCGTCGGACGGGTTCTTCAATAAATCCTGATACGTGGGGGCCTGTCCCCGTTTCCCGCCCACATTTTCCTGGGTGGTGGGTCCGGCTGGTACCGCGCTGACAACCGGTGCCGAACCCCGGCCGACCGGGATCGTTTTTACGATCAGGCTTTTGCTGTCCGATACCCAGTAATAGGGAACTCCCAGCGTAGCATTGAGCGCAACGGAGCCTACTTTCTGAGCCGCTACGGTTGCTACGTCCGCTATGTACAGGTCAATTCGGCTATCGGTTGAATGGGCAAACGCAATCTTTGACCCATCCGGCGACCATTGAACAAAGCTGATAAGTGGAGCGGCCGGAAGACCTGACAACGCTTTCTCCTCCTTGTCCATCACTTTTTTGAGTTTCAGACCCGTTATGTACCGTGCCCGGCTGGGGCCGTTGTTAGCTGGGTTTAGCCGAAGTCCGGCCAGTTTAAATTCGGGCTGGGCCAGTTCATCAATACCGGGTGCTGCGGCCTGTTCGAGAATGAGCATCATATCTCCTTTGCCCGACAGGCTGACGGTGGGAGTGAGGGGAGCCGTAACCAGGTCCGCTAACGCTTTGGGGGGCGTTTGATAGGTAGGAGCATCCTGGGCGCGCCCGGCGAGTGAGCAGGTAAGCCAGGAAATAAGCAAAAGCCACTGGCTTCGGCGAAGGGTTTTGGAGTTAGTAGTCATTGACGTAGATGTAATGGTTAAAATTACATCTGAAAAGACTACATTAAAAGAGATACCATAGTTTATTGCATAATCGGGTTAAAACGTAAATGGTTATTTGGTAATTCACATTTTTTTGACTGGAAAAGAATGCCGAATATTTTTTTCTTCAACGTTGAGAAAGAAGTAACAGGTAATGGCGTTTCCGATTCGTATTAGGGACAGTTATGCACGAAATGCTTCGGGAAGGACTGTTTACCCAGAAAATCAATAATCATCTTATAATCGTGGCAGGCCGCATCGGTTTGGCCAAGTTCCCGTTCAATAGTAGCCCGTTGCAGGTACAGTTTATCACGCTCTGGGTGTGCCTGATCTCGCCGGGCTTCGGTTATTGTCTTCCTTTCAGCGTACCAATGGGCCTGTCTCCACATCAATCAGTACCATTACCTCGTCGGATAGCAATAAACTGGTGCTGCCAAGGCCGAAATCCCGGCGATTGACCCTGAATTGCCCAGTCAGATGCCCCTCAGTCCCCTTAGGATAGTAGCAAAAAAAAACGTCTACTGGCTTCGTTACGGTCCGAATGGTGAGATCAAACAGGCCTACGTAACAATTATTCGGGCGTTTTTGAATGCGTTTGGCTACCATTCGGATGCGCGGAAAGTGCTCGGTATCAAAATAGCTTCGTTTCTGCAAATGAGCATCCCGCAAGGCAATGCCGGTACGGATGGTCGCTGCGCTCACGGTTGCAACCAATGAACTCGCTTCCGGGTGAGCCGGATCGAAGTGGATGGCCGTTTGCAGGTTCGAAAAAGAACCCGTTACGATAATGCCCGCATTCCGAATCAGAAACGTGACACCGGAGGCTGGCTGGGTTGCTTCCGGGTTGTTCAGTAACCGGCAAAGAAGTCCAAGTAACAGGTAACCGAGTAGCCGAATCATCATTACAGGGTTTTCAGGTAAGCAATCAACGCCTGTCGATCGGTTGCTTTCAGATCCAGACCAAATTCATGGCCTCTAACGGCCTGGGTCCTGACATCCGCTCTTTTGAATCCAGTGGGTACATAATCGTCCCGTAGGCGACGGGCATCGAGGATATCGTCCAAGCTGGCCAGCGAACCATCATGCAGGAAAGGCCCCCGGTACCAGACTCCTTTTAGCGAAGGTACTTTGTAATAACCGGTTCCCCGGCGGGTTTTCAAGGTGTAATCCGGGTTTGTACCAACCGATATGTCGAAGATGGGGTACTGCGTATAGTGCTGTTCCGGAATGGAAAAGCCGTCGGCGGGTGTCAGCATATTGTTGGTAAACAGGGGTGGCGTATGACAACTGACGCAGCCTTGCTGAGCAAAAATCTGTTCACCCTGCCTGGTGAGGGCATTGACCCGGTTGGGATTGGTCGGCGGTTTCAGCGAATAAACGTACCGGGCCAGGGCATACAATTGGGCGTCGCTGTAGCGAAAAGCCGAGCCCGGTGCGAGTCCTTTACCGGGCGGGGGCAAGAGTTTAGCCTCGATTCCACCCGGTATGAAACCGTCATAGCTGGCCAGAAAATCCATGCCCTGATTCAGGGCTGCATAGCGCATCAGGTCGCCGATGCCTCGCTGGCGGTTCAGGCCCGTATGGTCCAGGAATTGGCGTTCCTTCACGCCGATGAGGTCGGGTATTTGCGGGGGAAATAAAATACCGGCTCCCTGTCGGAACATGGTTCCCGGTGGCATGGCATTCAGGGCAGCAATGATTTTTTCTTTCGGTTGCTGACTTAACCGACTGTTTGGATCATCGGCTAGCCAGGGAGTTGCCGTCAAACCCTGGACAAAGCCCTGGACGGCTTCTTTGGGTATATGTGGATTCCCGAAAAAATTCGCTAGCCGCCTGGCTTCGGGCAGGTTTCCCTGCGCCCCTTTGATCACCGAGCCATCGGGCATCACGCGGGTATGACACATGTTGCACCCCAGGCCACTAATCGCTATCAGGCCTTTTTTGAGCACAACGTATCGGGCAAAGGGCATAACCCCCTCCGCCGAAACCGGCATGTTGTTCTGCACATAAAAAGCCTTGTCACGCACCACCTGAAGAGGAAATACCGCGGTGTCGATGGACGCGTCGAAAACCAGTTCCCCCGCTTTTATCCAGTCGGATTCGGTTTTAAGGTTGGCCGGATCAAAGGCTACCTGGGGTTCCTGTTTCTGGAGCCAGGCCAAATAGTTTTTGGGTTCCCGACCCGGGGCGTAAATCGGATAGCTTTTGTAGATGACCCGTTCAGGCAACTGGTAGTAGTAGCTGGATGAAACCTGTTTGGGTGTCGCTCGGGCGGTTGCCAGCGGCAGGTCAAAACCGGCCAGGGCGGTGCTGTCCCAAGTGCGGGGAATGTCGGGGATAAACACAGTCGTTACGGCTGTCTGCTCCGTGTTAGAACTACAGGAAATCATCAATCCAGCGAATAATAAAACCATCGGTAGCGTCAGCATGGATTTACCGGCTGCCTGGTGTATGATCAATGGAGACTGTGTCATAAGACCTGGCTATTAAAGTGGAAATGAACGTACATGTCGATTCGAAAAATTGATAGGCAGAGCGTTTCATCGGTATAGACCTGATAATACAGGTAAGGCGATTTAATAAATAGAGCAGCAAAACCCGTCAGGTCACGCTTGTCAAAATCAGACCGTGACGCATCTAGGACGTTTTGAACGGCAACCTCATCGCCCGACTTCTGAGCCGCTACGTTCGTTTTGGAAATCACCAGCGTAGCGGCTGACAGAATAGTTGAAAGCAGAATGGTTTTCGTCGGCTTCTTAACGTATTGATTTTAAGGGAGTTAGCTTTTTAATTCGCCCGCCGTGTTTCGTCGTCTGAGCCGGTCCGTCGCTGCCGGGCGGCTTTTAGCTTTTGATTGCCAAAGGAATACGTCAGGTTCAGCAGCACAATGCGCGTGTCGAAGGTGAGCCGGGTGGTGCCGGTATAGGTCGCTACGGTGGTGGTGCCAATGAACCGGTTGGTATGCAGGATGTCCTGAACGCTCAACTTGAGCCGCAACACGGGCGATACCGCTTTTTGCACACCCGCGTCCATTGCCCCTAACCAGGGCGCGTGCCAGATGCCGTTGACGGCCGGTGTGCTGATCCAGCCGTTGAGTTCGGCGGTCCAGCCATTGCCCAGCGTAAAGGCGTTGTTGCCATTCAGCCGCCCGGCTATGTTCTGAATTTGCAGCAACGAGCCTTCGTAGTCGTACTGAAAGCGGTTGTAGTAGCCTATCATGTTAGTCTGCAACTGCCAGCCTTGCATTACCGTTATTGGCCAACTTAGCGTGAGCGTATACCCCTGCGAATGACCGAGGTTTTCGGTCGTGACGTAGGTTTTATTACCGTCCAGCGCGTGGATGGTGAAAAACATCAGATCTGTGGTGTAGTTAGCCCCCAGCGAAACGAACAGGCTGCTTTTCAGACTCAGTTTGCCTTCCAAGGCGTGGGTAAACTGCGGACGCAGATAGGCGTTGCCAATCCCATATGCAAATGGGTCAACGTAACCCCTTGCCGGGTTCAGGTTCTGGTAGTTGGGCCGGTCGATGCGGTAGCTGTACGATATCGTCAGCGTCTGGTTTTCTGATAGCGGTTGCGACACAAACAGCGTGGGGAACAGTTTCAGATAATCGCGCACGACGACCTGATTTAGCGTTAATGAATTGCCTTCAGAATGGGTATGCTCCGCCCGTAAACCTGCCTGTACGTCTGTTTTGCGCCACTTGCCCGCTACGCTGACGTAACCGGCATTGACCCGCTCGGTGTACTGAAAGTGATTAGACAGGGTGGGGTCAGATACTAAGGACCCGTCTGGCCCGCTGCTGAAATGCAGGTCATTGTCCGTCTTTACCGACGCACTTTTGAGGCCCATTTCCAATTTCCAGCTTTTTGACAACGCCCGATTGTAATCGACTTTGGCCGTGCGGATGTCGATGATCGATGGTTGGGTAATGAGCAACCCGCCCACAGGTGGTTTGCTATTGTCGAGGTCGACAAGGGCATTGGTGGTCAGGCTGTTGGTGTAGTTGCGGCTGAAATGGCCGAGGTCAACATCGGCGGTGAGCGTACCATACTTATCGCCAAAAGCGTGTTGCAGGTTTAGGTTGCCAATCTGATTCTGGCTAAAGGTGTCGTAGGTTTTTTCGGTTTCGGTCTGGAGATAAACCGGGCCATTGTCGGTGCGCTGGAAACTGGCACCGGCGGGCCCACGCTCGCGGTGGTCGCTCCAGAAACCCGTCCAGACCATACCGATGGTGGTTTTTTTGGTCGGCATAAAATCAAACCCGGCTTTGGCGTTATGGCCCAAATCCCGGAAAAGCAGGTGCGTCGTCTGGTTGACGACATTGCGCCGGTTTGGGTCCGACGCGCTGGGGTCGGGCTGATTCCGGCTAAAGCGGAAGTCCCAGTAATTGCCGCCCCGGTTCAGGCTGTAACTGCCAAACAGGTTCAGCTTCTGGGTGCGGTGGTTCAATTGCAGGCTACCCCGCTCCCGGTCGAAGCGACCCGACCCACCGGCTACGGAGACCGTGCCGTTGGTGCCCAGATTCGCGTTTTTTTTGAGCCGGATGTTGATAATCCCCGAATTACCAGCCGCGTCGTACCGAGCCGACGGATTGGTAATCAACTCAATCGTCTCGATGTTATCGCTCGACATGCTCCGTAGCAGGGCAATCACGTCCTGCGCCGAGAGGTAGGTCTGCTTGCCATCAATCTGCACAATCACGCCATCTTTACCCCGCAGTTGCAGCCGTTCGTTCTGGTAATCGACCGTTACGCCCGGCGACTTTTCGAGTACTTCCAGGGCCGTACTGCCACTGCCTACGATGCTGTTGGCTACGTTGACGACCATCCGGTCGAGTTGCTGCTCGACAAACGGTTTTTTAGCCGTTACCTGCACTTCAGCCAGTTTGCCGGTCACTTCAGCCAGCGTCAGAACGGGTACACTGGTTGGGCTGGTCGTTACGTCCACTACCGTCGAGTGGACTTTCTGATAGCCAACCGCCGTAGCCCGCACGAGGTAACGACCGGCCCGGACGTTCTCGAAGGCATACAGCCCCTGTTGGTCGCTGGCCGTGCCTTGCGCTACGCTCGAATCGCGGGCGTCGAGCAAGGCCACGCTGGCAAAAGGCAATGGTTTGCCGGTGCTGTCGCGGATTGTTCCGTTCAGGGTGGTCTGCCCGAACGATTTTGTGGAAAATGAGGCTGGCAGCAACACTATGCTGATCAGTGCCCAATAAATTTGGTTCATGGTCATGTGGTATAGAGATGCGTCCGCTGGGGTGACCATCGGGATGATTGTTAATTTTTATGAGCAGTATACGGTTTATCGGTGCTGGGCCACACCCGATGGACCGGTGTACAGAGCGAAACCGAGACCATAGAAAAGCTGATCGGTGCCATAACTGGTGTAGGTGCGCTCGATCCGGCCATTGTTGACCCGCGCCACCTGATGGAACGGTACCCGAACCGCTTTGCCCGATTCGCGCCCATCCACAGCCGACCAAACGGCTTTCACGTATACCCACGTCCCCCGGTTTTCGCCAGTCGGTAGGGTCGTGGTTGCTGTACGCTCAATGGTCAGGTGCTGATCGGTAAACAGCCGCCCGTTGCGGTCCCATTGCGTGAGCAAGTCATTTGTTTCGAGCTTATCGGCGGAGCCGTAGGCTACGAAGCCCCCGGCCAGTCGCTGATGGGCCGCTTCCAACTGACCGTCAGTAAGGTCGTGGAGGAAGCTGGTGACCAGCCGCACACAGGCGGAATCCGGCCCGTTGATGACTGACAGGTTCGGGTTCCTGCCGCCGAGATAAGAAAGTTCGGCGGCATTGGGTTGCTCCGAAGCGGGAACCGCCCGGAAGTCCTGCGCCTGTGCCGACACGGAAGCGCCGACCAGTAGTGTGGTAAGCAGCGGAAGTAGAGTCATTTTCATAGTGTGTACAGAATGAATGTGTGATTAATCGGGTTGCAGCAACGGCTCGTCGTGCGTAGACATGGTTTATGCTTTCTTAGTCGCTGAAAATCAACGTATCGACAACAGAATGAAGAGAATAAATGAGTGTTATCACGTCGCTGCATCCGCAAGTGGTGTGTGCTACCGCCAAACCGGAAAGTAGGTAGTGGTGTCAATTGGCTGGGAAGAGGTAGTTGTGGGGTCATGGTCATGGGGTTGGTTTTTAACTACCCAAACGTAGCGTGGCGATGGGGACCCTGAAAAAAAGGCAGGATGAGTGGTACGGAATTTCGCGTGAGCCGTCGAAATTCTACGTGGAGCGGGTAAACGGTCGGATTATTCCTTCACGCGAAAAAACGACCATTCACTCAAAAGAGGGGACACTTCACCCACAGAAAGCAGTGTAATGCTTCTGCTTATCAGTACCTTGTGTATTATTTTTAATGAATATGCGCGCGCTTTTTATCCTGACTCTGATGCTAAACTGGTCTGTTGCCGTTGCGCAGGAGAAGCCGCTGTTGTTGCCCGGTAGACTGACCAGCCCGCAGATGGACATTGGGCCTTATACAACCTTTTACAAGGATTATTCGGGTGATACATTGCCGCTGTTAGTGATCAGTCGGCAATGGTTCCGGCCTTTTGCCGAAAAGCCGAACGAACGCACGGAGCTTACCAAACGGTCGGTGTTTGTCACCTGGCTTCGGTTTACTATCCATAACACACATCCGACTGACACGCTAAAGCTTCTATACCAGACTGGCGCACATGGTCTTATTACTCTTTACGAGAGCAACCGGTTAATTGGCAAAACCGGTCTTGTGCTACCGCCCCAGCGTCGGCCCAGCCGGTTTGTTTTATCGTTGTCCGTTCCGCCCGGTATTAAGCGTATCTATATTGGACGTGTTATCGATTATTTCTGGAGTCCCACACCTGTTTTTTCAGAACTGTTGACCGAAGCCGGGAGCGTACAGGAGGAGTTTGGAAAGGGGTACCTTGCTGAACGGCTTTTACTGGCCGTTATGAGTGTATTGATGGGATTTCTGCTATTGATGTTTCTGTATGCCCTATATTCTCTGGTGTTGACAAACGAGCGGGCTTTTCTTTATTATTCGTTGTACACATTGATGGGGGTGCTGGTAACGCTGAATTGGATGGATTACCGGTTTAGTTTTGCGTTGCTACTGCCACTCAAGATGTCCGATGTTCTCAGCCCGTTCAGTTTTGCCCCTATCGTCGCCTTCTATACGCTGTTTATAACAGAGATGCTGGCCATAAAAACTCAGTTTTCGCTTACCTGGCGATTGTTAAAGGGACTGCTGGTATTGCTAACCATGCTGACGGTATTTAACTTGACGGAATGGATTCATGCCCGGCCATTTTTCGTTGATTATACTGTTTATGACTACATACAGACGGTCCCCGGTGTATTGACTACGGGTGTGCTGCTGAGTGCCCTGGTGCGTAGCCGTTCGCCCATACGGTACTACCTGCTGTTGGGACTATTTAGCCTTTTGGGCATCGGCTTCATTCCGAGTTCGCTCGATATGTATTTCGCCAACCTATCGACCCTACCGGCTACGTTTATCAATTATCCATACTTTTGGATTGTGCTCGGACTCGCCACCGAAGCATTCTGTTTTTTGCTGGCCCTTGCCTACCGGGGACGTCTGATTGAGTTGGAAAATACCCGGATTCAGCAACGCTACACGCATGATCTTGAAACGCAGCTATCCCAGCGTACCCAAGAGGTTGAACAACAAATTCACCTGCTGGAAGCCCAGCACATTCGTCAGCTTGAGACCGAGTTTGAGCAGAAATTAGCCGATACCGAGATGACCGCCCTGCGGGCGCAGATGAACCCCCACTTTATTTTCAACTGCCTAAACTCCATCAAACTCTATACCCTCGACCACGAAGCTGACAAAGCCGCTGATTACCTGACCAAATTCTCCCGGCTGATTCGGCTGGTACTGGAAAATTCCCGCTCCGAACGGGTGCCTCTGCAAAACGAACTGGAAGCGCTCCAACTCTACATCGAACTGGAAGCCATGCGCTTCAAACACAAAGTCCGGTTCAGTATTCACATCCCGCCCGACATTGACCAGCGGTTTCTGTGCATTCCGCCCCTGTTGTTACAACCCTATGTCGAAAACGCCATCTGGCACGGGCTGATGCACAAATCCGAAGGCGGCACGGTCACGGTAGAGGTGAGCCAGCCCAGAGGCAATCTGCTACACATCGAAATCACCGACGACGGCGTAGGTCGGGAGCGGGCGGGGCAGTTGAAGAGCAAGTCGGCGGGTAAGCACAAATCGTTTGGCATGCAGGTAACGGCCGACCGTATACGGATGATTAATCAGTTGTATAACTCCCATACTCAGGCTCAGATTGTGGACTTAGTGGACAGTGAGGGGGAGCCCTGTGGCACGCAGATTAGTTTAGACATACCGGTATGAAAGTGTTGTTACATCGTCGGTTTATTCTCCTCTTATTGGTAGGAATTTGTCCGCTGCTGATATGGGGGCAGACTTCCACTTCGCTCCCCGGTCGGGTTCCATTACAATCCGGCAAACTAATAGCCGGAGATTCCCTAGGAGTGGAGCGGTCACAGAACCTGATACGACGAAAAACCGATCCTATTACCGTTCGTGAAAGCCAGTCGGTCCACCGGATGCAGTTGCCCAATCGAACATCAGCCACGCTGCCAGTTCTGGCGTTCTTCAGTGCTGCCCTGGGTGCTTTGTTATTCATGGGGTTGTTCACGGTCGCCCAGTTTCTGCTGAATCGCGATGCATCCTATGGCTGGTATGCGGCCTATCTGACAATGGCCTCAATCTGGTTGTGGCAGTCAACGCGCATCTGGTTCAGTGGTACTGCCGTCCCTAACGATATGACTGTTTTCTTTGCCTGTATGATGCTCCTGGGGTATGGCATGATGATCGCGTATATCCGATTTGTCAGCTATCTGCTCGAAGTGCCTCAACAGCCCCGTTTGGAACGCTTGACCCGTTACTTTCTTCGATTTGCTGGCTTATCAGTACTGATTTTATTAGCCGAATTATTTATCTGGAATTCTATATACGTCTATATACTGGTCAATTTGCTGAACTACGGGGGACTATTTTTTCTCATGACCAGCATGTTGCGTAAAAAACATCCCCTCAAACGCTATGCGCTGGCCGGTTCGCTATTTTTAGTAATTGGGGCTGTTACGGCAACGTTCATGAACTACATTGGTTCGTCAATGACCAACCTGCTACCCCGAATGCCCCTTTTCTACCTGGTAGTTAGCCAATTGCTCGAAATACTGTGTTTTTCCCTGGCGTTAGGTCGACGAAGCTATCTGAACAAAATGGAGAAAATCCAGGCGCAGCAGCAGTTGATTCAGCAACTGGAAGAAAATCAGCAACTGCAACAAACGTATACGGGCGAGCTGGAACGCCAGTTGGGTCAGCGGGAACTTGAGGTTCTCACCAAAGCTCACCAGCTGGAAGAGCAGCGCGTTAGTCAGCTTCAATCGGACTTTGTTCGACGAGTTGCCGAGGCCGAAATGACCGGACTACGCTCGCAGATGAATCCGCACTTTATCTTCAACTGTCTCAATTCGATTAAGCTATACGCCACCGAAAACGATTCCGACAAAGCCTCTGATTACCTGACCAGATTCTCCCGGCTGATTCGGCTGGTGCTGGAAAATTCCCGCTCCGAACGCGTGCCCTTACAGAATGAACTGGACATGTTGCAGCTTTACGCCGATATGGAGATCATGCGCTTCAAACAGAAGCTGTCGTTTTCGCTAGACATTGAAGCGGGTATTGATACCCGCTTTCTGGAGATACCCCCGCTGCTGGTTCAACCTTACGTGGAGAATGCCATCTGGCACGGGCTGATGCACAAACCCGAAGGGGGGAGCGTTCGCGTTCGGGTCACTCATCCGGTGGAGAGTCTGCTTCAACTGACCATTACCGATGACGGGGTAGGTAGGACCAGAGCGGCCGAGTTGAAGAGTAAATCGGCCAACCACCGTAAGTCATTCGGTCTGAAGATGACCTCTGAGCGGATTGCCCTGGTCAACCAGTTATATCATACCCATACGGAGGTAATGATTGAAGACCTCGTGGATACCGACGGTCAGCCCGCCGGAACCGAAGTCGTAATACAGATACCGATATGAAAGCCCTGATTATTGATGATGAACCCGACAATGTACGGCTGCTGGCGTTGCAACTGGCCCGGCACTGTCCGCACGTAGACCTGGTGGGTCAGTTTACCGATAGTATTGAAGGGCTGAAAGCCATTCAGCATCTTCGGCCGTCGCTGGTCTTTTTAGATATTGAGATGCCCCTCATGAATGGCTTTCAACTGCTGGAAAAAGTTGGTGATATTTTCTTTCACATCGTGTTCGTCACCGCCTATGACCAGTATGCGGTGCGGGCGTTCCGGTTTAGTGCGCTGGATTACCTGCTCAAACCCATTGACACCGTTGATCTGATCGCGACCGTTCGTCGGGCCGAAAATACGGGTCGCATCAACTCGCAACAGCTAGAACTAATGCAACAATATTACCCCGCTGGGCCGACACCCGGCTGGACGGCCCTCACTGGAAAAGGACAAATCAGTTCGGCACTTCCGGGACGTATTGCCCTTCCGCACGCTAGTGGTATGGTGTTCGTTGATACAAAACAGATTATTTACTGCGAAGCAGATAGTAATTATACGCGCTTTCATCTCACGAACAATGACCAGTATATGGTTTCTAAAACGTTGGGTGATGTGCAGGACGTGCTGGAAACGAGAGAGTTCGTGCGGGTTCATCGGCAATACATGGTTAATCTGGAACACATCCAGAAATTGGTGAAAGGGGAGGGTACCTATTTGCTGATGACCAATGGGGCCAGCATTCCGGTGGCTCGCCAGCAAAAAGACCGGCTGATGGAGCGGTTCGGCTGGTTGTGAAACAACTAACAGGTTGATACCTACTAATATGGCTATGTTACTTGATTGTGGTCGTTGCCGTATCCGTTCCTGGCAACGGGGCGATGAACAGACCCTGCCTAACCACGCGAACAATAAAGCCATCTGGTTGAACCTGCGGGACCGTTTTCCCCATCCTTATACGCCAGCCGATGCGCACCAATGGATTGAGTCTGTAGTGGGCACCTGTCCTGAAACTACCTTTGCTATTACTGTGGAGGGGGAAGCCGTAGGCGGCATCGGTTTGGTACTCCATGAGGATGTGGAGCGTTGTTCGGCTGAGGTAGGGTACTGGATAGGTCAAACGTACTGGGGGCGTGGACTCGTCACAGAAGCCCTGACAGTCTTCACCCAATACGCCTTTGGTGCGTTTGCGCTAACGCGCCTGTATGCTATCCCGTTTATTCGTAATTCGGCTTCAATTAGCGTGCTCGAAAAAGCGGGCTACCAACGGGAAGGAATTATGCGACGAAGTGCCATTAAAGATGGTCAGATTCTGGACCAGGCTTTGTACGCCTGCATCACAACCTGAAGGCTATTGGCTATGTGTTGCTTAATACAAGACCAGTACATCTCCTTCGGCCGCTTCCTGAATCTGGCGTTTCAGGTCCGGATTCCCAACCACGCAGAACGTCCAGGGTTGCTTGTGCGCACCCGATGGGGCGGTGGAGGCCGTCATCACGAGCGTTTCGATAACGGCGCGATCCACGGGTCGATTCGAAAAATCCCGAACCGTACGACGAGTATTCAGGAATATATAATAAGCCAGGCTGCGTTCCAGCAGGGTCGCATCGGTAGGCGTAAACGTTGAGCGGTACGGGATAAAGGCCATCCGGCGAAACTACGCATTCCGGACGAATTCACCGACAGCCTTTTCTGGCCTACTGCCCCGTGTTTTTCCGGGGGTGCTTCTGACCCGCCGTTGCCGATGGTTTCGTCGATTGGTTGGTTGCGGTGGTATGGTCAGATCCATCCGGTGATGCGGCCTTGTTCTTTTTCCTGCCCAGGCCTTTATTCCGCTGACTTGGTGGCACGTACATGTACCCACGGGAAGCCCCCTCATCATTGATACTCATACTGGCCGCTTTGCTGGTGGCCGGTCTTGAGCCGGGAGTCAGGTAGCCCGCACCGGTTGAGGCCGTAGAGCCGCCACTTTGCCCGCCCGTTGTGGATTGGGCCCTGCTTTCCTGTACCCAGCCAAGGATTACTAGAAAGCCTATCGTTAAAAACATCGTTTTCATGTACGTTTCGTTTAGTATGAAGTCGCCCGTAACAGTGTACATACCATTACGGGCGAATGATTTATTTTATTGCGGATTGATCCGATTAGTTCATCATCTTATCGATGGCGTTAATTCGGTCCAGGTGCTGCTGAAGCGTTGGCAGGGTCTTGGCTGCAAACGCTTTTATATCCGGATCAACGCTATTGTCTTCGGCCGCTTTCTTAAACGCGTCAACATCTTCTTTATGATCGTCGACCATCATGCTCACGTATTTTTTGTCGAACTCCTTTCCGGATAGCTTAGCCAGCTCATTGACATCTTCCTGGGCATCTTCCCCAAGGGTAGAAGGGAGGGTGATGTTTTTGGCTGTGGCCAGTGTTTTGAGTTCGTCATTCGCCTTTGAGTGGTCGGCTACCATCATGGCACCAAACTCTTTCACGTCTTTACTCATGCCTTTTTCCTGCGCCATACGGCCCAGTTCTACCTCCATCATGCCCCCGTTGGCTGCTTTCATAGCAAACTCGTTCGTGTCTTCATTTTGGCCCGTTCCGGCATCTTCTTTATTTTCGTTTTTATCTTCTGCATTCTCCATGCTGTCCGACTCTTTCTTCTTGTTGTCGCAGGCCTGGAAGCTTAAGGTGCTAACTGCCAGCAGAATCAGTAGGCTAACTTTTTTCATAACGCTATTAATTAATTTGGTGAATTACCTACTAAAACGATATACAGTCGGTTAGGTTTGGAAAAGGAGGCATGTTTTTGTCTTAACAGACAAAATTCTGTGTTTACAGGACAAAATTCCTATATTTGCCCTATGATTGCTTTCAACCTGACATCCCTTGTTTCTCAGGCCTTAAAGGGCGTTTCGGCTACCCGTTTTTTCGAGGTTGCCGAACTGACCGGCTACAAACGCGAGCAACTGGCGGAGGTGTTTGATACCTCGCTCAAAACCTTTCAGCGGTACGAGCGGGAGCAGAAGAAGCTCAATCCGCAGGATAGTGAGAAAGTCCTCAAAATAATAACCCTCTTTCAGGCGGGTGAATCTGTTTTTGGGTCTGCGGCAGCTTTCCGGCGGTGGATGGATAAACCCGCCTACGGGTTAGGCAATCAGATGCCTTTTGCCTTGCTGCACACATCCGGCGGCATCGACCTGGTCATGGATGAAGTAACCCGCATCGAATACGGCGACCTGGCCTAAGTATCTCAACAGGCCAATCCTAGCCCGAATGCTTGTCTATCGCATCACCAAAACTACGTACGCCAACCGTTTGGTAGCATCGGGCGGGGCTGCCCGCTGGAACCGGACTGGTCAGTTTGTGCTGTACACAGCCGCTACCCGGGCGTTAGCCTGTCTGGAAAACGTGGTTCACCGGAGCGGGGAGGGCCTTACCGCTGATTTTCGGGTCATGAGTATCGACGTGCCGGATAGTCTCTCTATAGAGGTTTTTCCCATTGATACCCTGCCAACCGACTGGTATGATTTTCAGCGGTACGATACCTGCCAGCGGATAGGAGGGGAGTGGCTTCAGCAGCGCCGGTCGGCCGTTTTAAAGGTACCATCCGCTATCATTCCCAACGAAAGTAATTACCTGCTTAACCCGGCCCACCCCGATTTTAGCCGGATAAACCTCGTACGCACCGAACGGTTTGTTTTTGATCCACGCATCAAATCGTAGGATAATCAGACAGGCAATGTGTCTTATTAACTGGCTATGTTTTAGTTGAAATATAATTGTATTTCAGATAGATTGCATTACCCGGTGTCTGCCTGATAATGTGGTTTTACATCGATTCATTTCTGCGGGTGTTTAGCCCACTTAGGCGTGCTTTTACGGGTTTATTTCTGTTTTCTCCTGAAAATTTTGTATATTTGTGTATAGTGAGGCTTACGTGAACTGCGTAGGTCAGAATAGTAATTTTCTGCGAAACTCCTTTATCAAATGGCGGACGTAAATCCCGACCTCGAAGCTCCCAGTAACATTATTCCCATCAATATTGAGGACGAAATGCGCGGAGCCTACATTGACTATTCAATGTCGGTTATTATCTCGCGTGCTCTTCCCGACGTTCGTGACGGCCTGAAGCCAGTTCACCGGCGGGTATTGTTCGGGATGGCTGAACTGGGGGTCAGTTACAATAAACCCCACAAAAAATCAGCCCGTATCGTGGGCGAAGTGCTGGGTAAATACCACCCGCACGGCGATTCATCGGTGTACGACACCATGGTTCGTATGGCGCAGGACTGGTCACTCCGGTACCCACTCGTGGATGGACAGGGGAACTTCGGCTCCATCGACGGCGATTCCCCGGCGGCTATGCGGTATACCGAAGCCCGGTTGAAGCGGATTGCCGAGGAACTGCTGAATGATATCTACAAGGAAACGGTTGATTTCCAGCCCAACTTCGATGATTCTCTCGAAGAGCCAACCGTCATGCCGGCCAAGCTGCCCAATCTGTTGCTGAATGGCTCATCGGGTATTGCAGTCGGTATGGCCACGAACATGGCCCCCCACAACCTGACCGAAGTGGTCAATGGTATCATCGCGTACCTGGATAACAACGAGATTACGATTGAGGAACTGATGCAGTACGTTAAGGCACCCGATTTCCCGACGGGAGCTACCATCTACGGCATGGAAGGTGTAAAGTCGGCCTTTATGACCGGGCGTGGCCGGGTGGTGATGCGGGCCAACGCTACCATTGAGGAAAACAAGGGCAAAACCCAGATTATCGTATCGGATATTCCGTACATGGTCAATAAATCGGTGATGCTGGAAAAAACGGCCGATCTGATTAACGACAAGAAGATTGAAGGGATCGTGGCCTTCCGCGATGAATCGGACCGGGACGGGTTGCGGGTGGTATATGACCTGCGCCGGGATGCCATTCCGAACGTGGTGCTGAACAATCTTTACAAGCATACATCGCTGCAATCCTCTTTTAGTATCAATAACGTGGCCCTCGTGAAGGGGCGGCCCATGATATTGAACCTGAAAGATATGATGAAGTACTACGTCGAACACCGGTTCGAGGTGGTTACCCGCCGGACGCAGTACGAACTGCGCGAAGCCGAGAAACGGGCGCATATCCTGGAAGGGCTGCTGATTGCACTGGATCACATCGACGCCGTTATCAGCCTGATTCGTTCGTCGCGGGATGCGGAAATAGCCCGGACTGGTTTGATGACGCAATTCTCCCTGAGTGATTTGCAGGCCAAAGCCATTCTGGAAATGCGTCTGCAGCGGCTGACGGGTCTGGAGCGGGATAAGTTACAGGCGGAGTTTGATGAACTGATGCAGGAGATTGCTGGCTACAAAGAAATTCTGGCCAGTGAAGAACGCAAGCGGCAGGTTATCAAAGAAGAACTGACGGATATTCTGGCCCGGTACGGGGACGAACGCCGGACGCAGATTAACCCGGTAGGGGATGGCAACATCAGTGACCTCTCTCTGATTGCCGACGAGGACATGGTGATTACCATCTCGCACGAAGGCTACATCAAGCGGACACCCACTACGGAGTACCGGTCGCAGAGTCGGGGAGGAGTGGGGTCGAAAGCGGTGGTGACCAAAGAGGAGGACTTCACGGAGCACCTGTTCACGGCCACCATGCACAACACCCTGCTGGCATTCACCCAGAAAGGGCGTCTGTACTGGTTGCCCGTTTATGAACTGCCTGAAGGCTCCCGTACGTCCAAAGGACGGCCACTGGCTAACTTTATCAATATTGAAACGGACGATAAAGTACGGGCAGTCATCAACGTTACCGACCTTAAGAACGTGGACTACATCAACAATAATTACATTGTGATGTGTACCCGTAAAGGGACCATTAAGAAGACGATGCTGGAGCAGTTCTCCCGGCCCCGTCAAAATGGGATCATTGCCATTACCATTGATGAGGACGATCAATTGATTGGGGTGTGCATGACGAATGGCGATAATGAGATCGTTATTGCCTCCAGTGCGGGTAAAGCTGTTCGTTTCCACGAGAGTCGCGTTCGCCCGATGGGACGCACGGCGGCTGGTGTGCGCGGCATATCGCTGGATGAATCCGATAAGACCGACCATGTTATCGGGATGGTCTGTATTCTATCCTCGGAGGCTCAGTTGCTGGTTGTTTCCCAAAATGGTTACGGTAAACGATCCAATATTGACGGGTACCGGATTACGAACCGGGGCGCTAAAGGGGTTGGTACGCTGAAAGTCACGGAGAAAGTGGGACGACTGGTTGCGGTACTCGACGTAGCGGACAATGATGACCTGATGATCATCAACAAGTCCGGTATTGCCATTCGCACTCCCGTCAATGCCATTAGTGTTATTGGCCGGAATACGCAGGGAGTGCGGCTCATCAGCCTGCGTGATGGGGATGAGATATCGTCCGTAACCAAAATAAAACAGGAGGAAGGGGAGGAGGCAATTTCCCTTGATTCGGAACCGCTAATCGTTGAGGAATAAGCGAATAAATAGTATAGGGTTGAGCCGCCGTACTGACCAAAAATCAGTACGGCGGCTCAAACAATTTGTGGATGGTCATGCTTATACGGACAGAATCCGTAATTTCGTTATTGAATTAAAAAAACAACCCCGATTACACATGAAACAAATTTTTGTAATTCTCGTCGCGTGTTGCCTCTCAGTAGGGTCGTACGCACAGCAAACTGGTTCCCCAGCTGTGGATCAGGCTGCCCTTGACGCTTTTAAGAAGGAAAAGGACAAAAGCGATAAAGATATTACCGATGCGAAAGCAGGTGGTAAAGCCAGTACCTGGATGGACCGGGCTAAAACGTATCAGAATATTGCGATCAGCGGTAATATCAAGTTGGACTCAGCCGCAGCAACTACCGCTTATGATGCCTATAAAAAGGTTATTGAACTGGACAAAGACAAAAAAGGTGGTCCGGGTAAACTAGCCAAGGAAGCGGAAGAGGCCTTGACAAGCCAGAATCTGTACAATGCGTTCATGCAGCAGGGGGTAGCTAAATTCCAGTCGAAAAATTACGCGGAGGCTATCAAGTCGCTGGGTATAGCAGGCAACATCAATCCTAAGGATACACTGGCGCCCCTGTATTCGGCCATTGCAGCTCAGCAGGTAAAAGATAATGTAACGGCCAAAACCCAGTTGGAGAAATACATTGCCGGTGGTGGAAAGGATGTTGCTATCTACGGTTCATTAGCGATGCTTTATCGGTCAGATAATGAAATGGATAAGGCGCTGGCAACGCTGGATAAAGGCATTGCCCTCGATCCCTCGAACAAAGATCTGGCCAATGAGAAGATCAATATCATGTTGACTTCTAACAAAATGGATGAGGCCATCACCAGCATGAAGCAGATGGTCGAGAAAGATCCGAACAACGTTCAGAACCTGGTTAATCTCTCTATTGTGTACAATAACATTGCCCACAAGGAAGACGAAGAAATCCGGAAGCTGGAAGGTAATTCCAAGAAAGGGGACAACACGGCCAAACAACTAGCTGATTCAAAGAGCATCATTGACGCGTATAACAGTGAGATTGCCCGGTTGAACAAGCAGAGTAAAACGACAGAAGTAAAACGGCAGTTGGCTGATGTTCAGAAGCGGTTAGCGGAGCAGAAAGTTGAGTTAGCGAAACTGGACGCAGCGGCTAAAGAAGCGGCAGCCAATGCATCCACTGCTGCAGCCGGTGAGAAAAAACTGGCTGACCTGAAAAAAATGCAGGACGACAATCTGGCACTTGAAAAACAGTATCTGGGAAAAGCACTGGCTGTTGATCCCAATAACTTCGATGCCAACTACAATATGGGTGTGTACGTTTTCAACGAAGCGGTTAAAATGAAGCAGGGTGTCGATAAAATGTCGATGGCCGAGTACACCAAGGCAGGTAAAGAGGCTGATGGGAAAGTATGTGGTAAATTCAAACAGGCGTTACCGTACTTTTTGAAAGCCAAGGCCGTGAAAGAGGAGCCTGAATTAACGAACAATCTGGAAACTACCCAGCGGGTGTTGAAAGAGTTTGAAGAGAAGAAGGTGGCCTGTATCGAGTCTTAGTATTAGAGGGTGGAAGGAAGGGCTGGTATAGTACCAGCCCTTCCTTCTTGTTTATCTACTTAACATAATATAAATTATACAACACTTTGTATAACCCTGAAATAGCTTGACAATACCTTATATAGTACAGCATTAGTGGTAAGAACAACTACAGTGTCAGGAAGAAACCAATGGATAGGGCCTGACTGTACTGAATTTTATAATCCTGATCCTGGTCGTACAGAACGACTCCATTGAGGTTGGCATTGACCACTTTGTTGATCTTACCTGTGATAGTCAAATCAAGCCGGTGGTCAGTGGCGGCCAGATCCCGATAATCCGCAAAAAGTTGATACCGAAAATTAAGGTTAATATTATTGGCCTCGTCATGGTCGTAGTTAGCTACTAACTGAAAGGCTACCTCCGTTCGGCTGGTCCGGTTAAGGGGTACGCCATAATTCTGCGGTACGTAAAGCTGTACGGTTGGATCAGTCACGAATGTTTGCCGCACTGTTAACAAGCCCAGTTGAAGGTTAAAATCATCCGTTGGTTCGTAGCCCAGGCCAAATGATTCCGTTAGGTAACCGGGAGCGAAAATGTTGGAAATCTGATTAGCCTGCTCCTGCCCG
This sequence comes from Cytophagales bacterium, assembly GCA_038236215.1. Classification (GTDB taxonomy): domain Bacteria; phylum Bacteroidota; class Bacteroidia; order Cytophagales; family Spirosomataceae; genus Spirosoma. Next base: position 23,527 of record JBBSTD010000013.1, on the reverse strand, counting down.
GACGGAAGGGTAATGTAATTATAACCGGGACCAAACTGCGACAGAACGTTGAATGAGCCAAACCATTGCCAGCGGGTAGAAATGAGGTAACCAGCTTTAGCGTCAAAAAATAGTCGATCCGAACTTTTACGCAATGCCTGTTGTGCATTTTTAACGATACCGTACCGAAGTTGCGTCTTTACGGTCCAGCTGAATCGGTTCCTTCGGTAGGCAAGTCGGCCATTGAATGAAAGGCCAAAAGCAATGGAGTTAACCCCACCTCCTTTCCAGTTGTCGCTGAATGAACCCTGGTTTAAATTTATGCCCGCTTCGAGTTTATTACGCCAGTATGTTGAATCCGGTTTGATAGCCACGCTGTCAACGGTGTTACCCCGGTTCAGTAGCTTACGCAGTTCAGGACGGGCAGTTGTATCCGATTGTGCTGAGGCAGTTGGTTGACCAAACTCTAAAAGAACGGAACCACTAAGGAGTAAAAGACGAACAGTAGCCAGCACGAGGAAGGTAAAGAGTAACGTATAAGCGAGGATTTATGGGTAATTGACGTCGGTATTTTAGTATCCGGCAGCCAGGCGTACCATAACAAAAATAAGGATATACTTACTTTTGTTCGGTGATAAATAATAAATATCCACGTGGAACACTAAAGCGTTGCTTTACAGCACGTTAGCTTTAGTTGAGGAAGGAAATGCAGTTTTAATGCAGTAGAGGCACTTTAACCAGTAAAAGTGGAAAGAAACAGCGGCTCATTTCTGACCCTTAACTACTTGAATTTTTGCTTTACTTACACCGTTGGGGTAAATTCCCGGAAAGAACCATCTGTATAAAAAATAAGAATTCGTTCAACTTTTTTCTCCCCCGATGCGTTGCTTATAATCGGTTCATTGGATTGATTATCATCCGCTTGCACTACCATGTTTTGGGGCGGAATCTCAGTACGCTGACTGCGAATACCAGCCGGTTGGGGGGGATTCGCATAGGTAACACCTGCCTGTACGGTATTAAATTGATCAGGGCGATTCTGAGCTGGTCGCCCAACTCCCCTACTGCCGTAATTTAACCCTGATTGTGGTACTTGCCGGTCACTTCCACCCGTTTGATTCTCTTCTTCCATGATCCATTCGTAGCCCAATTCGGGAAAGCGACGGATTATTTTCTGAATAATATCAAAGCTGGGGCGATTTCGACCCGAAAGAATGTGCGAGATACTGGATCGTTGAACGCCTATCTCATCCGCGAAGTAAGACGGAGTCAGATTCTTCTCAATGAGTATCTGTTTAATTTTGTCATTTATAGTCATATACCGTTCCGTCAATGTATATTATATGCTTTCATACAGTACACAGGTTTCACAAATATATAAATAAGTTAATGTAAATAACTGCTTTAATAAATAGATCAGTGATCTATTTATTATTGTAATGTAAATATGATGGCCTGTTTAGTAATGTGTATGTTAAATAGGTTTTTTGGTAAACTATTTAATGTAAATGTAAACCATTGATACAGAGAAATAAGTTTATCAAAATAAGATGAGAGTGGATGCAATTTATAGTTCCTGTACTCAGTGTGGAGATCAGTCACCACGTTAAAAAAACGGGGCTGAACTTAGAAGCCTTACGAGCAGGAAAACACTTATATCTATTAACAGCAAAGTTCCTTTTAGCAAGACTATGCCTTTTTAGTCAGCAGTGGCTTAGTCTGCTAATCTGGTCATGTAAACAAACCTCACTCCTGTTGATCCAGCATCTGACGACTGTATTGATAGATCATAAAACGAAGGTTATCTCAGTCAGCGAAAATGCGGTGTCTATCCATCTGCCCCCTGGCAATAATCTGGTTGTCCTGGTGAGCACCCTACCAATTCAAAACCCCTTACCATAAACAAGCACAACCCTATAAGAGCGCTCCAACAAAGGTGTTCCTATAGGGTTGAAAAAGTACTTGGTAAGTGTCAATTAAACTGAAATATTGTTTTCGCGTAGTGCGTCGTTTAACGATGTCTTAAGATCGGTTGAGGCTTTGCGCTGCCCGATGATGATGGCGCAGGGAACATGGTATTCGCCCGCTGGAAACTTCTTAGCATAACTTCCCGGGATGACAACTGAATTGGCAGGAACGTGGCCTTTGTATTCGACTGGTTCGTCTCCTGTTACGTCAATGATTTTTGACGAGCCCGTGATTGTGACGCCTGCACCTAGCACAGCCCGTTTGCCAATGTGTGCCCCTTCAACAACAATACAGCGTGAACCGATGAAAGCACCATCTTCAATAATAACGGGTGCTGCCTGGGGTGGCTCAAGAACGCCCCCTATTCCAACGCCACCACTTAAGTGAACGTCTTTGCCAATCTGGGCGCAGCTCCCAACGGTTGCCCAGGTGTCGACCATAGTGCGCTCATCCACATAAGCACCGATGTTCACATAGGATGGCATGAGTATAACCCCCGGCGCCTGGAACGATCCATAACGGGCAACGGCGGGTGGAACGGCCCGAACTTTAGCTTCAGCAAAATTTGTCTTTAAAGGAATCTTGTCATTGAAGGTGAAAATACCTACTTCTTCGGCTTGCATCTTTTGGGTTGTGAAGTAAAGCAGAATGGCCTTTTTTACCCATTCGTTCACCGTCCATGAACCCGCTTCATCCGCTGGTGGAGTAGCCACTCGGAGCTCTCCCCTATCTAATAAATCAATTACCTTCCGTATACTATCAAGGGATTCCTCTTTGGCTAACAATGCTCTATCTTTCCAGATAGCCTCAATTTCCTGTACCATTTAAGTGAAGTATAAGTTAAAGCAATTGTTCTTAAACTCCTGACTAACAGCAATATAGAATTTGTTACAAAATATTATATTGTTATACATCAATAGCATAAATACTGATTGCTATGTTTTACCAAAGGTACAAAGAAGGCGATTATAGTTGTCGTATAAGTCTGGGAAAAATTTGTAGCCAGTAAGCGCCTATCAGTATAATGTTGAGTAAACAGCCCTATACTGGTTTGGCTGATATAACGGGATAGCTCAATTGCGTATGATCAAGTTATATGATTTAAATATCAAAATACTTGCCAATCTAATGTTCCGAAAGCGGGCAACAGAATAGATATAGATAACGCTACTTTCTTGACATGCTCTTAGTTTGTATCCTACTTCTAGAGTTGGTGAGGGTGATGTGTGGTTCGTGTTGTAGGTTAGCTGTATTGGCGAAGGTTGCCAAACTTCTCTATCCTGATCCCGAACTTGTATCAGAACATCTAGTAAACAGCCCCCTTCTAAGAAGGTGGATTTAGTATTGGGCAATGCTCATTTCAACCAAAAGGAAAGCTTATGGTTTTTCGTCTACCCAGAGAATCCAATGGACTCATGGACTCAAACGGAAAAAGTATGATGTGTATCCATGATAAAAACGTAATGCTTGCCTGAATATCTTTGGGCGTAGCCCGCTAGAACTTACCACCGCATGGGCGGCCCCGTTGCAAAGCAAGTGGATCACCTGGGCCACTAGATCTGATAAACTTTACTATGTCCCGAGTCCAGAACTGATGTCGGTTACACAGCGAGACCATCTGCTAAATATAAGAAGGTAAAAGAATAAAGATTTTTCGAATTAGATATCGTAGCGTTTCAATGATGGGATATCTAATTGGTCTGAACCTCATATCTGTATCCATGCCAGCAGGATAGACGCTGATCTATTCCTGCAAATTTTGGCCAGTGTCAGCAACCAGTCTTTTTTTGATTCATTACAGCACTAACTTATTTTAAACCGAACCGGTAGTAATATGAGTATAATTCCTAACCATAGATTATAAACATAGATTGATGTTTGTTATATAGCCTTATAATGATTGAAGTCTCTTCGATCTTCATATATCCCATTGACACTAAAAATCTAAACCTATTATATAAGCTAATATCTTATATAATGTAATATATTAGTATAAAAGTTAGCAAATACTTATAATAGCAATAAATACTAAATTTACTACTTATATTTAGTAAAATACGGATATAATACTAATTTATGCTGTATTTTACGACTTAATACTAATATCACTTACTTATATTGCTAATTACCCCCCTATTGCTAATTATGGATACGCTTAATTAATACGTATATTTGGACCCGAAAACAAACCAATTTTCTCTGTTCATGGAAAAAATACGCGTTGCTATTAATGGCTTTGGCCGAATCGGACGGTTATCGTTCAGACGGCTTCTTGAAAAGGAAAATATTGAAATAGTCGCAATAAACGACCTTACGGACAATGCGACACTCGCCCACCTGCTTAAATACGACTCCGTACACGGTAAGTTTCCTGGTACTGTTACCGCTGATGGCGATAGCCTGACCGTAAATGGTATGCGCATAAGTGCTTACGCCGAGCGTGATCCAAAGAAACTACCCTGGAAAGATCTGAATGTTGATGTCGTACTGGAATCCACAGGCCGTTTTGTCGATGAAGCCGGTGCGGGTATGCACCTGGAAGCTGGTGCCAAGAAGGTAGTAATCTCCGCTCCTGCTAAAGGGAATATTCCTACGGTTGTTCTGGGCGTTAACGACGACACACTGACGGGTAATGAAACCATCATCTCAAACGCATCCTGTACAACCAACTGCCTGGCGCCGATGGCGAAAGTGCTGGACGACGTATTCGGTATCGAGAAAGGATACATGACAACAATACACGCCTACACCGCCGACCAGAATCTTCAGGATGCTCCGCATTCTGATTTACGTCGGGCGAGAGCAGCTGCGTTATCAATCGTTCCTACCTCGACCGGTGCTGCCAAAGCAGTGGGACTGGTATTACCACAATTGAAAGGCAAGTTAGATGGCAACGCACTGCGCGTACCAACCCCGGATGGTTCGCTAACGGATTTGACGGTTATTTTGAAACGGGAAGCGACCGTTGAAGAAATTAACAACGCTATTAAGCAGGCATCGGAAACAACGATGAAGGGCTATTTAGAATATACTACGGATGAGATTGTTTCTATCGATATCGTTGGTAATCCCCACTCGTGTATTTTCGACTCTAAATTAACGGCCGCCAATGGCACGCTCGTTAAGGTAGTTGGCTGGTACGATAATGAGTTCGGTTATTCCAGCCGGGTAGCTGACTTAATTGTGAAGTTGTTCAATCGGTAGAGTATATAGTAATGTAAATTACAATGTTAAGTTAACGCTAATTTACATTTATCATTATAATTAATTACAAATGGGTGCGGTTTAACATACTGCACCCATTTTGCATTGTAAATAGTTGATTGTAAATCCTTTATCGAAGAACATTTGTTCGTACATTGTCTTTATACCTATGTGAATCTGGTTCAGGGGGGAGTTATAAAGATCAGTTGTATATTGTAAACTGTTGCTGACTGGTTTAACCTGCTCAAGGCTGTAGGAAAACAATTCGGGATTATCGGTCTTCAAGTGAAACGTCCCTCCTGCTACCAGCAGGCGTTTATAAATTGATAAAAAACGGGGGTGCGTTAGCCGATGCTTTTCCTGTTTAGGGCGCGGTTGTGGATCGGGGAAAGTAATCCATATCTCGTTTACCTCATTCTCCACAAAGAACTCCTGTATAAAATTTATGTCCGTACGCAGGAAGGCTACGTTCGATAAGCCAAGCGTTTGAGCAGCCTGGGAACCCCGCGCAATTCGGTCCCCTTTTATATCGATACCAATGAAATTTGTGTTGGGAAATGCCTGAGCCAAGCCAACCGTGTACTCCCCCTTCCCGCAGGCCAACTCTAAAACAATGGGATTTTCATTCCCAAAATACGCCGACCGCCATTGACCGCGAATTGTTTTATACAGTGGTTTGCCGATTTCAATAACATTCTGGCTTTCGGCATTTTGCAGAAAACGGTGGGTTTTTCTTCGTGTCACGGTTATAGATTAGTTAATTCGGCAATGATATAATTACTGCCCGTTACAAGGATTAGGTCGTCGGAGGAGGCATCAGCGAGGGCCGCCCTCAGGGCCAGGTTAACATCGGGAAATGCCGCGCCGATTCGGTTGACCTGGGCAGCTTCCGTCTGCAACAGGTCAGCCAGCAGGGAACGGGGTGTCTGCGCCTGACAAAAATAATAGACAGCCTGTTGGGGTAGCGTATCCAGTAGTCGGGAGCGGTCTTTGTCGGCAACCAGACCCAGTATGATCCGTAACGTTTGGTAGGGAAACAGGACAACAGTTTCCAGTAAAGCAACCAAACCAGCCTCGTTATGGGCGGTGTCAGCGATGGCCATCGGCTTAGTTTGCAGGGTCTGAAAGCGCCCTTTCAACCCCGTCAACTCACTCACTCTGGCTAATCCGTTTCGCTGGAACTCTGCCGAAACAGGCCATATGGGTTGCAGGATATCGACAACGGACAATACAGCAGGCAGATTTTTTAGCTGGTAGCTACCAATTAAATCGAGCTGGAACACCTGCTCTTCCCTTGCTTGCGCATGTCTTACCGACACCTCCCGTTTACCCGCCTGGACTCCTTTATTTTGGACTGTATACAGTAAATCAGCAAAGAAGAGAGGTGATTTTAGTACCTCAGCCGTTTTGCTAAATACTAAATCCGTTTCCGGGTTTGATTCCCCCACCACAACCGGTACATCTGCTTTGATAATACCCGCTTTTTCAAACGCTATCTGCGGCAGGGTATCCCCGAGTATATCGGTATGGTCGTAGGCAATGTTGGTAATGAGGGAAGCTTCCGGGGTAATAACATTGGTCGAATCAAGCCGCCCGCCCAGGCCGGTTTCGATAATAGCCAGGTCGACCTGCTGCCGGGCAAAGTAATCGAAGGCCATAGCCACTGTAACCTCAAAGAAGGATGGCTCGATGGATTCGATCAGGGTCTGATAGGTGTTGACAAACTGCGCTACGGCCTCCTCCGCCATGGGCTGCCCATTAAGCCGAATTCGCTCGGTAAAGGATTTTAAATGGGGAGATGTGTACAGACCCACCCGGTACCCCGCCGACTGATAAATAGCCGCCAGCATGTGCGAGGTACTCCCCTTCCCGTTCGTACCCGCCACGTGAATGCTGCGAAACCGCTGGTGCGGATTCCCCATCGCTTCACATAATGCCAGCGTATTGCCTAATCCGGGTTTGAGCGCCTTGGGACCAATCCGGTGAAAAACCGGGAGCCGACTATAGAGATAGTCGAGTGCTTCCGCGTACTGCATTTACTTCGCCTTGATAATAAAGGTAATGGTTCCCTTAGCCGTAGGGGGAGTTGCCCCACCTTTGGGCCGCAGCCGCAGCCGCTGAACCGCCTTTCGGTATAAATCACTAACGGCGGGACTCACCGTACTCTGCAACTGACGAACGTTGATGATATCCCCGCTCCCATCTACGGTGAGCTGGAAAACAATCTTACCCGTTTCATCCGAACCGTCATTCACGTTTGGACTACCGGCCATCGACCAGCCGGATACATCAAAGGCTACGCCCGTCGCGGCTCCTCCAGGGGTACCGTAAAATTCTTTGGCATTTATCTTACCATTGGGGTTGCCTTTATCACCCACCCCGCTGGCATCATCACCGTTGTTGTTCCCGCCCGTACCAGACGCTTTACCAACGGTCCCGTTAGAACCACCCCCACCCGACGGGGCGGACCCTCCGGATTTCTTAAACAGCGCATCGTTATTGACCGTTTCTACTTTTTTTTCGGGTATAGGGGGGGCAGGGCGTTCGACCGGGGCCGTGGCTTTAGGGGATTCTACCCGTTTGGGTTCGGGACGCACGGGTGCCGTAACCGGACTTTCGTCGGCCTTGCTGGTAATAATGGGCTTCTCCGTCGACGTTTTTGCTGGTTTGGCATCGACCACTTTGGGGGAAGGCGTTACCCGCGTTTTTTCCAATCGGGGGGTCGTATTGACTTTAGGTCGTTCGACGCTCCGATTGGGACGCTTTTCGGCCGCTTTCACATCCTCAGCATTCGGCGAGTCAGATGCTTTGTTATAGGTCTGTATCTTACCGCTTCCCCGCTCATCCGTGCCGAAGTTAACCTCGATGAATTCAATCGGTGGTGGGTCGGGTACGGTCTGGGTTAGTTTTACCAGAAGCAGTAATGCAATCAGGATAACGTTGATGATAACGGCTCCCGCCAGGGATTTTACCCTGATTTCTTCCTCGTTCTCAAAAGCTATACGGTTCATACGGGATAATGTTGACTGAGTAAATGTACGATTGCCGGGCCGACGGTGCAGTGATTAGCTGCTTTTCAGTCAGTATAACGCTCCTGCACCCGGCTTCGTTTATGAATGGGACTGATTATACCCTCCAGCGGAACAAAGTAACTAAAAATCTTTGCCGATAAGAAAACAGGGCATCCCCTTTCCGGCTTATGTTTGCATAACAAACTTACCCAGGCACCTTCATTAACCCAGTCACGCTGTTCCCGTATCCATGCCCGTTCTCCAGCCCATCGTCGATATAGCCGAATTATTATACCAGAAAGGTATTGCCGATGTGGTTGTTTCGCCCGGTTCCCGCTCGGCCCCCCTTACCCTGGCCGTTGCCCGGCACCCTAAGCTGCGGGTTCGGGTCATGGCCGACGAACGGTCGGCGGGGTTTGTGGCCCTGGGGATGGCTCAGCAAAGCCGGAAACCAGTGGTCCTTATCTGTACATCGGGCAGTGCGGTCTATAATTTATCCCCGGCGGTTGCTGAAGCGTTCTTTCAGCAGGTCCCCCTCCTGCTGCTAACGGCCGACCGGCCCCACGAATGGCTGTACCAGCAGGATGGGCAAACGATTGACCAGCGAAATCTGTTCGGGTCGCACGTTAAGCGCTGGTATGATTTACCCGCCGATTATGCCCATCCCGATGCCCGCTGGTTTATCAACCGGTCCATCAACGAAGCCGTTTCACTGGCTACACTGGCCCCGGCTGGCCCAGTTCATATTAACGTACCGCTACGAGAACCCTTTTACCCGACTGCGGATGAGTCCTTTACCTATGAGCCGGTTCGGGTGATCGAAACACTGCCCCCATCCCTCACCATTCCCGCCAGAACCTGGCACGGGTTACTGGCCGAGTGGGATGAGAGTATACGAACCGTAATTGCGGTTGGGCAGATGCCCCGGGACCCCGCCCTGCTGGATGTACTCCATAAACTGAGTGACGAGTTCGGGATTCCGGTTGTTGGAGAAATTATCAGTAACCTGCCCACAAACGACCGGTTTATTACCCGGACCGATACGTTTCTATCCGGTATCACACCGGAACAGGCTGAAAAACTCCGCCCCGACCTGCTGATTACCATCGGCAATTCATTCCTCACCCGAAACCTCAAAACATTTTTTCGTCATACGGCAGCCCATGGTACGGCGGGTCAGGAGCACCCCACCCGTCGGCACTGGCATATTCAGCCCAATGTAGACCGCATTCCTGATTCGTTTCAGAGCCTGACCAAACTTATCCCCGCCGATCCATTTACGTTCCTGCAACAATTATTCACTGATATCGATTACCAGCGGTTTTTGCAAGGCGATGATGATGACGGCTCCGCTGACTTTTTGACCCAGTGGCAGAAACAGGATTGGAAAGCGGCCCAACAGGTGGAAGCGGTTCTGTTCCAGCCGGATGCCCCGCTCACCGATTGGCTGGGAACCCGGGCGGTGCTGGATCACCTGCCCCAGGGGTCTATTCTCCACTTGGCCAACAGTATGCCCGTACGGTACGCCAATCTGTGTGGCATCCCCCAGGAACAGGAAATCAGGGTGGAAGCAAACCGGGGCGTGAGCGGAATTGACGGCTGTTTGAGTACGGCCCTGGGAGCTGCCCTGATGACCGACCAAATCGTGACGCTACTTATTGGTGATGTTGCCTTCTTTTACGACCGCAACGCACTCTGGTCCGCTCCCATCCCGCCTAACCTGCGTATCGTCCTGCTCAACAATGACGGTGGACATATTTTCAGGATGATCGACGGGCCTGACCGGCAGCCGGAACTGGAAACCTACTTTGAAACGCCCCACGGCTACACCGCTAAAAACACAGCCAGCGATGCCCACATTGACTATGCAACCTGCGACTCGCTGGAAAGTCTGCTGTCCCTCCTGCCCGACTTCTTTACGCCGGGCACTACAGCCAGGCTCCTTGAACTAAGCACGGATAAGCAGGTTAACCAGGAACAGTTTCTGCTGTATAAAAATACCCTACAGGAAAAAGCGAACAACTAAAACTACAGGTATAGTAGTACCACTTGTAACAAACAACTAGTTTATCAATACAATCATTTTATGACCATGAAAAAAACACGCCTGCTTTGCACACTGGCAATCCTCCTGATGGGTATGGGCACTATGGCTTCGGCCCAGACAAAGACCCCGGCCACTACGCCTTCCACTTCGGTCGAGAACGAGAAATTTGTCTTTCTCAACAACGGGGCCACGGTGGGTATGATTATCAAATCCGTACTGAAAGCGGACCGGCAGCGGCTCAAACTGACCGATCAGCAACTGCCAAAAGCCAAAGTCGTCATTACCACCGCAGTTGTTGCTTACAACGAAGGGGTTAAGCAACTCAAAAAGGCGGGTTTGAATCAGAAAAAGCTACGGACGCTGGCCGTGGGGGTAGAAACGGACAAGGTCCACAACTACAAAGCTATTCTGACCCCACAACAGTACGCCATTCTGGCGGCTCAGCAAATGAAGATGTACCCCGAAAGTAAACTGTAGCGGTCTCCCCTACCGGCACTGCAAAGCCCGTTCCTTTTTTGCCTGCTCATCGCCAGCCAACTCACCCCGCTGCCAGGCCTCGCAGGCACGGGCTTTGTTCCCGGTTGCCAGCTCGGCCAGACCGATGTAATAATAGAGCTGATCGACGGAAGCATCCAGGGTTTCAGCCTGTCGGAATGCGGGGAGTGCTTTTTGGGGTTGTTTTTGACCCAGCCAGTATAACCCCAGCGTTTGGTGCGCCCAGGCATTCTGAGGGTCGCGCTGGAGCGATTCGGCTACCAGCGGCAGGGCCTCCGCCGGACGGTTTAGTTTAAGCAGTAAATAGGCTTTGTTGTTCAGGTAATACGGTTGCCGGGGTTTTAGCCGTAAAGCCTGTTCGACGTAGTTCAGTGCTTCTTCGTATTTCCCGGCGTGGGCCAACAGCAAACTCTGGTTGTTCAGGGCGGCATCCTGTTTCGGGTTTAGCTGCAAAGCCCGGCGTACATCCTGTCCGGCCGCATCGTAAGCTTTCTGGCTGTAATAAAAGGCGCCCCGGTTGGTCAATGCCTCCACATTGTTGGGGTCCAGTTGCAGCGCCCGGTCGTAGGCCACCTGCACCTGGGCGGTTTTGTTCAGCCGAACGTAGGCATCCGCCAGGCGTGTCTGATAAAAAGTAGAGTCGCTGTACTGTTTTCCAATGCGTTCCAGATCGGCCACACTACCGGCCGCATCGCCGGTTTCCAGCCGGACTTCGGCCCGATTAAAATAGGCCGTTCCGAAATCGGGGTCGGCGTCGATAGCGCGGGTATAATCTACTAATGCTCCCTCCCGGTCATCATTCCTGAATTTGGCTAATCCCCGGTTGTTGTAGGCATCGGCAAAATCGGGCTTCTTGGCAATTGCTTCCGAGTAGTACCGGATGGCTTCTTTGTACTCCCGCTTTTGCAGTTGTACGTTCCCCTTCAGAAAAAACTGAGCCGCTTCCTCACCGGAGTTGGAACAGGCACTGATGATAAGCGACGTACTACCAATGATGAATGATAACTGATAAATGATGAATGACCAGACAAACAGTCGACGCAGCAAGTTTCTTACCTTTACAGACCAATTGGTACCAATCAGAAAATCATTCATCCTTTATAATTCCCTTTAACGTGCGTTTCGTTCAGGACATAACCCATCAGCAGTTTCCCCAGTTCCGCATCGGCTTATACGCCTGGAATGGCAAATATATCGTCAAAATAGAAGCGGGTCCCTATGAACAGACGTATAAGATCAGCGAAATGGACCTGCTGGCCCCGGATGCGGTGCCCAGCATGCTGGATACCGAGTTTCTGACGCGCGTAGCCGAACGGTTCCGGGCCATGGATACCGACTGGCAGGCCACGGGTGAGCGCCATGAGGTTTTCTAACTGAAGAAGATCAATGCCGTTACGTGTTTGTACTGGTACATTAGTATACGAGTTGCTGAAGATGTTCGGGTGTTAGTTGCAGGTATTTACCAGATCGCTCAGGGTCCAGAACAAACCACGCCGGATTCCCGGTTGCATCGCGGCCTAATTTGGCGCTGGGCACAGGGGGACGATTCAGGTTGACAAACGCTGGTTTTGGGATGTCCTTCGGTACAGACTCCTTTTTTACGGGACGGCCTGCTGTGAGGAAACCCGCATCAATCAGTTCACCGATACTTTCCATGAATAAGTCGGCAATACGGCTTATCTCTTTATCCGTATGGGCTTCGGTCATAAAACACGGAAACCCATCCCAGATGTGAATTCCCTTGTCGCGCAGCAGCGTGAACAGCAACTCGCCGTACGGCACCTCTTCCGTAAATTTCACCTTCCAGAGTGAACCAAACTGCGCCACGAACAGGGGCAGGTGCTGCCGTTCCAGGGCTACATTTATTGTATCCGCCAGTCGGGTGGCTTTGGCGGTCAACCCTTCCTGGAGAGCCGGCCCTTTTTCTTTCATGTACTCCAATACAGTTTTGGCGGCTGCCAGTGCCAACGGGTGCCGGACGAAGGTGCCCGCAAAAAAGGTTATATCCGCCTGAGGGTAGGAATTATCGCCATATTGCCAGAAGCCTCCGTCGAGGGCATCCATGTAGTTTGCTTTGCCCGCCAGTACGCCAATGGGTAGCCCGCCCCCAATGACTTTCCCGTAGGTAGCCAGGTCTGCTTGGATACCAAACAGGGCCTGCGCTCCGCCGGGGTGCATCCGGAAACCGGTAATCACCTCATCGAAAATAAGGAGTGAGCCGCCCGCTTCGGTCAGGGTGCGGACCTGCTTCAAAAAGTCGACGGGTCTGAATTCGGGGCGACGGCTTTGTACCGGCTCTACCAGCACGGCGGCAATCTCCGAAGACCGCTCCCGGATAATCCGCAGGCTCTCGTCGGTACCGTAGTCCAGCACCAGCACATGCTGCACCGATTCGGGCAGGATACCCAGTGCACCCGGATACGACTGTAAGGTACTGGACCCGCGCACGATCACCTCATCGAAGACACCGTGGTACGAACCGGAAAAGACCACGACCAGCGACCGGCCGGTTACGGTTCGGGCAATCCGGAGGGTACCCATTACGGCTTCTGAACCGGTATTGCAGAGGGCCGCACGCTCAAAACCGGTGAATTCGCACACTAACTTACACACCTCGCCCGCCAGTTTGTGCTGGGGTCCTAACTCGTATCCTTTTTCAATCTGCTCGTACAGAGCCTCTTTCAGCATAGCGGGCTGGTAGCCGAACATCGTCGAGCCAAACCCGTTCAATACGTCGATGTATTCATTCCCGTCGATATCCCAAAGATGGCTGCCGTTAGATTTATCGATAACAATCGGGTACACCAGTTCTTTGGTGAGCGGCTTGAAACCCGTCACCACGCGGGGATCGGCCATCCAGGTCCGGTACTCCTGCGCGTAGTCCTTACTGCCCTTTGTTTTTCGGGTGTACCGGTCGGTGAAACCGGCTATGAACTGTTTCTGGGTATCGGTCAATTCCGTCACCTGCCGCTCAATCCGGGCACCGGCCCCAAATGGCTTTACCTCCGTTCCTGTATGATCGGTACGGCCGGGCTTAATCGGAGCGGGTGTTGGCTCAGCTTTGGTAGGTACGGGTACGACTGGCGCAGCAGCTACGGGAAGGTCCGGTGTACGGGCAGGGTCTGTCTGGGGGATCGATGCCACTGGTGCGGCTACCGAACAGGTCTGTAGGTAAGCCATTTGCTGGGCAATGATCTGTAGTTGCTGGGCAAACAGATTCGTCACCGCATCATCACCGACCGAAACGGGGGGTAGTTGCGGCATAGTGACTAAGTGCCCGGGCGCCTGAACGGAGGGTACAGGTACCGGAGTCAGGGCTACTTCGTCGGAAACGGGGGGCCGCGGGGAAGCTATCGACGCAGCCGCGACGGGAGGCTGGTAGGCATCGGCCGGTAACTGCTCAGCCAGGTAGTCGACCAGTCGTTCCAGGGTACTGTATTCACTGTTTAACTGCCGGAACGAAATGGGCAGGTCGAATTTCTTCCTCAGCGTGTACGACACCTGCGTCAGGGCCAAGGAATCGAGACCCAACTCGATAAAACTTATCGTGGGTGATACGCCAGCCGGTTCAATCCCGGCGGTTGACGTCAATACCGATAGTACGTCATCCATTATGCCTTTTTTTCTTGTTGTCGTACTGGTAGTGAGTGTCATGGTAGTTTCCGTGGTTTCCCCGACTGGTTTTTGGTGGTTTGTCGGTGGTGATGCCGCTGCTTTTTCGGGCAGGGGATCAATCCAGCAGCGTTTTCGGTTAAATGCGTAAGTCGGTAAGTCTATTTTGGTCAGGCCCTGTCCGGCGTTAAAAGCCGCCCAGTCCGGCTCAACCCCCGCCAGCCAGAGTTGCCCCAGTGCATTCAGAACGGTTTGATACTCGGAGCTGGCTCCCTGCCGGGAGTCCAGACTCGCCACGACGGAAACCGACCGGCCTTTCAGTTGCTGGTGGGCCAGCGTGGCCGTTACCGTGCCGGGTCCGGCCTCAAGCAAGAGGGGACGGGCCGTCGTGAACAGCGTCTCCAGGGCATCGGCAAACTGAACGGTTTCCCGCATGTGCGTAGCCCAATAGGCAGGATTGGTGGCTTGCGCATCCGTCAGCCAGGTTCCACTCACCGTCGATACGATTGGCTTCTGGGGCCGGTGCAGCGTAACCCGTTCGACCACCGCCCTGAATGCGTCAAGGATGGGGTCCATCATGGCCGAGTGGAAAGCGTGGCTGGTTTCCAGCACGCGACTGGGCAATTCCAGCCCATCCATCTGCCGCGCAAATTCGGCAATATCCTCATCCGGCCCCGCTACCACGCACAGGGTATGGCTGTTGACAGCGGCAATGGACAGCGTTGGCGGCAGGAGTTCCTGTACCTTCTCCCGCCCCAGCCGCACCGACAGCATACTCCCCCTCGGCAATTCACTAATTAGCTTGCCCCGGGTAGCTACCAGGGTCAGCGCGTCCGTCAGCGAGAATACGCCGGCCAGGTGAGCGGCCACGTATTCGCCGATGCTATGACCGCAATAAATGGTCGGCTGGATGCCCCAGCTTAGCCACAAACTGGCCAGCGCGTACTCGGTAATGAATAGGGCAGGCTGGGTATACCGGGTATTTTTCAACCGTTCGATTGCCGTCGTGGTTTCGACCGTCGTGGATTCGGCGGCCGAATCCACGGTAGATTCGCCGGTCAGGTTACTGGTTTCGGGATACAGTATCTGTCGGATATCCTGACCCAGCAGCGGCAGCAGAAAGTCCGCGCAGGTATCGACTGCCTGCCGGTATACGGCTTCGTGTTGGTACAGCTCGCGGCCCATATTCAGGTATTGGGAACCCTGACCGGGAAATAGAAAGACTACTTCACCGGGCTTTTCCAGTAGCGTACCGGTTCCGGCAGATGCGCCGGTCGAAGCACTACCGGGGGCCGAAAGAGCTTTCGTGAGTTCGTCCGTAGTAGAAGCAAGCAGGAACCGACGATGGTTAAACGCCGGGCGCGTCGTTTGCAGGGTGAAGGCCACATCGCCGGGCTTTAGCGACGGTTGCTGGCGCAGTTGTTCTGCCAGGTGAGCAGCGTATTGCGCGAGGCTATTGCCTGATTTGGCCGACCAGGTGACCAACTGAACCGGGCGCGACGCGCCAATTGGCTCCGGCTGGGGTGTAATGGGTTGACTTTCGTATTCTTCCATCACCACGTGGACATTGGTTCCCCCCACCCCAAACGAACTGACCCCTGCCCGTCGTGGATGCGACCGTCGTGGATACGATCTACGCGAATCCGGCTGAAAGGCCGCATCCCGGTTTTCCGAGGGTATCGGACCATCCGTTACCCAGTCGGTTAAGGTCGTGTTGACTTTAAACGGGCTGCTGGCGAAGTCGATAACCGGATTGGGGGTTTGAAAGCCCAGTGACGCCGGAATCTTTTTATGGTGCAGGGCCAGCGTGGTTTTGATGAGACCCGCCACCCCGGCCGCAGCCGTCAGGTGGCCCATGTTGCTTTTGATAGACCCAATGGCGCAGAACTGGTTAATCGGTTGCTCACCGAAGGCCATGGTCAATCCTTCGATTTCTATCGGGTCGCCGAGGGGTGTGGCCGTACCGTGCGTTTCGACGTAGCTAATGGTAGCCGGGTCGATTCGGGCATCATCTAGGGCCCGGCGGATGGCACCGGCCTGCCCTTCGGCATTCGGGGCGGTAAAACTACCTTTCCCTCCCCCGTCATTATTAACGCCCACGCCTTTGATGAGGGCAAAGATCGGGTCGCCATCGCGTTCGGCAGCTTCGCGGGATTTGAGTAACACCACACCGGCTCCATCGCTGAAGACCGTCCCGCCCGCGTTGGCGTCGAAGGGGGTACAATGACCGTCCCGACTCAGCATGGCCCCCTCTTCGTACAGATGACCGCTGTTGATGGGGGCCGTAATACTGGCTCCCCCGGCAATGGCCACGTCGCACTGACCCATACGCAGACTTTGAACGGCCTGGGTAATAGCCAGCAGTGAGGTGGAACAGGCCGAATACACGCTGACGGCGGGACCGGTTAGGTTGAGTTGGTAGGCCGTCCGGGACGCGATAAAATCCTTCTCATTGACGGTCATGGCCTGGAATGAGCCGATGTCGCTCACCGCCTGTTTGTTGGTCAGTACGTTATTCAGGTAGTGCGTATTATTACCACAGCCCGCCCACACACCAACGTTCCCGGTATAGTGCTGGGGTAAATACCCCGTTTTTTCGAGCAGTTCCCAGGTTATCTCCAGGAATATCCGTTGCTGCGGGTCCATTACCGAAGCCAGTTTTTCATTCAGTCCGAAAAAATGAGCATCGAACTGGTCGGCCTGGTCAAGGATACCCCTCGCCTTTACGTAAGCCGGATCACCGGTTATCTCGGCGGGCAGCGTAGCATCCAGTTCGGTATCGGCAAAGAACCGGGTGGTTTCCCGGCCCTCGGTTAGCACCGTCCACAGCGCGTCAATGGTATTGGCCCCCGGAAAACGGCCCGCCATGCCGATTACGGCCACATCACCGGTTGCATTATCTACCTCATCGGACTGGTCCCGCTTATTGGCCTGAACTGGCGCCTTTTTGTGCCCATTCAGGAAGTCTGCCAGGCCATTTACCGTGGGAAACTGGTAAAGTTTGGTAATCGGGATGTCCAGTTGAAGCGTTTGTTTCAGCGCAGCGATGGTTTTAGCGGCCAGCAGCGAGTTTCCTCCCAGTTCGAAGAAGTTATCGTTCGTACCCACCCGTTTCACGTTCAGCACGGCCTTCCAGACAGCCGCCAGCGTCTCTTCGATTTTCGTGCCCGGTGCCCGGTAACTGTCCGTCAGCAGTTCCGACGCGTCGGGATTGGGCAGGGCTTTCCGGTCGACTTTTCCATTACTGGTCAGCGGTATCCGGTCGATGGCTACCAGCAGGGCCGGGACCATGTAATCGGGCAGGGTGGTCTGCAAAAAGCGACGGATGGACTTCCGGTCGAATCCGTCCGCCATCACCACATAGCCAACCAGCCGTTTGCTACCATCCCCATCCTCGCTGGCGACCACAACGGCGTGTTTCACGCCCGGATACTGACCCAGAGCATTTTCTACTTCGCCCAGTTCAATCCGGTACCCTCTTATTTTGACCTGTTCGTCGATGCGGCCCAAATAGTCGAGTCCGCCGTCGGGCAACTGGCGGGCCAGATCCCCGCTTCGGTACAGCCGGTCGCCCGGTTCCTGACTGAAGGGATTCGGGATAAACCGGCTGGCCGTCAGTTCGGGCTGATTCAGGTAGCCCCGGGCCAGTCCCGCTCCCCCCACGTACAACTCGCCCGGCTCGCCCACCGGAGCCAATCGCTGTTCGCTGTCCAGCACGTAGGTCGTTAGCGTGGGAATGGGTTTGCCGATCAGACTGGATGTGTGTTCGAGGTGTTCGGGCCGTAGGGCCAGGTAGGTGACATGAACAGTCGTTTCGGTGATGCCGTACATGTTGATGAGCTGACAGGTCGGAAAAGCCCGGTGCCAGGGTTTCAACTTGGCCGGGTTCAGGGCTTCACCCCCGAAAATAACGTACCGAACCGGCACCGTCTCAACCGCACCGACCAGGGCATCCTGCAACGTATAAAAGGCCGATGGGGTCTGGTTCAGCACGGTAACTCCTTCCCGAATCAGCAGCGCGCCAAACTGAGCGGCATCTCTGGCCGTTTCTTTCGGCACGATCACCAGCCGCCCCCCAAACAGCAACGCGCCGTACAGTTCCCAGACCGAAAAATCGAAACAGAACGAGTGAAACATCGTCCACACATCCCGGTCCGTAAAGTTGAACAGGGGTGAATCGGTCATAAAGAGCCGCACCACGTTTTCGTGTTCGATCAGTACCCCCTTTGGTCGACCGGTTGACCCGGACGTATAGATAACGTACGCTGCATTTTGGGGCGTCAACTGGTTGGGGACTGCTTCGGTTGATTCCCGTTCCAGAGTTGACCCGTCTTCATCCAGGCAAAGTAGGTGGATTGGAGCAATCGACGCAGGCAGTACCGAACGTGACAACGTATCGGTTACCAGCACGTTACTTTTCAAATCATCCAGCATGTACGCAATCCGGTCGGCGGGGTAATCGGGGTCGATGGGCACGTAGGCACCACCCGCTTTAAGGATACCCATTATCCCGACGATAATCGCCATGGAGCGGTGCAGACAAATGGGAACGAGCGTTTCCTCCACCACACCCAAACGCCGTAACGCGTGGGCAAGCTGATTGGATTGCTCATCCAGTTCCCGGTACGTAAGCCGGGAATCCCCGAATACGACAGCCGTATGATCAGGAGTTTTTCGGGCCTGAGCGACGAATAAATCGACAATTGTTTTATCCTTCGGGTAAGAAACGGGTGTTGGCATCGGCGGCAGGTTATCCATCACTACATTATCTTGGCACACTAGTATCAGTATTAAACATTGTATCTGGTCCTATTCTGGTTATCCATCAATCATCAGCTATGGGCTACCTTAGCGGCCAGCCAATCGTCGGAGGTGTAGGAATAAACTACTTTGTCCAGCACGATTCCCTCCTTTACCGCGCTCCAGCGCATCAGCCCTTCCCGCTGATACCCCACTTTTTCAAGCACTCTGATCGAGGCCACGTTTCGGGTAAACGGCATGGCTTCGACCCGAAGCAGCGAGAGGTCAGCAAAAGCAATGTGGGTAATAGCGGTGAGGGCAGCGGTAATAATGCCCCGACCCCAGTACTGTTCGCCCAGCCAGTACCATACTTCGGCCGAATACCGGTCAATATCCTCCCCTATCCGCAGACCAATGTTCCCCACGGCCTCCCCCGCCACGTCGATGGCGAAGTTGGTTTCCAGTGCTGGGTCAACGACGTACTGAATCCATCGCTGGGCATCTGCCTGCGTATAAGGATGCGGAAATGTGTCCCGAAGGTTAAGCCATATAGCCTGATTATTGGCGTGGATGTGCAGCATCTCTTCATCGCCATAGTGCCACGAACGCACCGTACAGGATCCACAATCAATCGTCATTATCCGTCACTGTTTTTTTCAATAGAGGCAAAATAAATGTCCCTGTTTTGCTATTTCTGACTCATCTAGTGCGTTCAGGTAACGTTCAACATTAAAATAAGATTAACCATCGAGTGTTATAGACTGTATTCCCGGTAAACAATCGTCTTTCGACACCATTGGAAGCGAACAAAATAGTCTGACAATAAACTAGTTATTAACAGAATTTCTCGTTTATGCACTTTCCCTATCAAAAGATTAGTTGGTGCTGTACCAGCCTGCCAGTAGTACGGATTCCGCAAAGCAGTACCCCCAACGGGGCCAGAACGGCCGGATATTCATAACTATTTATTATAGTCCATAAACACAAGTTGGGCATTTCCAGTACTTAATACGGGTAGCTGGTTTTATCTTTGTATAACTAATAGCGCCAGGGATATCCGGCGTTTCGTCTTACCGAATTAGTTGATAAAATCTATAGACTATATACATACGCATGACTCTTCAACTCGCTGATACGATAAGCAAAGCCGCCCGGCGCGACATTCTGGACCTTAAACAGAAAATCAGTTCGTTTAACCAGGGGGACCTGGCGGAGGAAGCGTTCCGTAAGTTTCGACTAACGCGGGGTGTATACGGCCAGCGGCAACCGGGTGTGCAGATGATTCGCATCAAACTTCCGCACGGACGCATTACGGCCAACCAGTTGATACGCATTGCCGATTTGTCCGATAAATTTGCCACGGGCAATCTCCACGCCACCACCCGGCAGGATATTCAGTTGCACTTCGTCAAACTGGCGGACTCCCCCCAACTCTGGGCTGAGCTGGAAGACGCCGGTATTACGCTGAAAGAAGCCTGTGGCAATACCGTTCGAAACGTGACGGGTTCGGCCCGGGCGGGTATCGACCCGGAGGAACCGTTTGACATCACTCCCTACGCCCACGCCATTTTCGATTATTTTTTGCGGAATCCCATTTGTCAGGATATGGGGCGGAAATTCAAGATTTCGCTTTCCTCCAGCGAAAAGGACTCGGCGTACGGCTACATGCACGATGTGGGTCTGGTAGCCCGGATTCAGGAGGGGAAGCGGGGATTTAAAGTCATGGTGGGTGGCGGACTGGGTGCCCAACCTTTTTCGGCCCAGACGGCTTACGAGTTTCTGGAAGAAGACCGGGTCATTCCGTTTATTGAAGGTGTCATCCGCGTTTTTGACCGCTACGGCGAACGGCAAAAGCGGCACAAAGCCCGCATGAAATACCTGCTCAACGATATTGGACTCGAGGAACTGATGCGCCGGGTGGCCGATGAGACACTGGCCCTTCGGGTACATTCGTATACCGTTGATGAAACCGTCGGAAACGACCTCTTTACGGCCCCACCCGCCCCCCGTCCCGATGCGCCCCAGGCGCAGCCCGTTACGGGTAATGAGAACTATAACAACTGGTTAAAAACCAACGTGTTTGACCAGAAGCAGACTGGCTGGCACGCCGTGCAGTTGCGCGTGCTGCTGGGCGACATGGATTCGGACACGGCCCGCGCGCTGGCGCAACTCGTGAAGCAGTACGCAGCAGACGACATCCGGGTAACGGTGAACCAGGGGTATCTGCTCCGATTCATCAAACCCGAGGACTTACCGGCGGTGTACGAAGGCCTCAAGGCGCTGGGACTGGCTCAGCCCGGTTTCGATACCACTGCCGACATTACGACCTGCCCCGGCACGGATACTTGTAACCTGGGTATTACCAGCAGCTACGGGATTACCCGGGCGCTGGAACGGATGATGCAGGACGAGTTCCCAGACCTGGTTTTCAACGACGATATAAAAATCAAGATTTCGGGCTGCATGAACGCCTGCGGACAGCATTCGGTAGCCAACATTGGCTATCATGGTTCGTCGCTGAAGAATGGGGCCTATGTGCTACCGGCGCTACAGGTGCTGCTGGGTGGCGGATTCAACGGCAAGGGCGAAGGGCTGATTGCCGATAAAGTTATCAAAGTACCCGCCAAACGGGGTCCCGACTCGTTACGGTATCTCCTGCGCGATTTTGAAGCCAACGCCCTCGATGGTGAGTATTACAGCGACTATTACGCCCGGCAGGGGAAAAACTACTTCTACCAGTTACTAAAACCCCTGGCCGATTTGAAAACCCTCGTCGACAGTGACTACATCGACTGGGACCATACCGAACAGTACGTAACGGAAGTGGGCGTGGGCGAATGTGCCAGCGTGCTCATCGACCTGGTCGCCACGACCCTGACCGAAGCCAGTGAAAAACTCGGCTGGGCGCAGGAAGCCCTGTCCGAAAGCCGATGGGCCGATGCCCTGTACCATACGTACAACGTGTACATCACCGGTGCCCGCGCGGGCCTGATGAGTCGCGATATTCCGACAAACACGCAACACGGTATCGTCAGCGATTTCGACAAAACCTTTCTGGGTGAACCCGATTTTCACCAGACCGAAGGCGAATTCAAAATCCTGGTGTTCAGCATCAACAAGGAAGAACCTTCGGAGGGGTTCGCCTGTCGGTACATCGCCCAGGCCGAAGCATTCCTACAGGCCATTCAGGCATACCGAGTGGAGCAGATTGAGCGGGAAGGCATACCCGAACTTCAGGAATTAATCCAGGCGCAGGACTCTTAAACAGATGGATGATATAGGACGTATGATACAAATTATCTTATCCATCATACATCCTAAATCATCCATCCTACATCAATATGAAGCTTACCCTCGTAGGTGCCGGGCCAGGTGATCCGGATTTAATAACGGTGAAGGGCATTAAGGCATTACAACAGGCCGACGTGGTGATGTATGATGCCCTGGTCCACCCCGATTTGCTCAACTACTGCCGCCCCGATGCCCTGAAAGTGTACGTGGGCAAGCGCCGGGGTGCCTACTCCTGCGTGCAGGAAGACATCAACCCGCTGATTGTGCATTACGCGCAGCAATACGGCCATGTGGTCCGGTTGAAAGGGGGCGATTCATTCGTATTTGGGCGGGGGTATGAAGAGATTGATTTTGCCCGGCAGCACGGCATCGAAACAGCCGTGGTACCGGGTTTGTCCAGCAGTTACGCCGTACCGGCCCTCGCCGGAGTTCCCCTCACTACCCGTGGCCTGTCCGAAAGTTTCTGGGTGGTGACGGGTACCACCAAAGCGGGAAAGTTGTCGAAAGACCTGCATCTGGCCGCTCAGTCGTCGGCTACGGTGGTCATCCTGATGGGAATGCACAAACTAGCCGACATTATGACTACGTTTGCCCAGTGTGGAAAAGATGAAACGCCCGTTGCCATCATCCAGAACGGCAGCCTACCCGAACAGCGAACCGTTTTTGGCCGGGTAAACACCATTATCGACCGGGTGAACGAAACGGCAATCGACAACCCGGCTATCATTGTGATTGGCGAAGTAGCGGGATTAGCGGATCCGGAACGGCAGGCCGAACTGCGGGCACTGAGCGTCAGCGTTGATCAATAAAATCAGCATTTTAACTAAATGTAAGGCTCTGCTATCCAGCAGAGCCTTGTTTTTTTTCAGCTGTTCCCGAAGAAGTGTTACTATTTCCAGATGAGTATGATCGTTCCGGTCGAAGTAATTTTGCCACTAGTAACCGTTTTTGTATATTAGCTTGTCCAACGCGTAATCATTTGCTTCTACCTAATGTTGACCAGGCTATCATTGACGACCGAAAGTTAATAGGCTATGTTTTAGAAGCTGTTTGAGTTAGCGATTTGAGAAACGAGAAAGCCGCCAATCGGGGTTTAAGTTGTGTGAAGCAACCTTATTCCTCCGACCTGACGGCCTCTCAATGGCAAGGTATCGAAAAACTTATTTGTGTCAAACGAAAA
>JBBSTD010000012.1:0-78703 GCA_038236215.1 Cytophagales bacterium | reverse complement strand
CAGCATTTTCCCGACCCCGACAATGGGGAGTGGTACGGGTATCTGAACCGGCGGGGTGAGGTACTTCTACCGTTGAAAGGCGGCAAATGGAAGGGCTGTTTTCATGTACCGCGCGGTCTGTATCAGTGCGGGCAGGTGCTGGATAAGCTATAAACTAACGGGGTACGGTTTGTTTATCGGAACGGTGTCAACCAAGAAGTACACTGATAAATGTAGTGACTTTCCGAAGACATTAGGATCATGTATCGTCCGGGAATAGGTTGACCGTTTTGGATCAGGTTCCGCGTTTGGGGGAGGGTAATAAGGAGCCTTCAACAACCAGTGAGTGATAGGTAAGTAAGCTAACATCATTGAACTTACTGTCTTTGCTCCTCGTCGATGCGACTCGAAATAGGTCGAGAAGCTGGAGCAGGGTAGCGTTGGTGGAGATAGCTCTCATCGGGTTAGAAAAACCGCATCATTTTACCCTGTAAGTGTACTGACATAATCATCTATATAAAAGCCGCTCGCTGATTCAACAGAAGCGGCTTTTCGACGCTGGAAAGTGCACTCGTTTGATCACCTGATTTTATAGATCAAACTACTTATTGATCCAACTATTAGTTTAGGTTTGCCACAAAAGATTAGATTCAAGAGGTATATTGACGTTTTAAACGACTTACTTATATACTATTTTTTTAGTTTTTTGTCCTGCCAATTAAATACCATTTATATTTGGCGATTCGATATTAAGAGGTGTGTAATGGTTTAGGGCCGTAAAAACATGGGCATAATCCGAATTATAGCGAAACTGTTTCTTGTTTTCCTACTACTTGTTGGGAAAAATAGTTTGGCATTACCACCTATAGCAGGTAATTCGGGAATACATACCTCCAAGGCCACAGCGTACAAAACAATCAGCAAATCGCAGGCCTTAGAAGTTTCTCCCATTCTGTTGGAGGAAAAAGAAGATTGCGGGCAAATCAAAACCAAATATTCTCCCGCCAACGAAAATCTACAGTCAAGGCTGCGTGCGCTCTTTAAAACTTATTGCTCTACTCATCAGGGAATCCGGTTTTCTGATCAGCCGCTAACTGTCTCTTCCCGGCCAAGGTACATTCTTTTCCACGCCCTTATTATCCCCTTCTCACGCTGGCGTGTGTAGCGCTCTCCCAAATTTTCTTCCTTTACGATTGGCAGAAAAGTAGCCATTTTTCGCTGTTTTGTGCCTAAAAGCTACCTAACTTTTCTCAGAATGTAATCACCTACCCAGTGTCGCTTTGGCGGAATGCACTGACGGCCGTACGGCCTTAATGAATTACCCGATTTCTGCAATCTTTACTTGATATGCCCTAAGGCGGAGCGAACTCTGTTCTTTCAATCGAATTTACCCGTACAACAAAAACAATAAATCCCTGCTACGTATGCATTTAACTCCTAGAGAAACCGAAAAGCTCCTGCTTCATCTGGCCGGTGAGCTGGCGGAAAAAAGAAAGGCCCGGGGCCTGAAACTAAACTATCCCGAATCCATCGCTCTCATTAGCAGCTATGTAATGGAAGGAGCTCGGGATGGAAAATCAGTGGCCGAACTGATGCAGTCGGGGGCCAGCGTGCTCACCCGCGAGGAGGTCATGGAAGGTGTGCCGGAAATGATTCATGACATTCAGGTCGAGGCCACTTTTCCGGACGGAACCAAATTAGTGACCGTGCACGATCCAATTCGATAACCTAAACCTCATTTACCATGATTCCAGGAGAAATTTTCGTCAAAAAAGGCGACATCATTTGTAATGAAGGTCGTAAAACCGTCAAGGTTAAGGTGACTAACACGGGTGACCGACCGGTACAGATTGGCTCACACTTCCATTTTTTTGAGATAAACAAAGCCATGTCCTTCAACCGGGCGGACGCTTTCGGTATGCGGCTGAACATTGCCGCCGGTACCGCCGTGCGTTTCGAGCCAGGGGAAGAAAAAGAAGTACAGTTGGTAGAACTGGGTGGTGCCCGGCGGGCGATGGGCATCAATAATCTGGTGAACGGCGATACCACCCGCCCTCTGAACAAACAATTGGCACTGGAAAAAGCCGATCTCTTAAACTTTAAATCGACGAAATAATGAGTCTGAAACTAAGCCGGGAAAAATACGCGAATCTGTTAGGTCCCACCACCGGCGACAAAATCCGCCTGGGGGATACTGAACTCATCATTGAGATTGAGAAAGATTATGCCGTCTATGGAGACGAAGTAAAGTTTGGTGGTGGAAAAACTGTGCGGGATGGCATGGGGCAATCAGCGACGGCCCAACGAAACGGGGGCGTGCTGGACCTGTGCATCACGGGGGCCATCATCATCGACCATTGGGGCATCGTGAAAGGCGATATTGGCATCCGCGATGGTAAGATCGTGGGTATTGGAAAGGCGGGCAATCCGGATACAATGGACGGCGTAGACCCCAACTTGGTGATTGGCGCTTCAACGGAAGTACACGGTGGCAACGGGTACATCGTAACGGCTGGTGGCATCGACTCGCACATTCACTTTATCTGCCCGCAGCAAATCGACACGGCCCTCTACAGTGGCATTACCACGATGATTGGGGGCGGTACCGGACCAAACGATGGAACAAGTGCCACCACCATTACGCCGGGAAAGTGGAACATTCAGAAAATGCTCGAAGCCGCCGATGAATACCCCATGAACCTCGGCTTTTTTGGCAAAGGCAATTGTGCCTCCGTTCAGGCACTAGAAGAGCAGGTTGAAGCCGGGGCGTTGGGTCTGAAAATTCACGAAGACTGGGGATCAACCCCCGCCGTAATCGATGCCTCCCTTAGAACGGCGGATCGATACGACGTGCAGGTGGCCATTCACACGGATACGCTGAACGAAGCCGGATTTTTAGAAGACACCATGAACGCCATTGATGGGCGGGTGATTCATACGTTCCACACCGAAGGAGCCGGGGGAGGCCACGCGCCGGACATCATCAAAGCAGCGATGTATCCGAACGTACTGCCCGCTTCCACCAACCCGACCCGCCCCTACACCGTGAATACCATCGACGAGCATCTGGATATGCTGATGGTGTGCCATCACCTGAGCAAGAGCATCCCAGAGGACGTTGCCTTTGCCGATTCGCGGATTCGGCCCGAGACTATTGCCGCCGAGGACATCCTGCACGATATGGGCGTATTCAGCATCATGAGTTCCGATTCGCAGGCAATGGGCCGGGTAGGAGAAGTAGTTATTCGTACCTGGCAAACGGCCAGCAAGATGCGGGAACAGCGGGGCGAACTGGATGAGGATAAGGGCAACGGCAACGATAATTTCCGGGCCAAACGCTACGTAGCCAAGTACACCATCAATCCGGCCATCGCGCACGGTATTTCGCAATACGTAGGCTCTGTTGAGCCGGGTAAGATCGCTGATCTGGTGATCTGGAAACCGGCGATGTTTGGCGTAAAACCCGAAATGGTTGTAAAAGGTGGTTTTGTAATTGCCAGTAAGATGGGCGATGCCAATGCGTCAATTCCTACACCCCAGCCGGTTATGTACCGGCCCATGTTCGGTGCGCACGGTAAAGCCCGGCTAAACACTTGTGCTACGTTTGTCTCGCAGATTTCTATTGATAATGGCACGGTGCCGTCGTATGGACTGGGTAAGATGGTACTTCCGGTATCGGGCTGCCGGAACATATCCAAAAAGAACCTGATCCATAACGATAAAACGCCGGTTATTGAGGTCAACCCGGAGAACTACAAGGTGACGGTGGACGGGGAATACATAACCTGTAAACCCGCCAAAAAACTACCGCTGGCCCAGTTATACTTCCTGTTTTAAGAGACGTATTAAAACCCGAATCATTCCGGATGGACTTCGTTCGGAATGATTCTTAACTGATTGGTAAACGTGGTACGACTTAACGTTCTGACCCTGTTGGCAGGAATAGCCTGCTGGTTTCTGTTCGGTAACACCCTGTATGCACAACGCCTGAGACCCGACGAAGACGGGCCAAAAGGTCAATTTATGCTCTACGGCTCGCTGGATTATTCGAAAACGAACGGTCCCAATAACCAGAGCAGCCAGTTTAGTAGTAGTCCGGGTGCCGGTATTCCGCTGGGACTGGGTTATTTTATCAATAACAACGATTTGATTGGCATCAACTACTCCTTTTCGCACGTGCGCGATGCGGCCAACCAGCTGGTCATGAAACAGGATGAAGCGGGTTTCTGGTATAGCCCATCTACTATGATTGGAAAATACTTTCTGCTGATTGCCCAGTTCGATGCGCATTACGTGTGGGGACAACAGGCTATGCCCCCAGGGGATAATCAGTCCTTCACAGGATACCGCTTACGCGCCTATCCGATGCTGGGCGTTTTGCTGGGCAAAGGGTGGGCACTCAAATTCAAGTTTGGCGAATTGTCCATGCTGTCCATTGCCCCAAAAGGGGGCGAGCGGACGAATTACTACGTGGCTGGTCTAAGTGGTAACACGTTTGGGACGGGTATTTCCAAAACGTTTTCGCTCATCAAGAAATAACGCTGAATGGTACTGGTTAAGGAAATAATTGGCAACAAAGCCACAACGCCCCTCGATGGCCTCACTGTTGACTGGCTCGAACTGGAATGGTTTGAGACGACCCGGAAAGTGCAGCGGCTGACATCGAACCACGGGATGGAGATTGCTATCAAGCTGCTGCGGGAAGGGCAGCGGCTCCGGCACGACGACGTCGTCTATAAAGATGACAAGAAGGTAGTTCTGGTGTACGTAAAACCCTGCGAAGCTATAGTGCTGACACCGATGTCCATGCTCGAAATGGGAACAATCTGCTACGAAATTGGCAACAAGCACTTACCGCTGTTCATTCAGAATGATGAAGTATTGATGCCTTACGAAAACCCCATGTTCAGGTGGCTGGAAGCCAGCGGCTATGCGCCCCAAAAGCAGGAACGGCAACTGCTTAATCTGCTGAAATCGAACGTAGAGCCCCACGGGCACGGTGGTTCTGACAGTTCGCTGTTCAGCAAGATTATCAATCTGGCTTCGTCCATGTCAACGGGTAAATAACAGGGTGTATGGAAATGACAAGTTCTTATCTCATCAGTTTATTGCATTTGGCCGACCCGACCCTGCCCATTGGTGGCTATGCTCACTCAAACGGGCTGGAAACCTACGTGCAGAAAGAAATTGTGCGTACGGCGGAAACGGCGATGGAGTTTATCCGGAATATGCTTCAGTATAACCTCAAATACAACGATGCTTCGTTTGTGAAGTTAGCCTACGAAGCGGCCGCCAGCAATAATCTGGCGTCCTTAATCGAACTGGATGTGGAATGCAGCGCCCTGAAAAGCCCGCGCGAGATGCGGGAAGCCAGTCAGAAACTGGGTCTGCGGCTGATAAAAATCTTTAACCGACAGCTGACATCGCCCTTAGCTAATCAATTTGAGGAGGCTGTCAAAAAAAAGGAAGCCGATGCGCATTATTGCGTTGTCTTCGGCCTGTACGCCCAGGTGTTGGGCATTCCGCTTCAGGAGACGCTTCTGGCCTTTTATTACAACGCCACAGCGGGCTTACTGACCAACAGCGTCAAGCTGGTACCCCTGGGGCAGTTGGCGGGGCAGGATATGATGTTTGCCTTACAACCACTTTTAAATCAATTAGTTGCTGAAACCCTGCTTGTTTCCCGGGAGTTAGTGGGGCTTTGCAATATCGCGTTTGACATTCGCTGCATGCAGCACGAGCGACTGTACTCCCGATTGTACATGTCCTGATTATTCAGCCTTAATCAAAACGTCATGAGTGAACGGAATTATGTAAAAATTGGGGTTGCCGGTCCGGTTGGATCAGGCAAAACCGCCCTGTTGGAATACCTGTCGCGCCGAATGCTGAACAGCTACAACATGGCCGTGATTACCAACGATATTTATACCAAGGAGGATGCCGAGTTTATGGCCAAAAACAGCCTGCTATCGCCCGACCGGATAATTGGTGTAGAAACGGGCGGCTGTCCGCACACGGCCATTCGGGAAGATGCCAGTATGAATCTGGAAGCTGTGGATGAAATCGTTAACCGCTTTCCGGACATCGAAATTATCCTGATTGAAAGCGGGGGCGATAACCTGTCAGCCACGTTCAGCCCGGAACTGGCCGACGTAACGATTTTTGTTATCGACGTGGCCGAAGGAGAAAAAATTCCCCGGAAAGGTGGTCCGGGCATTACTCGTTCAGATCTACTCTTAATCAACAAAATAGATCTGGCTCCGCACGTGGGGGCCAGCCTGGCCGTAATGGAGCATGATGCGCGAAGGATGCGAAAAGGGCAACCGTTTATTTTTTCAAACCTGAAATCAGGCGAAGGCGTGGACGACATCATCAACTGGATTAAAAAATACGCCCTGTTAGAAGACGTGGCTGAACCCAATCTGGTACGATAGTGGACAGTAAACTCAGTATTATCACCGGCCATAAGAACAACCGATCGTATCTGAAAGATGTGTTTGTTTCTCCACCCTTTCGGGTGGTACCTGTTGGCCAGATTAAATCAGATAACGCGGCCTATCTGATGATTGTAAGTTCGTCGCCGGGGATTCTGGATGGCGACCGCTATGAGCTGCAAATCACCGTCGAGGAAAATGCGCGGCTTCAGCTGCAATCGCAGTCCTATCAGCGGTTGTTTTACATGGATGGTGAGGCCTCGCAGCAAATGACTATAGACCTGAAACGGAATTCAGACTTTTCCTTTGTGGCCCATCCTATTGTCCCGCATCAGAAATCGACCTTTAAAAGTCGTACCCGCGTCACGCTTTCGGAGGGATGTAATTTTCTGATGAGCGAAATTATTACCTGTGGCCGTAAGCACCACGGCGAAGTATTCAAGTTTACTCATTTCCAGAATCTGATTGAAGTATATGACGGCAAGCGACTGATTCTGAAGGATAATATTCTGCTCCAGCCCGATCGCATGCCGGTAGCCTCCATCGGACAATTGGAGCAGTTTACGCACCAGGGAACGCTGATCTATCTTAATACAGGAAACCGAGAAGTCGGCGAATTAATCGAGCGTATTCAGGCCATGCTGGAGCCAGAAAGCGACTTCGAGTTTGGCCTTTCGGCTACCCAGCAACCGGGCTTTGTGGTGCGGTGTCTGGGGAATGGGGCCGAGCAGCTATTTCAATGTTTTCTTAAAATTCAGCAGTACATCTGGGAGGACTGGGACTAAAAAAAGCGAATCAATGACGTCTAATCTCATCCTTCTGGCCATAACGGCGGTGTCTATTAGTTTCTTTCATACGGCTTCCGGCCCCGACCATTACCTGCCCTTTATCGTACTCTCCCGGGCGCGTAAGTGGTCAATTAGTCGTACGGTGCTGCTGACGATTGTTTGTGGCTTGGGACACGTACTAAGTTCAGTCGTGTTAGGCTTGATTGGGGTGTATCTGGGCTGGCAACTGAACCGGATTTCGTTCTTTCAGGACATGCGTGGTAACGTTTCGGGCTGGGCTTTGCTAATTCTGGGCCTGGCCTATACGGCTTATGGCTTTCGGCAGGCCTATCTTAACCGGCCACACAAACATTTCGACGTATTACAGGATGAAGTTTTTGTGTTTGAGCATCGGCATGGCGAAATCGTGATGCCGGATAAACGCGTGAAAGTAACGCCCTTAGTACTGTTTGCCATTTTTGTGATGGGCCCCAGCGAGCCGCTGATTCCGCTGTTGTTTTTTTCGGGAACTCACCGCTCGGTGACGGAAGTGGTGGTTCTGATTTCGGCCTTTACCCTGAGCACGGTCATTACCATGACCGGTATCGTATTGCTGGGATGTTACGGCTACCGGTTTATCCAGACCGAGAAACTGGAACGTTACGTACACGCTATCGGAGGCAGCGTGGTTACGCTCTGCGCCGTCGGTATACTTTTCTTAGGCTGGTGAGCCAACAGGTAGGCCTGTCAGGAAACGAAAGTAAACCCGATTGTCAGCCGGGGTAGCACGCAGGTTTTGAATGAAAAATTCTAACGTCAAAAAAATGGAAACTCTGGAAAAAAAAGTCCCTTTCGTCAGCGAGATTATCAAAGGAGTTGGACAAATTATGTTACAGGATAATGCCTGGACGGGCCTGCTGTTTCTGATTGGTATATTCTATGATGATCTTACAATGGGAGTTGCCGCCGTTTTAGCGTCAGCGGTCGGTACGATTACTGCCCGGTTGTTGAATTACAATCGGGAAGAAATTGCCATTGGTTTGTACGGATTCAGTCCAACGCTCGTTGGGGTGGCGCTTACTTTCCTGTTCAGAGCTGACCTGATTATCTGGATATTGGTGGTAGTTGGAGCCGCACTGGCCGCGGTTGTGCAGCATCTTTTTATCAGCCGAAAAATCCCTGCTTTTACCTTTCCGTTCATCGTTGTTACGTGGGTCATCGTGTTTATGGTGCATCAGTATACAGCCATACCGCCACCGGCTACGCTGATTGACACGGCTATGGTAGGTTCGGAAATAAACGACTTTAGTGAGTCCACGAATGGGTTTGGTGAAGTTATTTTTCAGGGTAGTTTTTTCGCGGGGGTTATCTTCATGATAGGAGTGTTTATCAGTAATCCAATTGCGGCCCTATACGGCTTGGCGGGTTCTATTCTGGGCGCGTGGATTGCCGCTTTCTTTGCCGAACCAATCACCCAGATTCACATCGGGCTATTCAGCTTCAACGCCGTTTTGTGCGCCATTACCTTTGCGGGTACAAGCCGGAAAGACGGCATTCTGGTGCTTGTAGCGTGTGCGCTGAGCGTATTAATTGAGATATATCTGCTCAAAGCAAATTGGCCTATATTGACCCAGGCGGGGGGTGTGTTAACATTCCCATTTGTAGCGGCTACCTGGCTAACGCTGCCTATTAAAGATCGTTTATATAGCTACGTAAAACGACTGAATGCGTAAAATCTGCGCTCAATGATGTTAGGTAATTAAACTTGGAAGCGTAAACGACTGATTGTAGTTGACCGTTATTTATAGCCAGATTCTACCAAATTAGTCAAATATTCGTGCCGAGAAATAGTAGGCATTTATCTATATCCGGCTACTGCTTCGAATCCAACCGGTAAACTACGGGTGCTTTACGAGTGTTACCCACTGGCGTTCATTGCCGAATGGGCGGGATGCCAGGCTGTCCACGAAGCCGGGACTATTCTGAATACTGTACCTGAGGGTTTTCATCAGCGCAGCCCGTTTTATGTCGGCTCATCGTCAATTTTTCAGGCTCTCATGAAATGCTACTAAACTGGTGATTGAAACATCTCAGAGACGTTTTATATCCAAGAAAACCAAAATGGCTCACCAGTGGGTATTGCAGATGATATGTAACCAGCGAAAGGTGATTTGATCAGCTCAGTCAGCAGCCCTTATTCGGCTAAACTGAGCCGATCTATCTATGGCTATTCCTGTTGTCGTTTGTCGTTTTTAGTCAGTTGGGCTTTATCTGCTTCCGTATGATGCAAGTCAAATGGCCCAGATTGGGCCATTTGTGGATTTAGTTACCTAATAAATATGTCCATATTGAAATTATTGATACAACAACCCGGTCGATTTAAGCTAGGTAGCACCAATCTGTCTTGACTAACTTCCCGTTTACATCTGAGCGGAAATAAACATTGTCCATCTGGTGACATCGCACCCTTTATCCTGCTGGAAGCGACACGGTCCACTTCAGATATCTTGTATTAACGGGGACGTCAAATCATTTGATTTAAACTATGTGCTACTACCAAAGTGGAAATGGCAGACCCCCTTGAACAAAGTAAAAATAGGCTTTTGATGACGGTCAGGAGATAGAAACGCTCCGTCTCTACAAGATAAATTATTAGGTTAAAACTATTGAACACACGGCAACAGAACACCCAGCGATGGCTGAGTTTTACCGGAAAAATACGAAGCAGGTGAATAATATGTACACCGAGTTTACTTATGAATAGGGCGATATGTTCACTACTGGCTCAACAAACAGAACCGTTATGGCGTAGTTTAGTGATAATACCCTGTATCGTTGAGGTGTGTCTGACCGAACCGAATCAATAGTTCGGCTTTTTGTGTAAGCTACCTCGTGGTCCGCTCTCTTTTATTCCCGCCTTCCGGGCTACCAATCAAACAAAGCCAAAAACTCATCGCGTTTAATACGGGCCAATTTCGCCTGTATGTTGTTAGTCATCAGGATGACATTATGGGTACCCCCAATGTATTCGCAGATATACTTTACGTTGATAATGAACTGTTTGTGTGTCCTGAAGAACCCTTTTTCTGTTAGGATGTCTTCGTAGTAGCCAAGTGTTTTTGAGGAAACCACCACTTCCTGGTTACCCAAATGAAAGCGGGAATAATTGCCATCGGCTTCAATGGTCACGATTTCGTCGAAGTCCAAAAACCGAACACCTTTCACGCTGGCTACCGTTACTTTGCTGAAATTGGATTGCCGATAATTGGCCTTCAGGAATTGTATCTGCTCCTTCTGATTAGGCCCCTGACTAACTTTTTTTACCGCTGCCACCAACTCGACTTCGTCAATGGGCTTCAGGAGGTAGTCAAACGCACTAAACTTGATGGCTTTAATGGCAAACTGGTCGTAGGCCGTTGTAAACACCAGGGCAAACGTCAACTCATCGCTGTTTAGGTTTTCCAGCATCTGAAATCCGTTTAGATGGGGCATTTCTATATCGAGAAATACAATATCCGGCTTTTTTTTGCGGATACACGCAAGCCCCTCAAGGCCGTCTTTGCAGTCTGTTATTGATGAAACCTCTGGACAATACTTCTTTAGGATCTGCATGATTACATTTCGGCAATGGGGTTCATCGTCAATTATCAGCGCTTTCATACCGGTATGTCTAAGGTTATTCTCGTACCAGCCGGATTTCCAGCCGAATCGAACAGGTCGTCAATATGAACGGCGGCCTCTATGTTGTAAAGCTGCCGATACATATTCAGTCGCTCGGAAGTGATTTTCATTCCGAATGACTTATTCTGGGTGGCTGTCTTACTTTTTATTTCGTTTGCTTTCGCCCGGCCAATTCCATTATCTTCAACAAGCACACGAATTGAATTTTCGGTGGGCTGGGTTACGGTAATCATCACGCTTCCCGTTCCTCGTTTGTGCATGAGTCCATGCCATATTGCATTTTCAACGTAGGGCTGAATCAGCATGGGCGGCACTTCGGTGAATTCCGGCTCCAGATTATCAGCTAAGTGAATACCGAAATCAAACTGCTCGCCAAAGCGTAACTTTTCCATCTCTAGGTAAAGACCTAAGGTTTCCAGCTCCCTGCTGAGTTTGATTCGTTCGGTTTTTGAGTTTTCCAGTACCAGCCGAATCAGTTTTGAAAACCGGGTCAGGTACAGCGAAACATTCTCCGTATCATTATTGAGGGCATAGCTTTTAATGGAATTCAGGCAGTTGAAAATAAAATGGGGGTTCATCTGCGACCGTAACGCGGTCATTTCCATTTGACTAATCCGTTGCATCAAGTGCGCTTCTTTTTGTTGAGACACGATTTCCTGCTGATGGCGCACCCCTTCTTCCAGTGCCAGATTCGTTTTTAAACGTAGCCGAACCTGTTGGTTTTTATACAGAGCAAAAAGGGCAAGTAGCCCCGAAACGATGAGCAGACTATAAAACCACCCGGTGCGCCAAAAGGGCGGAATGATGGATAACAACACCGATGTGGTCTGCTCACTCCTGATACCTTCGCGATTTTCGGCTCGTATTAGAAAGGTGTACGTACCGGGCGACAGGTTGGTATAGGTGGCAAAATTTCGGGCGCCGGCATATTCCCAATCCCTGTCCACACCGTCTAATTTATAGGAATACGTCGTTTTAGCAGTCTGAAAAAAATTGAGGGCCGCAAAATGAAAGGTAATGAAATTTTCGAGGTAACTCAGCCTGATTTGTTTGGTAAAGGCACTATTGGCCGGGAGCGGAAACTCTTTATTCATGACCTCAATGCCGGTGAGTAAGGCAGGCGGAGAGAACGTGTGAGTCTGAATATCAGAAGGCCGAAAGGTAGTAATGCCATTGCTTCCGCCAAAATAGAGTTGACCATCCTGACCCACGCAGGTAGCTGCCGTATTGAATTCGGTGCTTCCGAGTCCGTAACTTGACCCATAACAGGTAAACTTATTTGTTGTCGTATCGAATTTGCAGATACCCTGACTGGTTCCTACCCATATATTTCCTGTTTTATCGGCCTGAAGAGAATAAATGACTTTATCGGGCAAACCCGCCTTTTCCCCGAATAGGATAGCAGATGGTGACGGCGCAGCCCTGTTTATCGGCAATTTAATCAGCCCATTGTCTGAAGCCAGCCAGATGGTATTATTGACAAGCTGTGCGTAGCGAATAGTACCTGACAAGGCGCTAATTGCCGGAAATTCGCGAAAAGTGCCGGTCAGATAATTGTACAAAAGCAGCCCCGTCTTTTCGGTACACAAAAAAACGGTTCCCTTCGGAAACTTCGCCGATTCGTTCGGCTCGAACAGGTACCTGGCCGTTATGTGATGGTTGCGGGTATATCCGTTGGCATCGGCCAACGCCGTCCAGCGTCGTGTGTTGAGGTCAAACAAAGAGAAACCACTGCTGCCACTCAGCAACAGCGAGTGTTGATGGCGTAAACTCAATATGGAATAAAAGTTGGCGTATTTTCCCGGCTCATCGTATGGAAAAGTAGTAAAAGCTTCTGAGAGCTTTTTCCGGGAATTATACAGGCAAAGACCACCCGAACCCGCTACCCAGATTGACCCGTCGTTATCTTTCGCGAAACCATCTACCCGGTTAAACGGCAACGAGTTCGGCTTGCCCGGTTCGTTGTGATAAAAAGTAAGCTTCGTGAAAGTCCGGTCGGCCCGTATCATACCACCCGTCAGCGTACCCACATAAAAG
The DNA here is from genome assembly GCA_038236215.1 of Cytophagales bacterium. Lineage (GTDB taxonomy): Bacteria > Bacteroidota > Bacteroidia > Cytophagales > Spirosomataceae > Spirosoma. Next base: position 65,805 of record JBBSTD010000012.1, on the reverse strand, counting down.
GTAGTGTCATGATCCGAATAAACACCCATAGTCATACCATCGACTTTCCACGTCTGGCCGGGCCTATCCCGACCGGGCCCATCCAGGCGGGGCCTGTTAGTAAGCGAAATGGTTTGAAAAAAACTCTTTTCCCGGTTATACTTGGCAATGCCTCCTCCCATCAAACCAGCCCAAATAATTCCTTGCTGGTCTTCAAATAATGAGATAACGTAATTACTGGGGAGCGAGTAGGCTTCTGAAGGGCTATTCTGACTTTGGCGCAGCTGACCCGTTTTAAAATCGTACTGAAACAGGCCGTCGTTGATGGAGCCAATCCAGAGATTATCGCTTTTGTCTTTCAGAATACATTCGATGGCATTACGGCTCAGGTTCCATTTTTGTGTATGGGTGTTTATATGCTCAATCAGAACGGGGTTAGGCCCCATTCGTAGTCTGAATATACCTTTGAACGTACTGCAAATCCATAACTCCCCGTGCGTGAAGGCAAACTCCCGGATGTACAGCGGAGCCGACTCGGTAGGGAGCAGTGCTTTAATCGACAGGGAATTAAACTGCTGACCATCAAAAACGTAAATATCATTCATGGAACTGACGCAGATGCGCCCCTCTTCAGTAAGGGCCGTGCTTCGAAGCGGCTCGCTGGTTTTCTGATTTTTGAAGTATTGCCGAAGGGCGTTTCCGTTTTTCTGGTAGCTAAACAGCCCCTGATTCGTTGTCAGAATCCAGAGCGTATTCCCGGCATCTTTGGTAAAACGACTGGCCTGTAGGCTATCCACTTTTTTGGGGAGGTTATAGATTTCGGAGGGCCGGTAAAACCGGTTGCTGACCGGCTGGTAGATACAGATTCCTGATGGGGTGGCTATCCACAAGTTCCCCCGTTCGTCGGTCAGTAAGGCGGTTACATGATCACCACAGAGCGAGAAGGGCTGTTGGGCGTTTGCTTTGTATGTTTTAATCTGATAACCATCAAAACGATTCAGGCCGTTCGGGGTGGCAAACCACATAAACCCTTCCGGTGTCTGGGCAATGTCGTACCCAATGTTACGGGTAAGCCCATCTTCGGTTGTATAAACCTCAAAACGCAGGGGTTGCGCTCTGGCATCCGGGATAACGCCAAACCCAGGCAGCAGTACTGAGACCAATATCCCAAACAACCAAAAACGAGTTTTCATGAGCATGCGTTTACCCCTCTCCACAAAATTACGGTAATACGGCACACATGCCCCAACCGTACACTCAATCAACGTAGGCTCATAATCAATGAAATAGCTATTTTACCCATCGGTCGGGATACGGTTACCAATAAACGTATAATTTGACAGTCAGAAAGATATAACTGTACTGTTTGAGTGGTTCAGATTAACCCGTATCCATAGCATGAAAAACGAAGTCCTAACACCCCGCGAGTACGAAGTTCTTGGCTATCTGGCAGAAGGACACAGCTATAAAGCGATAGCTAAAAAATGCGCCGTGAGTTTTTCCACCGCAAACACCCATCTGAAACACATTTACAAAAAGTTAGCTGTCAACTCCGCTACCGCAGCAGTCAGTAAAGCCTTCCGCGAGAACCTGCTGTGATCTTGCCGTTCACTCAAATCCCTAATTTAAGCGATTGACGGATAGCCCCTTTTTCCCTGACCTTTGGCCCAATACGTATATGCTCCAACGAACCCATACCAGCCAAGATGAGGATAAAAACTACCTACGGTATTGCAGGTCTCCTGATTGGGCTATCACTCTGTCAGACTACAGCGCAGGATCTTCAGTCGATTCAAAAAGCGGAACCCTTTCGGATTAAAGGGACAATTTCGGCGGGTATGTGGCTCTACAATACCAGCGGGATTCCGTCGCGCCGACAGCCGTTTAGCTGGTACTTAACCGGCTCGCCCACGCTCACTATTTACGGTATTACGTTTCCGTTTACGCTAACCGTTAGTGAGCAGGAGCGTCGGTTTGCCCAGCCCTTCAATCGCTATGGCGTAAGTCCCTACTACAAATGGCTGACCATTCATGCGGGATACCGAAATGTCAAGTTTTCGGATTTTACCCTCGCGGGGGTTAGTATGCTGGGCGGTGGGTTTGAGATGAATCCCGGCAAATTTCGACTGGGGGTTATGATGGGTCGAATCAACCGGGCCGTTGCTGAAGATACGGTGCTGGCCGACGGCTCGCTGTTCAATACGTATCCTGTTTATAAACGAATGGGCTATGGACTCAAAATAGGTTACGGCAAAGCCGCCAACTACATTGACCTGTCTTTTTTTAAAGGGTATGACGACTACCGGTCCATTACCCGACCTGTTCGCAACACCCGCGTTACACCCGCCGATAACGCCGTTGTTGGCCTAAAAACCCACATTACGCTCCTGAAAAAGCTAACGCTTGAAGCCGACGTAGCCCTGAGTGCGCTGACCCGGAATCTATATGCCAGTTCGTTGGATAGCAGCAGCCTGAATACGCAATTATCGTTTCTGAAGGGCATCCCAAGAATTCTCGAAGTCAATTCATCAACCGGGCTTTACAAGGCCGTGCGTGGTTCACTCTCATATGGCCTTGGCAATGGAAACGTGGCTGCCCGCTATGAACGGATCGACCAGGATTTTCAGTCATTGGGTTCCTTCTTTTTCAATACCGACAATGAACAATGGACGCTGTCGCCTTCCTTTTCCTTATTTGAAAATTTCATTTCTATCAGCGGTTCGTACGGTATTGCCCGCGACAACCTGAACGGTAAAAAATACGCCACTACGCTGCGGTCAATCGGGGCGTTGAATCTGGGTCTGCAACTGACGGATGAATTGAACGCCAGCCTGAACGTTTCCAATTTTGGCACCAATCAAAACCGGGGTGTGGGCGAGCTGTTCAACGATACAACGGCTATCAGCATCGTAAACGGTAGCTACGCGTTTAATGCTACCTACAACAAGTCGGACCAGTACCAGAGCCACAACGTCAATTTATCGGCGGGCTATCAGGATGCTAAAGACCAAAACCGATTCACGCGGGACCTGACCAACATCACGTCTTTTTACAGTAACCTTAGTTATAGCCTATCGGCTATAGAGGAGCAGTCGACTGCCAGCGCAACCTTCACTTACAATAATACCCAAACGCCCAACCAGCGCATTGTTACGCTGGGGCCGTCCCTGTCTATCGGGATTCCTTTTTTCGATAAAGCCCTGCGGCCCACGCTGAGCGGCTCGTATTACCTGCGCCGAACCGACGGGCAGGCCGATGGCAGTACGCTCTCCGCAAACGGAAACGTAAGCTATACTATTGATAAGCAGACCTTCTCGTTGGCGGGGAGTCTTCTTCGCAACATCAGCAACACGACCCTCACGCCCAGCTTTACCGAAACCCGGCTGAACGTCACGTATGGCTACCGTTTTTAACCTTCCACCGACTATGCCACACTACCGCTACATACTGCTCTTTTTTTGCCTGCTTTCGGGGCCGGTACTGGCGCAGCAGCCGGGCAATCAGGTTCAAATCCGAATTCTTCAGCCAGCGCAGAACCGGAGTTTCGAGGGTACGCTGAGTGATTTGTCGTCCATTGGCGACCAGCTTCAGGTGCAGCTTCAGCAGGTAAACGGCCTTAATCGTCGGCGTATCAATCTGGTGGCCACGCTGGAAAACTTGGCCCAAACCGTTCGAATTCGCACCTCCACCAATACCGCTATCGAGCTGGAAGGCACGACGCCCTATATGCTTTTCGGCCGAAACCTGACCAATTTTTTCGATGCGTCATCCATCGAGGTAGAAGGTCTCGACCGTAATGAGTTGATCCAAGGTGGGTTTGTGCCGGAGGGTTTTTATAAGCTGTGCGTCATTGCCTACGATGCCGATATTCAGGGCGGGTTTGCGTCACAGATTTCCAATCCGAACCTATCCGGCTGCGTCAGTTTGCGGGCGCAGTACCCGGAGCCACCCCGGATTAATTTAATTGCCAACAGTTCGGTACAGCTTGATACTGGCCTGGTGGTGAAGCAGCCGCTGTTCAACATCCTCTGGTCGCCCACCACGGGCGGGGGCACTTCGTTCCAATATACGCTTCGTATTGCCGACCTGGGCGATGGAGAACTGAACCCCGAAGTAGCCTACATGGACCCGAATATTGCGTTTCAGCAAATTCGCCAGCCTACCTACGAGCAAATGACACCCTCAACCAACATCATGGTGGGAACGGGCGGTATACTGGTGGTGCAACTGGAAGAAAACCACCGCTACGCCGTTCAGGTACAAGCCGTTGCCGCCAATGGTTCGGGCGTAAAGAATAACGGGCTTAGCCAGGTCGTTTCGTTCTGGTTTGGCAATAAGCCTTCGGGGAATCAGGCCGTAGCGCGAATGGCCCCCACCATAAACTACGTCGCTTATCCGCAGGGTGGCTTTATGCCCTTCCGGGGGATGCCCATCGTGGTAAAGTATGCGCCATATTCCCAAGATTACCGCCGTTGGGACTCATATTTCACCATTTCCGGCCAGGGACCCAGTAACAACGTAACCCTGCCGGAGTTGCACCGCTACTTAGGCTGGGCCGGTAACCCTTCTGGCCCATTAGCCGCACAGCGGAAGGCTACCGGAAATCCGTCATTGACCGAAGAACAGGCGCAGCACATTGCGGTTAGCCATAATAATAGCGAACCTCCTTATGCTTTCTATCAGTACGCCGGTCGCGGAAAAGAATATGCCTGGAACGCAACGGTTGTAATTACCGATGGTCAGGGCCGGAATGATAAAAAAGTGGAGCAGGAGCTTTCCGGAACGTTTACGGCGGGCATGGATAAACCGCAGTTGGCCATACCCACTAACAAATCTACCCAACAGCCGGGCGAAATCAGCTTCCGCTACCGAACGGCTAACGACCCCGATTTGGCGGGACTCATGCCGTTTGATGTGATTCAGGCCAGCAAGGCCGGTAGGGGTGGGTTTGATTTATCCATCAACGAACAGGCCGTTCTCGAAGTGACCGATACGCTCACCTTCACGCGCATTCTGCATTCGGAGCCGCTGGAAATAAAACAGGCTTTCGGAAAACTCGACTGGCCCGGCATCAAGAGTTTTGTTTATAAAAATCAGGAAGCTAAGTTTTCGTTCGACAAAAAGGGTACGTATTACTGGCGGGTACGCTGGCTCACTAACCCCGATGGCCCGGCAACGGGCGTTTCCTATAACCAGAGCGAAACCTGGGAGTTCAGCATCGGCGAACCCACCAGCACGACTACAACGACCACTACCGCTACCACCGGCGATACGCCCCCGCTGGCCATCAACGACTGCAAAGCCGACTGTAACTTCGCGCTGCCAGCCAGTACAACAACTCAGGGGATGGCTGCGGGCATTGTGGTAAAAGTCGGTCATTTTGCCCTGAAAATCACCGCAGCCACCCCCAAAGCGGGCAACGCCTACGATGGCGAAGGCATCATCACCAATTTCTCGCTGTGGGGCTACGCACCCGAACTGAAGGTTCGTTTCACGGATTTGAAAGCCACCAAAGTCGATACGTATTTGCAGGCGATTGCGGGCGAGGTGAACACGCTGACAGCGGGGCACGAATTGCTCAATCTGGCCGAGATAGTGCTGGAGCAACCCCTGACGCTGCCGGTAGGCTTTGATTTTGTGCTGAAGGGCAACCGGGTCATTCTGCAATTGACCGGTCTCAAATTCCTGCCCACCAAAACCGAAGCAACGTTTCGGGTGGCGGGGCATATTCCGGGCGGAGAGGGAGAAGAGCGGAAATACGACATCGTGGCCGACAAGGTCTGTATGGTACCCGGTGGCTTTGGCGGTACGGCCCGCTTCTTCCTCAATGAAAACATCTACGGCAGTGCCGAAAACGACCCCTATCAATTTTATATAAAAGGCGCGGGGGATGGCCCAGACCGGTCGTCGTTTATCGAATTCAAATGCGACAGCCTGAGCGTTCAACTGGCGGGCGGGTTACTGTTTCCGCGCACTAAACTGGTTCCAGAAAACGAGCAGGGCCAGATTGTGGCCGGAAATGTTGATGCTCAGTTTCTGTTTCGCATCGATGAGCGCGTAACAAAAGGCACTACCGATGCAGGCACCACTACGCCGGGGATGCTGGTTGGACTGACGTTCAAGCAGCCGTTTCAGGTAGTTGGGCATACTGGCTGGGGCTTCAAACTGGTGGATGCCTTCATTGATCTATCGGATATGAGCAACCCACCCGACATGCACTTTCCGGCGGTTTACAGTTTTGAGTCCTGGTTACCGGAGGGGCAGCAGGCGAATGAGCAACTCAGAAAGACTTGGAAAGGGGTCTATGGCAAAAATTTCAGTTTAAGGCTCCCGCCCGAGTTGACCGAAAACCGAAAATCCTTCGCGGTTCATGACCTGATTATCGACAAAACCGGCTTAACCGTCTCCGTTGGGGCCAACAACATCCTGAGTGAGGAGGATGCTGGCTGGGTTTTTACAATTGATAAACTGGACTTTTCGGTGGTGCAGACCGAAACCCTTACCGGCAGTATGGAGGGGAAACTCCAGCTCCCCGTATTCGATGCCGGTGATTACTTAGATTACAAAATGCTGCTCTCCTCACGGCCCATCAGCAGCACCGCCGGGCCAAACTATATCTGCACCGTATCGGTACCCGACAACCGACCGCTAAACATGAATTTATGGCTGGCACAGGTTGAACTGGATTCCACCTCTGAAGTTGAATTTAGTCTGGGGGGTGCCAGCAAGATTCGGCTGAAAGGTCGGCTAAACGGAAGCCTCGGCATTATTCCCGGCGACCGCGACGAACTCATGGGAATGAACCTGACCGATGTCCGGTTTGAGAACTTTTCGTTCGATACAGATTCTTCGGGCTTTTTTACCTTCAAGCACGCCAGTTATAGCCGGGCCACCGGGCAGCCCGTCATGTCGTTTGCCTCGCCCCAGCATAGTGCGGGGAAATTGCCCATCACCATCAACGAAATCGACTTTGTTAACTCTACTTCTGGGGGGTACGTGAAACCGGGTCTGCACATCGACGCCGATTTAGCTCTGTCGGAGAAGTTTACGGCGGGGCTGGCCCTGACCATTTACGGAAAACTGAAATTAGATGGCGTAAAACCGGTAGATGTGGGCTACGACCATACCGATTTAGAAGCGATTCGGATAGATGCTGAATCGAACGGCTTTGCGCTGAAAGGCGAAGTGAAATTCTACAAAAACCACGCCCTCTACGGCAATGGATTCTTTGGGAATATAGCCGTAACAATGCCCATGAAAATTGCCGGACGACTCACCGTTCGGTTCGGCAGCAAAGGCGAAGCCGGACAGCCCGACTATTATTCCTACTGGTTTGTGGATGGGATGGTGCACCTGCCCAATGGTATTCCGCTGGGTGCGCTTGAACTCAATGCCTTCGGCGGAGGGGCCTATCACCACATGCGGCTTCAGAATCCGAATGCGATGTCCTCCGAAAATGCGAGCCTTCTGGCCCAAAAAGCCCTGTCGGAGGAGGGCGTAACGCCCGACGATATTCCAGAATCAGGGCTACAGTTTGTGCCTGATAAGACGGTCTATCTCGGTATTCGGGCGGGGGTGGTGGCCAGCCTTGCCGCCGATTCGACAACGTTCAACATGGACATGGGGCTGGGTGCGGAAATTACCAACGATGGTGGGCTGAACTCCATCTCCATCAATGGCAATGGCTACCTGCTACAGAACCTGGATAAACGCGAGAATCCGCCCGTGAAAGCCTCCCTGCTGATTATGTACGACCGGTCGGGGGAGTCGTTCAGGCTGGATGGTAATTTTACGGTCATGGTCGATTTCTACGATGTATTGGTGGGGAGAGGAGACAACAAGATAGCGGGCGAAGCGCAATTACACATCGACAACGAAATCTGGTATTTCTACCTCGGCAAAGCCCCTCTGAATGAACGGGTTGGCTTAAAAGCACAACTAAAAACAGGTGATACCGAGGTGCTGAGTTTGGATATGGATGCGTATTTCATGGTGGGTCACGGCATTCCGGCTGAACTACCGCCCTTACCGTCTTTTGTGCGTAACCTGCTGAACAACAGTACGGGCGATAAGCTCAATAATCAGGTTACCGCCGATACACGCGCCCCCCGTAACCCGGCTCTGATGGCAAACGGAAAAGGCATTGCCTTTGGTGGGAGCGTGGACTTTAAGACGAAGCCTACCTTCCTTATTTTCTATGCCGATTTACGATTAGTAGTCGGTGCCGATATTAATATAAGCCGCAATACAGCCGCTATTTGCGTAGGCAGCAACGAGCCGCGTGGCGTAAATGGCTGGTATGGACAGGGGCAGGCTTACGCGGGCATAAGGGGCGCAATCGGAATTCACATCGATCTTCTTTTTTTCGAGGGCAACAAAGAAATCGCGAGTGTCACAGCGGCTATTTCTATGAAAGCGGCCCTTCCCAACCCGAATTATTTTCAGGGTAGGGCATCCCTGTACTATTCCATTATGGATGGCTGGATTGATGGCTACTGCAACTTTAACCTTGAGTTAGGCGAAAAATGCGTTTTGGCGGGCAACAACCCCCTCGGCGATTTACAGTTCATTTCTGACATGCAGCCCGATGGGGGAAATGATCTGAATCCAGGCACCGACATAACTACCTCGTTCTATTGGCCCATGGACAAGGAGATAGAACTGGAGGAAGATACTGATGATAATTCGGTGGTTATTCGCACGTTCAAACCGTTCATCAAACGCTATGAGTTGTTTGAAGTAAAAAGCGGCAGTAGCCTGTCGCTGGTGGCTGGTCAGTCGCAGCGGCTGGAACGAAACAACGTAGTTGCCGTACTGTCGCATAATGAGTACCTGAAAGGAAATATTACCTACAAAGCGAACATTGAGGTTCAGGTGTATGAAACCACCAGTGGCAGCCCGGTATTGGTAAAAAAGCCAAACAGCAACGACCCCTTCAGCGAACCCAAAACGATTACGTTCAAAACCGGGCCACTGCCCCAAACGCTGGAGAACGTAGCTGATTCGTGGCCGCTTCAGAATCAACGGCTTTTCCTGCAAAATCAGGGCCTCGAAGCGGCAGTAGCCACGCCAACAATCGGCGAATCATTCTGCACCAATGCCGCGTCGAGGGGTAAAAAGGGGTATATAGAGGTGGGTGGGCAGGCGTACCTGTTCACAAACTCATCGGTACACAACACGCAGTTTGCCGCCACAAGCACGAATGCGGCCATTATGGGTCGGTCGGTGACGTATAAGGCGGTCTTTACGCCAAAAGCGGGAGCACCTGTCGAAACCAGCATGAAGTATTTTGCCGATGCCAATGCCGTTGAGTTCGACATTCCACAATTAGCCAACAGCACCACCTACGAGCTAAAAATTCTTCGCCGAATTCGGGGAGTCAACAACCCGAATTTAGCCCTCACCGTGGCCGAGGATAGAGAAGTCAAGACGCTTGCTACCCAGAACAGACGCGGTCAGTTGTTAGTGATGGAAGGGGGCAATTCGACGGTAGGGCGTAAGCGGTTTAATGTGCAGGGTGGACCCGCTTCGGTTGAGCCGCCTGAGTTTGTCGTCTTCAGCTACACCTTCCGCACCAGCCGCTACAATAGTCACCGCGACAAGCTGGCCGCTATGACCATCACGCCCGGCACGAATACGTTTCTGGGCGTGAGAACCTGGACTGCCGAAACCGATGAAGCTTTCGAAACCGTCGATTTACCTTCGACTATCATAGCGGCCACACAGGGAGATAGGGCCACTTCGGGAAGCTGTGAAACGATACAGCTCCCACTCATGCAGGTGTACATGCCTGATATGGATAATGCTTCTTTGGCAACCGCACATCAGAAGTTTCGGGTTATGAGCCAGTTAAATACGGGCTATGGTCAACTGCTTTATCCGGGCATTCAGCATGAAAGAAGTATTCCCAATGCTACGGATAATCAGATTGCGGGTGCCAAGAATTTAACGAATTATGACCGGGGTTTAAACATCTTCTTACGAACTGGCCCCAGACGAATAGCCTCCTTTGCGTTTGTGCCTGAACTCAATGTACTCCCTAACTTAATAGGTGCTAATGCTATAGTTCCGTTGCCGTTCAAAACGCCGTATTACGTATCGAGTGGCCTGGTACCCCCACTCGACCCGTCTGCTTTACCGGCCACCAGTGTCAACACCGCAGCACTGGCCATCAATATCGGGTCAGTTTCGACGGCCTCATCGGGCGGAAGTTCCGGTGGCCCCACTCCGTCGGGGAATGCGGGAAATGGCAAACCGAAATTGTCCATTATGGACATGACCGATTTGGTGCTGACGATGCAGAACTATCAGATTATCGGAAATCTGCTTGATTTCAGGCAACTGCTTCCGCAGGTACTCCTTACACCAGTTGGCGAACTGACGCTATATACAGACGCTGAAAAATCCCGAATCAATACGCTGATTCAGCAGGAAGGTATGCTGGAAAAAATGATTCACCAACCCGGAAAACAACGCATGCAGTTCATTTATAAAGTGCCTACCATGTATGGGCCGTACCGAACGGCCCCCGTTACGTTTGAGGGAATTGTTAAATGACTTGGAAATGATGACACGTATTCTACTGATAATCATGGTGTGTATGGCGGCAAATGCCTATGCCCAGCGGCCCGCCCGCCCGCCCAAAGCTGACTCGACGGTTCGGCTGGCTTTCACGTCCCGCTACACGGGCAAGGAAGTTCGGTTGCGCTGGGCACCCGCCAAACCCGGTGCCTGGACACTCCTGAACCGGACGGGCTACCTCCTCGAACGCTTCGAGCGGGACTCCACCGGCCAGCGTGTGCGGGTAGTGCGGCTATCAGCCCAGCCCCTCAAACCCGAACCCCTCGACAACTGGAAACGGTTCGTAACGCCCGTCAATCAAAACGCGCTGATAGCCGCGCAGGCCATTTATGGCAAGAAATTCGAGATGACGGGCAACACGGGTGGCCTGCTGACCAAAGCTGATGAACTGACCAATCGTTACTCGTTTACGCTGCTGGCTTCCGATTTGTCCTTTGAAACGGCGCAGGCTGCCGGTCTGGGTTTTATCGACCAAGCCGCCGAACCTAACAAACGCTACTATTACCGGCTGTATGCGGCCCAGCCCCTGTTCAATTATTTACCCGTCGATACGGCCTCCGTTACCGTCGATACCCGGACGGCGGTCGTGCTTCCGCAACCCTTTCTGGGAAAGCCAGTCGAGGAGGAGAAGAAAGTGAATCTGCAATGGCCAAAAGACCCGCACCGGCTGCTGTTTACGGCCTATCATGTAGAGCGTTCGGCAGATGGGAAGACCTACAAACGGCTGAACGAACAGCCGTATATCAACATGGAGTCGGACGTGCAAAACAAAGAGAATTTTGCTTATACCGATTCATTATCGGCCAACTATCGTCCCTTCTACTATCGGCTGGTGGGTATTACGTCGTTTGGCGAAGAGAGCCAGCCCAGTGAGCCGGTGCGGGCCATGGGTCGCGACCGCACACCGCCACAGTCGCCCGTCAGGGTCAAAGCCACGCACCTCGGCGGGAGCCGCGTTGAAATTCAGTGGGAAGCCACGCCCACAGGCGACCTCGCCGGTTTTTACATTGGGCGGGGGACAGGTCCACTTAGCGATTTTAAGCCGCTTTTCGATAAGACCCTCCCACCCACAACCCGCCGTTTTGTGGACGAGAATGCCAGCACGGATACAACTAATTACTACGTGGTAGCCGCTGCCGACACCTCCGGCAATGCGGCATCTTCACTTTCGGCCTATTGCGTGATTGTCGATACCATTCCCCCCGCCAAACCGACGGATTTAGTGGCCAAAATTGACACCAATGGCCATGTGGTGCTGCAATGGAAAAAGAACCCGGAGCGCGATGTAAAAGGGTATCTGATTTTTAAAGCCAACCAGCGCAATCATGTATTCACGGCGGCTGTAAAACGTCCCCTTGCCGGTACTATTTTTCGGGATACACTCCAACTGAGAACGCTGACCGAGACCATCTACTACCAGGTAAAAGCCGTTGACCAAAAAGACAATACGTCGGCAGCATCGAAAATTCTGGAACTGAAAAAGCCTGATATTGTGGCCCCCACTCCGCCCGTTTTCAAAGACTACAAAGTGAATGCATCGGGGGTTGCTCTCCGCTGGGCATTCAGCAGTTCTACGGACGTAGTGCGGCACCGGCTCTACCGCCGAAAAATTGGCGAAGCCCGCTACAAGGAACTGGCCCAGTTCCCAAACACCGCCCAACCAACCTACACCGACTCTATGGTTCAATCGAAGGAATGGTATGAATACACTCTTCAGGCCGAAGATGATGCGGGTTTGAAATCGCCGATGTCAACAGCGCTGCCCGTGAAAATTCCTGATTTTAAAGGTAAAACGGGGCTTTTGAGCTTCCAGGCGCAGTATAACCCCACGCAGAAAGTAGTAGACCTGAACTGGCGCAATCCTCCTGCCGCTATCAGCATCGTGATTTACCGCGCCGAAAATGGCAGTGGTTTCCAGACCATTGCGACCGTCAGCAAAGGGTCATTGCAGTATAAGGACAAACAGGTAAAAGCAGCGATAACCTACCAATACACGGCCCGGGTGTACTATGCCGATGGAAAATTATCCCCGTTCGGCCCCATTGTCAATCTGTCGTTTTGAGTAGTGAAAAACAGGAAATCATGAAAAAGCTATCGAGTGTTTTCTATCTGCTTTTGCTCAGTAGCGGTGTGCTGCTGGCGCAAAAAATCGCGCCTGATGCGCCTGCGAAACTGGGGGCCACAACGGCATCGACCTCGCGTATTAATTTGACGGGGCTGGATAACTCCACCAATGAAACCGGGTTTGAGATTGAACGCTCCACCAACGGCACTACGTTTGTTAAAATTGCGGATGTAGCGGCCAACGTGACTACGTACGGAAACACGGGGCTGGCTCAGGATACCAAGTATTACTATCGGGTGCGGGCCGTCAATTCGATTGGCGCATCCGGCTATACAAATACGGCCGACGCAACAACCCTGTCCCGCGCGCCCATCGCTCCCACAGGGCTAGCCGCCACGGCTGCTTCGACCAGTCAAATCAATTTAACCTGGAAGGACAACAGTACCAACGAAACCGAGTTTCAGATCGAACGTTCGACCAACGGCACCACGTTTGCCAAAATTGCCACCGTAAACGAAAATGTAACGACCTATGCCAACACCGGCCTGACTCAGGATACTAAGTATTACTACAGGGTGCGAGCGGTGGAAGTCAATATTGACATCGGTACGTTTACCTCGGCCTATTCCAACACGGCTGATGCCACCACGTTGAGTTTTACGCCTAATGCGCCAACCGGGTTAGTTGCGGCTACTGTTTCGGTTTCTCAGATCAATTTGAGCTGGAAAGACAACGCCACCAACGAGTCAGGATTTGAGATTGAACGCTCCACCAACGGCACTACGTTTACCAAAATTGGCGATGCCGGACCAAATACGACTGCCTTTCCTAATACGGGCCTATCGGGAAATACAAAATACTATTACCGGATTAGGGCTGTGAATAAGGACTACCCCTCGGCCTACTCCAACACAGCCGATGCCACTACGTTGGCTAACCTTCCCGCTGCACCGACTGATTTAGTGGCCACCACTATTTCCACGTCTCAAATCAACCTGGCCTGGAAAGACAACGCCACTAACGAAACTGACTTCGAAATTGAACGCTCCACCGACGGCAACAACTTTACCAAAATCGCCACCGTCACGGCCAATACCACTACGTATCAGAACACGGGATTAACAGAAAATACCAAATACTACTATCGGGTGCGGGCCTATAACAAGACCGCGAATACCTACTCTGGCTATTCCAATACGGCCAATGCCACCACCCAGAGTAATGCCCCCAAGCCACCGGCTGCCCCGGTAATCGACGCAAGCCTGTCGCAAAACTGGACCAAGAACTCCGACCGAGTCACCGAAATTACCGCATCCTGGCAGGACAAATCGACCGATGAAACGGGCTTCGATATTCAGTGGGGCGATTCCGACCAGTACAGCGGTGGCTCGGCCAGTGTGGGAGCCAATATGACTCAGTACAAGATTGACAGTTCCTGGCCGGGTTGCGGGCAAAAGGTGTACGTGCGGGTGCGCTCGAAGAATGCCGCTGGTGAGTCGGCCTGGTCATCGGCCATCGTTACCACCGGCATTGCTCTTCCCGAAACGCCCAATAACATAGTGGCGACCGCTAAGAGTGCGTCTGAAATCGAACTCAAATGGGGCGGAGCGAATGAATCGTTTAGTCGGGAGAGTCGATTTGTTATCCAATACTCGACCAGCAACAGCTTCACCTCGCCCACCGAGGTTCAATCCGAGCAGAACACCGAGAGTAAGACCATGGGCGGTCTAACGGCGAACACAACCTACTATTTCCGAATAAAAACCCAGAACTGTGCCGGTGAGTCAGCCTGGAGTGCTCCAGTCAGTGCCAAAACGCAGGAAGCACCCGTTCAAGCCCCCGCTGCTCCGACTGATTTGGTGGCCACCACCATTTCCACGTCTCAAATTAACATGGTCTGGAAAGACAACGCCACCAACGAAACCGACTTCGAGATTGAACGCTCCACCGATGGCAACAACTTTACCAAAATCGCCACCGTTACCGCCAATACAACCACGTATCAGAATACGGGATTATCCCAAAATACTAAATATTACTACCGGGTCAGAGCCTATAATAAGGCGGCTTCTACCTATTCAGGCTACTCCAACACGGCTGATGCCACTACGCAGGGCAACACCATCAACGCGCCCTCCGACCTGACGCTGACCCCCTTGCTGGCCGATAACATGAATAACGTCAGGCTGACCTGGAAAGATAATTCCGCCGACGAAACCGGCTTTGAGGTCGAGTCCTCCACTAACGGCACGACCTTCATCAAAGCCACCACTACGGCCGCCAACGTCACCCAATATGAGATTAATCTGACCACCTCCACCAAAAACTATTTTCGGGTGCGGGCCATCAAAGGCGGGTTAGCATCGGGCTACACCAACATAGTCGATTACGACATGGGGCCTGAATCTCCGCTGGATTTGAAGGCAACGGCGGTGTCTTCGTCGCAGATTAATCTGGAGTGGTCTGACCGCTCGACTGATGAGACGGGTTACGAGTTGGAGCGTTCGGTGGACGGGATGATTTTTACCAAAATTGCTACCCTGGGAGCCAATGTAGTGAGTTATGCCAACACGGGCTTATCGGCGAACACCCTGTACTACTACCGGGTTCGTGGGGTGAAGGGATCGGCCGGGTCGGCCTACGCCCACATCGTCAATGCCAAAACACAGGAAAACCCCGTGGTTACGAAGCCTGATACGCCAAAAAATCTTGTTGCCGCAGCTATCAGCAGCAGTCAGATTAACTTGGCCTGGACGGATACCACAACGAATGGAGACGGTTTCGACATTGAGCGCAGTACAGATAATTTGACCTGGGGTAATTTGGTGAGCGTTGGTGCCACTATAACTACCTACACAGTAACAGGTCTGACGGCCAATACGAAGTACTACTTTCGGGTACGGGCGCAAAACAAAGGGGGCACATCGAATTGGTCGAACGTAGCGGAAGCGAATACATTACCCGTATCGCCCGATGCACCTAAAAACCTGACGGCTGTGGCTGTCTCCTCCTCCCAGATTAATTTGGTGTGGGTAGATGCAACAACCAATGAAACGGGTTTTGAACTGGAGCAATCCATCGATGGGAAATCTTTTACAAAGATTGCCGATGTAGGTGCCAATATGACGACCTATCAAAACACCGGATTGACGGCCAATACCAAATACTACTACCGAGTGCGGGCGATCAACCCGGCGGGGGCCTCTGCCTATTCCAATATCGCTGAGGCTACAACACTCACTGCACTCGGTGCCCCCGATAATCTGATGGGTACAGCCACAGGAAATTCGGTAAGTCTGGTTTGGAGAGATAACGCCAGTATCGAAACCGGCTTTGAACTCGAACGCGCCATTAACGGGGCTAGTTTTGAAAAACTTGGCAGTTTGGCAGCTAACAGCATAGCCTACAAAGATGAACACCTGCGTGCCCAATCCCGCTACACTTACCGGATTCGGGCCGTAAACGGGAGTACGACATCCGCTTTTTCAAATACGGCAACGGTCTCGATTATTATTACCGACCTGTCTGCAATAGCTGCTGAAGTACTGCTGTTTCCTAACCCTGCTCGGGATAAAATAACTGTAGGAGTTGGCCAAAGCCCTCATCGCTGGCAGTTCATTGTGCGCAATGGAGCTGGACAATCCATCCTGCAATCGGCACAGGAGACCAGTTCAACTACCATTGAACTCTCGGTTGAGGCATTGCCTACGGGTGTATATTTTCTCGAAATTTCCAATCCAGTCAACCATCGGATAGTCCGTTTTGTCAAACAATAATGCCCCCTGACGATGAAAACTAAAGCTATATTTCTGCTATTTATTTTCCTGACCATTGGCGTGTTAAGCCAGTGTAAGCCACCCCTGCCCGGCCCGGACCTCAACCGAAGCTGGAAAGCATCGGAAGTAAAAGAAGGCACCGTTATTGTGTATCGGGAAGGAGCATCAGGGAACATCTATCCAGGATACAGTCAGTTTCAGATGACATTTCAGGAGCAGAAAATCACTTACACGGAGTTTACCGGCGACACATTTACGGGTACGTGGGAGCTTACGAACAACAACCAAAACCTCGTATTCCGTAACCTGAATCCCGAACCGTATGGCATAGACGGTGCCATTGACTATACGCTGATTCGATGGAGCACAAACCAGTTAGTGCTTCGCCGAAATACCCTCAACCCCAAAACGGGTGATGTCGTAAATGAATATACGCTCGTTCCGAGATAAATTGTCCGTCGCTTTAGCTACCGTATAGTTTGGTGTAATTGCTGCGTTATATGGGTGTTTTCGCCGACACACTAACTGGCCTAAAAAAGCCGCGCCCAGATCCTACTGGCGCGGCTTTTCAGCTGACTGATTGTTTCAGTACAGTTAATCTGTTTCATTCCCCTTTCACGCCCTGGCCAGCCCCAGTTTGAATCGGACGTTTAATGGTACGGTTTCATCATTGGCTGTCAATGGTATAACCTAATCATTAACCGTAAAGTACGTATTGTCTACGGTTAGTAGTTATATAGAACCACTTTGAAAATTTTGCTTTTGTCGGCTGCTAAGGTAATCCGTAGTTCATCTCCATTTAACCGTAGCTGTGGCACCCAGGTACTTTCCTTAACGATTCCTTTCTCCAGTAACAGAATACCCACCTTCGAGGATGCACTTGGATTGGGAGCGGCAAAATCGATACTCATATTTTTGCCGGCAATAATGAATTCTCCCGGAGCCGTAGCAATGATAATGGCCCCACCCGCTTGTTCGGGTGGTGGTTGAGATCCTGAACTACCAGGAGCACTCCCAAAGATGTCGAATCCGGCCAGTTCTCCGCCCCCGAACCGTCGGCCAAGCCGTCCCTTGATCATATAGCCCCCAATGGTAACCGAATCAGATTTGGTGTTCTGATCAACCATAAGACCGGTCATGTTTTTTGTTCCCTGATGCTGGATGATCAGGGGCGTCAACTGCCCGAGCGTAGCATAGGCATCTTTAAGTTCAAGCAAATCAGCCGCCGTAGCTGCCTGATTATCGTCGTTCCCGTCAATACCAAAAGGGGCGAATAAGTTAGTAACGTAGTTGCCAAACGTAAAAAATGAGCGGGCAACGGTCGCTGAGTTGCTGCGCGCTTCGGGAATAAACAGCGGATTTTTCGACTGGGTGTAGGTGTCGCAGACGTAGCGCCACTCGCTGGTGGCATAAATGTCCGGCGCAATAAAATCGATGGCCGGGGCACCGGCTCGCCATACGTCGATCATGTGGGGAGTGGGCCCACCACTGGGATAGTTTCCGGGGGCATGACCAAACCGACCGGGCTGCTTCAACCAGGCATTCACGTACATCGGCAGATTATATTCGGCCTTCCCGGCTGCGGCTATGATGCCCACGTACTGGGCGTAATGCCACACCATAAATAACTCCTCGGTTAGATAAGAAAGCTCCTTCCAGTTGTCGTATCGTACCCCTTTCCCAAAAACTTCTTCCCAAGTTCCACTCTTCTTAAGTCCCTGTTTCTGCCAGGTGTCCAGCACCCCAGGGTGAATAATCGATTTGTTTTTTTCGAGATACCGCATCAACTCAGCCGGAACCGGGCCCTGGAAGGCGGTATTCGCCGGGGCACTGAAATCGCGTTTGGTGCCCATCGTTCCAATTTCATTTTCGACCTGAACCATCACAACCGTCTGCTCTCTCTGGTCGATCTGCCGGATGTGTTTCATCAGGGCCGCAAACGCCCGTGCATCAGCGTCGCGTGCATTGGTACTCAATGTCGAGAGTACTTCCAGGTTGTTCCCCTGTTCGTCTTTAGCGAGCGGGAACCGTTTCGGATCTTGTTTCACCCAGGCTGGCGTGTAGGTTGATTTTCCATTTTTCCAACTGGCAAACCACAGTACGATTAGCTTTAGACCTGCTTTTCGCGCGCCCAGAATCATGCTGTCGACCAACATAAAGTCATACTTCCCCTCCTGAGGTTCGACCAATTCCCAGGAAGCAGAGGCAATCACCGTGTTTAGGTTGGCATCAGCCATGCGTTTCCAGATGGGTCGCATGTAATCGACATTGCCCATACTGGAATTGTGCAGTTCACCACCCAGCATGAGAAAGGGCTTGCCATTAACCAGTAACCGGGTTACATCGCCCTTTCTTTCCAGATGCGGCAGGGAGTTAGTTTGTGCTGTTGTCAGAATGGGCAGACTGAAAACTAAACCTAGAAAAAAAATAAACTTTACTGATCTCATGCGGGATGTTTAGGAATAAGGGGTTGGGTTAATAAGACGTTGAACCGGAGTTATGGAAAGTAGCGAATTATCCGGTTATACTTTACCGACTGACCGCCACATAGCCAGCTCTTGCCTGTAGCGATCATCAACTACCTCACAGGTTAAATCAATGCGCATGGTGGGGCGGGCCAGGTATTGAGATCGTATGATAGGGATAGTAGTTCAAACATATTAAAATTTGTTTGCAAAATCCCGATCTGAATTGGACGTTTTTTTGGACGATTTTGACAGCTAATGACAACTCGTTCAGCTAATGATGGTAACTGCCTTTTTAGTGAACGATCACAAATGAACTAGTTGATACACATCAATCAATGTAAGTTACATTTTATAGCCACTTTCATTTGACCACGTTCAGGTCAATTGATTGAATTAGGGATTGTCCTGCTGCCAGAGTCGACGTTCGACGGGAAAAGGCTCTTGGCGGAGAACCCGGATTTGGCTAAAAGCAGAGTGAGCTGGATGAAACAAATAATTGTATGACATCGGCACCACCACTGAGGGAACAGCCGCCATTAGGGTAGTGGGCTCATTCAGCCAATCCCGTAAGATCCACTGGGTCCGTTCGTAGCTTTCTTCATTCCAATAAGCAGGCAAGTCGTCCGGCGACAAAGTGGTTAACGAGTCATCAGGCACCTCCAGGGTAAACAGATAGAGCTTGGGCAACTTTTCGTACTTAACCCGGGGTTGGTGTACCAGCGATTCGACCAAAGCCAGAGCAGGCGAGGAGGTCGTATAAAGTAGGGGGTATCCCTTTGGGTTCCACCGGCCACCAAATAACCGTGCTCCTTCG
This sequence comes from Cytophagales bacterium, assembly GCA_038236215.1. Classification (GTDB taxonomy): domain Bacteria; phylum Bacteroidota; class Bacteroidia; order Cytophagales; family Spirosomataceae; genus Spirosoma. The sequence continues at coordinate 46,122 of JBBSTD010000012.1, read as the reverse complement.
GTAGCCAATGGCTCACGGATGTATCTTACTTTGACGGTTCGATAAACGGTTAGCATCAAGATAGCAGGATAACTAGCCGACAATGCCGTGTTCGATGCGCCCCAGCACATCATCCACTAGTCCAAACCCAGTTGTTGTGTCGAGTAGAGACAGGGGGGATTGGGTATTGAGTTCACGAATGGGTGAACGAAGCCATCCGGCCAGTGTCTGGGCATCCTCATCGAAGACATCCAGCCCATGCTGCAACAAGTTAGTTAGCAATAGCAGCCGTTCAGAAGCGTCTCGGGCCAGTTTATCGTCGGCTTTGAGTCGGTGTAGGTTGCGTACCGACATGTTCAGAATGCGGGCCAGTTCAATATCGGTTAATCCGGCCAACTGAGCTACTGTATCCGCTTCTGTCCGCAGCATGCCTTGCCGGGATTTATCAATAACGGTGTAGGGGGTATAGACCGCCGTCTGTGGAGGAAGTGTTGCGTATGCCATATTAAGCAGTGCCTTTTTTCATCACTATAACTGCAATATGCCAACTGTCGTTCATTTTTGCAACACATAGCCACTTTTGCTTATAAAACAATCTCTTTTCCCGAGTGCAATCGGACGTTTTTGTATACGATTTTTAAGATTGCTTTCAGTAACATAACCCATTCACTGATAGTAAAATAGCGGGTTCATAAAATAGCATCAGCGACCCTTCTATTGACCGAAAACGGCGGGTCGAGTAGGAGAGAGTCTGTACGATTATAAGCAGGTAAGTCCGGTCAGGAAATAATGAAGCTAACTGCTAGCCCGGGCTCCTGAAGCTACTGGGAGAAACCCCTTTTTCTTCTGAAAAAACCCGGCTGAAGTACTGGGGGTTGTCGAAGCCTACCGCATAGGCGACTTCGGCAACGCTCAACGATGAATGTTTCAGCAGCTCTTCGGCTTTCTGCAGGCGAAGAGCTCTCAGGTAAGGCGTTACGGACATACCGGTCAGTGCCATCATCTTGCGGTACAACGAGTTTCGGCTTATGCCCATCAGCTGACAGATCATCTCATTATCCAGCGCTTCGTTATCCAGATGAAGTGCCAGAATATTCCGCAGTTTCGCCACAAACTGGTCTTCCCGCGCATCGACCCCACCGGCGGGAGCCTGGCTGAACGGCTGGTTACCCAGCGCCCGCTGGCTGTAATAGCGCTGCAGCAGCCGTCTGGTCTGGAGCAGATTACCCAGCACCAGGAGCAACTCTTCCCGATGGAAAGGCTTGACCAGGTACGCATCGCCCCCCCGCCGTAGGCCCGCAAGCCGGTCGTTCACCGCGGCCCGGGCCGTGAGCAGCACAATCGGAATGTGGCTGGTACGTTCGTCGCTCTTCAGGGTGTCGCAGAGGTCAAATCCGTCTTTAACGGGCATCATCACATCGCTCAGAATCAGGTCCGGTATGGTGGCCAGGGCCTGGTCAATGCCGATCTGCCCGTTTTCGGCCCGAATGATTTGGTACGCTTCCCGCAGGCAGGACTGAATGTAGGTGGCTACATCGTCATTGTCTTCCACCAGCAATAGCAGGGGACGATCAAGGGCCTCCTCCGGGCCGGATTCGACCCCCTCTCCCAAGTCCCTCCAGCGGTCCGTCGTCACGGCCGGGTCAGATGCGGGGATTATAGGTGTGGGCAGTACATCGTTGGCCAGGGGCGCCTGCCGGGTCAGGGGCAGACGGACCACGAATTCAGCGCCCTGACCGGGATTCTCCACACCGGGACTGGAGGGTCCCGGTCGGTTGCGAACGGCCAGACCACCCTGCATCAGGCTAACCAACTCTCGCACCAGCGAGAGACCAATGCCTGTACCTCCACGGTCGGACTCGGCTACCTCCGGCCCAGCCAATCGTGGCCCGGCCAGTCCAGGCGGGGCCTGACGTGGCCCGGCCTGATAAAAACGGTCAAATATCCTGGTCAGGCTGGCCGGATCAATGCCGGGGCCGGTATCACTGACGGTGATCTGAATCCAGGGGTCATTTAAGTGATGGGTTGGTGTAAGTGTCTCGTGGTAGCCCGCCGGCGTAAGCGGTTGCCAACGGGTCTGAGTCGCCACCTCACACCTAACATGCCCCCCCGGCGGAGTAAATTTAAGGGCGTTTCCCAGCAGGTTTGTCAGCATGTCCTGTAGCTTGTCCGGATTGAAATCTGCCTCACAACTATCCTCTTCAGCGTGTACGGTCAGGCGTACCCCCTTCACTCGGGCTATGGAATGAAACGATTCACCGAGGTAGCGGATAAAGGGGATCAGGTCGGTTCGCACGAGCTTGAGCGGCATCTGGCCAGCCTCCAGCCGGGAGAGGTCCAGCAGCTGATTGATCAGTCGAAGCAAGTTGCGGCCGTTGCGTTCAATCAGAATGGACGACTGCCGCAACTGGGGGGCGTTCTGTTGGGAGAGGTTGTCGGCCATGCCCAGAATCACCGTCAGGGGCGTACGAAACTCGTGGGAGATGTTGGCAAAAAACCGTGATTTAGTCTCGTCAAGCTGTTGCAGATCCTGCGCCTGACGGGTAATAACCTGGGTGGCCTCGTCGATCTGGGTTTGCAGCCGGATTTGCGCCTGCTGATACTGCCAGGCCCGCCATTGACCCCAGGCCCACAGCCCGCCCAGCAACAAAAACACCAGCGGAAAGACAAACCAGCCACGCAGATAGAACGGCCGCAGTACGTGTACCCCAATGGATAGCGTAGCCGACGACAGGCGGCCGTCGGCGGCCTGCCCCCGAATCAGCAACTGATAGTCGCCGTAGGGCAGGTTGCCCAGCCGCAGAAAGGGTTCAGTCTGCTGGTGCCAGATATCATTCAGCCCCCGGAACTGGTAGGCATACGTATTTTTCTGGGCATCGGTGTAGTTAAGCAGGGCGAAGTGGAGGATACTGCTCCGGTCATCGGGCTGTAGGGTAAGTTGACCCGTTTTGAGCAGTTCCCCGGTGTTGTCAACTAACGTGTCGCGGTCGGCATCGAACTGGCGGAAGGAAACCACCCGTAGCGGCAGGGCGGGCAACGTAGGTTCGGCTTCAAAATCACGTGGGTCGAAGGCCGTTACCCCGTTCAGACCACCGAAATAGAGCCGCCCCTGCGTATCCTGGTAGTGGGCAATCCGGTTAAACTCGTTGTGGGTAATGCCCTCCTGCACCGTGTAGGTCCGGGTGGTGAGTCGCAGGGGATCAAACTGCATGATACCGTTGTCGCTGCTGAGCCAGAGGTGGCCCCGGTGGTCGGCATAGACCGCGTAAATATTGTCGTTGTTCAACCCATCGGCCCGTTCGAACTGGCGGTAGCGGCTCCGGGTGCGATCCCAGCGCACCAGCCCGGCATTGGCCGTGGCCAGCCAGTAGCGTCCGCCTGCGTCCTGATAAAAATGCTGGTAGCTGTCAGCGGGTAGCTTGAAGGCACCCTTACCGCCCCGCCAGTAGCGGGCCGTAACGCCCCGCTGAGGATCAACCGTGTAGAGTCCCGTGGTGGCGCAGAGCCAGATCGTGCCCTGCCGGTCGGCTCCGATGTGCAGGACATGGGCCTGGGCTAATTCGGGAAACTGGTTATAGCCCCGGAAGGGGGTTATCCGGTTACTGTCCGGATCAACCAGCCACAAACCGGGATCGCCACCGGCCAGCAACCGGTGGGGGTTGGTCGAAAAGGGATGAATGGTCCAGATGTGTCCCGTACCGGGTAGGGGCATGACGGTGCTTTTAGTGGTTCGATAATCGTAGGCGATCAGCGTATAGCCATCGGCTAAGTAGAGTTTACCCGCCGGGTTACCGCTCAAACTAAGTAATGCCTGCGGCTTGCCCAGCAGCCGACGGGCCGATGCTCCCGAACGCCGGCTGGCGAATAAGCCCAGATCATTCTCCAGATTCGTGTAGAGCATATCGCCCACGGCCGTAATGCCCCGAACGGCGGGTCGTTTCCCGGTGCCGGATTGGTAAAATAAACGCTGAAAATAGTTCTGACTGATCCGAGTCTGGTAGAGGCCAAAGCTGGTGCCCAGCCACATACCCCCACTTTTATCCCGAAAAAAACTTCGATCCTCAATCAGGCCATCCGCCAGCTGGCTGGTGATATCGACGAGGACCCGGCCGGTGGCGTCATGCAACTGGCAACCATTCCAGCGTAGCCCGCTGGGGTTAAAGCGATAGACGAGTGGATAGATTATTTTCTCCGATTCAATGGGGGCCGGGGATAGTGTCTGCCGATGCCCCGCCCCGTCAATTTTATACAGCTTGTCGATCGGCCCTTCTGGACCAGTTGAGGTTGTGGATCGATAAAAAAAGTCCGCACTGGCCTGATGCTGGCCGACACAGGCATAGATTGCTTTTGGGTGATCATAGGTGTGCAACACGCGCCCATCCATCGTTACTTCGACCAGCCTGGTTTGGTCGGCAAAGACCCAAATGGTGTTTCGAGTCGTCACAGCGGCCAGGGCCAGGGTCGTGTACTGGGGTAATGCCACGGTCCGCAACCCCGTTTTGGGATGGTACACATTTAGTTTGGCGGGCTGGTTATCGACAAAAACAATGGATCCGTCGGGGCTGCCCAGCAGAAACTGCTTTGCCCAGGTGGGGTGCATCAGTCGGGATCGGTGGAAGCGTTTCTGGAAGGAGGTGGCCACCCCCGTTAGGGGATCAAAGAGGGTAATAGTCGACTTCCCCACGGGACCCATGAGCCACAGCAGTCCATCGGCATCCTGAGCGATGGACTGGATATCATTAAAGTCGAGCCCGTTTTTTTCCCGGGTATAGGTCGTAAACGTAGTCCCGTCGAAGCGGTTGAGCCCAAACCGGGTACCAAACCACATGAAGTCCCGTCGGTCCTGGAAAATGACGTTCACTTCGCGGTGCGCCAGGCCATTCTCGGGACCATACCGCTGTACGGAGGCCACAAAGTGCTGGGCTCCGGCCAATGAGCTTAAACCCACTAGGAAAGCAACGGCCAGGCTAATCGATTGCCAACCAGGCTTATTTACGGTCTGATTCTGGGGGTGGGCTCTCAAAGTTGGGGCATTCGTTTAATACATACACCAGGTGGGCGATTCGTTGACGGCCCGGCCCTCATGCAGCGTGCACGGGGGTAAAGGGATAGGGCCTCAACAAGCAGCCAAAGCAGACCCCCAAGCCAGTGAACTCGTCGATGGTCCCTTGTCGAGGGGGTACTATCGGCCCCGGTTGGCTTGTCTCCACGTGAGCGGACCTAACTAAGTCCGCTCGTGAACTCGTCACTGGGTCATCCGTTTTATTTTTTCCAGTAAGCGGAACGAATCGATTGACTTTCTTCACGTTTTGGCTGAAAAGTAACAAAGATGCTTTGGTTTGAGTGAAAAGTGCATCTATTTGGGTAAAAAATGCATATGCCTGTGACGGCAGTCGGCTAAACTTGCACGGGCATTCGAGACCGGAAAGCGCCAATCTTTTCTCCCCCGATTGGGGGAGGGTAATCCAGGGTTGAATGCCTTCGGATCTTTCTATTTTTTACCCTTATCTTTCGTAGATGCTTTACTTGTTTGTAGGATACTGTGAGCCCAAAAACCTGACTAGCCTGGAAGCCGAATATCTACTTACGGTAGCCCCCAACCCGGTGGTTGCCTGGCTCAGTGTAACCATCTCTACTCCCGAACCGATGCCCTGTATTTGACGCTGGCCAACCTTACAGGCCGCCGTTGCATAAGTTGTTTTTAGTTATTCCGGGTAACGCCCACTTTCCCCTGCCACCTTTGAAGGCACGAATGGCGGCCTCCATTCCCGATTTCCCGTCTCTGGTTCACCCTTAATTTTACCTTATTCTCTTATGGCAATGTTTACTCGCTCTACCTTTCTATCGGCTTGGTCTCCTATTGGGCACCAACCCTATCACATGTCTGCAATAACCCCCGTCAGTCGACGCACTCACAAAACCCCTCCCTCTGGCGGCCTGTCCTCGTACCACTCCTGGTGGATCGCGCTGATTGCCTGGCTGGTGTTGAGCAATCTATCCGGGATGGCTCAGTCTCTTGCCCCCGTTACCTTTTCCTACAATGGGACCAATGGTTCGGATGGCTCACCCCAGACTTACACGGTCCTCTCCGGTGTCTACAGTCTCTCCGTAGTAGCCAATGGCGCAGCGGGGGGGGATGGCACCACAAACGGGGGTGGCCAGGGGGGCAAGGTCGAAGGCCTGTTGGCGGTGACTCCCGGCCAGGTGCTGACGATCATGGTAGGCGGGACTCCCACAGCACCAGCAACCGGATACAACGGGGGGGGAAGTGGCGCAGGTTCCCCCAATTTTCATAGCGGAGGAGGAGGGGGTGCTACGGATATTCGTCAGAATGGAAACGCCCTGACCAATCGGGTCATTGTCGCTGGGGGCGGTGGGGGCGGTAACGTCGGCCGAACGAGTGGTACGCAGGCAGGTGTGGGGGGTGGTCTCACGGGTGGAGCGGGTGGAAGTATGATGGGTGGGGGCGGTGGCACCCAATCCGCTGGTGGCGCAGGTGGATCAGGGTCGTTTCGCAATGGGCAAGCGGGCTCCCTGGCCGTTGGTGGAGATGGATTTAGTAGAGGTTTTTCTACTGGTGGAGGTGGGGGTGGTTACTATGGCGGTGGTGGCGGGGGAGAACAGAATGACCCTGATTTTGGCATAACAGGTTCCGGGGGTGGTGGCAGTTCGTACACTGATCCAACCTACGTTACCAGTGTAACCCACACTCAGGGTGTGCAATCAGGTAGTGGCCAAATCGTCATTGTGCCGCTTCGTACGGAGGCCGAAACCAATACCCCTCCGGTGGCCACGGCCAACAGTAACCAGACGGCAACGGTGGGCATGGCCTTCTCCTACACCGTCAACGCCTTCACTGATCCTGAAGGTCAGCCACTAAACTACTCGGCCAGCATCAACCCCGGCAACGGGCTGAGCTTCGACCCCACCACCCGCATCATTTCGGGTACGCCCCCGGCATCGGGGGTGAGCAGCGTGACGGTGGTCGCCACCGATCCGGGCAGCCTCAGTGCCAGTCAGGTGTTTACCATCACCACCATTTGCCCCCCCCTGACGGCCAGCATCAGTCCCGGGTCACCCACGCTGACCTGCACCAGCCCAAGCGTGAGCCTGACGGCCAGCGGGGGCAGTAGCTACCGCTGGGAGGACAACTCGACCAACCCGGTTCGCACCGTAACTACCAGCGGAACCTACTCGGTAACCGTCAACAACGGGGCGGGTTGCTCGGCCATGGCCAGCGCGAGCGTATCGCAGGACAACACCGCGCCGGTGGCAACGATCACGACCAATTCCTCGACTACCCTGACCTGCACCCAAACCCAGGTGGCTCTGTTCGCTGGTGGGGGAGACCGGTACGTGTTCGCGGGTCCGGGCATCGTGAGTCAGGAGGGCAGTCAGGCACTGGTCAACACCGCAGGGGTCTACTCGGTGACGGTGACCAACAGCAGCACGGGTTGCTTCTCGGTCACGTCCATCACCATTAGTCAGGACAACTCGGTGCCCGATGCCAGCCTGAGCAGCAGCGGGCTGATCACCTGCGCCACGAGCAGCGTGACGCTGACGGCCAGGCCCAACGGCTTGAGCTACGTCTTCGCGGGTCCGGGCGTGGTGAGCCAGTCCGGCAATCAGGCCATCGTGAATGCATCGGGCACCTATTCGGTCACGGTGAGCAACGGGGCCAACGGCTGTTCGTCCGTGGCCCGGACCACCGTCGACAGCGATCAAACCGCGCCCTCCGTCAGCATCACGACCAATCCGGCCGGAACGCCGGCCGCGCTGACCATTACCCAGGGTCAGTCCGCTACCTTGACGGCATCAGGAGCTAACACCTACGCCTGGAGCAACGGGGCCAACACCAACCCCATCGTCGTCAGCACCGCCGGCCCCTACTCACTCACCGGCACGGCCGCCAACGGCTGCACCGGCACGGCCTCCATCACCCTGACGGTCAATCCTCTGGTGACGGCCCCCTTTGCCATCACCGGCGTCACCACCGTGGACTGCACGCCCATCCTGCCCAACCGCTTCAGCATCAGCTTCACGCCCCGCTACAGCGGTCTGGACGGTTCGCCCGTCAGCTTCTCAGTGACCAACGAGCTGTTTCCTACCACGAGTCCCGGCCCCTACACCCTGCAGCTCTACACCGACAACCCGGTTATCACTCTGGAAGCTCAGCAGGGCGGGGCTACCACGAAATACACCTACGACTGGCTGGCGGCCTGTAACAGCGCCACCACGCCCAATACACCCCCTCGGGTGACCCAGGGCATCCCCGGCCAGACGGCCACCGTGGGTCAGTACTTTTCCTTCGTGATTCCGGAGGGCACCTTCACCGACACCGAAACGCCGGGCAGCCTGCGGCTATCGGCCAGCGGCCTGCCTGCCGGGCTGAATTTCTCGGGGGCCACCCTGTCGGGGGTGCCCTCCAGCACGGTGGGTTCGCCGTTCTCTCTGACTATCACGGCTACTGATCCGGGTGGGCTATCGGCCAGCACCCCGCTGGTGCTGACGGTGCAGCCCGCCATGGGTACGCCCCCACCCACGGTTCCCTTCGCCATCACGGGGGTGACCACCATTAGCTGCACGCCGGTGGCCGACCGCATCAACATCAACTTCACCCCCCGGTACGCGGGTCTGAACGGGCAGCCCGTCGCCTTCGAGGTGGTCAACGAGTTGAGCACCACCACCGAGCCGGGCCCGTATTCGCTGACGCTCTACCGCGACAACCCGGTGCTCACGCTGCGGGCCACCCAGACGGGCAGCGGGGCACCGGTAACGTACGCCTACAACTGGCTGAGTGCCTGCGCGAGTGTGGGGCAGGACAACACGCCCCCGCGGCTGAATGAGCCGGTGGCCAGTCAGACGGCGGTGGTTGGCCAGGGGTACAGTCTGAACCTGAGCAACACGTTCATTGACCAGGAGACGCCCGACCAGCTCACGCTGTCGGCCGCCGGTCTACCCGCCGGGCTAACGGTGAGCGGTAAGGTCATCAGCGGCACGCCGAGTATGAGCGGGGTAAGCAGCGTAACGCTGACGGCAACGGATGGCGGTGGTTTATCGACCAGCACGGTCTTCAGCTTCACGGTATTACCGGCCAGTACCCAGCCACCGACCAATCCACCCACGGCTCCGTTCAGCATCACGGGCGTGACCACGGTAAGTTGCGAAGTGGTGAGCGCGGGTCAGCGGAGAGTAACCTTTACCCCCCGGTACGCGGGTCTGGACGGCAGTGCGGTGAGCTTCCGGGTGGTCAATGAAACGGTTGCCACGACCAATCCCGGACCCTACACGCTGAATCTGTACACAGACAATCCGGTCATCACCCTGGAAGCGGTGCAGAGCGGGGTGGTGAGTCCGTTCAGTTACGGCTGGCTGGCGGCCTGCAACCCGGGTGCGCGGCTGGGTGCGGGTCCGGAAGTGCCGCTGCGTGTGATCGTACTGGGCAACCCGGTGGTGGGTGAAACGGTATCCGTGGAAGTACGGGGTGCCGAAGGACAAGCCCTGTCCCTATCGGTAATCGATGCGCGTGGCCACCTGGTAAGTGAGCAGTCGGTGGGCCGGGCCGGGGTAGTGGAGCGGCAGACGCTGCGGCTGGGTAGTCAACCGGCGGGCGTGCTGCTGCTGCGGGTGAGCACATCCACTCAAAGCCAGACCGTAAAGCTGCTCAGAGTCAACTAATTCCGTGGAGCTGGTGTGGTGGGCTACGAACCCGGGTAGCCCACCACACCAGCCCCTTTCTTATCCCACCACCGGGCAGTCAGAGCAGCCCCCAGCGGTGAACCGTTAAAAATAGGTCATCCGGCCACGCTCGTTTCAGGCCATCGGCAACAGGACCTTCCGGCGATGCAGCCCCGGTAGGGATTTAGGGTGAGTCAAGACAAAACTGTTCGTTCAACCAATAACCAACGCAGCAAACACAACGCTAATTACATCAAATTCTCCCCTCTTTTTACCATGAAAAACCAACTTTATTGCCTCCTGCTGCTGGTCGGCACGGCCTGTTCCACCTCCGAGAACCCTTCTACGGCACCCCAGCGCAGCTACGGCCCCACCCTGACTATGGGCAACGGTACGGCCAAGACCTGGTATATGCCCGATGCTCAGGGCAACCCCGCGTCCATTGGCTTCACCCTCAGCAAGACCGCCCTGGATAACCTGCCCGCCACCATGCCCGGCACCGATTACATGCTGGCCCTGCCCGATGAAGCCACCAGCAAAACCCCCTACCGCCACGTGATGATCAACTGGAACCCCCAGGGTCACGAGCCGGCCGGTATCTACACCGTGTCCCACTTCGACTTCCACTTTTATATGCAGCCCGTGAGCGAGGTGATGACCATTCCGGTCTACACACCGGCCACGGCCGCCCCGTTCGACAAGGTGCCCGCACCGGCCTACCTGCCCGCCGATTTTGCCAAGGGACCGGGTGGGGTACCCATGATGGGCGCGCACTGGTCGGACGTGACCAGCCCGGAGTTTAAGGGCAGCCCCTTTACCGAAACGTTCGTGTTTGGCAGTTACAATGGGCACGTCACGTTCTGGGAGCAGATGGTAGCCATGAGCTACCTGAAAACGGGCCCCACGCTGGACAAAGCCATCAAACAGCCGGCCCAGTTCGAGACGCCGGGCTACTACCCCACGCGCTACCGCATCCACACCAATGCCGACGGCAGCCAGGATATCAGCCTGGACGGCTTCACTAGGCGGTAGGGCCACCACACGTCTATTTTTCCACAACCGGGTAGCCCGCAGCGGACAGTCGGTGCCGCAGCGGGTTACCCCCCCATTCGTTTTTACCCCTACACTATCGCTATACATGATTCACCCCGATACCTACCTCAAAAACACCCCCAAGGGACTGGGCCTGTTTGCCCGCCGACGGTTTGAGCCCGGCACCATTCTGTGGATCGCCGACGATATCGACGCCCGGATTCCCCTGGCCACCTACCAGCGGCTGGACGCCATGCAGCAGCAGAAACTCAACGTCTATAGCTACCTCGATTACCAGAACCGGGTTATCATTCCCTGGGATGAGGGCAAATACGTCAACCACTCCTGCAACCCCAACTCGACCGGCATTCTTGAATTCGACAATATCAGCATTGCCCTGCGGACTATCGAAGCCGACGAAGAGATTGTAGAGGATTATTACAGCTACTACGGCCATTTTGAGACGTTCGATTGCCGGTGTGGGGCTCCCAACTGTCGCCGGCTGATTACGCAGGAGAACTCCTACCGGGCAAATCTGCGGCTGCGGCTGAACGACATATGGGCCCTGTTGCTGAGCCAGCCACAGGTGCTGTTGCAGGTGCGTTCGTCGGAAAACGACGCGTTCTTCCAGTTGCTTCATCAGCACAAAGCCCTGCTCCATGCATGAATCCGTGAAATGGCTGGTCCTGCTGGTGAGCCTGGAGGCCGTCTCGATGCTGGCCGATTACCTGATCAAGAAGGCCTCCCTGCTGGCCGGTTTTACGGGGTGGGGGTGGCTGCTGCTGGGCGGTCTGCTCTACGGCACAACGGCACTGGGCTGGTTTTTCATGATGCGCTCGTTCAAGCTGTTCACCCTGGGCCTGGTGCATTCGTTCGGGGTGATTGCCCTGAGCCTGGTGTTGAGCCTGGCTGTTTTCGGGGAGAAGATCACGGGGCGGGAGGTGGCCGGGGTGGTGCTGGGCTGCGTGTCGCTGGGGTTGCTGGTCCGCTTCCGCTAGGGGCCAACCAATGGTGCAAGCCGGGTGGTACGGCTGGGTATCGGGTTGGTCATCTGGTGGGTAGGTCGGCTAATGCAATTACTACCGCCGACTTGCCGACAACCGCCGGGCCAATCCGGCAAGGGCCGTCATTCCTGGAGTGACCAGGCTTTTTCTGCTCTGACAGCCCAAAGAGGGGGTAATCAGCCCCTCTTTGGGCGTATTTGCACCAAATGTGTACCTATTTGGGTGAAATCTGCACCTCGGTCTGCCGGCCCTGGGCTAAACTTGCACAACCATTCGGGACCGAATCAATCTCGTACCAGTTTAACCTCACTATCTCATGCATTTATTGAAAACAGTTCGCGGGTGGCATTCAGTATGCGCCATCCTGTTGGTGGTCCTCTTTTTGGGCAGTTGCGCCGATCACCGGGATCCTCAACCCGGAACCTACTTAGTCAGCAGCACAAAAGTCGCTGAAATCCCCCTGGCACAACTGACTGCTTTGGTCACCCAAACGTATCCAACGTATGCCCCGCTGCTGAAATACGGTATATCGGCCTACCGATTGGTATATAAAACCAAAAACTGGGACGGTACAATCATCAATGCGTCGGGACTCTTGCTCATACCCGCTACCTCCAATCCGGTACCCATGATCAGTCAGCAACATGGCACCGTTTTCAACGACGACCAGTCACCTTCCAATTTTGGCCCCAACAGTGAGGCTTATCTGTTCGGAACCATCTATTCGTCCGATGGCTTTATCATTGCCTGTCCCGATTACATTGGTTTCGGTGAATCGAAGGACCTGAGCCACCCCTACGAACACCGGGCCAGTATGGCCCAGGCCAGCCTCGACATGCTCCGGGCCTCCCGCGAATACATCAACGCCAATGCGGCTATCAAGTGGGATTCGCGGCTGTACTTAGCCGGGTATTCCGAAGGGGGCTACGCGACCATGGCGCTCTACAAGAAGATGCAGGACGAAGTACCGACCGAGTTTAATCTGCGGGCGGTATCGGCGGGGGCCGGTGCTCATCACAAAACGGCTTTCATGTATGCGCTGCTCACCCAGCCATCGTCGGCAAATGTCGAGTGGAACCGGGGTTACCTGTGGGTGTTGCTGACCTACAATCAGATTTACGGTACGTTGAGACGGCCATTGGCGTATTATTTCAAGGAGCCATACCTGACCGACATCAAGGCCAACCATGAGTTGGCAACCCTGAACATCAGTTTTGACCAGGTGCTGACAGATACGTTCAAAGCGAGCATTTTGAACGGCACTGATACGGCTTTTCTTTCGGCCTTAGCCGACAATGACGTCCACAACTGGAAACCACTCACGCCCCTGCTGCTGGTTCACGGCACGGCCGATCAGCGGGTGTATTTTCTGAATTCACTGAACGCCCGCAACGCTATGGTGGCGCAGGGGTCTACCGTTGTGACGCTGTTGCCGCTACCCGGCAAAACGCATTTCGAGACCATTCCTGACTGGCTATCGAACACGTTTGTCTTTTTCCAAACGGTGAAATAAATAGCCCCCTTCTAACCATTGTGCCTTATCAAAGCGATTCATGGAGTCACCACAATCCATGACAATAACGGGGGGTGGCCAACATTCGTACGAAATGTTCCATGAAGTATACTTCATGGAACAACCGACTTATAATGGGCAAGTTAGATAGGTGGTAAAGAAAACGTTCGATTTATTTACTTGTCCAAGGCTTAGCAAATTGATAGCATATAAGCCTATGTTCTCGGCAATAAACTCACCGGGCCCGCGGCGGCGGACCGTGCCGGGCGGTCAATCTATCAACGTAAGCTTTCTGTCAACACAAGTCGAGTTGTTTTACTAGCAGAATTGGCCTGGTGGAGCATTTCGTACGAATGTTGACCACCCCCCTACGTAGCCCTGCGAAAAGCGGGTGTCGTCAAAGCAGTGATCAGTGGTTCAACAACCAGCGCCGAGGAATGGACGCTTTCCTGAACGATTTCCAGTGGTAATCGATAGTAACTCAACCCATTCATTGATAGCAAAATAACGAGTTCATTAAATGGCCCCCGTTACCATTTTATTGGAAGAAAAGGCCAGTTGAGTAGGAGGGAAGCCTGTACGGATCTAAACATGTTAGATGCACCTCACTGGCACACGTACCCCCCATCCACCGCCAACAAACTCCCCGTCGTGAAGGAACTTTCGTCTGAGAGCAGAAACGCCACTGAGGCAGCGATTTCCTCAGGCTTGCCCAGTCGGCCTATGGGCTGCACCTTGTCGAGGTCAAGGTACACCTGAGCCGGATCGACGTGGTACAGCTCAGTGAATCGCGCCACAGCCCGGTCGAGGAGGGGGGTGGCGATTGTACCCGGACAAATGCAGTTGACCCGGATGCCAAACGGCGCGCAATCGATGGCCGTGCTTTTGGTCAGTTGGCCAATGGCTCCCTTCGTCAGGCCGTACACCGAACTGCTGGCCTTGCCCACGAACGTCTGGTCCGACCCCATCAGCACGATGCTCCCCTTGCTCTGGGCTTTCATGTGGGGCAGCACGGCCTGCACCGCGTAAAACGACCCGAACAGGTTGGTCGCCACCACGTTTTCGAGCTGTTCGTCGGTGGTTTGCTCCATGGTGGCGAAGAGGTGAATGCCCGCGTTGGCGAAGAGGTAGTCGATGCGCCCCTCGCGGGCCGCCACCTCGGCGATGGCCGCCCGAATCTGGTGCTTATCGCGCACGTCGCATTGGAGGAAAAAGTCGGTGATTTCGCCATCGGGCGCGGTTAGGTCGAGGTTGTAGACCCGGCAGCCGCGGGCGGTGAGCAGGTGGCGGGTGGCTTTGCCGATGCCGGAACCGGCTCCAGTGATGACGGCAATGGTGTTTTGAAAGGACATGAGCAGCGGTCAGTAAGCAGTGCGGCCGTAAAGGTGTATAGTTTTGCCGTCTCACACAAAATACGTCACCTAGAGGGGTTCTCGTTGCGACCCATTTAGCCAAAGAACCCCTAATCAATTACTTTTCCCTTTGTAAACCTATTCTAGTAGCATACGGTCGGTCAGCAACTCATTTGTCAACGTGTATGGCGCGCTGATCGCCTATTCATTTTACGAACGCAAGTCAACAGCACATGTCAATATAAGTAACCGTCTGCTTGCTTCTGGTGAGCATAAATGGGCTTTAGCTGCTTAAAAGATCTCATAGTTCGCGATTGTTTAGATTAAGTTCAAAATAATAGCGCTTTGTTACATAATTATGTACGTGCTTTACTGCCTTAACCGAAATTCTGTGAAACTTGCCCATTTTAGTGCGCTAATAGCCGGACCAGCTGCGTTTTTTCTTGTTTTATTTTTTGCTGATTTAAACCCTGGTCATCCCGAGGTTACTAGAATGGCTGCGGTGACCGTATGGGTGGCCATTTGGTGGCTTACCGAAGCAACTGACCTGGCAGTGACGGCCTTGCTGCCTTTCATACTTCTTCCCATACTTGGCATAGCCGATTCACAAACGGTGGCAGCGCAATATATGGATCAAACCATTTTTTTATTTATTGGGGGCGTGCTGCTAGCTTTTGCTATTGAACGGTGGAACCTGCATCAGCGGATTGCATTATCCATTTTATCGAAACTGGGAACCAACCCAGCCACCGTGCTTGCGGGAGTGATGGGCGCTACTTTTTTTATTTCTATGTGGGTGTCAAACACGGCTACCGTTATGATGATGCTCTCTGCGGTGCTGGGCATTATCATTCAGGTAGAAAAACACAACATATCTACTTTTCAAAAAAGTGCGATCGCCAAGGCAATGCTGTTGGGGCTTGCTTACGCTGCATCCATTGGTGGCATGGCTACACTGGTGGGAACGGCCACTAATCTTGCTTTCTACAAAATATATTTAGATGCTTACAAAGATGACCACGACATGAACTTTGTCAGCTGGTTTGTGTTGGCTTTTCCTATTGCAGTTATATTGTTGACCGCGGCGTTTTTTATTCTTAAATTCTCCTTTTTACGCCATGCAAAAGAAGTTGTATTCGACCGCAGTTACTTCGTTGCCTCCCTACGGCAATTGGGCAAAATGGCTTTTGAAGAAAAGATCGTATTTACAGTTTTTGTTATTACCGCCTACTTGTGGTTTGGCCGAAAGGATATTGATTTTGGATCTTTTCATATAACAGGTTGGAGCCATCTTTTAGGTACCCATGCATCGTTTATTACGGATAGCACGGTGGCTGTTGCAATGGCATTTTTACTATTTCTAATCCCCTCGAAAAATGAGAAAGGAAAAATGCTGATGAGCTGGGAAGAAGCGAAGAAACTTCCGATAGGCATCATCCTCTTGTTGGGCAGTGGTTTTGCTTTGGCAAAAGGCTGCGATCAGTCGGGCCTAAGTACTTGGCTGGCACAAGAACTGCTTTTTTTAAAGGATGCGTCCCCCGTTGTAGTTATCGCTGGCATTTGCGTTATCGTTTGTGTCATTAGCGAACTTGCTTCAAATGTTGCCTGCATACAATTGGTGCTACCCATTTTAATAGCCATTCAAAAAGTAACCCACCTGTCCCCATTAATGCTGATGGTGCCCGCCACGCTAGCTGCGTCGCTCGGGTTTATGCTTCCCGTAGCAACCCCGCCTAATACTATCGTGTTCGGAAGTGGGCGTATCCGTGCGGCTGATATGCGCAATGCAGGGTTGCTGCTCGACGTTGCAGGCATTGTAATCATCACAGCCGTATCAATGGTTATCCGGCTAATTATTTGGAAATAAAAACAGTGAATACACGAGGAATTTGTTGCATTGTAAGACTATGCTACTAGCACTACATGCCCTTATAACGTTCTATGAACTTGCGTTCTTAACATGTTATAACTTGCGCGTTTCTTCTTTCTTAGTGCCCAGAACACTTTCTTTGCCCCTAAAAAGGGAATCGGTACATTGGTTCACTTTCCCTTCCCCTTCCCACCCCCCTTCATTCTCGCTGCTACTCCCGGATGCATTATGTACCCTACTACCGAGTCTCCCCCGCTGGCCAGGGCAAGAGCGGGCTGGGTCTGTCGGCTCAACGCGAGATCATCCACCGGTTCCTCAAAGCAGGTGATGAGCTGCTGGGGGAGTTCGTCGAAGTCGAGTCGGGTAAGCGGGCTGATCGGCCCTAACAGGCAGCGGCCATTGCCCGGCTGCTGATCGCCCAGCTCGACCGGACCGAACACAACAGCCGCCAGCACCCCGACCGCAAAGCTGCTAGTACGTGCAGATCGGGGCCACAGCGTCGAGAGTTAACGAAATGGGTTTGAAGCTTCTGATTGGAAATGGCGGAATCTACGCCAGTACGATCCAATTTACATGGCCGAAACCGATAGTATCTACCAGGTGGCGAGCCAGGCGAGCGATGGCAAAGCGATGGCGGGCTACCAACGATGGGTTATCAAGCAGGAACAGGCCGATGCCACTCGGGAAGCGGCCCGGAAGGCCGCTGAGCAGGCCGCAACGCTGACCAAGCAAGCCAATCAGTTAGAGGGGCCGAAACGTAAACCCAACTCATGAAGACCCCCATCCGAGCCGACTATACCTACACCGTCGATGGCAGCGTGATCGCTATCGTCGACTTAGACCAGGGCAGCAAAAGCCTGACTAACGACATGGAGCACGTTTTAGACGAGATCCAAGCCGAACTTGGCAGTTTAGCGGGCTACTCGGTAATCTATCGCGATAGTATGGGCCGGTGGTACGGGGTACGCCTGGAGCGGGGCGTGGTGCAGTTCTATTCGCTGAACAAGACCGATCCAGAGCGGGCAGCCGCCCGGCTCCTACACCCCTTACCGTAGCCGTTGACACGATGCGAACACATTACTTCAAGAGCTACCAGCGCGCTGAATTGTGGAACTAACTACTACAAACTGATGAGGATCAGGAGCCACCGGCCTGCGAAGTGGTCAACTTCCTGAACGCGCAGCCCTCCCTGAACGCGCAGCCCGCCGTCGTAATCCGGGAATAGGATTTGAGCGACCCCGGCAGCCGGATTGACTACGAGGCCTTCTGTGAGGTCGGCGTGCGGTTGTATACCAGAGTGCCCTCATTTCTTAAGAGTTCAAGGGTAGCTTTACCAATTCCGGAGCTGGCACCGGTGATGACGGTAACCGTATTTTTCCATTGCATGAATTTGATTTTTTATTTACGCTGTAGGGAGTATTGCAGTTGTTACAAGCAAGCTGTTGCTACGCAATGTACCCGATCAGTTGATTGCCCAATTGATAGCCGATTAACACCTCATTAAGAGCGCTAGGCTGGTAAACCTACTGCTATGCTACTAGGGTGCACCGATTTGATCACCGTCTTGTCCGTACCTGCTTCAATGGCCTGCTGAACGGCTTCGGGTACGTTTGACACCTGGCTGTTTTCGGCACAGAAAACCCAGTAATGTCGAATCACCCGCTCCGGTAGTGTAGCTGACGGCCAAGTCATACACTACCGGAGCGGGTGATTCGACATTACTGGGATACAACTAGAATTTGATAGTCAGGTTAGCATTAAACATCGTGCCCAACTGGCTGAACTGCGAGCCATTGTAGCCGAGAATGCCATACCGACCGCTAAAACCCAGGAACCCTCTCAATAATGACTTCTCAGATGGGTTATCGATCACTTTCTGTCCTTCATCATTCAGCGCAATCAGGTCCCATTTGGGCAGCACGTTCAGGAGGTTGTTCACGTTTACCGTAGCCGACACTTTGCTGCTAAAGGCATAGCCTACACTCAGATCCGTGACAACGGCAGGCGCGAAAGTTGCCTTGATGTTCTCCATGGCTGAGCCACCATTGTCAAGGTCCTGGAATGAAGTTGGTCCGAACAGGGTGTTGTACAGGTTTACGTTCAGTTTGCCGAGGGTATACTCAACACCGAGAATCGACTTGCACTTCGGACGGCTCTCGGTCAGCAGTGATTTGATTTGCGTGTTCAGGATGCTTGACCCGGCGGCATTAATGGCTGTCGGATCAGCAGGCGTACCAACGATCTCATTTTGCAACACAAAGTTGCCCGCCAGGCTGAAGCCCAGTTTACCGCTACCCAACAGCAGGTTTTTGTAGCCAACAACGTAGTCGATGCCAGCGGTTTTGGTTTCAATACCGTTGATGAAGAACTGAACCGTTTTAACCCCCGCCTGAGTCAGGATGCCGCCCAACGTACTGGTAGGGTCCGACGAAGCGATTGACGAGCTATAAACGATGCGGTCGGTTACGTTGATGCTGTAATAGTCCATAGTCACGCTAAAATTTCGGGCCGGATTCAAGGCTACACCGACCGTGTAGTTTTTCGACTGCTCTGGTTTGAGCTGAGGAATACCCAATGCCCGGGCCTGTGCACTGCGGTTGTTGAACAGACGGGATAGCTGAATGGTACCACCTACGAAAGCCGCCTGAACCAACTGGGTGTAAATCTGGTGCAGTGCTGGTGCACGGAAGCCCGTAGAGGCCGATGCCCTCAGCACGATTTTGTCGGCGGCCAATTTGTAACGGGTAGATACTTTCCAGACGTTGGCATTACCGAAATCACTGTAGTTCTCGGTCCGGAAGGTACCATTCAGCAGGAAGTCTTTTGTTACATCGTAGCTCAGATCGACGTAGGCGCCAATGTTGAACCGTTGGTTTGTGCCGGCACTCAGCTTATTGATACCTGGAAATGAGTTTGATCCCTCGCCTTCAACCGATGCATCGTCGCCCGCCAGGATGATATATTTTTCGGAACGGCCCTCCAGACCCAGGGCCAGACCAAATTTATCGGTGATCTGCTTGGATACGTCAATGTTTCCGACAAGGTGGCTAAACTGGTAACCGCCCGGCTTGAAGCGCGTAGGGCTGGCTTTACCTAAGGTGCGATTAACCGTGTTTTCGACTGTATACGTCTGATCGTTGTAGCCGGTAGTCAGGCTGGCATCATGTTTCCAGCCGTTCGTCTCCCCCTTAATCCCCACCGTAGCATTATAGTCGAGCAAGTTACCTTCAAACGTAGGTACGTAACCGATGTACCCATTGTACATAGCCACGTTATCTTCTGTCGGGAACAACAGGGTAGCCGGTGTCAGGTAATTTTTGCCCCCATTGTCGGTAACACTATGCAGCAAACCACGATCCTGACGCCAGTAGACAGGGCGAAAATTGGCAAAACTCGCTACCCGCTTAACAATCATTGCCGCGTTACCATACAATTCGCTCTTACTGCCCAGCGACAGGCCAGCGTTTATCAGGAAACGACCAGCAGACGTTTCCCCCGTTCCGTTGATGTTATTGGCGGTTGGGTAATCCTTCAGATAGTTTGCAATCAGCGCATCCTGAGCCGGATTGCCGCCATACGTCTTTAGTTCGGTAGGTACATCGACAATGCCCGAACGAACGGCACTGTTTTGCTGCTGCAAATCAATTGTGTAGTTGACAAAGCCTTTGCCATTCAGGTTACTGCCCCCATTCAGCGATACGTTGTACATACCGCCATCCCCTTTAGCCGTAATGCCAGTGTTTACGTTGAGACTGGTAAAGTCAAATTTATCTTTCAGAATAATATTCATCACCCCGGCAATGGCATCTGACCCATACTGAGCCGACGCTCCATCACGCAAAATTTCAACCCGTTTGATGGCCTGCTGGGGAATTGCCGAGAGATCAACTCCTACTTCTCCACGACCGGGCGAAAACCATACGTACAGCAGTGAGCTAAGATTCTTCCGTTTGCCATTGATCAGAATCAAGGTCCGGCTTGGGCCCATATTACGGAGCTCCCAGGGATCTAACAGGGTGGTGGCATCGCTTACCGGTGAGTTGATCGTATTGAATGAGGGCACGCGGTACTGTAACGATTTGTCGAATGTGGGCTGTCCGGTACTACGCAGATCAGCAGCCGAAAGGATATCCACCGGCAGCGGTGAATCGACAAGCGAACGCTGCGTCGCACGACTGCCAACCACAACCACTTCTGACAAGATAGCGGCCGATGGCTGCAGTTGTACATCAAGCACAACATCACTACCCGCTACCGTGATAGCCTTTGTTAAGGTACTGAAGCCGATAAACGAATACGTTACGTTGTACGAACCGTTGGTTACTTTTACTGAGTAACTACCCGATGCATCAGTAGTGGCACCATTATTGGTTCCTACAATAACTGAGACCCCAACCAATGGCTCCTTGTTACCGTCTCTGACAGTGCCTTTAATAACTTGCTGTGCCCACAGGCTCCCAGCAGTGCCCATTAAAAGAAACACTGCATTCCATATAAAACCCCTGAACTTGTAATGCTTTAACATAGATTATTTGGTTAAATTGAGGAGCCGGGCTTTCTTATAAAAATAGCAGGGAGCAGTTAGCCCTACCTTTGTGGTTGCTTAGACTGCAAAACCATGACTGGTACGCCCTGCCAGACTAAAACTACGACATTTTTCCAACTCCTTGACCAAACACCCGGCCTGGACGGCCGAGACAATCGGGGCAAGAAACACTCTATCGCACTGGTTCTTACAGGCATAACGCTGGCTTTGTGCTGCGGACGAGATGGTAAACTATCCAGCTTACACAGCACCGGCTGCCCGGCACCATATGGTTAATCATAGTCAACCCCTTTGCCAAGCCACCAACATGACCCATCATAAGGCCATCTCCCGGGCTCAGTTCGGCAGACAGCTACCGGAAAGGAGTCGATGATGTAGCGGGCACTGGTGCTGAGGTCTTCGAGACTGGCTCCCAGAGCGCGAAACATGGCAATAAGTTTAGTTTGAAGTCGGCGCAGTCGCCGGTTAAAACCCGATTTACCAATCATGTTCATACCATAATGCCGTTGCATATAGTCACAAGCGGCCGCCTGATTACCATAAAACGAGATAACGGCCATTAGAGCGATGGTGGCGATTTCGGCATCGTTGAGTTTGCAGTGCGGATCAGTTTTGGGTCCCATGACTTTGAAGAGGTCAGCCAAGAAGCAGTAAATTGCAATGGTTTTGTCAGCCTTCCTGTGAGTGATTTTAGAATGTGAGATACTCCAAAATTACCCAAGAGGCTAGCAAGGCCTATTATTTAGCAACTTAAATTATAGATATATTCATTTAGTAGGAGCAAGACCTGCAACTCGAATATGAAGCATTCTCCGGTTACTGATCACAACGATCTGGCCAGTTTTGGCTATCGTCAGGAATTAAAGCGGTCGATGGGCAGCTTCTCCAGTTTTGCTGCAGGCTTTTCTTACATTTCTATTCTTACCGGTCTTTTTCAGATGTTTCATCTGGGTTATGGTGTAGCCGGTCCCGCATTTTTCTGGACCTGGCCATTTGTGCTCACGGGTCAACTACTGGTGGCGCTTAGCTTTGCAGAACTGGCTTCCAGGTTTCCGTTGTCTGGCGGAGTATATCAATGGGCAAAGTTTACTGGAAACCCTTTCCTTGGATGGATGACAGGCTGGATTTACCTGGCTTGTCTGATTGTCACGATCGCTGCGGTAGCCATGGCGCTCCAGGTTAGCCTGCCCCAGATCTCCGGTTTCTTCCAGGTCATCGGCACCTCAGATGATGCCAAATCAGTGGCTATGAATGCTATTTTACTGGGTTCTATTTTAGTTGCTACCAGTACCATCATCAACGCCAGGGGAATTAAGCTATTGGCCCTAATCAATAATATTGGCGTCTTTACCGAACTGGTTGGCATAATCCTGCTGATCGTTTTGCTGTTTTTGAGCAGAGTACGATCTCCTGCCGAAGCTGTCATTCACATAAATGCTGCCGGGGCTGGCTTCAACGCTTTTCCCGATGTATCGATCTTACTGGCAGCGACTGCCCTCACCGCCTCTTATGTATTGTACGGATTTGATACTGCCGGAACACTCGCTGAAGAAACACTTGATCCCCGTAAAAAGGCTCCCCGTGCTATCCTGCAGGCGCTGCTTGCGGCTGGTACTGCCGGGCTGTTGGTGCTACTTTTTGCCCTGATGGCAGTGCCGGATTTCGGCATGTCGGATCTGGGAACTATCCGGGGAGGGTTGCCGATGCTGGTGAAATCAGTGCTGGGTGAAACTACGGGTATTCTTTTTCTTTGTATCGTTATTTTTGCCATCCTTGTGTGCACCCTTGCCGTGCATTCCGGGGCAATACGGTTAATGTTCGCTATGGGGCGTGACGGGTGCCTGCCCTTCAGCAAATCTTTATCGGAAGTTTCCTCAAAAACCCAAACGCCTGTATTAGCTACCCTGCTTTGTGGATTGGGAGCAATCATTATTTTGGCGATGAATAGTCAATTTCCAAAAGTGTTTGAGCTGGTAACCTCTATTGCCATACTTTGGGCTAATTTGGCCTACTGGATTGTGGTGGCACTGCAACTGAAAAACAGGATTGGATCGGCAGGGCAGGGAGTAGCCAGCGATGCCAGATTTCAGTTGGGCAAGTGGGGATTAGTGGTTAATAGCCTGGCACTGGTGTGGAGCACTTTTATGGTCATTAATGTATCATGGCCCCGGGCCGCAACCTATGGAGTGGAATGGTATCACCGGTATTCAGCGTGGATGTACACAGCTGGTTTGATCTTCGTAGGTGTACTCATTTACTATGTTAAGTCATTAAAAAGGCAAAGCATATCTTAAAAACAATAGGGTATACACCCAATTTATAGATGGCGCGTTATTTACAGGTTCAAACAGATAATCCTATTTACCCATAACATCAGACGGGGTCATCGGGTCATTCATCAAGTACAGACAGGTACACGCTGGATCAATAATTATAACATAACCCCCATTGAAATTCCGTTTGGCAGATATAAATAATCCGGTTTGGGTCGGGAGAATAGCCTTGCTGCTAGTCAACCGTATACCCAGCTAAAAAGCGTTTATATGGAATTGGGAAAGGTAGATCTCCTTGTTAAGATGGATAAAATTTTTGATACAATCATTATTGGGGGCGGGTCTGCCGGCTGTGTGCTGGCAAATCGACTGAGTGAAAATCCGGACCATAACGTGTTAGTGATTGAAGCGGGTAGAAGAGATTCCTGGTGGGATATTTTTATTCATATGCCAGCCGCTCTTACCTATCCGATTGGTAGTCGGTTTTATGATTGGAAATACCAATCAGAACCTGAGCCATTCCTGAATAAGCGCCAGGTATATCATGCCCGTGGAAAAGTATTAGGGGGTTCCAGTTCCATTAACGGAATGATTTTCATTCGTGGCAATCCTATGGATTATGAAAAGTGGGCAAAGGATCCGGGTATGGAAACCTGGGACTATGCCCATTGCCTTCCTTATTTTAAAAAGTCTGAAAACAGAACCGCTGGAGCAAACTCTTTGCGTGGTGGTGCTGGTCCGCTATACCTCGAGACGGGGCCTGCCACCAACCCCTTGTTTAACGCATTTTTTGATGCGGCCAAACAGGCAGGCTATCCGCTAACAGACGATGTCAATGGATTCCAGCAGGAAGGTTTTGGCATGTTTGACCGCAACATCAAACATGGGAGACGTTGGTCTGCCTCAGATGCCTATTTGCATCCTGTTTTGGGAAAACGAAAAAATCTTGACGTAATCTGTGGTGCGCTCGTAACCAAAATTCTTTTCTCAGGGAAGCGCGCAGTCGGAGTAGAATTTTTGCGAGGAAATAGGTTGCGCAGGGTTACAGCAGGTGAGGTTATTTGCTGTGGAGGTGCCATTAATTCGCCCCAGGTTCTCCAACTGTCAGGAATAGGCAATCCTGACAGTTTGATTTCGGCAGGCGTTGAGGTGCTACACGACCTTCCTGGTGTGGGGCAGAATTTACAAGATCATCTGGAGGTATATATCCAATTTGCCTGCAAAAAACCAGTAAGCGTATGGCCAGCGTTGAAATGGTATAACAAACCCTGGGTAGGCTTGCAGTGGTTGTTCTTTCACAAAGGACCTGCGGCAACGAATCACTTTGAGGGCGGAGGATTTATTCGGAGTAATGAAACGGTTGCTTACCCTAACCTTCAGTTTCATTTTTTGCCTGTGGCCATACGATATGATGGTAGTTCGCCATCAGGGGGTCATGGCTACCAGGTCCATGTTGGCCCAATGAATTCTGATGCTCGTGGATCTGTTCTGATTAAGTCATCGGATCCAACCCAAAAACCAGCCATTCGGTTTAATTATCTTTCGACAGATCAGGATCGGACGGAGTGGGTGGAGGCCATCCGCTGTGCCCGAAAAATTCTAAATCAGCCAGCGATGGATGAATTTAATGGTGGGGAAATTTCACCTGGATCGGCCGTTGATACCGATAAGCAAATACTGGATTGGGTCAGCCGTGATTCAGAAACGGCCTTGCATCCATCCTGCACTTGTCGCATGGGTACGGATACGATGTCTGTCGTAGATCCACTAACCTTGCGGGTGCATGGCCTTGACGGGTTAAGGATAGTAGACGGAAGTGTAATGCCCTATGTAACGAATGGTAACCTGTATGCTCCGATTATGATGATCGCCGAAAAGGCAGCCGATATCATTTTAGGAAATCAACCGCTTAAACCTGAAAAATCTGATTTTTATAGAAAGCCAAACTAAACTGACCTTTAACTGGACGATCTGTTTGTGTGACCCGTCCTGATTTGTGTTGACCGTTTGACCTCTCATGAAAAGCATTGACATGTCCAACGATCCCCGCCGATTGGTGGTGCAGACAACGTCGCTGATTGACTCCGGCTCCCTGTTTTAATCGGTCGCTCCACGTCTTTGGGCACCCGGCCCTGAACAGGAGTAAGGCCTCACCGAGTAGCGTTATTGTTGACTGACGCTGATCCCGTCCCTGGTGCCGGTTCCAGCAACGGCGGACAGATCACCCCCACAAAAAAAACTAATTACCTGTTTTTTTTCACTCTTTTGGCCCATTTGAGTGAAAAGTGCATCTGTTTGGGTAAAAAATGCATATGCCTGTGACGGCTGTGGGCTAAACTTGCACCGGCATTCAGCACCGAAAACCCTTGGCCAAATGGACGCCACTTGTTGCTTGGTGACATAGACAGCCCGTTATGGCAAGCGCCCAAAATCGTTCACAAAACCGTTGCCATTTCTGGACGGTCACTATGAAAAGTACAAATTACCGTAATGTGTGAAATCAGATTTTCTCTAACTTGATTAGCGGTAAAATACTATTTCGGAAACTGATCTAAGCCTCAGCAAACGCCTGAAGGGTTCCGTAACAGCGTCCCGTTAGCCGTGACCACTACACCATCACGGCCCCACCTCGATCATTTAGTAACCGATACATTAGTGGTCCTGCGTATCAGACTGGGAGCGTTTTTAGAGAATTAAATAAAAGGACACAATTTGCACTTTTCTTAGAGTAGTTGTAGAAGATGGATTATGTTAAGAAACTATTCTAAGCTTGACTTTAGCCCTATGCAGCCCAAGCTAAAGCGTTCTGCCAGAGCTGATACTGGTGTTGGCTCATTTTTACGTGTACTACCTCGGAAGCGGATGTGCAAAAATTCGTTTCACGCCATAAATACGATCGTACACAGGCTATTGCATCACTAAAGGTCGGATGCGACTTGACATACCAACTACTCACCTGACTAACCAGTAAGCCCTGTTGCTGTAATGAATCAGCCAACAGCGTGACCAGCGAAAATAATCCCAACAAAACGGGTGTTGTACGGGCAATGGCTTTATCACTCCACTGCCGCTGGGTCTCTACCCCCAGGTGTGCCCGTACCAGCGCAAAAGTCGTCTCTATTGACCAACGGCGGATAAAATACTCGATCATCTGCCGGGCATCAATCCCTGGATCATTACTGACCAGACCCGTCAACTTGCCATCCAGACGTACCACTACCCAGCGAATAGCTACCGGCTTCTTGCCCGTGTGATACCAGATGGCTGTACCTGTGCAGTAATCAACGGCCTGAGGCTGTCCTCCATACCACTCGCTCACCGTCAAGGGTTCCCAGCGCGTTTGTTTATCCGCGGCCACCGCCACCAGCGTTGGTAGCCGCTTACCTTTCAGCCGTTTTCGGCCCCGCTGGCTGGTAGTACTAACAGGAACCGGCTCGTACAAGGCTGCATCCAGCCGTAACCGGCTAATCAAACTGACCTGCCCCTGCAAGCTGCTCAATAGGTCAATAACGGCGTAGCTACTATCGCCCACCGCGACCACCGTCCGATCACCGGCCCACCGTTTCACTTGCAAAAGTAGTTGTCTGGCCCAGACCGTTAACTTTTTGTGAGTACGGGGCTTATCAGCATAATAGCGTTCAGACGGAGCCAGTGCCGTCAAAAAGGGTAAGGCCCAGACTCGGTTAGCCCAGGGTATTTTTGTCAATATCATCACGCTCACCCAACGTAACCCGCTACACTTGACAAAATGGCTTTCACTACTGCGCACCGCGTCCCGATAAATCCCTCTGGCATTAATTTTAGGTCCCCATCGCCGTTCCAATGTTTCATCAATACCAATTATCAACGGCTGTTGACCGATAAATCTGGTTAGGAGCTGCTGGAGTAAAATCTGACTGGCTCTGCGTGCTGACCAGCGGGCACGGCTCAACACGCGATGGTATTTATGAAAGGCTCTTTCACCTTGTAAGCCCACAATACGAAGCATAGCCGTAATGGTTCGTTTTCCGGGGGCCAGTATTGCCCCTATGGTCAGCAGTTGGACGTGGGTGAAAACCCGTTTGCAAAACAGTCGTGCGTAGGGTAATATTACAGTTGAGAACTCGCTGGGAAGCTGGGGCATATAGACCTAAGTTTGGCGACCCAAATCTACATCCCAAAGCCCCAGCGGGCTTCTATTAAAAGGCTAAAGTCAAGCTTTGTTGCTGCGGGTGTCATCTGGAATCTTGCTGAATTCAATACTGCCGTTCGGGCCGAGACTCTGCCTAATATTAACCCGAAAGGCATTTTAACCTACGACCGCAAGGAAAAGGACCCCTACCGGTTTTATAAAGCAAACCTGCTGAAAGTGCCCTATATCCAGATAGGGGCTAAAGAGTGGAACCGGCGCTCGGGCATGGCCGAATCGGAAACCCAGCTCACCTGCACCCAACCGCTGGTGGTATACAGCAATCAACCGAACGTTACGCTAGCGGTTAATGGGAAAGTGATTGGCACGGCGGAAACAAAACAGGGTACGGCCCGATTTACGGTTGCTTTTGCCGATGGCCTTAACCGGGTTGTTGCGTCGGCCACCGGCGGTAACGCCGGGGTGTCCGATCAGGCCGATATTATCTTCCGCCTGACCCCGTCAAACCTGAAAAGTCAGCAGCTTCCCTTCGACGAGTTGAATATTAGTCTTGGTGATATTCGCTTATTCTACGACGAGAAAACGGGCCAGAACTGGTTACCGGAACAACCCTATAAATCGGGTAGCTGGGGCTACGTAGGGGGAAAAACGTACGTCATGAAAAACAATTCCAGAGTGAGCTTTGGAAGTAGCCGGAATATCCTGGGAACTGAATTAGACCCCATCTACCAGACGCAGCGCACGGGCATCGAGCAATTTAGATTTGACGTGCCCGATGGCGATTACGAACTGATCCTGCATTTCGCCGAATTGCTTTCCAAGAATGCGGGTAATGATATAGCCTTTAACCTCGGTCCGCGATCAGCGTCGGAAGTCTACGTTGAGCGTAGTTTCGATGTAGCGGTCAATGGCATGGAAGTCATTAATGGGCTTAACAACAGCGAGATGCTAAAAACAGATCAGCCGGTTGTAACGAAGGTCATGGTGAGCGTTCACGACCAGAAAGGAATTACGGTAAGCTTCAAAGCAAAGCAGGGCGAAGCGATATTGAATGGCATTCAGCTCAGAAAAACCCGCTGACTTATCCGGCACTACTAAAACCGAATCGGCGGTTGCCTTATAGACTATCAATGATGATTACACAGGAAAATATTCAATGATGTGTATTAGCTGAATGAACGATTGAAGAGTTCTGGGACGAAGTGAAAGATCTGAGGTAGGCCTGAAAAAGTTACTAACACTAAGAAGGTATGTACTCCACTCTTATATGTTTGATTGACAAATTCTCAAAATCTCCATCTGTAGTTACTAAGGTGGCATCTGTCAAGTAAGCTGTTGCGGCTATCCAGAGGTCGTTCTTGCCCATTTTTCGTGCAGTATAACCTTTCGGTAAAGGGTCACCGGTAACAGCATTTTGGCTGTAGCAATCCATTGTAGAATATGCTTCAAACATTGCTTCATTTTCTGCCACAACGTCAACCATAATAAGCCTATTCATTAGGCTACTTAGTCCAACAAGTTTTGCCTCTCCCCAATTGTTTCTTTTGCCAAGCGCCATTAACTCACCCTTTGAGACGGTTGAGATAATAATTACATTTTCCGAATTAGACAACGCAAGCCTTCGGTCAGTCTCTTTGTACAGGTCACTTTTCCGGAGCAAGTGAAGAAGAATGTTTGTATCCAACAAGAAGCGCATTATTCTGACAGTTGAGAAAGAAGTGTGTCTAGTGGCTCATCACCTGGCCACTGCCCTACCAATTCATTTATCCTATTGTAGTTTCGCCCCACTTTTAGCTGGCTCTCAATCTGCTGTTCAACACTTTGGGATTTTACCGTACGAAACACAAGTGCATCCCGTGATGATGACTCTGCTATCCGACGAATCTCAATAAATGAAAGTTTGCCATTTGGCTTATAGTGCCCCCGACCTATGACTGTAACGTGTTTTCCCCAGAACGAACTCACTTCTTCGTGTTTCATGCTGTCTTTGACAACACCATTTACAGGACCATTCGGTGTTTCAAGCCGGACTCTGTATCCAATAAACTTCAACTCGTCTAAACGACCCGTAATCATTATCTCCTTAGATTCAGGTGTTAATTCTTCTAATACATTTATTCTCTCAAAATCTGATTGGTGTAGATTCAATTCGGGTACTGAGCCTCTGTTAGAAAAGCCTATAACTTCTTCATTATTTAGAAATATTTTCCTGAAGTTCTTCAAGTCAGTCAAAAGCGGGCGGTCTAGCCACTCATACGCTCCATCGCTACTATTGGCAGACAAAGCTTCTCTGAATGCTTCCATGAATAGAGACATCGGAGTTAAAGCTGGCAAACTTGTCAACAGTGTCGGATTAAAAACCTCCCCTTGAATACCTTGCAGAGACTCGCTAAATGGATTGCATTCAACTAATAGAACAGTTGAATCATTCTCTTTAAGACCAATCAGGTTTATTTTAAGGGCATCCTTCATCTTTATGGATGTAGATTTCCTGCTGTATCTACTAAATCCGTTTAACCTGATTTGAAGTGCACCTCTAGCAATATTCTTCACCCCATTAGCAAGGCTTGTCAGGCGGCTAAATTCAATAGCACCATTATCTTCTTCAGCCCCAGATAACCGAATTTCATATTCCATGATATACTAAAGAGAAATTAGCTGTGTAGCTATCGTCAAGCAATGTACTTAATTAACGACTTTATGTTGTGGTGCGATACACAGGCAAAAGTATCTCTTATTTCTATAACTAATGTCAATTACTATAATACAAATAAAATACATTCATTTCCCTCCCCTATAAGCCAAACCCAGTGGCTGGAATGTAGCGGAATAAGTACACTGAGGACCCGCCCTACCATCTACACCATACATAACTACTCGGTAGGCAAACTTTCCCCAAAACGCCTTTTCACTCGTCCCGCGAAAACCAACGCTCATCCAGACGTTTCTTGCGCTGGTCGCCTTTCTTTTCCGTTCGGTTGCTGTCTGGTCCACTTTTGTGGTAGTCAAATGCAACCAGAATGAAGTCGAACAAATTTTTCCCCACCTTTTTACTAGCCCTGGCCACTCTGCTCCTACCGATGGGCGGTCGGGCGCAGGATACGGCGGGCAAGTCGCTGAAGCAGTGCATCGAATACGGCCTTAAGAACTTCGGCACCGTCCGCATTGCCCAGTACCAGGTCGAAACGGCCAACCAGCAGGGTCGCGAGGCACTGAGCAAATACCTGCCCCAGGCAACAGCGACGGGTACGTTTACCAACAACATCAAGCTACAACAGTCGGTCATTCCAGCGGGAATATTCGGGCCTGAACCGCAGATACTGGTCATCGGCTCGAAGTTTCAGAATAACGTAGTAGCGCAGGCTTCGCAAACCATCTTCGACCAGACGTTGCTGCTGGGCATCAAAGCCAACAAACCCAATCAGCAACTGGCCGAACTCAACACCCGCCAGACCCGCGAGGATATCGTGTACAACATTGCCAGCAACTACTATCAGGTGTACGTGGCGCAGCAGCAGATCGGCCTGTTGAAAGACAACATGAAGCGCACCCAGCAGGTGCTGGACGTGCTCAAACTACAGCGCGACAACGGCGTGATTCAGCCCATCGACTACACTAATACGGAAGTTACCTACAACAACACCCGGTCGCAATTGTCGCTGGCCGAAAACGACCTCAACATTGCTATCAACCGGCTCAAGTACCAGATGGGAATGTCGCAGGATGCCGAGCTAGCGCTGGCCGATTCGGTCGTCAGCGATCAGTTGCCCGTACTTGCCGCGACACCGTTTGAGGCTAAAAATCTGGTGAGTTTTCAGCAGGCATCTTCTAACCTCGATCTTCAGAAAATCCAGCTCCAGCGCATCCGGGCCGGTTATTTGCCCACGCTGAGCCTTACCGCCAGTTACGGTACCCTGACCAACGCCCGCACCCTGGGCGATGCATTTGTCAGCTTCAAAGGGTTTGGCGCCGTTGGGCTGCGGCTCAACATTCCCATCTTCGACGGGTTCCAGCGCGACGCGCAGGTGCAGCAGCAACGGCTGACAGTGCTCACCCAGGAAGCCCAGCAAAAACTGAATACGGCCTCGTACCGGCTCCAGTTCAACAACGCCGTGTCGCAGGTGCAGCGGGCGCAGACAAACGCCCAGAATGACCGGCGCACCGTAGAACTTGCTCAAAACGTGTACGACATTACAACGCTGCAATACAAGCAGGGCGTGAAAACCCTGACCGACCTGCTCAACGCCGACAACTCGTACCGGCAGGCGCAGTTCAACTACGTCAATTCGCTCATTAGTTTTTACACCGCGCAGCTCGACCGGCAACAGGCACAGGGCACTTTGCTGGATTTTTACACCGGATTATAAATCAACCGACAACCTCGAATTCAATCATACATCAATGAAAAAGTCAACCCTATTAATCGTCGCCATTCTGGTTGGGTCTATCGGCCTGATCGCTTTCCGACTGGCTGCTAATAAATCAACTATCGACGCGCAGAACGCGCCCGTTGCCGCCGTAAATACCGCCATCCCCGTAACGGTCGCTACCGTTGCCGAGGGCGTGGTGGACCAGCAACTCGTCAAAACGGGTAACCTGATTCCCTTCCGCGAAGCCAACATCACGGCTACCACCGCTGGTAAAGTGCAGCAGGTTAATTTCAGTCTCGGCTCGTTCGTAAAGAGCGGGGCCACGCTGGTGAGTCTGGACAACGAACTGAAGCAGATTTCGCTACAGGCGACGCAGCTTAACATCGACAAACTGAAAAAGGATGTGACCCGCTACAATACGCTGCTGGCTGGTAACGCCACCACCGAGCTGCAGGTCAACGAAACGAAATACAACTACGAAAACGCCCTGAATCAGGCCGAGCAAATCAAAAAGCAAATCGCTGACGCCAACGTGAAAGCCCCTATCAGCGGGCAAATTGTGAAGCGTGACATCGAGCCGGGTGAGTACATCAGTCCCGGTACGGTACTCGGCACGGTGCTGGACGTTTCGCGCCTGAAAGTAAACGTACCCGTCAACGAAAGCGACGTGTACAAGCTCAGCAAAGGACAGTTAGTGAACGTGTCGACCGGGATTTTTCCCGGCAAAACCTTCCGGGGGCATATCTCCTATATCTCTCCCCAGGGCAGTGCCGAACACAGCTACCCCGTTGAAATCACCATCGACCAGGCGGGTGTGCTGAAAGCCGGTACGTTCGTCAGCGTCGATTTCACCCGCAAGTCGAACCAAAAAGCCCTCCAGATTCCCCGTGCGGCCCTGGTCGAAAGCGTTCAGAACCCGTATGTATACGTGCTGGAAGGCAACGTAGCGAAGCAGCGTAAAATTGAGGTGGGCCGCGAATTTGGCAATCAGATCGAGGTACGCAGTGGCCTGTCGGCAGGCGACAAAGTAGTCACCACGGGCCAGTTGAACCTGACCGACGGCAAAAATATACAAGTCACTAATGAGTGAAAGAGTGAATGAACGAAAGAGTGAAAGTTGCTGATGCAAACGATTTCTACTCTTTCGCTCTTTCTCTCTTTCACCCTATCACTCTTTCACTTATGTCTATCACAGAAATTGCCGTAAAACGGCCGCTGCTGGTCACGACAATATTCGTCGTTCTGATGCTGTTCGGGTGGCTGGCCTACACCAAGTTATCCTACAACCTGCTGCCCAAATTTGAGGCCAACGTTATCGGCGTAACCACCGTGTACCGGGGAGCCGCGGCCGATGAGGTCGAAACCAACGTGACCAAGCGAATTGAAGATGCCCTGTCGGCCCTGGAAGGGCTGGATCGCATGACCTCCACTTCGCAGGAAGGCGCGTCCAGTATCGTTATCCAGCTGAAAAGCGGCATCAATACCACCGAGGCCCAACAGGACGCCCAGCGCCGGGTGGAGCAAATCAGCAACCTGCTCCCCGACGGAGCCGACCGCCCAATTGTCAATAAATTCTCGACCGACCAGGCACCGATTCTACAAATGGGCGTTACGGCCAAGATGCCGCCCACGGCGTTGTATGACCTGATCGACAAAAACCTGAAACCCCAGCTTTCCAACGTACCGGGCGTGGGACAGGTCAACATCATTGGCGGTAACGAACGCGAAATTCAGGTCAACGTCAGCCAGGAGAAACTGAAGGCTTACGGGCTGTCCATTGGTCAGGTGGCGCAGGCCATCAACGCGGCCAACGCCAGTTATCCCGCCGGTCAGCTGGAAACCCGCGATGAGCAGTATTCAATTCGATTCGATGCCTCGCTGGAAACCGTCAACCGGCTGCGCGAGCTCATCGTGACCCGCCGGACCGATGGTGGCCAGGTGCTGCTCAAAGACGTAGCCGACGTGGTGGATGCCAGTGCCAAACCTACGGCCATCAACCACATCAACGCGCAGCCTTCCAGCGGCATTCAGATTCAGAAACAGTCCGATGCCAACGCGGTGTCGGTCAGTCAACTGGTGAAAGATAAGATTGCAGGTATCGAAAAACAGTATGCCGCTCAGGACGTAAAATTCAACATTGCCTCCGATCAGTCGATCTACACGCTGGCCTCCGCCGATGCGGTGGTGGATGATTTGGGGCTTGCCATCCTGATTGTATCGGTCGTGATGCTGTTGTTTCTGCACAGTTTCCGCTCGTCGCTGTTCGTACTGGTAGCGCTGCCCTCGTCCATGATTCCGACGTTTGCGCTGATGTACACCATGGATTTCTCGCTCAACCTGATGACCCTTATGGCCCTGTCGCTGGTAGTGGGTATTCTGGTCGATGACTCGATTGTGGTATTGGAGAACATCAACCGTCACCTGGAAATGGGCAAAGACAAGCGCACGGCAGCACTCGATGGCCGGAGCGAAATCGGCTTTACCGCCTTGGCTATTACTCTGGTCGACGTGGTCGTATTCGTGCCGCTAGCCTTCAGCGGTGGCCTGATTGGGAACATTCTGCGCGAGTTTGCGCTGGTCGTTGTTTTCTCGACGTTGATGAGTCTGCTGGTATCATTCACCCTGACCCCCCTGCTGGTATCGCGTTTCGGCAAGATGCAGGTGCTGAACCCCGGTACACTGTGGGGCAAACTGAACCTCGGTTTCGAGCGGTTGATTGAGACGCTAACGGCGGGATATGGGCAGCTACTGACCTGGAGCCTGGGCCATAAGCGGTACATTTTCCTGACCGTCCTTGGCCTGCTGATTGGGTCTATCTACCTGATTCCGGCTGGTTTTATCGGGGCGGCTTTCATCCCGGCCAGCGACCAGGGCGAGATGAGTGTCAGCATCGAACTGGCCCCCACAGCCTCCATTTACCAGACCAACGCCACCTCCCAGCGGGCGGAGCAGATCATTATGAAGCATCCCGAAGTTACCAACGTATTTACCAGCGTCGGCACGGGCGGCAGCAATGGGTTGTCGACGTCCTCCAGCAGCAACATGGCCATGCTGAACGTGAAGCTGGTGGACAAAAAGGCACGCACCTTCTCGACCGATGACATGGGTAAGTTGCTCAAGCGGGAAATCAGCCAGATTCCGGGTACGAAAGTGACCGTAAGTCCGGCCAGTATCAGTGGCAATAACGCATCCCCCATCGCCATTTCGGTAAAAGGCACCGACTTGCCAACCATCCGTAAAGTAGCCGAACAGGTGAAACAGATTACGGCCTCGGTATCGGGTACGCAGGACGTGAAGTTTTCGGTGAAAGATCCCAAGCCCGAAGTAACGGTGAAACTCGACCGCGAGAAAATGACCCAGTTTGGCATCAGTGCCACGGAAGTGGGGCAGGCCCTGCAAAATGCGTTTCGGGGCAACACCCAGTCGAAGTATAAGCAATCGGGTAACGAATACGATATTCTGGTCCAACTGGATCAGTACGACCGCAGCCAGCCATCGGACGTTCGGCACCTAAGTTTCGTGAACAAAGACGGCAACACGATTGAATTGTCGCAGTTTGCCGACGTGCGGGAGCAGATTGGCGAGAGTGTACTGGAACGCATCGACCGGCTGTCGTCCATCACCATTAACTCGCAGGTATTCGGTCGGCCGGTGGGTACGGTAGGGGCCGATATTCAGGCAAAAGTGAGTAAACTGACGCTGCCCGAAGGGGTCTCGATTTACTACGGCGGACAGATGCAGCAACAGGCCGACGCCTTTGGCAGTCTGGGTCTGGCACTGGCCATCGCCATTCTGCTCGTTTACTTCGTGATGGTGGGTTTGTACGAGAGCGTCATCTATCCTTTCGTGGTGCTGTTTTCGATTCCGGTCGCCTTAATCGGTGCTCTGCTGGCCCTCGCCCTGACGATGGAAACGCTGAATATTTTCTCCATCGTGGGCTTGATTATGCTGCTCGGCCTGGTCGCTAAAAACGCCATTCTACTGGTCGATTTCACCAATCACCTCAAAGAGCAGGGGCATGATGTGGTCGACGCGCTAATCGAAGCGGGCAAAGAACGACTACGCCCCATCCTGATGACCACGCTGGCAATGGTGTTCGGTATGCTACCAATTGCCCTGGCTTCCGGGTCCAGCGCCGAAGTCAAAAACGGTATGGCCTGGGTAATCATCGGCGGTCTGCTATCGTCGCTGTTACTTACCCTGTTGCTGGTTCCCTCCATGTACCTGGTTGTCGACCGGTTGAAAGAACGCTTCTCGGGCAAGAAAAAAACAACCCGAAAAGAGCTGGAAGCCGAGATGGTGTAGACATCTGGATTAACGAAAGTGCCCCGGCCCGAACAGTGTTCTCTTAATGAGTTCATTGTTCGGGCCGGGGCTTGATACAGCCGGTAGTTGTCGTCTAAAAATCGCATATTCGTTCAGCAATCAGCTACTTATATGGAAACGACCAATAAACCCATGACGGGCATTGAGAAACTTCGCCGACTTGTGGCCGTGAAGGAAGAGGCCGAACGCGATGCCAAATGGCGGTATAAAAATGACCCGGAATACCGGGCGGTATTTGATAGACTAAAACAGGAAAATCCCAATAATGCCACCGGGAAGTAGCTACCCGTTCAGATTTATAGGCGGAGTGAATCACACCTACGCTTTTACAACGGTCGACGAGATTCAGAAGCAAAACG
The DNA here is from genome assembly GCA_038236215.1 of Cytophagales bacterium. GTDB lineage: Bacteria > Bacteroidota > Bacteroidia > Cytophagales > Spirosomataceae > Spirosoma. The sequence continues at coordinate 9,691 of JBBSTD010000012.1, read as the reverse complement.
CGGCTCCCCACATCTTAAAAAATTAGCGGTTAACGGCTACTAAAATCGTTATCTTTGGTAAACTATCGACAAGTAAATGTCCGACCTGCTGTTCCAGATTTTAGATACGCCCCAGGCCCCGCTTATTCTGCAACGGGCGCAGGCCATTTTGAACGATGAAAAGCGGAAGCGACAGGCGTTTTACGAATGGCTCGATGAAGACAAAAAAGCGGAGTTTATCAATGGCGAAATAGTCGTGCATTCGCCGGCACTGGACCGTCATAATTCGTCCATGCTTCTGCTGGCCAGACTATTAAGTTTCTACGTAGACGACCGTCAATTGGGATACGTACGGGCCGAAAAAGCACTAATTGAATTAACACGCAACAGTTACGAGCCGGATGTTTGTTTTTTCGGTCAGGAAAAAGCCAGCCAGATTACCGACGACCAATTGTACTACCCAGCTCCAGATTTCATTGCTGAAATACTTTCCAAAAGCACCGAGAAGTACGACCGGGAAACCAAGTTCGCCGATTATGCGGCTCACAAGGTGGCGGAGTACTGGATCATTGACCCCCTCCGACGCACAATTGAACAGTACGGGATTGATGCCGATACGGAAGAATACGCGCTAATGGGTACCTTCGGCATTAAAGACACAATTATCAGTCAGGCCGTTTCAGGTTTTTCCATTCCCGTGCGGGCAGTGTTCGATTCAGCCGCTAACATGACGGCTTTACGAAACCTGTTGACGTGACCAGCAAATAGCCGTTTCTGGACTCAATACGGTGCTTATACTCTCCTCAGAACTCCGGGAAGCTGTCCAGCCGCCGGTCTAGGTCGTAGGCGGCACTAATCAGGCCCAGGTGCGTGAACGCCTGCGGGAAATTACCCAACTGCTGCCCCCGACGGTCTAATTGCTCGGCGAATAGCCCCAGGTGGTTGGAGTAGCCCAGCATCTTGTCGAATAATAGCCGGGCTTTTTCTAGCTGCCCCGACCGCGACAGGCACTCGATGTACCAGAAGCTGCACATCGAAAATGTTCCTTCTTCGCCATCCAATCCATCGCTGGCACCGGAATCGAGTCGGTAACGATACACCAGCGAATCGGAGACGAGTTCGCGCTCAATGGCTTCCAGCGTACTGAGCCAGCGTGGTTCTTTGGGGTGAATAAACCGCACCAGTGGCATCATCAGAGCCGACGCATCCAGCACGTCCGAGCCTTTATACTGCACGAAGGCCTGTTTTTCTTCACTCCAGAATTCGCCATAGATAGTCCGGTAAATCTGGTCCCGTACCGATCGCCACCGCTCCAGGGGTGATGGAAATGACCGGTGTTCCACTACTTTGATGGCCCGGTCCAGGGCTACCCAGCACATTAGCCGCGATTGCAGAAACTCACGTTGCCCACCCCGCACTTCCCAAATACCGTGGTCGGGCCGTTGCCAGTTGTTGCAGACAAACTCAATCTGCCGCTCTACGTGCTGCCAGAACGACCAGGTAATAGCCCCGTGAAATTTATCGTAGAGGTAAATGGAGTCCATCAACTCGCCAAAAATATCCAGTTGAAACTGATCGTATGCTCCATTGCCAATCCGCACCGGACTCGACTGTCGATACCCTTCCAGGTTCTTCAGTTCTTTCTCTTCTATTTCCTCCTCGCCATCGATGGTGTACATCAGTTGCAGCGTACCCTGGTGCTGTTCGATGGTATCCAGTTCCTTACCAATCCAGTTCATAAAAGCCGAGGCTTCGTCCATAAAACCCAGCCGGATAAAGGCGTACATGGCGAAGGCCGCATCCCGAATCCAGGTGTATCGGTAATCCCAGTTCCGGCTCCCACCAATAACGGAAGGAAGGCCGAACGTAGGCGCGGCCACCATCGAGCCAAACTCACAGGAGGTTAGTAGTTTGAGCGTTATGGCCGACCGGCTGACCATCTCGCGCCACCGGCCGTTGTATTTGGATTTACCAATCCAGTTTTTCCAGAAGTTGAGCGTCTTGTCAAAATCGTCTACCGTGTAGTGGTGCAGGGCTTTTTTCACCGACAGTTGTTTCTCGACCGTAGCCGATTCGATGACGAAGTGCGCGGTTTCTTTCTCGGCCAGCGTAAACTCCGCGTACACATCGTTACCGTCGATAACCAATGGAACATCGCTGATGAGCCGAAACGACAGGATGGGATCGGACTCACTCGTAAACGTTACTTCGTGTTTAGTACCGTCGACGCTGTGTTCGGCACGGGCGTAATCGAACCGGGGCTGACAACTCATCCGAAAGGGAATCTGACCCCGTGTTACGACCACGCTGCGTACTAGGGCACAGTTTGCCTCCGTGGTTTTCACCGGCATAAAGTCGGTTATTTCGGCCACACCCTCCTCAGCCAGCGAACGGGTAAGCAACACCGCCGTATCGGGCAGGTACATCTGCTTGTAGTCGACATCCTCAAGTTGGGGTTTTATGTCGAAAAACCCGCCCTTGTCCGCATCAAGGATAGAGGCAAAGATGGTGGGCGAATCGAATCGGGTGAAGCACATGAAGTCGATCGAACCCTGCATGGACACGAGCGCAACCGTGTGTAAATTTCCAATGAGGCCGTAGTTGCCAATGGGTTGGTAATCAGTAGAAGCCATAGTCGGGCGAGTATTATGCGTACGAATTATCGGAAGTTATTCGTAGGTATAACGCGCAAAAAGCAGTGGCTGTTAGAAATGGTTGCCAGGCTCAACTCTACTATGATTTAAACTGCCTCAGGTTGTAGGTAAACGTCAACATGAAATACTGCTTCAGCACCAGCGAGCGGTTATCCTCCAGGTAAGTTTCCGAAAACGACCGGCTTACGCTGGTATTCTGGTTCAGTAAATCGAACACCGATACTTTCAACTCGCCATTCTGGTTTTTGAGGAATCGCTGGGCCAGGCTGGCGTTCCAAAGCGTAAACTGCTGATTGAACCCGCTCGACAATCCGGCGTATCGCTGATAATTCACATCCGACCGGACCACCAGCCCTTTCCAGGCATTCCAGACCACGTTGGCCCCGGTCGTCTGGGTGTTGTAGGATGTATTTAGCTGGGGTTGCAGTGTATTCATGACCTTGTTGTAGCCATAATTATACGACAGCGTGAAGTCGATTTTCTCGCTGATATTGCTACTCAGCACCACCCCCTGGCTCACCCCGTAGGCGTTTGAGTTGTTAACCAGACCGTTAATGAGGCTGGGCGTCTGGTTGTACGTCACTGACGTATTCAGATTCAGATTGCTTTTCATGAACGTGAGCGGACTACCGAACGAAGCGAACGCCCGCGAACTCAGCGATGGGCCGGTGTTGATGGGCCGGGTCAACTGCGTGCCCTGTTGCAGGAAAATTGGTGTTCCCGCCGAGGAAGTAACGCCCGGCACAACGCCCGCCTGTTCGGCAATGTATAGCGACGAACCAATTGGGTCCTGCGTATAATTCAGGCTCAGCAAACCGACCAGACTATTCGCTTTCTGGATAGATGTTTTGGTCAGCCGGGCCGTTACGGCGTGGCTGTAGCTTTGTTTAAGGTCGGGGTTGCCGATGGTTTGCTGCAACGGGTTTGTGTTATTCAGCACGTTCTGCAACTGGGTGATGCCGGGGGCATCGGTACTGGTGCGGTAGGTGAACCGCAGCCGCAAATCATCCGTAAACCGATAGTCGGCAAAAACGGTTGGGAGCAGGTTCGTGAACACCCGGTTTACCTGACCCACGCGGGGAAAGAGCTGGTCGCTCTGCAAATCGGCCCGTTGCAGATTCAGCGCAGCCGACAGCCGGACTTTTTTATTGGACAGATTATAGCCCACGCCCGCCCGTTGCGTCAGGTAGTCGTTATCGAAGCGGTTGCTGAGCAGGGAATCCAGTTGGTCGTACTGGTCCGAAAGCGGGTTGAGTCGGTAGGTGAGCCGGTTAGAGTTGCTGTGATTCAGCCCGGCATTGTACGAAAACTGCATGATGCCCTTGCCCAGCGGTTCGGTATAATTCAGCCCCGCCGAAAACTGATACCCGTTCGAGGTGGTATTGGTCCGCTGGTCGATTAGCTGACGTGTGGTGTCGGCCTGGAAAAATTCATTGACCGACGACAGCGTACTCAGCCCCGTTTTATCGTTGAGGGCCGTGTTGATATTGAGCGAAATTGTGCGTCCCTTCGTCTCGAACCGGTGCCGGAACAGCAGGGTATTGTTGAACGTATACCCCTGATTGCGGGCCGTATACGTATTGGTCGACTGGTTCAGCAACGCGTCGCCAAGTTGCGTATTGCTGTTGGTAAACGTGTTGGAATTATTGGTCTGAAAACTCAGCCGGGGCGTAATCAGCAGCGAATTATTCTTATCGAACGCGTAGTCCAGCCGGAAATTGAGCCGGTGGTTGATGTTATTACTGCTACCCGTCGACTGTTCGCCGTAGGTCTGGGTCGAATCGTTGATGGTCTGGTAATAATTCCGCAGTAACGACTGCTCGCTTCGGTTCTGGGTTTGGTTCATGAAGTACGAACCGCGCACGGTGAGCTTTTCGCCCCACTTGTCGGAGTAGTTAATACCCAGCGCGTTGGTCGTATTGATGCCATTTTGCTGGCCTATAAGGAAATTGTCGGTAGCCCCACCGCCCCCTCCGCCGGAGCCACCCCGGCCACCCCCACGCCGGCCCCCTCCTCCCCGACCACCACCGCCATTACCCCCGCTGCTTTGCACACCGAGTAAATCCTGGCTCGAAAAATTCTGCTGGTTGATGTCGTTACTCTGCCCGATGATGGAAATCCGCTGGTCGCCGTTGAAGATGTTCACGCTGGCCCCGGCAGCATACGTCCCGTTGGTGCCCATTCCGCCATACACCCGGCCAAACTGCCCGTTTCGCTTATCAGGTCGGGTTACGATGTTGATGGTTTTGGTGGTATTCCCGTCGTTTACGCCCGTAAACTGCGACTGGTCGCTCTGGCGGTCGAAAATTTCAATTTTGGCGATTACTTCGGCGGGGAGATTTTTCAGGGCGATGGTCGGATCGTCACCAAAAAACGGTTTACCATCTACCAGCACTTCCCGGACGGTTTCGCCCTGTACCTTTATGTCGCCCCCACTCATATCGACACCCGGCATCTTTTTGAGCAGATCTTCGGCTTGGGCATCCCGGTTTACTTTATAGGCATCCGCGTTCAACTGAAGCGTGTCGCCTTTCTGTTCGGCACTCACAATCTTCCCCTTTACCACTACCTCGCGGAGCTGCCGGGCCGATTCGCCCAACACAATCCGCAGGGGTTTCACCTCGCCCGTATCGACCCGTACCGTCTGCGATTTCGGGGTAAATCCCACGTACGATACCTGAAGCCGGTACGCGCCTACGGACAAGTTTTCAAACAAAAATCGCCCGTTAACATCTGTCACCATACCCCGCTGACCACTGCTATCGGGCAGACTCGCGAGCCGGACGGTGACACCAATCAGGGTTTCTCCTTTGGTGTCGACCACGGTGCCGCTCAGCGACTGGCCGTAGCTAACCGTAGCTGTCAGCAGCAGAAATAGATATAGGAGATATATTTTCTCGGTTTTCATAAGGTTGAGGAGTGGTTTGGTGAACTGGTCAACGGGCAATTATCGACGCACACCTTTGACAAAGTTTTGAACTTTATCAAAGGTTAGAGGGTAGCTGATTTAATACCAGCCACCCCCTGCGTACTGGTTTAGCTTTGTTTCTTACCTCCGCGGCCACCTTTACGGGCGGGCATTTCGCGGTCTTTCAGAATAGTACCTTTACTATCGGCAATTAGCATGTGCCGAGGCTTATCCGTTTCGGTCAGCACAACAAAATACTGATTGTCTTTGCTTTTGGCAATGCGCTTCATCTCGGCATTCGGGTACTTGCTTTTAATGAACGACGTAGTGGAAGCGGGCAGGTCTTTAGCGGTCAACTTCTCCATCTCGCGGAAGTTATGGCCGCCACGGTCTCCCCCCCGATGTGTACTATCCTGTTGCATTCTGGCCCGTTTACCGGTTGCCGGAGCGGTCTGCGCCATAGCGTCAGAAACGTAGAAAAGCGAGGCAACAGCGATGGCAATGAGTGTCTTTTTCATGGTTGCTTTGTGTTTACTGGTTTAAATTGATTTGTTGTTTACTGGTCAAGTTTGTTGGCTAAATTCTAGCGCTTCCCTACCACCTCGAACCAGGTATAGCCTTGTTCATCGGTAACGGCGCGGTAATAAATACCATCGAATACGTAGTACGGTGTTCCGTCAATGTACACCTGGTCATAGCCATTGGGTAACTCTGGGATACGGGCACCCACGGGGGGCGCAATGACCTGATAACCGGCGTTATAGGGCAATGGCTGATAGAATGCTCCGTAGTAATAATAGTAGGGGTTGGGGCCAACCATAACCTGGGAGTACCCAACGGGCAATACATTCAGCCGGAAGCCGATGGGCGCGCCAACAATCTCGAAGGAGGAACCAATGGGCCGGTAATACAGGCCGTTGTGGTACCGGTACGACACGCCCCCCAGTGGGTACACCCTGGCTCCAGTCGGAACAAACGCCACGCGGCTGCGGTAGGCGGGCAACGCACTGTACCGGGACCGGGCAACGGGGCGGGCAATGACAGTGGTCCGGACGGGCTGACGAACAACTACCGTGTTGCGCACGGGCTGACGAACGACGATTTCCTTACGAACCGGCTGCCGGACAACTACATCCCGACGGCCAGTTTGCCGGGCCTCGTTTTGTCGACCCACGGCGTTGTTCCGATTGTCGCGATTTTGATGCTGGGCCTGCGCCGTTTGATTGTTGCTCAGTAAAAGACCACTCGTCAGGGTGAGGGTTAATGCGAGGTATTTTGCGGTTGTGTTCATGGCTGTATCTTGGTTGAGTATTGAGTCGCTAAAGGCTTTTCATGTACTTAGGCCCCATGCCGGGTAATAACTTGCGGTCGGTTTGAAAAATATTTTTGACAGCCGATTCTTTGGCTACCGTTGGCTAAAGCCCAACGGCAATGGATTGAAAGTCCCGACGGGACTTTGTATGGGTTGACTCGGCTCCGTTGGCTGAAGCCCAACGGCAATAAGTTAAAAGTCCTGGCGGTACTTAATGAAGCCAGTCCCAAAGGGACTTTACATATATTGCCGTTGGGCTTTAGCCAACGGAGCCGGGTCAACACATAGGAGCTACAAAAAAAGGAGAGTCATTTTTGACTCCCCTTTTTTTATCTGTGCAATCATTACATCATTTCAGCGAATCCATGGCTTGCCTACGCTCTCCCCGCGCCCGGGTCCCCCGCCCACCCTGCCCCGGCATTCGGAAGGCACCGCCCGCCGTGGCCCGACCCGGCAGTTCACTCAGTAGCTGGTTGAGCAACTGCCGTTGTTTCGGGTTGCAGATGGCCGCCACTTTATCGAAGTGAGCGAGTGTCATGAGTTCCACGTCGGCCGACTGCTGATGAAAGGCCAGCGCCTTCTCCCGTCGCTGCGCTTCGGTAAACGCCGAATCGGTCAGCCGGAAATAGGTCTTCCGCTCCTGCCGAAGTTGCCGCTGCCGGGGGCGCACCTGCTTAAAATACACCGTTTGCAAATCGGCCAGTTTCTCTTTCTGCCGGGCATCCAAGCCAAGCGTGTCGGCCAGAAAAGTACGGCTGGTTCGGAACGGTCGGTGTGCCGGTCGGTTGGATCGTACCCATATCCAGCCCAGCAAACCAACATTTAGGGCTACCAGCGCGATGATAATGCCCGTTAGTAACCGGGTGCGTCGTGGGTCATTCATAAGGCGTAAGGATTGAATCTACCGAATAATCATCCTGAAAAACACTGGCTACCGTCGTCTGTTCATCGTCGGTGGCAGGAGTATTAGCGACCGTTGCGGCCACCCCCACATTGAGGAGTAACAGCACACACAACGCCGAATAGGCGTAGGCGGGTCGGCGCAGCCACCAGGGCAGCCACGTGGCCGACTCCACCGACTGATTGAGCCGTGCCTGTAGCCGGGTATAAAAAAACGGGCGTGGTTCGGGTTGGGGTCGCTGCCCCCATTGCCGGAAACTGGTTTCCCACCGGTCCGGCTCATTCGGTTCACTGGTTGATTGATTCATGACCTGAGAGGAGTTAATTTTTTACGTAATGTTTGCCGGGCGCGGAACAGCAGCGATTCCACTGCCGACACCGATGTTTCCATGATAGCCGCTATTTCCTGGTACGATAGTTCTTCCTGATAGTGCAGGGTGAATGCTATCTTCTGCGATTCGGCCAGCCCCTGCACTGCCTGACTAATTTGGCGCGTCTGCTCGCTCGTTTCCAGCGTGGTTTCGGGCGTCTGGAAATCGGGCGGGTCGTGACTGGCCTCACCATCATCACCAAAGAGCGTCGTCATAAACGCAAATCGTTTTTTACGCTTGCGGTCCCGTTCTTTTTTTAACGCCCTCGACGTGGTTAGCCGGTAGAGCCAGGTGGACAGACTGGCTTCCCCACGAAAATTACCAACGGTTCGAAATACCTCGATGAACACCTCCTGCGCCACATCTTCGGCCTCTTCGGGCGACGTAACGATGGCCAGTGCCGTTCGGAATACCCGCTTTTGGTAGGTATCCACGAGCCACCGAAAAGTGGGTTCGTGTCCCTGCCGTAGCTGGCCGAGTCTGGTGGTTTCATCAACGGTTTCGTTCACCCTGATTGTCTTCTTTAGGTATTAGGCCCCAAACTAAATCAGAACTTGCGGTCGAATGAAAAAAAAATTTGAGGTTGCTTGTAAGGGATGTTGTCCACCGGGGCCAGGCAACGCATCGTGTTTCTGCCGGATAACAGCCGCAATGTGTTCGACCGTGTGTTGCGAGAGGGTGACGTGATTAGAAAATCTCTAAAAAGTCATGGAAAAATCAGGGAGTGAGCCAGTCTTCAGTTGGCAGGCAGGCAAGGTACTCAAAACGGGCAAAAGGTTTGCCGCCTTTAAAAACACCGCTTGGTGAGAACTGGCGTGCGGGATGTGCCCGCGCGGAACGGGTAACGACGTGCCGCTTTTCCGGGTGTGCATGTCATTGGTTAAATCCAACGTGAGTTATACCGGGGCGCATCATCTCCTGGCTTTGGCTATTGAAACCGCCTGCACCGGCCACCACGCCAAAATTATGCTGAATCTGCGGGTTTTAGCCGAAAAAAGCAATTAGTTTTGTTTCTACCCCTTACCCCTGTAAAACAGCCACGCCATGAGTGAGTTAGCCCGTCAATTAATCCAAAAAAACAAACAAACGCAGAACCCTTTTCTGGACCTGTGCAATTGCGATCTTAAGAAATTACCCGATGAGCTGTTCGACTGTACCTGGCTAAAACGGCTTAATTTAGGCAATCGATACTATGACGAACAGTTCAGATGGGTATATTCTGAAAATCAAGGCTCCCGAAATAGTTTTGACAGTGAAAAAACGAATTTATCCGGGTTAAAAAATCTGCTGGCTTTACAGAACTTAAACCTGAGCGGAAATCAGATCACGGATTATAGTTTTCTGGCCGGTCTGACCACCTTACAGACCTTATACCTGAGCTATAATCAGATCACGGATTATAGTTTTCTGGCCGGTCTGACCACCTTACAGACCTTGTACCTGAGCAATAATCAGATCACGGATTATAGTTTTCTGGCCGGTCTGACCACCTTACAGTCTTTAGACCTGAGCTATAATCAGATCACGGATACTCGTTTTCTGGCCGGTCTGACCACCTTACAGACCT